>DASZFQ010000155.1:0-2070 GCA_035939595.1 Casimicrobiaceae bacterium
ATGCCGGTCGATCGCTTCGGCACGCTCCTGCCCGAGGTGATGCAGCCGCCCGGACAGCAGAGCGAGCCACCCTACGGCGGACAGGAATCTCCCGCGCTCCGCCGCCAGGCGGTGTCCTATGCCAGCGACGAGCCGCCCGGCACGATTATCATCGATACCACCCACGCCTTCCTCTATCTGACCCTCGGCAGCGGCAAGGCAATCCGCTACGGCATCGGCGTGGGGCGCGCCGGCTTCACCTGGTCCGGGATCGAGACCATCTCGCGCAAAACCGAATGGCCCGACTGGATTCCGCCGGCCGAGATGATCGCCCGCCAGCCCTATCTGCCGCGCTGGGTCGGCGGCGGTCCGGGAAATCCGCTCGGCGCACGCGCGCTCTATCTCGGCAACACCGCCTACCGCATCCACGGCACCAATGATCCGAAATCGATCGGCAGGCACGTGTCCAGCGGCTGCATCCGCCTGCGCGACGAGGACGTGATCGACCTCTACGATCGCGTCGGCGTCGGCACCAAGGTCGTGGTGCTGCCCAACGATCCGCGCGCCGTCGCCGCCGGCGATCGGAAGAACGCGCCCGCCGAAGGAACGGCCGGCGTCCCCGTGACCAGGATTTCGGTGCAGCCGGCCGCGGCGGATCAACCCCGTCCGCGCGGCGATTGGAGCAGCAATCCGGCGCTGTTCGGTATCTATTGATAGGACATTTGGTCTCAGGCCGGCGTCGTTCCTCCCTATTTTTCATCGTTCAGACGAAACCGAACGCGCTCGCGCGCTGTTTCGCCTAGATAGCGCTGTTTCGCGTAGATAGTTCGAAAGGCGACCTTGACCGCGCGGGGAGGAGGTCGAAGTCTTAAACGCATGGACCGGCCTACAGGAAATTCGTCGACCAAGGAACCGGAACGCATTCCCGGCGAGGAGCCCACGACGGCCTTCTTTCCCGATTTCGCCACGGTTCGGGCTGCGCTCGAAGCCGCGCAGATCGCCATCTGGTCCTGGGACCTCGCCGCCAACGCCGTAACGTGGTCGAGCAACGTTGAATCGATTTGCGGTTTCTCACAAGCGGGCTTCGACGGCACCTTCGCGTCTTTCGAGCACCACATCCACGAGGAGGACAAGGCCAGAGTTCTGCAGGCGTTCGACGAAACGCGCCGGACCGGCAGTCCCTTCCGGCTGCGCTATCGTGTCGCTTCACGCGAGGGCGGCGACGATATCTGGATCGAAGCGACCGGCACGGTAACGTTCAAGGACGGCGCGCCCGCCCGCGTGATCGGGCTGTGCCACGACGTCACCGAACCGGTGCGGCTGCAGGACGAGATCCGCAGCCGCGCCAGGCAGCAGGCAGCGCTGGCCCAGCTCGGCGAGCGGGCACTCATTGAAACCGACATCGAACGGCTGCTCCAGGACGTGGCGAACACGATCGCACGCACATTGTCGGTCGATTTCGTTGAAGTCCTCGAGCTCCTGCCCGGCAACACCGACCTGCTGCTGCGCGCCGGTTTTGGCTGGAAGGAGGGCTGCATCGGCTCGATCGTGACCTCACGGGAAAACAGCAACTATGCGCGGCACATCCTCGATTCTGCCGCGCCCATCGTCGTTGCCGACTTCGCCAGCGAGTCCCGCTTTGCCGTTCCCCGGTATCTTCAGGACCATTGCTGCGTCAGCGGCATGAGCACGATGATCGCCGGGCGCGACGGCCGCGCCTACGGCATTCTCGGCGTCTGCACCGACAGGGCGCGCACGTTCAGCGCGCAGGACAGCTCTTTCCTCGCCGCCATCGGCAACCTCATCGCCGGCGCCATTCAGCGCCGCCAGCTCGACGAGCGTCATGAGCTGATGATCCGCGAGCTGCGCCATCGCTCCGGGAATCTGTTTTCTCAGCTTCTGGCCTTGTTCTCGCAGACGGCGAAGAACTCGAAGACCATGGCCGAGCTTACGAGCAAGTACCAGGCGCGCGTGCTTGCCTTGGCGAATGCCCATCGGCTGATCACCGAGGCGGGCTGGAAGTCGACGCCGCTCGACGAGCTGCTGCGCGTGGTGCTCGGACCCTATCTCGACCGCACCACCTTAAACGGG
>DASZFQ010000156.1:0-23261 GCA_035939595.1 Casimicrobiaceae bacterium
TGCAGCGGAAAATGTCCCTCGCTCCAGCCTCGTCGCAAACCGAGAAAAGAGACAAGGCTGCTCAGATTGGATGGTCTACCCCACGTCTGATGGCTAATTCGGTGGCAGAATGCCGATGCCCGAGTAGTTAACGCCAGTAAATGTATTAGTGCACTGCACCATTATGGCAAGGTTCCATCACGAAAAACGATGTTAACTATAGGATTAAACGATTAGCTTTGTTCGCGGCTGGACCCTAAGGTTCTATTGTGCAGTGCGATATTATTATGGATATTGTGAGGAAACCAGGTGCAGTTGCATAGCCGAATTTACTTGACAGTTCAGAGCTTTGGAGCGTGGCTCTGACGGCGCGACCGGCGCCGCGGCCGAAGTTAGGTAGCGGTCACTCACTCTCAATCATGGCCGTCGACTCCGGGTCAGCCCGAAGTCGGCCGTAAACCGATGACCACCGCGATTGTTCAGCCCCCGCCCCACCCTCTGCCCGCGCGCCGGCCGATCGGCCTTGCGTTACAGGGGGGCGGCTCCTGGGGCGCTTTCACCTGGGGCGTGCTCGATGTACTGCTTGCCAGTCGCAGCCTTCATGTTGCGCAGCTCTCCGGCACGAGCGCGGGCGCAATTAACGCCGCGATCGTGGCCAGCGCCCTGGCGAAGGGGACCCCGGCGCTGGCCCGCGAAGCACTGCGCTCGTTCTGGTTGCGCATTGCCCGGCCTGCGATCGCTGACCTTGGGCGCGAGGTATGGGGCCCCATGGAGCGCACCTGGCGCGATACCCTGGGCGCCTGGCTGCTGTCGACCGGCGCGCTTTCGCCCTATAACACCAATCCGCTGGGCATCAACCCGTTGCGTGATGCCATCGCCGCGCACGTCGATATCGACGCGATCCGCAGCAAGCTGGCGCCGGAGTTGTTCGTCACGGTGACCAACGTCAAGACCGGTTTGCCGCGCGTTATTTCCAATGAGGCGATGACGGTTGACGTGCTGCTCGCGTCGGCGTGCCTGCCGCAGCTGTTCCAAGCGGTTGAGATCGATGGTGAACCGTATTGGGACGGGGGCTATTGCGGCAATCCGACGCTATGGCCGATGATTCACGGCCGCGTTGCGCGCGATTTGATCGTCGTGCAGCTGGTACCGGACAGCAGCGACGACGTTCCCACCGATACGCCGGCGATCCGGCAACGCATCGGCGAGATCGTTTCCAATTCCTCTCTTGTCGCAGAGATGCAGGCGATCGCGGCGATGCGCGCGATCGCCGCGCGGGGCGAGGGGCCGGCGAGCGTTCTCGATTTGCGCCTGCACCGCATCGGACCTCCGCGGCGGGAACTGCTGCAGCAAGGGTCCTCCTTCGAACGTTCCCGCGCGTGGCTGCAACGCCTGCACGGCGAAGGGCGCACGGCGGCGAAGCGGTTCATCGCAAGGCACGGCGCCGATGTGGGCGTACGCGAGACGCTCGATATTGCCAGCGAATTCCAGGACGCGCGCAAGCCGAAGTTGCGCCACCCGGCGAATGATTCGGTGTACGACACCGTGCCATCGATATGACCACGGGCCATCGGCGCGCCCGGGGGCGGCGCCCCCCGCGCGGCCAAGGCACGCAGAGCGGGCACCTGACGCGGGCGTGTCACGATACTGTGGGACAGTAGGGCCGGATCGACATGCTCTTCCTGCGAGGGCAAGAGGATGCGGCGATTGCGAGGACTGTGCGCGGCCCTCCTAACCGGGATTGCGGGATCGCCTCCGCGCCGTAAGGCGCGGTCAGAAGTCGCGGCAACCCGGCGGGGCGACCCGCCGGGCCCGTGGCGAAACCCGATACTTGCGGCTATTGTTGTCGCCTAAAGGCGACATCGTCTCGGCAACCCCTTTCCGTCTAGGGGCGGCGAATCGATGCGGCCGCACAAGTCGGTATGGATAACGTGCGCATGTGGACGCAGGGCGTCCCGGTCGAGGAAGCTGCGTATCAGCAGATCCGCAATATTGCCTCGTTGCCCATTCTCGGCGGCCCCGTTGCGATCATGCCCGACGTGCATGTCGGCAAGGGTGCTGCCGTCGGCGCGGTGATTCCCACCCGAGCTGCAATCATTCCCGCCGCGGTCGGAGTCGATATCGGCTGCGGCATGGTCGCGGTGCGCACGACGCTCAAGGCGTCGGACCTGCCCGATTCGCTCGCCAAGCTACGCGCGCAAATCGAGCGCGATGTCCCCGTCGGATTCAATGCTCACCGCCAACCCCTGCGGCTGGACGATGCCAGCAGCATCGGTGATCGGTTGCAGCGCCGCACCGCCGGCCTGGCGCAGCGTTATGCCGCTCTGCGCATCATGCATCGCGTAGGCAAGTACGACCCGGCGCGCGTCTGGTGCCAACTCGGCACGCTCGGTGGCGGCAATCATTTCATCGAGCTCAGCCTCGATGAAGAAGACTCGGTTTGGGTCATGCTGCACTCGGGCAGTCGCAACGTTGGCAACACGATCGGTGAGGTTGCCATCGCGACCGCGCGACGGATCGCGGAGCGCGAGCGCCGCCACCTGCCCGACCGCGACCTCGCGTGGCTCTCCGCCGGGACGGTGGAATTCGACGAATATGTCGAGGGCCTGAATTGGGCGCAGGATTATGCGGCGCTCAATCGCGACCTCATGCTTGACCTTGTCGTGCGCGCGCTGCAACAGTTCTTCCGTCGCGAGTTGGTCGTCCGCGATGTTGCCGTGAACTGTCATCACAACTATGCCAGCCTGGAAGAGCACTTCGGCGCGATGCTGTGGGTCACCCGCAAGGGCGCCGTATCGGCCCGCTCTGGACAGCTTGGCATCATCCCCGGTAGCATGGGCACGAAATCGTTCATCGTGCGCGGCAAGGGCAACCCCGCGGCGTACCACTCGTGCAGTCACGGCGCCGGACGCAAGATGTCGCGCAGCGAGGCTAAGCGCCGGTTCACGCGTGCCGACCTCGCCGAGCAGACGGCGGGCGTCGAGTGCCGTAAGGACGCGGGGGTCATCGACGAGTTGCCGGCGGCGTACAAAGACGTCGATGCCGTGCTCTCGGCGCAGCGCGATCTGGTCGACGTGGTGCACAGCTTGAAGCAGGTGCTTTGCGTGAAAGGATGATTGGCGCCGGCCGCAGCAGTTGATGGCAGGCAAGGAGACGAGGGTCGTGGAACCGCTGGTATTGACTGTCGACATGTCCGGATTGCCCCAGGCGTGGGTCGCGCTCGAGGACGCGATTACCTACCACGCCAAGCAACTCGTCGCATGGTCGGTGGGCGACGTGGTACGCGAATTCCGCGGCGGCTGGCAGCGCAACGGCACGCGCTCGCGCATTGCGACGAAGTCGATTCTGGCCATCAAGGGCACCGTTCCGGGTGGACACTTCCATACGCCGGGCCTGACCAATGCGCTGCTGTTCGCGCGCGACCGACAGCTGTGCGCATACTGCGGCCAGCGTTTTCTGTTGCGTGACCTGTCGCGCGACCACGTCATTCCCGTCTCGCGCGGCGGACGTGACGTGTGGACCAACTCGGTCACGGCGTGCCGACGCTGCAATACGAAGAAGGCCAATCGCTCGCCGGAGATTGCGGGCATGCCGCTGTTGTACGTCCCCTACGTGCCTAACCGGCACGAGCATTTCATCCTGCGCAACCGGCGCATCCTCGCCGACCAGATGGAGTACCTGCTGGCCGGTGTGCCGCGCTCGAGCCGGCTCTACGCCGCCGCGAAGGCGTCGTAGACGCAGGGCTACGCGAGCCGCCCCGTGGCCGGCTCGCAATGACCCTCGCCGTGCAGGTGCCGTCGAAGCGTTCGTCGGGCAGGACGCGCTCTTGAAAGGCCGCAGCGTGGGCCGTATATAGGAGCGACCATGACCACGCGCACCCTGCAACGAACCATCGAAGCGGTCCCCACCTCAGACGGAGCGGGCGTGAAGCTGCGCCGCAGCCTGGGACAATCCGCTTGGTCCCGGCTCGACCCGTTCCTGATGCTCGACCATTTTTCCACCGAGAATGCCGACGACTACATTGCGGGTTTCCCGGCACATCCCCACCGCGGTTTCGAAACCGTGACCTACATGCTCGACGGCCACATGCGGCACGAGGACCACCTGGGGCATACGGGCGAACTCAAGAGCGGCGGTGTGCAGTGGATGACCGCGGGCCGCGGCATCGTTCACTCCGAGATGCCGCAGCAGGAGCGAGGCCGCATGCGCGGCTTTCAGCTCTGGATCAACCTGCCGGCAAAGGAGAAGATGAAGCCTGCCGCATACCGCGACATCCAGGCTGACGAGATCCCGGTCGTCGACCTGCACGGCGGAGGGCGCGTCAAGGTGATTGCCGGCACCATGACCCAAGGCGGCGTTGCGACTGCTGGTCCCATCCAGGGCCTGGCTACCGACCCGCTTTACCTCGACGTCGAACTGCCTGCCGGCGCGACGTTCATGCAGCCGATCCATGCGGGCTACCACGCCTTCGTGTACCCGTTCGAAGGCAGCGTGGAGATTGGTCCCGCGGGCTCACGGCGCCCGCTGCAAACGCACCACGCGGGTGTGCTGTCAGACGGCGACGGCGTCGAGCTCACCGCTGGTCCCGAAGGCGGCCGGGTCATTCTGCTTGCCGGTCGGCCGTTGCTCGAACCGATCGTGCAGTACGGTCCGTTCGTCATGAACACGCGTGAGGAGATCGAGCAGGCAATCCGGGATTACCAGAGCGGGGCGCTGACCCAGGCGGCGTGAGCGCCGCCGCGTGGCCGCTCGCGGCGGCGTCAAGCGGCCTGTGATGCCGGTTCCGGTGACGCAGGAGGAAACCGGATCACGATGCGCGTGCCCCGTTCAGCGGGCGATTCGATGCGCAAGGCGCCGAAATGTCTTTGCACGACTTCCTTTACGATGGCAAGTCCGAGGCCGGCACCGTCGCCGGGCGTGTCGTTAACGCGATAGAACCTTTCGAACACCCTACTGTGCGCTGATTCCGGAATTCCCGGTCCGTTGTCCTCGACGCTTAGGTAGGGCTGACCCTGCTCCGACCCGCAACGCACGGTAACCGAGCCGCCGCTGGGCGTGTAGCGGAGCGCGTTGTCGAGCAGGTTGTCGAGCAACTCGCCGAGCTGCACGGGATTGCCGGTAATGGGCGTATGCTCGAGCACGAAGCCCAGGTCGATATCGCGTGCGATCGCGCGTTGGATCCATTCATGGACCGCCCGGTCTGCCACGGCGTACAGGTCGACCGTTGCCAGCCGGCCAAAGGCATCGGCGCTCGCTTCCGCCTTGGCCAGGGCGAGCAGCTGATTGGCGAGGTGGCTCGCGCGCACGGTTGCGATGTGCATCCCGGCGATCGCTTCACGCACTTCCGGGTCCAGATCGCGGCGCAACAGCAGTTCGAGATGCATCTGCAATCCGGCCAGAGGCGTGCGCAGCTGGTGGGCGGCATTGGCCAGAAAGCGCTGTTGCATTTCGTTCGAAGCGCGCACCTGTGCCAGCAACCGGTTCAGCGCCTCGATAGCGGGCGCAATCTCCTCAGGTATCGCCTTTTCGTCGAGAGGGTGAAGATCGGCAGGCGTTCGTCCCAGGAGTTGGGTCCTGATCCACGCCAGCGGCGCGATGCCTCGCGCAACGCCGGTCCAGGCGAGCACCAGCGTGGCGAGCGCAATCAGCAACACCGGCAGCAGCCCGGCGGCTAGGATCTCACCGATCAGGCGATTGCGCTTGTGCAAGGTTTCGGCTACTTGCACGTACAGACCCGAATCGGAGCGGACGGCAGCAACGCGCACGGGCTCGTCGTGGTAGCGGGTGTCGAAGAAAGCACGCGCACCGGGCTCCATATTCGGCGGCGGGGGCAGGGCTTCATCCCCGGCCACGAGCGCGCCACCGGGGGCGCGAATCTGGAACACCAGCGTGTCCTCGTTATCGTAGAGCAGCGCCTCCTGCGCCTGATCGAGCATGGCCAAGCGCGGCCCACTGGGCTCTATTCTGACGTTGGCGGCCATATCGAGCGCCGGGTCGAGCAACGAACGGTCGTATGCCGATGTCGCCACGCGTAAACCGACGTAATAGGCCAGCGCCGCAGCGCCGACGACCAGCAGCAGCAAGGAGGGGATGAGAAAGAGCAGCAGGCGTCGGCGAATGCTACCCGGCGCCCGCACCCGGCTACTCATCCGTCGTTTCCCAGAGGTAACCAAAACCGCGCACGGTGCGAATGCGCACGCCGGCGGCCTCGATTTTTGCGCGCAACCGCGAAACGTAGACTTCGATCGCGTTGGGCGTTAGTTGTGCATCGTAGTCGGCGAGCTGCTGGGCGATCTGTTCCTTGCTCAGCACGCGGCCAGGCCGCGCCATGAAGAGCTCCAGCAGCGCCCATTCCCGAACCGTCAGCTCGACCGACGTACCGTTAACCCGGACGCGCTTGGCCTCGACGTCGACGCTAAGACCGCCCATGGACACGGCACCTGCGGGGAGCGAGGTCCTGCGCAGCAGGGCCCGCACACGGGCCTCGAACTCGGTCACCGAGAACGGTTTGGTTAGGTAATCGTCGGCCCCCAGATCGAGGCCATGCACACGGTCCTCGACGGCGTCGCGCGCGGTCAGCACGAGCACGTTGGTGGCGGCGTGGCGGCGACGAAGGCGGCGCAACACCTCGAAACCGTCGATGTCCGGCAGGCCGATGTCGAGCACGACCAATTCATAGGGCGCGGTGCGCAGCGCCTTGTCGGCCTGGAGTCCGTTCTCGGCCTGATCCACGGCATGGCCGGCACGGCTGAGGATACGGGTGAGTCCCTGCGCGAGCAGCGAATCGTCCTCAACGACGAGAATGCGCATTACCTGCTCCTCTTTCGGGGGCGGTGGTCGCGAACCGAAGCAGCCTGTCGGTCCGGTTCGGGAGAATCAGCCGCCATGCATGCGCACCGCCGGCCGGTCCGTCCCGGCGAGTGCAGCATTTGCAGTGTTCCCAGTTCAGCCCGCCTGCGCAAGAGCTAAAGTTCCGCGCCGGCGGATGCGCCGCCCCACTGCCCTGACAAAACAGACCGGGCGGCGTCCCCGCACAGGGGAAGCGCCGCCCGGGCCTGATGGCTTGGGGGGAAACCAGTGCTAGAACTTGTAGTTTATCCCGAACGAAACCCCTTGCAGCCTGCCACCGGCAAAGCAATGCGGACCGCTGCCGGACACGCCGCCCGCCCCGCCGTTGGCCGTCGGATCGAACGCGGCCATTTCGCTCGCATCGTGACAGTCGGTGGTAACCGCCCTGCCGCCCGCGCCAAGATCATAGTGGGCAGCAGACTGGTTGTCCGTCAGTGCCCAGGTCCCGTACACGGAGGTATCCCGGTCGAGGTAATGGCGCCACAGCAGCGTGTACATGTTGGCTTTATTGGGCGGGTTGGGACCGAAAGTGGTGTTGTGCTGGCCCGGGTCACCCGGCGTCCCGCCGGCGTGCGCCCATCCGAAACTGCCCACGTCCTTTTCGGTAAATGCCTGCGACACCGTAAACCACGTACCCGAACGCTGCCGTTCATTCTGATACTCCAGATACTGCGGAACGTAGCGATGGAATTGCTCATAGATGAAGCCGACGGTCGTCTTGGTCGGGAAGACGTATTGCGCCCCGATTCTCCAGGCGTTTTCCTCGGCGACGTCGTTGGGATCACCCTGCGTGTCTTGCGGTGGCGTCGTCGGAAAGCCAATCGTGTCGCTGGTGCGGTTGACCTTGTTGTGCTGCTCGTAGGCGGCGGCGATGTAGAGCTGCTGCCACTGGTAGCCCAAGGCGATGCTGTACGCGGTCGAGAAGGCACCGTCGTTGCAAGAAGGTGGCAAGGCGCCGCTGCCCGGAGCGTTGCCGCCGGAACAATCCGATTCGCCGGCGGAAATGTTGCTGCTGTCGTTGGCACGGTTCTGGCCGGGCGAAATCAGCGCGCTGAACGAAAAGCCGCCCCAGTTGGGGGATTCGTACCAGATGGCGTGATCGAGGCGCGAGCCGAATTCGACCCGGTTGTCGCCGCCGGTGTTGCCCATGACGACCTTCATATCGCCAATCATCTGCGAGAACGGATTGAAGCGCGAGAAGTACTTATCGTAGGGCGGGTTTTCCTTGCCGATCTTGACCGCGCCCCAGTCCTTGCCGGCGAAGCCGAGCCAGCTGTCGCGTGTGGTCAGTGCACCCTTGACGACATTGGATTGGGCAGAGTTGTTGTCTCCAACCCCCGATTGGGCGGCAACAACAATCTCGCCCTCAAGCTGCCAGACAAATTCCGTCTGGATATCGGGGCCGAACGGATGTCTGCCCCGCACGCCGACATAGGTGCCGTTGGTCGAAATCGCGGGCAGCCAGCCCATGTTCCCGACCGGCGATCCGCCGTTGGCGTAGCTGCTGGCAAGGCCCTTAGTGGTGTCGTCCAAGGAGACGTCAAAGTTGCCGTAGAGCGTTACGTCGCCGCCACCGGGAGCCAGCCAGGTAAGGCCGCTGCCTGCCGCGTGCTGCATGAACGTTTCATTCTTCTTCTCCTGCTCCTGTTGCGCCTGCTTCGTCTGCTGCACGGTGGTCGTGATCTGGTTCAGTTGCGCCTTGAGCTCGTCCAATTGCTTCTGCAGCGCATCGACCTTCGCCTTGAGATCGCTTTCTGGGTCGGCCCAGGCCGTCGCCGAAACGACGAACATCGCCGCGGCCGCAAAAGCCAGCAGTATCCTCAGCTTCATGGAGCTCCTCCTTGTCGCATTTGTTTTTGACACTGGCCAATCGGCTGACCGCCGATGCTTGGCTGTCGTCCGCTGCCCATTCTTGGACCGCCGTTGATCGTACGCGAGGATCCTTTCTTCTGGCTGACAAAATGCAATATACCTGACAATTTGCTGACATGTTGCGCGGGAACAACAGTCGGTCCGCTCCGCCTGGGGGCTGGGCTGGTGGGTGTGCAGCCGGCGCCGGCAGCGGGCGGCGAATGTCCGCGCTATCCCGCCTCCCTATCTGGCGGGGGCGGGCGGCGTCGGGCGGCCATCCGACAAGCCTGGTGAATCGTCACATCGCGTCACGGAAACCCTTAAGCGAGATTCAACTCTAACCCGTCGCGGAACGGCCCGAGATTCGGCGCGAGCGCAGGCGCAATGCCTTCACCCGGATTTCTTCCGCCCGGTGCGCGTTGTGCGCGCGCAGCGTGCGGTTTGGAGTTGCGGTGAGGCGGGCTGTCACACCGGCATTTCAGCTGATCAGTGGTCGCAATTCCGTCACGCGGAGTGCATGTGAAAGAGCGATAATCAATTCCAAGTCGTGCCTGGCCGATCCTGACGTCGAGGTAATTACCGTGCGAATCAACATCGAGTCCGTTTTCGAGCAGTTCGACCCGCAGCTTTCTGCCGCGTTGGCGAACGCCGCTCTGCAAACCGTCCCCGGGATGACCACCAAGAGCGCACTGCGGCTGTACCAGGCGTTTCGGCGCAACGCGATCAGGAGTCTGTCGCCTTGGGAGCGTCTACCGTCCACCGCACTGACCGGTGACACGATTACCGGTGCGCAGCCAGCGGCGGACGGAGGCATCGCGTTGCCGCCGGTATCCGATTCGCGCAAATAGGGACCCGATCCCGTTCCCGGGCGGCTCATTCCGCCCCGGGTGTGAGTCAACGGGCTGCTCGGCGCCGATCGACGGGTCAAGCGGCGTTGACATAGCGCCACCGCATCCTGGAGCTTGATCTCGTCTGAACGCGCACCGTTACCTGCCCCATCGCAATGCGAGGGGGTTGGCCTCCCGGGCGAGTTCAAGTAGCCCCGCCCGCGTCGCCGGGTGAAGGGGCTCGAGTGGATGGCGCACTGCATCGCTCTTGATGACACCTCCGGCGGCCATGACGGTCTTGGTGGCGCGCAGTCCGCATTGGCGGTTTTCGTAGTTGATCAAGGGCAGAAGCAATGCGTACGCTGCCGCCGCCTCCTGCCGCCGGCCCGCACGGTGCAGGACGAACACCTTCTTGATGAGATCCGGCAGGAGGGCGCTCGGCATGGTACCGGTTGCACCGGCATCCAGATCCGCCATCAGGGTGATGGCCTCTTCGCCGTCGAATGGGCCCTCGATCGCATCGCCTCCGGCATCGATCAGGCTGCGCAATTTGGCGGCAGTCCCTGGCATCTCGATCTTGAAATAGCGAATGACCGGTACCTCACGCGCGAGCCGCACCAGAAACGGCACCGGCAGATTAACGCCGCTCAAAGGCGCATCCTGAACCATGATGGGAATGCGGGCAGCTTCAGCCACGCGTGCGAAGTGCTGCAGCATCATGGCCTCGTCCGCGCGCAGCCCGGCGCCGTGGTAAGGCGGCATCAGCATGAGCATGGCGGCACCGTTTGCAGCCGCCTTCCGCCCCCGGTCAACGGCAATGCGCGTGCTGAAATGGCTGCAGGTGACGATGACCGGGACGCGGCCGTTCACGTGCGCAAGACACACATCGAGCAACGAGTCGCGCTCGTCGTCCGAAAGCAGGAACTGTTCCGAATAGTTGGCAAGGATACAAATGCCGTCGACTCCCTGAGCGACCATGCAATCGAGGACTCGACGCTGCCCTTCGATGTCCAGTTCGCCCGATGCGGTAAACGGCGTCGGCGCAATCGGGAAAACACCCGCGAACGGCTTGGAAGATCCCACGCGACTTTCTCCTAGACAGAATGGCCGTGCGGTAGGAGGCTCGTCTCCGTCAACGTGGGTTGCGCACCGAAGTGCGCCGAGCCACATGCGGTTGGATGGGCCAGCCGCAGACCTTCTGGAGACGAGCCATGGACGAGAATACCAAGTTCTTTGTCGGACTGGATGTTCATAAGGAAACCATTTCGATCTCAGTGTGTGAGGTGGGTCGGGAAGCGAGCCAGTTTCGGGGAACGATTCGGCACGATGTGCCGGCTTCGCTCAAGTTGCTGCGCAAGCTGGGGGCGCCGGCCAGCCAACTGGTGGCCTACGAGGCGGGCCCGACGGGTTACGGGCTGTACCGGCGCCTGGTTGCCCAAGGCTATGCCTGCCAGGTCGTTGCCCCATCGCTGATTCCCCAGCGTGCCGCCGAGCGCATAAAGACCGATCGGCGCGACAGTGCGCGGCTGGCCGAGTTGCTCCGTGCCGGAGAACTTACGCCCATCTGGGTACCGGACGTTGAACACGAAGCGCTGCGCAATCTGTGGCGTGCCCGCGAGGACGCTCTGCACCTGCGCATGAAGGCGCGCCAACAGCTCAAAGCTTTCCTGCTGCGCCACGGCCGGATCTATGCGGGCAAGACCTCCTGGGGCAAGACCCACGCGCACTGGCTGGCCGATCAGTCCTTCGAGCATGCCGGCGATCAATTGGCGTTCACCGAATACGTCCTGGCGACGCAAGGAGCCGACGAACGCCTGGGTCGCCTCGACCAAGCCCTGGTACAGACCACCGGCGGATGGCGCTTTGAACCGGTCGTGTCTGCCTTGCGCACTCTGCGCGGTATCGACACCGTCAGCGCCATTGGCCTGGTCGCGGAAATCGGCGACATTCAGCGCTTTGCCCATCCGCGGCATCTGATGAGCTACCTCGGACTGGTGCCCTCCGAGCGCTCCAGCGGCAACACCGTGCGCCGCGGTAGCATTACCAAGACCGGCAATGCCCATGCGCGCCGCCTGCTCACGGAAGCATCCTGGAATTACCGCTATCCGGCACGCCTGAGCCAGCACCTCAACAGCCGTCAGCAAGGTCAGCCCGAAGCCATCCGCCGTCATGCCTGGAAGGCCCAGGTCCGTCTCTGCGGTCGCTTTGCTCATCTACAACGCCGCGGCGTTCACATCAACAAGGTCTGTATCGCGATCGCACGCGAGCTCACCGGTTTCATCTGGGCGATCGCCCGCACGGCTGCGATGCCAGCGGGCGCTTGAGACCAAATTCGGGGTATTGGGCGATGCGCTACGAATCACGATAGGAAGAACCCTCAAAACCTCTATCTCCAGACCCTTTGGGCAACCTGCGCTCCTAGACCGAGGCAGCTTCCGCGACGGACTCTCACACAGTGGTAACCAACCTACGGATATCAGTCTGATCCATCGTCGTTGCACTCAGACTTGTGGCCATCGCCCAATACCCCGAAAGGATGAAATAACACCTGTTGACGCAAACGGCCATATCAGAGCAGAGGTTGATCGACGGCTCTCGTTGCCAGGTTCGAAGCAACGGCCGATGGCGATGCCGTGCCGCCGGGGAACGGGATTCGCGCCGAAGATCAGGTTTTGCTGCCGGGTCAGCGCATGGCGTCGGCAATGACGCGGCCTACCGGCAGGATCGCGTCGATGAAGCTCGCCAGCTCGGCTGTTGCCGGCGCGGTGAACAGCCGCGACGGAGGGCCCTTCTCACAGACGCGGCCCTGGTGCATGAAGACGATCGTATCGGCGGCCACCCGGGCAAATCCCATCTCGTGCGTCACGAGAATCATTGTCATTCCCTCCGTGGCGAGCTTTTCCAGAACGTTGATCACCTCGCCGACCAGTTCCGGATCGAGCGCCGAGGTAATCTCGTCGAACAGCATCAGGCGCGGCTGCATGGCAAGCGATCGCGCGATGGCGACCCGCTGCTGCTGCCCGCCCGAGAGCCGAAGCGGTACGGCGTCGATCTTATCCTCGAGGCCGACCTGGCGCAGCACATCGCTTGCCCGCTCTCGGGCCTCGGCCAGGGACACGCCTTTCGCCACCATGGGCGCCAGCGTGATGTTGCGCTCGACCGTAAGATGAGGAAACAGGTTGAAGCTCTGGAACACGATGCCGATCTCGCGCCGGAGCGCGCGCAGTGCGGCACGAGAGCGCTGCACCGGACGTCCGTCGAAGACGATCTCGCCGCTGTCGGGCACTTCCAGGCCGTTAATGCAGCGCAGCAGCGTGGTCTTGCCCGAGCCGCTGCGTCCGATGATGGCCACGACCTCGCCGCTTTCGATCGTGAGCGACACGTCATCGAGCGCGACGTGGGTGCCGAAGCGCTTACAGATGCCGTTTAATGCCAAGATCGGCATCGATGCGTCTTTCAAGGGATCGGCTGAGGAGCGAAAGCGGCCAGCACACTGCGAAATAAAGCGCGGCCACGATCGGATAGACGAGCATGGGTTGAAACGTCACGTTGACGATTAGCTGTCCAGCCCGGGTCAGTTCGACGAAACCAATGATGGCGGCAATCGATGTGCCTTTGATAAGCTGCACCAGGAAGCCCACGGTCGGTGGGATGGAGATGCGCATCGCCTGAGGCAGGATCACGAATCGGAGCTGCTCGATGTAGCCCAGGGAAAGGCAGGCCGACGCCTCCCACTGGGTCCGCGGAATCGCCTGGATCGATCCGCGCCAAATCTCGCCCAGGAATGCCCCGGCGTAGAGCGTAAAGGCGAGCGCCACGGCGGGCCATGCGTCGACCTGCATGTCATAGAGAACGGCGAGGCCGTAGTAGAAGAGAAACAGCTGCATGAGGACCGGCGTACCCTGGAACAGCTGGATATAACCCGCGGTCAGCAAGCGCAGAATGCGGGAGTGCGTGGTGCGCAGTATTGCAATTACGAACCCGACCGCGCCTCCGCCGAGGAAGGCGACCAGCGACAGCAGCAGAGTCCAGCGCAGGGCTGCAAGGAGGTAGACGAATTCGGGTATTCCGAAGCTGCGGTTCACGCCCGGCGCCTCTAGGAGCGTTGCCCGTGCACGAAGACGCCCCAGTAGATTCCTCCCAGGACCGCCCGAAAGCCCAACGCCATGGCCAGATACAGTCCGGTCGCGACGAAATAGAATTCGAACGGACGGAACGTGGTCGATTGCAGCGAATTGGTAACCGCGGTGAGCTCGACCGCGGAGACCGCGGACACGACGCTTGAAGCGAGCATCAGCAGGATGAATTGGCTCGCCAGCGCGGGAAATACGGTCTTCAGCGCCGGGAACAGCACGACGTAGCGGAAGGTCTGCAGGCGCGTAAGCCCAAGCGCCTTCGCGGCGTCAACCTGGCCGTGAGACACGGACTCGATGCCGGCGCGCAGGATCTCCGTGCCGTAGGCGCCGAAATTGACGACCATCGCCGCCAGCGCCGCTTCGTTCGCTCCCACCGAGATGCCCAGAACCGGGAGGGAGAAATAGATGATGAAGATCTGCACCAGGAACGGCGTATTTCTAACTACCTCGACGTAGGTGGCAACGGTCCAGCGCACGGCACTCGGCCCGGCTGCCTTGGCATAGGCGCAGACGGTGGCCAGGGCGAGCCCGATGACCATCGCCAGCGACGAGAGCCGGATGGTGAGCCAAGCCCCCCCGGCGAGGTCGCGCCAGTGGTCCCACACTACGTTGAAGTGAAAGACGTAGTGCACGCTGCTCCCGTAGTCCTCTTTGCCGTGCGCTGCCACGGCATAGACAAGTCCCGGCGCCGCCCGCAATGGGGCTTCGCCCGATTAGAAGCCTAGAACGTCGGCAGCGGCGGCAGGTCGACCCCGGTGTACTTCTTGTAAATCGCGGCGAGCGTCCCGTTCTGCGTATTGAGGAATATCCAGGTGTTGATCCACTGCCGCAATTCGAAGTCGTTCGGGCGCACGATGGGACCATAAAATGCGGTCGTCACCAGCAGCTTGTTTTCGAGATGCTTGCCGGGGTTCGCGTCGGACACCGTCTTCTCGGCAAATGCGGTCATGGCGGCGGCGTCGACCTGACCCGAAAGCAACGCCTGAACGGTCGATGCGAGGTCGTCGAACCACACGATCTTGGTACCCTCGGGCGCCATCTTGGGTACCGTCGCCTCCTCCAGGGTGGCGCGCGTGATGCCCACGCGCTTGCCGACCAGGTCCGCCGGAGTCTTGATGTGGACGCTCTGCGGGCCAAAGATGGTAATCGAGAGCGCACCGTTCGGATTGCAATACATCACGGCCTTGGCGCGATCGGTGGTGACCGAAATCGAGGCGATGGTGACGTCGGCGCGACCTGCCAATAGCGCCGGTATGCGCCCGGTCGATGGCACTTGCACGAACTCGATCTCGACGCCCAGGTCCTTGGCTAGCTGACGGGCTACCGCGACGTCCGACCCGTCGGGCTGGCCGCTTTTGTCGAGCACGCCAAACGGAGGGTTGGCCACATCGATCGCGACCCGGAGCTTTTTCGCGCTCAGGATCTTGTCAAGCGTGCTCTCTGCGCCGGCCGGGTGAACCATTAGCAGTCCCGCAACGACGACCAGTAGTGCCCTTGCAAAATGCTTCAGACAGTTGCTCATTTTCTCTCCTCCTTGCCACGTCGAATTGCAAGCTCACTTGGGTACCAGGCGACCCAGATCGCCCATCAGCCCTCTCTCCGGAGGCGACTGATCGGGTCCGCCCGCACATAGGCCCAGCCATCAAGCGCGCGCCTGCTGCCTCTGCGATGCGATCATTTGCAGTGAAGCCACGTCGAACTGCTGCTTGATCAGGCGCACATGTTCCGACATTGCCCGCGTTGCCGCCTTGGCATCGTGCGTCGCTATCGCCCGAAATATCTTGACGTGCTCGTGCAGCGCCATCTGCGCACGTCCCGCCTCGCATACCCGCGACACCTTGTGCAGACGGATGATATCCGGCGTCATCAGGCCGATGAGTGAAGCCATAACCGGGTTCTGCGTCGACTTGGCGATCGCCAGGTGAAACAAGAGATCCTCCTCCACGGCGGGGCGTCCTTCCTCGACCTCGACGCGGTAGGCCTCGAGCGCCGCCTTGATATCGGCGACGGCCGCTTTCGACGCCCTTTGCGCTGCAAGCTGCGCCGAATGTATCTCGAGGATGCCGCGTGTTTCGGTGAGCGCCTTGATGTCGTCGCGGTCGAGATCAAGCAGATTGGAAATCAATCGTTCCAGTGCGCCGGCGCCCAGGCTCGCCACGATCGTCCCGCTTTGCGGAAACGTTTGCAGAACACCATAAAACTCCAGCTTCCGCAGCGCCTCACGAACATGCCCCCGGCCGACACCGAATTGCGACGCAAGCTCGCGTTCCGGCGGGAGGCGATCCCCCGCCTTGAGCGCGCCGTTAGCGAGCAGGTTCCGGATCTGGCGCATGATCAGGTCCGCCGGCCTGTCCAGCTGGATGGGACTGAGTTGGGAGATGACCGCAGAAGGCTTGGGCACGGGGTGCGCAAATTGGTTAACCAATGACTAGCTTAGCAGTTTGCCAAGTTGTGTCAAGGTGGCGCCGAGGAGCCCGGCCGCGCGAGCGAGCGGCCCGAGGGCCTCGTCGCCGCGCGTTGATCAGACGTCCTTGGTCCGTCGGCGGCGGAGATACAGGATGCAGGTCACGAGTCCGGTGCCGGCCACGACCCCGACCAATAGCCAACCTCCAATTGAGATGAACTCGCGCTGCAGCTGTTCCACCGTCTCACCAAGCACATACCCGGCGCCGATCCAGCAAGCACTCCAGGAAAACGCCGCGACCGCATCGAGCAGTACGAATCGGGAGCACGTCATGTTGCCCGAGCCAATGACTGCCGGGCCGACGGAGCGCATGCCGTACAGAAAGCGAACGCCGATGAGTGCGCTATTGGGCAACCGTTCGACGAGCGCGTGCGCCCGGGCAGCAGACGGTGTGACGCCGACTTGCGCAAGGGCGACGAGCTCGGCTGGTTCCAGCATGGCTCGACCCTGATCGTCCTGGCACCGGCCCATTTCGGGCCCTGCGGCAACATTGCGCAAGGCGCCGTGGTTCGGATAGGACAGCCGTTGCTGCGCATGCATGGCGCGTGATTGCGTCCATCGGTGGCGAAGCGGACCCGGCGGCTGGGCACGACACGAAAGAGCTGCGGCGGTTCAGCGCCGCGCCGTTAGGCCGATTTACGCGCTTCCCGCGCTCATGCTACGATTGACGCAGGCGGCCGCAAGAGGTGCCTCGGAGAAGCTGTCTTCAGAGGCACCGCCATGGAGCGCGCCTTATACACACATCAAGGAGGTGCAGGATGAATGCCAAACAGTCGTTTCAACCCATTGCCATCGCATTGTTCGGTGTTGCCATGACCGCAAGCGCTGCGACACCCTTTCCGGACCCGGGTTACAACGCATTTCTTCAGAAGATAGCTGCGGAGTGCAAACCGCTCGTCATTGGCAACGACGATTACGGTCAGGCGATCATCTTCAATGGGCAAGGCGCGGAGTCGGAGCACTGGGGCATCTTTCTGAACCGAACCCAGGCGCTGTACAACGGTGGGATGTCTGCCAAGGAATTCCACGATTCGTATTCGTTGGGCGCAGACGGCGGCAAATATAGCGATAAATCAATTCAGTGCATCATCGCGCACGTGCCGAAGAAATAATGCGGAAGACCACAGCAAGTCGCCGATCCGTCAGTTAGGTCCTTCAGTCCCGCAGTAATCGTTGCCACTGCGCACGCGCCTCTGCGTGGGAGCCGGGGCGTTTCCCCTGCCTTAGCGTCAGGGACGGCGCTGCCGTTCCGAGCCGCCGCCGTTGCTGCGCGCCGACGGAGCACGATCGTGCGGCGCCATCGCCGTCAGCGATTTGCGAGACTGCGGTCACGGGGGCAAAACCAACCTGCTATCTGGCCGGTGACGCGGTCCCCCGGCGGACACCAAATCGCTGGCGCATTGAGGCACTCCGCGGCGTCGTCTGCGGAGTCGCGCGAGTCAGGACCTGGCCGGCATCGGTTCGTCGTTAATATTGGGTTCGGGCTGCTCGGCCCCGCGCATCTCGTCCAGCGGCGCTTCTTCCATAACCGGCGGGTCTTCCTGCGGCGTGTCCTTAGGCAGGAAGCCGCCCGACTGGTGTTTCCACAGCATGGCATAGGTTCCGTTCGATCGGAGCAGCATGTCGTGCGTGCCTTCCTCGACGATGCGGCCATGCTCCAGTACGATCAAACGGTCCATGCGCGCGATAGTGGAAAGTCGATGCGCAATGGCGATCACCGTCTTGCCTTCCATCAGCCCGAGCAACTGATCCTGAATCGCGAGCTCCACCTCGCTGTCCAGTGCCGAGGTGGCTTCGTCGAGCACCAGGATCGGAGCGTCCTTGAGGATCACCCGCGCGATCGCGATGCGCTGCCGCTGTCCGCCGGAGAGCTTCACGCCGCGCTCGCCCACATGGGCGTCGAATCCGGTGCGTTGTTTCCAGTCGTGCAAATCTGCGATGAAGTCGTGCGCATGCGCCTTGCGCGCGGCGGCCTCGATTTCGCCTGCCGTTGCGCTCGGTCGACCATAGGCAATGTTGGCGGCGATGGAACGATGCAGGAGCGACGTGTCCTGCGTGACCATTCCGATGGCGGCGCGCAGACTTTCCTGGGTTACCGAGCTGATGTTCTGGCCGTCAATGCGAATGCTACCTTGCTCGGTCTCATGAAAGCGCAGCAACAAGTTTACGAGCGTGGATTTGCCCGCACCCGACCGGCCAACGAGCCCGACGCGTTCGCCGGGACGAATGACCAGATTCAGGTCGTCGAGCACACGCTTGCCGTCGCTTCGGCCGTAGGTGAACGATAGGTGCTCGAAGCGTATCTCGCCGCGCAGCACCTCGAGCTCGCGCGCGTCGGGGCGGTCGACCAGTCCATGTGGAACCGCAATCGTATCCATGCCTTCCTGGACCACGCCAATGTTCTCGAAGATCCCGGTCACCTCCCAGCTCACCCAGCCCGCCACGTTGGCAATCTGCCAAGCCAACGGCAGGGCAGTCGCCACGATACCAACGCTGACCAGCCCCTGTCCCCATAGCGTGATGCCGATGCCTGCGGTGCTCACCAGGAGCATCGCATTCATCGTCGACAGCACCGCCATGAATCGCGTAATGAGCCGCATATGCGCGGCCATCGCGGCGGTGTGGCTGTCGACCACGTCGCGCACATACGCGTCCTCGTCCCGTGCCCGGGCGAAGAGCTTTACGGTAAGTATGTTCGTATAGCTGTCCACGACGCGACCCATCACGAGCGAGCGCGCCTCCGAACTGGTTTTGGCAAGGTCCCGCATCCGTGGCACGAAGTAGCGCAGAAAGACCACGTAACCGGCGAACCATAGGACCGTCGGGACCGCCAAACGCCAATCAGCGATGGCCATCAGCACCAGTGCGCTCAGGCCGTAGATCATGATGTACCAAATCGCGCGAATGCTGGACACCACGGACTCGCGCAACGCGTTGCTGGTCTGCATGACGCGGTTGGCAATGCGCCCAGCGAAATCGTTCTGAAAAAACGGCCAGCTCTGTCGGACGACGTGCCAATGACTTTGCCACCGGATCAGGCTGGTCACACCCGGTACGACCGCGTTGTTGCGCACCAGGCTGTCAGCAAGCAGGGTGAGCGGCCGACCGAACAGCACGATGGCTGCCATTCCCAGCAGCATCGGCGTGGCGGCGCTGAACGCAGCAGCGCGGTCGAGCGCTTGCATCAACGTCACCAGCTTGCCAATGAACACGGGGATCAGCGTGTCGATCAGCGCGACGGCAAGGCCGGTCACGAACATCGTTGTGTACAGCGGCCCCGTCTGGCGGACGAAGTGCCAGTAGAATGCGAGCAGGCCGGGTGGCGGAGAACCCCTAGGCAACGCGGTGGGCCGGATGCGAGTTTCGAAGAACGCGAACATGGTTGCCGCCAGTAGGTTGCGATGACTTTGGATTGTAGCGAAACGGCGATCGATGCCACCGGACGGTCCGCCGGACGGCAAGGTGATGCACAGCGCGCTTGAAACGGACCCGCGATGAGCAAGGCCACCTTGGCAGCGGTGGCCCTTGACAGCTGTCAAGCGGTCTCTTCGGCCCGGCCATTACAGGGTGGGGCTGTTCTTGCTCCATCCGATCGCGGTAGGCCGGCGCTTCACGACGCGGGCTCGAACCTGATACGGAAGCCACCAGCGCACGTCGTCGGAAGTAGCCTCGGAGGTAGATCCGGATTAGCGCGCCAGGTCCAAACATTGAAGCGAGGTCCGTGTGCCCGGAAGGCTGCACGTTGGCACATTTCTGGTCGAGCTTGTGAGCAATTCTTATAAGCGGCACAATGTGGCGGCGCAGACGATTTCGCCTACGACCGGCATTGCCACTTGGAACGCAGATCACGAATCGACCAGGGACGATGTAGAACGCGCCAGATCCCACATACGATTGTGCGCATGTCGCCGAGAGGTCGAACTTGCCGCAGGGATGGCGCCGGGTCAGGGCTTGCTCCGAACCGCGATCGCGTGGTTGATACAGTCCAGCGGTCCACGTCGCCATGCGACCTGTGAAGTTCAGGAGGATTCTTCCATGACGCGATACCACTGTATTTCCAGCCGCTTGATGGTCGCGGTCGCGGCGATCGCCTGCACCGCGGCGCACGCCGCGTCAGTCCCACCCGTTGGCGGTGAACATGGCATGGTGGTCACGGCGCATCAACTTGCCACGAAGGTGGGAGTCGATGTGCTCAAGCACGGTGGCAACGCAGTTGATGCGGCGGTCGCCGTGGGGTATGCAATGGCCGTGGTCTACCCCGCCGCAGGCAACTTGGGCGGCGGGGGCTTCATGACCATCCAGTTGGCAGATGGCCGCAAGACGTTCCTCGACTTTCGTGAGAAGGCGCCGCTCGCTGCCACTCCCGACATGTACTTGGATAGTACCGGCAATGTCATCAAGGGCGCGAGCACGAAGGGCCACCTGGCCGTTGGCGTACCGGGTAGCGTAGCCGGGCTCGAATACGCTCGGGAAAAGTACGGCACGCGGTCGCGCGGCGCGCTGATTGCGCCGGCCATTAGTTTTGCCAAGCGCGGCTTCGTGCTCGACGAAGGCGACATCGCATTGTTCGCCACGGCGACCAACGACTTTCGCGACGATCCGGCGACGGCGGCCATCTTCCTGAACAAGGGCCAGCCCTACAAGGCTGGGGATCGACTGGTGCAGAAGGATCTGGCGAAAACGCTGCGCCTGATTGCGCAGCGTGGCCCCGCTGCGTTTTACCAAGGCTCGATTGCCGATGCGATCGCGGCCTCGAGCGTCGCAGGCAAGGGCATCATCACCAAGGCGGATTTGCAGCAATACCAGGTGCGCGAGTTGGCGCCGGTCGAATGCGACTACCGCGGCTATCACATCGTGTCGGCGCCGCCCCCCAGCTCGGGCGGCGTGGTGGTGTGCGAAATCCTCAATATACTGGAGGGATATCCGCTCAAAGATCTGGGTTTTCACTCTGCGCAGGCCGTCCACTATCAAATCGAGGCCATGCGCCATGCGTACGTCGATCGCAACAGCTATCTGGGCGATCCGGACTTCGTGAAGAATCCGCTTGATCGTCTGCTGGACAAGGGCTACGCCGAGAAAATCCGCGCGGTCATCGACCCGAACAAGGCCGGCGTTTCGCGCGACTTGAAGCCGGGTGTCCCGCCGCACGAAAGCACGAACACAACACACTATTCGATCGTCGACAGTCAGGGCAACGCGGTGTCGGTGACCTATACGTTGAATGATTGGTTCGGCGCTAAAGTGACCGCGGCGAAGACCGGCATCCTGCTGAACGACGAGATGGACGACTTTACGGCCAAGGTCGGCGTGCCCAACCTGTACGGGCTGGTCCAGGGCGAGGCCAACTCGATCACGCCGGGCAAGCGACCGCTGAGCTCCATGAGTCCGACCATTGTCTCGCGCGATGGCAGGCCAGTCATGGTGATCGGCACGCCGGGCGGCAGCCGCATTATCACCGTGGTCGTGCTCTGCATTCTGAACGTAATCGATTACGGCATGAACATCCAAGAGGCGATCGACGCGCCGCGTTTCCATCAGCAGTGGCTGCCGGAGACGACCAACGTCGAGACCTTTGCGTTGAGCCCGGATACACGCAAGATCTTAGTCGACATGGGCCACAAGCTGGGCGACCCGCAGCCCGCCGGCCACGCTGCTGGCATTCTAGTCGGGGCGCCGTCGCTTAGCGGCAAGCCGCGCGGCAAGGAACGCTTCTACGGCGCCAACGATCCCAGAAGGGCGACTGGGCTGGCATTGGGGTATTGAGACCACTATCGCGATTTGTCGCGCGGGTATAACCGCATGGATCCCTTGGCGCCACCGGGGCGATTCAAAAATGAGTGCGCCATTAGCCCCACTACGGCGCCCGAAAGAAGCCCGCGGCATGCTGCGACGCATCCTCCGCCAAATAGGGCAATACCTGTACCGCGAGCGCTTGCGCGCGCCACGGCTCTTGCAGGCGTCTGGGGTGCCGAAGCAGGTGTGACGGCGGGGCCGGCCCCGCGCGGGGGTCGATTCAATCTAAATCACGTACTCGGTAACAATGCCTCGGGCAGCTCGACGCTTTTCTTCCGCTTTGGCCGGACCCACATCACACCGGGGTAACCCTTCAGCGGCGCCAGAGGCTCTCCCATATAAGCCCAATCCGCTTTCTCTTGGATCGATAAGTGGTAGCGCGGCTCGCGGCCCGTGCGTCCCGACAACAGTGCGCGGGGGATGTTCACCCACTTTGGCGCGCTCGCGCGTTCGTAGAATAGGGGCGTCCCGCATCGGGCGCAGAAGCTCCTTTTTGCGCGCGTCTTCGGTTCGTCGAAGCGCGTGATGCGTTCGGATCCCTGCAAGACGCGAAATCGGCTGCGCCACGTACCCACGTACGTCGCGTAGGCGCAACCTTGGGCGCGGCGGCTGGCATCGGAATGGTCGTGCCACGCCCAGAATGCGGGATAGTCGATCTCGAACTTCACGTCCCCGCAAACGCATCGGCCGGCCACCTTGGGAGTGGAAAGTTTGCCGGTCTTAACCCGGCCCGCGGACCTTTGCACGTCGCACCTCGTCGAAAAAAAATGTAGGGGTTTGTTAGGGTCTCGCGGGGTCAGGTTTTCGGCTCTGCACCGACGACGCGCTTACGCGGTCTCCCGCCCTTGCGGCCGCTCACCGCGGACTGCCGGCGGCCTTTGCTCGGTCCTCGGCCGGTGCTCAGGCTGCCAGGCAGCTTGCAGCGGCCATGTTGTTGACGTTCTTGAGTTTGCACGGCGTCCCGGCGCGCGTGCGAGCGCCACTGGTGAAGGTATCGAACCCGGGCGGGTAGGGGGTACGTCGCGAGCCGCTGGAACTTCTTGGCCCACTCAGTCCTTGGTCGTTATTCGTTGCCCGGGTGGAACTCGGTCGCCGCCTGTGCCATCCGTCGGATCTAACCGGACTGCCTCAGATAGTTACGTGGTGGAGACGAAGGCCCTCACATACGGGCCGGAAAACGGCATCCAGACTGAATCCAAGTCGCCGCCGAGCCTAAAGTTACCCCCAATGTTACCCCCGCGCCGTTGATGCTGCCTCGGGTCTGACAGCTCACTGCGGAAGCGAAGTTGACTGCTCGTACTGGCGGAGCCGCACCTACTCGCTCAGAATCGTTGCATGAAGCTCAGGCCGCGAGTCGAGAGT
>DASZFQ010000157.1:0-2590 GCA_035939595.1 Casimicrobiaceae bacterium
ATAGATGCGGATGCGCAAAGGCCCGCCCGGCCCCTCGATAGTCTGCTCGCGGATGCTGGCGATCTCGGCCGGGGACGCCATCAAAGCGATGCGCGCCTCGTACTGCGCGCGCGCCACATCGACCGGCAGGGTATGCGTGGCGGGCACGCCGGTGCCCTTGTCCAGCAGGGCCTGGATCTGCGGATCGACAGGCATCGCTTGTCGCTGTCGCGACCGAGGCTACTGCGCTGCGCTCGCCAAGGGTGCCGCGCGGGCCGGCAGAAAGCGGTCGAGCACTTGCCCCGGGCCTTGCTCGAGCCGCTCGTAGTTTTTGCCGTCGAAAACCCGAGTGCCGTTGACGAACACGCCGTGCACGCCTATCGGGTCCCGGATCGTGCGCGTGCCGCCGCCAGGCAGGTCATTGAGCCGGCGCAGCGGCGAGATGCCAACCGTGGCGGGATCGAACAGCAACAGATCGGCATGCGCGCCGATCGCGATGCGGCCGCGATCCGCGATGCCATAAAGCCCGGCCTGATGGCTCGTCAGACGGCGCACGCCTTCCGAGAGGTCGAACGTGCCGCGTTCGCGCACCCAATGGCCAAGGAGATAAAGCCCAAAGCCCGCATCGCACAGATAGACCAGATGCGCGCCAGCATCGGAAAGCGCGATGACCCCGGCCTTGTGCTTGACCAGCGGCTCGACCCCCTCGTCGACGGCGTTGAAGAAGCGGCCAATCAGGCCGGTGTCGAGGTTCTCGTCGAGCCCGAGGTCGAGCAGGACGTCGAGCGGGTCGCGACCAGCTTCACGCGAGATCTCGGCGATGGTGCGGTTGGCGAGATCGGCATTCTCGGGTTTCACCGGCGCGGCAATAATCACGCGCTGCCAGTTCCCCTGGAACACGGTGCCCGGCTTGGGGTTTCGCAGGTCAGCGCGGAACCGCTCGCGGAAGCTCGGGTCACGGAACACCGTCTTCAGCTGCTCGCGGTCATAGGCCTTGATCGGGTCGAACGCCGGATGGCTATAGAACGGGTAGGCGCTCGCCAGTGTGAAATCGAACGACAGCGGCTGACAGGTGATCTGGATATAGAGCTCGTTGCCGCGCGCCTGGGCCGCGGCGCATGAGTCGAACACGCCGAGTGCACGCCTTGGATACTGCTCGTTATAGAGCGCGACCGCGGTGCTCATGAAAATGCGGCGCCCGTGCCGGGCGGCGATCTCCTCCATCGTGTCGGGCATGATTTGGCCGGAAGAAATCTCCACCACACCGCGCCCTGGCCCACCCATTGCCCCGACCAGGGCGTCGAATTCCGAGATGTCGCTGATCGTGGAGGGCATTGGCACGCCACCCCAACCCGAGTGGTTCAGCGAGTACGAAGCGCCCATTCCGATCGCGCCCTCGTCCATCGCCTCGGCGACGAGCCGCCTCATTTCAGCGAGTTCGGCGGCGGTCGGCTCTTTGCGCGTCGAGGCGTCCTCGCCCATTACGGCGGTGCGTATCGCCGAATGCCCGACCAGAACACCGAGGTTCATATACGCGCCGCGCCCGCGCAGCATCGTCATGTATTCGGCGAACGACTGAAACTTCCAGTTTATACCGGTGCGCAATGCGTCGAGGTCCATACCCTCGACGACTGCCAGGTTCCGCATGATCATGTCGCGCAGCGGCGGCGGCGCGGGCACGATGCCGAAGCCGCAATTGCCCATGATCGCGGTTGTGACCCCGAGCGAGGGCGACGGCGACAAGCTCGGGTCCCAGGTGACCTGGGCGTCGTAATGCGTGTGCAGATCGATGATGCCCGGCATCAGCGCGAGCCCGCCGGCGTCGACGATCTCGGGTGCGTCCTTGCCCACATCGCCGATCGCGGCGATGCGGCCGTCTCGCACCGCAAGATCGGCGCGAATCGGGTCGTGCCCGAGCCCGTCGACCACGGTGGCGCCGCGGATCACGAGGTCATGCATTGCCATCTCCTCTGCTGTCTCAGGAATGACTAATCCACGGCGGTGACGTGTGCGTTATTATTGTCTTCAATAGAAGACGCACGATTTGTATTGCGAGACACCGGCGCGGGATTTATCATGTCAACCTCCATGGGTCAATGCGTTTGATCAGGCGAGAGATGGACCGGCCGCAGCCAGTGGGCTCCACAGCCAGCGCCCTTCAAGCGAAGGGAAGCGAAACCGAACCGGCCAGCGCGGTCATTGCTGGTGATCTCGGCCGTGGCAATCTGGGCAAACCGGTGGGTGCGGTTGTCGCTGCGGCAAAAGTTCTGCGCGTGCTGCACGCGTCGGAGCGTCCGCTGAATTCAAGCGAGGTCGCCCGCGCCGCCGGCCTGCATCGCGGCACCGCCTATAACATCCTGCGGACGCTACAAGCCGAGGAATTTGTCGGTTATGACCGGGCGACCCGCAGCTATTCGGTCAGCCTGCATATTCTCGAACTCGCCTATGGCGTGTTGCGTCGCAGCGGGCTGATGGATCTGGCGCGGCCGCTGATGCACGCGATCTCCGATGCGCACGGGGTGTCGGTTTATCTTTCGAAGGTGCTGGGCCCTTCGTCTCTGCTGTTGTTGGACTGGGTCGGCGTCGCGTTCCGCACGGACCTGTACGTCAC
>DASZFQ010000158.1:0-2001 GCA_035939595.1 Casimicrobiaceae bacterium
CGGTGAAGACGGGGTCCCCAATCTGCACCGTGCTGCGATTTTAATCCGAGGGTCGCCCACCCCGCAGCATCTCAATTAGAAACAATTTTGGGAAGGTGTCCAGCAAAATGTTAACCCCTGTACCCTTCACGTGTTCGAAGCTGGTCTTGTTTGTAGACTGGCCGGATGGGCCGGCCTGCCGGGAGCGACCTTTTGCCCCCTGTGCCGTGAGTACCTGGGGGGGACGTGTGCCCCGGTGGGTTGGCCGCGATGCAAGTCCAGTGGGGAGTTGCGCCAGGAGCGCCAGTACAGGGATTGATCGGCATCGCGGTGGCCCGAGCACGTTCGGGAGGTAGCGTCATGAGTACGGATGTTCGATTTTTCGTCGGCATCGACTGGGCGAGCGAGACCCATCAAGTCTGCCTCGTCGCAGCTGATGGCAAAATTGTCGGCGAGAGAGCCTTCGCGCACGGCGGAGCAGGCCTGGCGGAGATGTGCGACTGGCTGGTGACGACGAGCGGCGAAGAGCCGCCCAAGATCGCTGTCGCGATCGAGGTGCCGCATGGTCCGATTGTCGAGATCCTGCTCGAGCGCCGCTTCCAGGTCGATGCGGTCAACCCGAAACAGCTCGACCGCTTCCGCGATCGCTTCACCGTCGCCGGCGCCAAAGACGACCGCCGGGACGCCTACGTGCTCGGCGACGCGCTGCGAACCGACCGGCATTGCTTTCGCCGGCTTGCAGTCGAAGACCCGGTCGTGATCGAGCTGCGCGAGTGGTCTCGCATGGCCGAGGACCTGCAACAGGAACGCAACCGGCTTGCCAACCGCGTCCGCGAGCAACTCTGGCGCTACTATCCGCAGGCGCTCGAACTGGGTGACGATCTCGCCGCCGATTGGTTCCTCGATCTCTGGGTACTGGCGCCGACACCCGCCAAGGCCGTACGCCTGCGCGAAAGCCGCGTCACGAGCCTGCTGAAAGCCCATCGCATTCGCCGCCTCGAGGCGGCCGAGGTCCTGCGCATCCTGCGCCAGAAGCCGCTCGTTGTCGCCAGCGGCACGATCGAAGCAGCGACCGCCCACATCACCGCCGTGGCGGCGCGCCTCAAACTGGTGAACCAACAGATAAAGCAGGCGCATCGACGGCTCGACGAACTCGCCGACAAGCTCGCTGAAGGCCGAGAGGAAGATGCGCCGGGGCAGAAATCCAAGCAGCGCGACGTGACGATCCTGCGATCCTTGCCGGGCGTCGGAAGGATCGTCCTCGCCACGCTGCTCGGCGAGGCCGCGGAACCTCTGCGCAAAAGAGATTATCATGCGCTGCGCACTCTGTCCGGCGTCGCTCCGGTGACGCGACGCAGCGGCAAGCGCTGCGTCGTCCTCATGCGTCAAGCCTGCCATCTGCGGCTGCGCACCGCCGTCTATCATTGGGCCCGTGTCGCCATCCAGCACGATGCGCGCAGCCGCGCCCGCTACGCGGAATTGCGCAAGCGCGGTCATAGCCATGGCCGCGCCCTGCGCAGCGTCGCCGATCGGCTCCTCGCTGTCGCTTGCGCCATGCTTAAAACCCAATCCACCTTCAACCCGGATCATGCCGCCGAGGCCGCCACTGTCTGACCTTGGTCGCATCCCTTGGTTCGACCGTGACGACCATCCCTTCGTCCCGACCTGCCCCCTGGCAGAGCGCCGCGCGCAGTGGAAGTCACCCCGAAGGGGGCGCAGCGCAGCGGAGCACCGCGCCGTTGCGCGGTTGACGGAACGAGCACGGCGGTACACTCCAAAATAAGGGCGACGGCGCGCCGCCGCTCTGCGGGGTTAGCGCCCCGCAATGTCCTTGACTACTGGTGGGGAGTCCCCCCCCAGCCAAAATTTCTTGAGGTGGGTCAGTGGCCTCGCCAAGCGTGACGAGCCCCTGCGCCAGGGCCGCGATTGGTTCTCAGGCCGACTGACCGGAATCGACGTAGACCGGACATTCGTCAGCGCCCTGCCCATCGGCTCAAGGGGCTGATGGGCTTGTCGGACATC
>DASZFQ010000159.1:0-6695 GCA_035939595.1 Casimicrobiaceae bacterium
GGATCGAACTGGCGCGAGCGGTCGATGAACTGGCCCATGCGCAGATTGTCGAGCACCGACATCTGCGCGAAGACCTCGCGCCCCTGCGGCACGTATCCGATGCCGAGCGCGGCCCGTCGGTTGGCCGCCTGGCGCGTGATGTCGTTGCCTTGATAGACGATCATGCCGTTGCGCGCCGGCAGAAGACCGATGAGTGCGCGCATCAGGGTGCTCTTCCCGACGCCGTTGCGGCCAAGCACGCCGACCACTTCGCCGGTGCCCACCTCGACGCTGACGTCCTGAAGGACATCACCGGTGGCGTAACCTGCGCGCAGCGCCGTGGTTGCGATCAGGGGAGTCATCGTTCAAGCCTTGCCGAGGTAGATGCGGCGCACGTCGGCGTGCTCGGTGATCTCGGCGACACTTCCTTCGGCGAACACCCGGCCCTGATGCACCACGGTGATGCGCTGGGCGACGTCGCGCACGAACGCGACATCATGCTCGACCACGACAATGGTCAGGCCGTCGGCGTTGAGACGCTTGAGCACCGCGCCGGTCTGGAGCGTTTCGTCGGTCGACATGCCGGCCGTGGGCTCGAGCAGTACGATGTCGGGCCCGGCAGCCAGCACCATGGCGATTTCCAGCCATTGCAACTGGTGATGCGGCAATTCCTTCGCCGGCATCTCACTGTCCGGATCGAGCCCGAAGCGCTCAAGCGCAAAGCGATAGCGTTCCTCGGCGTCGGTCGGGCGATCGGCCCTCGCGATCTGCAGCACGGCACTGAGATTCTGACGGACCGACAGGCGGTGGAAGGCGCGATTGGTCTGGAACGTCAGCCCTAAACCGCGCCGCACCCGGCGAAACGCCGGCAGTCGGGTCACGTCCTCGCCCTTCAGAAACACCCGCCCCGCGTCGGGACGATAGATTCCGCATAACAGCGAAAACAGCGTCGATTTTCCGGCTCCGTTCGGACCGATGATGCAGCGCAGTTCACCGGGCGGAATCGTAATGCTGACGTTGCTGGCGGCCACGACGCCGTCGAACCGCTTGCCAAGGCCCTCCGTGCGCAGAATCGGCTCGCTCATGCGGCGTGTCCCTTGCGCCGGCCGAACGGGCCGCGCTTCGGCAGTTCGCGCGCCAGAGCGATCACGATGCCGCTCGGAAAGAACAACATGACGACAACGAGGAGCGCGCCGGTGATGATCAGGGCGTATTGGTAGCCCTCCGACGACAGCGTGTAGTTCAGCCAGTTGAGCGCGACGGTCGACATCAAGACGGCGAGCAGGCTCTCACGCCCGCCAACCGCTACCCAGACCACCGGCAGCGAGGCCTGCAACAGCCCGACCTGTGACGGCGTGATGTAGTTGCCCCACTGGACGTAGAAGAGACCCGAGATGCCCGCGAGAACGGCGGCGAGCACGAATGCGACAAGCTGTCTGGCACGGATGTCGTAGCCGAGAAGCTCGGTTCTGATCGGGTCCTCGCGAATCGCCAGCAGGACTTTGCCGTGCCGCGAATTCACAAGGAGGCGCAGTCCGAGATAGATCACCAGGACAGCGATCAGCACGTAGTAGTAGAAGTCGTAGCCCATCACCACGTGCGAGCCGAGCTGAAATCCCGGAATGCCGGTCATGCCGTTGTAGCCGCCGAGCTGGACCGATCCGACGCGCCATTGGTAACCGGCGGTCTGCCCAAGAAACGTTTCGAGCAGCAGCGTAAGCACGAGAGTGAGGATCGGCACGATCCAGTTCTGCACCCGGCCGTAGAAGACGAAGTAGCCGAAGATCGCAGCAACGACCGCGCAGAGGGCGATCCCGCACAACGATCCGGCAATGGGTCCGAAATCGTCGCCCACCATGTTGCCGGCCACGATGCCGTAGGTGTAGCCGGCGATGCCGAAATAGGCGACCTGCCCGAAGCTCAGCACGCCGCAGTAGCCCCAGAGCAGCCCTAGGCCGAGCGCGATCGGCACGTTGAGCAAGTAGTAAGCGATATTTGTCGCCTCGAACTCCGACAACCAGCGCGGATAGACCAACATGAACACGCAGGCCGCGATGAAGACGGCCCAGAACCGGCGCGAGCGGCCGATATCTTCGGGACCACTTAGCAACTTCAAGACGTGGGGTACCCGAGCCATTGCTACGGCGCCATATCTCAGGCAAACCGGTTGCGCCGATCGATCTGGCGCTGGAACACGGCCGAGATTCCGTCCGGCATCAGACGGATGATGATCAGCGCGGCGAACAAGAGCGCCACTGTTCCGACGAAGGCACCGAACACGAAACCGATGGGCGTCTTGACCAGCGAAAGAAGGACACTGCTGCCCACCGCGCCGGTGATGACGTTGGCAGCGCCGCCCACGACGACCGTGATAAAGGCCGGCGCCACGAATTGCTGGCCCATGAACGGCGCGATCGAGACCGTCGGTGCAAACAGCGCGCCCGAGAGTCCGGCAAGCCCGGCTCCGAGGCTGAAGGTCAGCATGTAGATGCGGTCGGTGTTGACACCGAGCGCCTTCGCCATTGCCGCGTTCTGCATCGCGGCGCGCGCCTGCAACCCGAAAGTCGTGTGATTGTAGAGCGCCCACAGCGCGGCAACCAGGACGCCGCACAGCGCGATGATCGAAAGCCAGTAGACCGAGAACGAATATTGTCCCACGGCGACTGAGCCGCCCGGTATCGGGATGGCGGGCAGGAACGGACCGAAGACGGCCAACGCGCCCTGGCTCAGGATCAAGCTGATCCCCCAGGTAACGACCAGCGCGCCAAGCTCGCGGCCGTAGAAACGCCGGACGATGGCGCGCTCAAGCACCGCACCGAATAAACCGACAACGATGAAGGCGAGTATCACGCAGAGCCAGAAGGGAACGTTGCGGTGCCAGGCAATGCTCGCCGTGTAGGCGCCCATCATCATCAGCTCGCCGTGGGCGAGGTTGATGATGTTCATCATGCCGAGAATGACGATGAGGCCGACCGCCGAGAGCAGAAGGAATGCGCCGTTGGTCGCGAATTGGTAGATGACGCTGACGATCGTGGCGAAACTGTCCATGCGCGAGATCCGACCCTGTCCGCCCGGCACGTCGCGGCCGGGCGACCGTCCGGTGCCCGACCGCGATCCAAAAGGGCAGCGCCTTGTTGCCTCAGCTTCAGGACTTCTTCAAGAACATCTTGAAGTACGGATCCTCGTCCGGCGTGTACTGTTTGTACTCGGGGTGGCGGACCAAGTTGACGCCGAGGCGCTGCAGCCACCACGCCTGGATGCTCGGCCAGTCGCGCACGAACTTGACATCGTGGTTCTCGTCGCAGACAGCCAGCCGGATGTAGTGCGCGCAGTGATGCGTACCTGGCTCGAGGAACACGGAGCCTTCCGGCGCCTCGATGCTCCAGCCGAGCTCAAGCGCCTTCTTCAGGGTCGCCTGGTCGGTGGTACCAGCCAGCCGCGCCGCCTTGGCGTAGAGATGGATCGTAAAGTAGGTGTTTTGCGCCATCTCGCCGATGTACTGGTCCTCAGGGAACATCGCCATCCAGCGCTTGACGAAAGCGCGATTGCGCGCCGTCGGCACCTCGAGCTGATACTGAATGGCGTTATGCATGTTGGCGAGCGACGGCGGCTTGAAGCGCTTGTGCTCGTAGCCCTGGGCCATGTTCACAGTCGAAGCCATCGGGAACTTCAGCCCGGCGGCGGCCGCCTGCGGATAGTAGTTCTGCTGGTTCTGGCCGACGAGCAGCGTCATCACCCAGTCCGGCTTGGCTTGCTGAACGCGAGCGATGACCTGGCTGAATTCGGAAACTGAGAGCGGCACGAATTCTTCGGCGATGATCTGGCCGCCGACAAGCGGCGCGAAGGCTTTTGTCCACGCCGCCGTCAACTGGCCGAAGTTGTAATCGGCCGCCAGCGTGTAGCCGCGCGGACCGAATTTCTCGACCATGTACTGGACCACCGGGATGACCTGTTGCTCGCAGACCGGGCCGGTGCAGAAAGTGTTGGCGTCGGCAACGCCGCCTTCGTACTGGTTGGTGTAGAAGTAGAGCTGCTTGAATTGATCGACGATCGGCCTGATCGCCTCGCGCTCAGCGGAAGCGAACCCCGCCACCAGCACGTCGACTTTGTCCTGCTGAATGAGGCGCCGTGCCAACTGCTGCCACAGTGCGTTGTTGCTCTGACCGTCGAGGGAAACTAGGCTGACCTCGCGGCCGAGAATTCCCTTGTCGCCGGAATCGATGAAGACATCCGCGTCCTCGTCGAACACGACCTCAGTCGTGCTCTTGTCGCCGCCGTCGTTGACGACGCCGAGGGATACGCCGTCCTTGCTTATGGTCGGCGGGTTCTTCGCGACATTGCCGAGCGCGCCGAGACCGCCGGCGCCGATATCGGGGCCCCCTTTGAGCGTCTTGCCTTCGTTGATTTCCTTGACGGCGAGTTGCGCGGCATGAAGCTTCTGGATGCCGTAGACCGAAAGGTTTCCGGACTCGTCCTCGATGAAACCGACCTTGACCGGAGAATTGCCTTGGGCCTGCACCGAGCGCGTGTACTCGAAGCCGCGCAGATAGGTTGCACCGAAGCCCGGTGCCGTGAGACCGGCACCGGCCGCGCCCATCAGCTTCAATACTTTGCGCCGATCCGCATTCGCTTCGTCAGAGCCGGCGCTGGGTTGGGGCGTTGGATCGGTGTTCGACGTGTGACCGTTGCTGGATTGATCGCTCATTGGCTTTCCTTTCTTCCTCAATAGTCTGCTTCACTCATGCCTTGCGCGCTGTCGTTGCGGCTTCGCCCTGATCTGCCGACAGTTGCACCGCGTATTCCTCGATGGTGAGCCGCCTGCGCATGCTTTCCTTCCGCAGCAGCCGGAAGGCTTCCTCGTCGTCGATTGCGCGGTCGCGCATCAATTGGACGATGGCGCGGGTGACGAACCGCCGGTTGCGGTGACGCCCTTCAAGCAACTGCATCTTCAGCGCAAGCTCCTGGCGGCGCCGATGCTCATTGGCCGCAAAGAAAAGCGCCGAATAAATGCCGGTCGAACGCAGCGGCTTGTAGAGTACAGCCGAAGGCTCAAGCTCGAATGCCCGCTGCAGTCGTCCCGGCGCCTCGAGCCCGACGATGGCGATCGCCGGCATCGCGTTGCGCTCGCCCGTCCATGCGAGCGCGACCGCCTCCGCCATATCGGTGTCGAAGATCACGATCTCGGCCTCGTTCAGAGCGGCGCGGATCGTCGGGGCATCCGATGGATCGGCAACGTGAACTTTGAGACCGAGCTTCGTCAGCGTTTCCGTGAGCAGGGCGCGATTGTGATCCTAGCTGTGGATGACCAGAACGTTGACGCCGCGAAAATTTTGAATGAGATGACGGGTCACTTGACCAACCTCAGGTTGGTCGGCCGCATGCCAGACGAGCTTTTGACTTCCTCCCAGACCAGATAGGGATCGGGACGGACCGGGCGAGCGGCTTCGTAGATGATGTCGAAGCCGCCGGCAGCGTTGGATACGCCGATGCGCGGCGTCAGGTAGCAGTGGCGATTGTCGCGGTCGACATGGACCTCGCCCTGCGGCGCTTGGATGGCAACGTGCGGCAGCGCCGCGCGCACGGCGAACGGATCCGCCGAGCGCGCACGGCGCGCCGCCCGCGCCAGGAGATGCACGGCCAGATAAGAGGCCTCGGCATCGGCCGACGTTGGCCCGGCATCGGGGAAGCGCCGCCAATAGGCGGCGACAAACGCCCTGTTGGCCGGCGTTTCGATGCTCTCGAAATAAACGCTTGAGCTCACATGGCCGGCGCATGCCGCCGGACCGATCTCAACGAGTTCCGGTTCGGCGAGACTGCAGCTCGCGATCGGCATGGTGCGGGGCTGATCGATGCCGCGCGCCTCGGCGGCGCGGCGGAACGCCCGGAAAAACGCATATGCGGAGACGCCAATCAGCGTGTTGAAAACGAAGCTCGGCCGCGAGTCGATGATCTGCTCGATGACCGAATCGAAGTCCAATTCACCAACCGGGAAATAACGCTCCGCAAGAATCGCGCCGCCCGCAGCGTAGACGGCCTCGCGCATGATCTTGTTGTTCTCCCACGCCCAGATGTAGTTCGACCCGACGCAGTAAGGGCGCGATCCACAGTTCTGTAGCAAGTGGTCCGCCAGCGGGACGATGTGCTGATTGGGGGCGGCCCCGGTGTAGATGACGTGCTCGCTGCTTTCGAAGCCCTCATAGTGCGATGGGTACCAGAGCAGGCCGTCATACTTCTCGAAGTAGGGCAGCACCTCCTTGCGGCTCGACGAGGTGTAGCAGCCGATCACATGGACGAGGCGCTCGGCGGTCAACATGCGGCGCGCCAACTCGGCGTAGTTCGAGTTGAGGCCCTCGGGATTGAACTCGAGCGGGTCGAGCGTGAATGGGAAGGTCGAGTCGGCGTTAATTTCTTCGATGGCGAGCAGCGATCCGTTGCGCATCGCGCAGCAAATCGTGGCGTATGGGCCGCTCGTAGAGAACAACAACCCGATGCGGATGGCGCTGCGTTCGATCACGTGCTGTCCCATCAACAAAAAAAGCCCACCGGCTCTCGCCGAGGGCTTCGTCGCCATTCCACAAATGTCCGCAACAGCGTCAGGTGAGACGCTACTCAGCGTCCCAAGCAACATTGCTCGGAGCCTAGAGTCGCGTCGAGCCACAATCCTGTCAAGCCCTGTAATTGTGCTCTCGTAGCCCGGAAATTAGGCATTGCGCGCG
>DASZFQ010000160.1:0-4390 GCA_035939595.1 Casimicrobiaceae bacterium
GGTCGTATCGCTCAAGCTCACCGATATCGATCGTGACCGGATGGTCATCCGCGTCGAGCAGGGCAAGAACCTGCCCTCGCGAAGGCGGGGGGCAAGAAGGATCGGTATGTCATTCTCTCGCCCATCCTACTCAAGATATTGCGCGAATGGTGGCGCGTTGCGCGCAAGAAGGGATGGATGTCTCCCTCTCAGCCGTGGTTGTTTCCCGGCTACCGCGCGCAGCATACGAGTGCGCGCCAGCTGCATCGGATCGTTCGCCTGGCAGCGGGGCGTGCCGGCATCACCAAGCGCGTCGGCGTTCATACGCTGCGTCATAATTCCGAGTGCCCGATTATTCCGAGTGAGGCTCTGGAAGGCGCAAAGATCCAAGCGATTCATTGGGTGTAGACCTCGACGATATCGGCATTATCAAAGGCTCCTCAGGAAAGTCATGACGTGATCGTCAGGCCGGTAGCGGGGTATGGAGGCATTGGCGGCAGCAGTCTTAGCCAACGCCTGTTCTTTTAGCCGCATATCCGCCTGCAAGTAGACGGCGGTCGTTTCCATCGATTCATGGCCGAGCCAGAGCGCGATCACGGAGCAGTCGACACCGTTGTGCAGGAGATCCATCGCAAGGGTGTGTCGAAGCACGTGTGGGGTTACGTGCTTGTCGATCAATGAGGGGCAGTGACGACGCGCGACGGCGAGGTGCTTGGTCAGCAGGTATAGCAGGCCATCATGGCTCAAAGCCGAGCCGGTCGTGGTCGGAAAAGCGGGATCGGCGGGCTGGCCCTGGCGCTCCCGCAGCCAGCTGCGTAGTACTGCTGTGGTCCCCTTGCGGAGAGGCGTATTGCGAACCTTGCGTCCCTTGCCCAGGCAACGTACATGGGCGGCGGGACCGAGCACGATGTCCTGACAGCAAAGGCCGAGGAGTTCGGCGGCGCGTAGCCCAGTCTGCACCGCCAGCAGCAGCAGGGCCCGATCGCGCCGGCCGCCCCAGGTGTCTAGATCGGGAGCGGCGAGCAGGGCGGTCACCTCAGGCGGTGTGAGGAAGGCGATCGGCTGGCGCAGATAGCGCTTGCTTGGCATGGCGAGAACGCGCTGCGCCAAGGCGCTATGCTCCGGTGCGTGCAGGGCCACATAGCGGAAGAAGGAATGGATCGCTGCGAGACGGACGTTGCGACTGCGGGCGCTATTTTTGCGTCCCTGCTCGAGATGATCGAGGAACGTGCCGAGAAACGCGGTGTCCAGATCCGGCAGGATCAGGTCGGAAGGCGCTTTGCACAGCTGTTGTTGTGCATATTGGAGCAGTAGACGAAAGGTATCGCGGTAGCTTGCAAGGGTGTGGGGGCTCACCTGGCGCTGCCGCATGAGCCGATCGATGAAGAATGCCTCCAGAAGAACGGGGAAAGTCCGGGCGGTGTTCATGGACGGATCCCCCGCTCGGATCGCTCCACCCGCCGCAGCGCGTAGCGCAGCAGTTCCGGCGTCGCCGTGAGGTACCAGTAGGTGTCGGTGATATGGGCGTGTCCGAGATAAGTCGAGAGCGCGGGCAGACGTCGCTCGACATCGACACCGCGGCGATGCCAATGGAGGAGTGTGCTGACAGCCAGGCGATGACGAAGATCATGCAGACGCGGGCCCCGCGAGTCGCTCGCGCCGCGCAGGCCGATCTGGCGAGACAGCTTGACGAACGTCCAGCGGACGCTCCATTGCGACAGACGAGTGCCGCGTTCGGAGAGGAAAAAGCTTGGGCTGTCGGGGGTGGGACATAAACGATCCCGACGCGTTGCGTAGTGCTGCAAGGCGCGTTGTGTGGAGATGTGCAGCGGCACATAGCGCGACTTACCGAACTTCGTGTCACGGATGGTCAGGACGCCGTCTGCGAGATCGACATCATCGCGATTGAGCTGCAGCGGTTCGCCGCATCGCATGCCGGTCGCCGCATACAAGCCAAAGAGGGTGGCATAGGTGTGAGGCCTCAGGCCGGTTACGGACGCCAGTTGCCGGGCTGCATCGAGCAAGCGGGTAATCTCTTTGTCGCGGTAGATGTAAGGGGTCGGACGCTGGTGACGATAGGGCAGCAGGTCGGGCGGCGGTATGGTGGTCCGCGGGTCGATGGCGCTGCAATACTGCGCGAAGCGTCGAACTGTCCCCAAGCGACGGGCCCATTCGGCGGGCTGCACGGTGGCCGATTGGGTCGCCCACGCCAAGGCCAGCTCGGTCGTGATGTAGGGCGCGCCTGTGTGATCGGCGAACACAACGAAGCGCTGCAATAGCCGTCCGGCGTCGCGTAGCTTGTGCCCGAGAGCCCGGCGCAAGGCCAGATACTCGTCGAGCGCATTCTGAAGCGGGCTCATGACGGATCTCCCGGCCACGGCATCGCGACGTCGCGCAGCGTCGCGATATCCACCTTGGCGTAGATCTGCGTCGTAGTCGGTTGACTGTGCCGCAGGAGTTGTCCGATCTCAGTGAGAGAGGCGCCTCCGCGTAGCAGATTGGTGGCGAGGGAATGGCGCAGCAGGTGAGCCCCTTTGAACTCAGGGGCCAACCCAGCACGCTTGAGCGCGCGACGAACGACGCAGTCAATGGCGACGGGACCAGCCAATCCGCGCAGTGGCGCGCGCATGCGGACAAAGACTTGGCGGGTCGAGCAGGCCGGACGAACATGGCGCAAGTAGCCCACCAATGCCGTTCCGACGTCGGTCGGCAACGGCAATCGTGCCTGCCGCTGGCCCTTGCCGCGGACGACAATCTCGCCGCGCTCCCAGTCGAGATTCTCCAAAGTCATGGCGACCACCTCCCCGGCGCGCAACCCGAGCCGGGCCAGCAGGAGCAAGATCGCATAATCGCGTCGGCCAGTCGGCGTGCTGCTATCGCAACGCGCCAGCAGGCGCTCAACTTGTTCAGGGGGAAGCGACTTCGGTAGATGCGCCAGACGCCAGCAGGCGACTGCCGGTACCGCACCGGCAAGATCGGTCACAATTACGCCGCGCTGCTGCAGAAAGCGCAGAAACGAGCGCAGTGCCGAGACCATCAGTTGGGCGGTGCGCCGACTTCCCTTCTCGGCGTGCCGAAGGATGAAGCGATGAATATCGATCGGGCGCAGTTCATCGAGTCGCAATGCCCTACACCCAAAATGCTCGATCAGAAAGCGCCGTGCGACCGACAGATAGTTGGTCGATGTTGCTGGTGAGAGGCCGCGTTCCGACCGCAGGAACCGTTCGAAATCTTGTGTGAGCTCGCCCACAGGGGACCGGTCGATCTTTTGCGGCAAGGCCGGGATGCAATCGAGATCGCGCAAGTATCCTAGCAGTTGCCGGCCGGTCATCGCCTCGATACGCCGCTCTTTGCCGCGGCGGCGGCGATCGGCGAGAAAGCGCTTGAACCGTTCCTCATCAAGAGCGTCCAGCGGAAGCCGGTGCCGGTCGAGCCAGCGGCTGAGATCCTCCAGGAGGGCACGCTTCTCATGCACCGTCTTCCACGCGTAACCCTCACCGCAGAGCAATGCTGCAAATCCATCCAGATGGAATGCCAGCGGGCCAATGCGGGAGTGCTTGGCTCGTGCCGTTGTGTCGTCGTCGCGATCTGCAATCATTAGTCCGTCTCCAAAAGCTCCGGGGAAATCCCGGCGGGGACGGCAGTCGAATTATGCCGAGGGATCAACCGGTAATCTTAACGCAAGTCGCTGACGTCACGGAGGTATCAGGCGACGATCGGTTTATGATTCGGAATAATCGGGCACTCGGAATTATGCCGCAGCGTGTGTGGCGACACGCGCTTCTTGATCCCGGCGGCCTGGGCGGCGGCACGGACAACGCGGCAGAGCTGGCGGGCCGACAGTGGCTCGACCGGGTTGCGGCCGGGAAACAGCCAGCCCCCCGGCAGCAGCAGGCTGCGCCGCCGCCCCTCCCGCCACCAGGCGCGCAGCAGTTCGAGCAGCTGCGGCGACAGCATCGCGTGCCGGTCTTTGCGTCCCTTGCCGCGCTCGACGCGCAGCAGCATGCGCTCGGAATCGATATCGCCGACCTTGAGCGCGACCACTTCCGAGACGCGCAGCCCGGCACCATAGGCGGTGGCGAACGCCGCCTTGTACTTCGGCGCTGTTGCCGCGCGCAGCAACAGCGTCACTTCCTCGCTGCTGAGCACCGCCGGTATCCGCCGCGGATACGGCACGACAGTGAGCCGGCGCGCCAGATCCGGGCGGTCGAGCGTCACCGTAAAGAAGAAGCGCAGGGCCGAGACCGCGCCGTTGATGCTCGGCGCCTGTATGCCGATCTGCGTCTGGTGCAGTTGGAAGAGACGCAGGTCTTCCGCCGTCGCCGTGTCGGGTGACCGGCCGATAAAGCCCGCGAATGCCCGGACGTTTCGAATATAGTCGCTACGCGTCTTCTCACTAAAGCCGCGCACG
>DASZFQ010000161.1:0-76301 GCA_035939595.1 Casimicrobiaceae bacterium
GCCAGGCTAGCCGCGATAACCGAGCAGCCGAGGCGGCAGGAAGAGCAAGGCTTTGACCAGCGCGAAGGTCGCGCTCACGCACAGGCCCAGAAGATGCAAGGGCAGCGACAGTAACCAGACAAGGGGTGCCAGAACCAGGACGAGCAACGCGATGGGCCATGCCAGCAGCAGCAAGAGACACCCCGTGAGCAAAAGAAAGCTTGGCTTCACCCGACGCTCCGGCGACGGCAGGCGCCATGATAGCGCGTACCGGCGTGGCCGAGCTGACCCGCCGCCCGCTTAGCGCGCAGCTACGGGACGCTTGCGATCCGCCCCGCGCCTTTTCGCCAATCGCCTGCAGTCAAACCCGAGCCTTGGCTGGCAGCCCGAAGAACAACTCGCGCACCTTTTCCCGCCCCAGCAGGCGCGCCAGCTCATGCATGGCGCAGTAGCCAAAAATGAGTATCACCAGGATGATCTGAATGGCCCAGAAATGGGGCCACACGATTTCGGCCAGCAACCTTTCGTTGCCGGCAATGAGACCGCCGGCCTGTTTCCAGAAGTCGATGAGGTGCTCCACGTAATGGATCAGCATCGCGACCAGCGTGTATATCGCCGTCTTCCACGCGATATTGTAGGCAAGCGGTCGCTCAGGGTAGCGGTTGATGAACGGCAGATGATCGGCGATCACCACCGCCTTGCCCAGTAGCAGGGCTCCCACCGCGATCTGGAACCAAGAACTCACCGGGACCCCGGTCCCCCTGAGCATCAGGACGCGGATCACCGCAATTAAGGAAAGGGTAAACAGGAAGAAGATCGTGGGCGGGATGACCGCGACAACCTCCTCCCTGACCTTCGCGGACAGCTTGCTCATGGCGTCGGATCCATCCGTGCTCGCCTGCTACATCGGCGGCGTGAGCCCATCCTTTCCGAAATTCACACGTGCGGTCTCCAGTGTTCCGTCAGGCTGCTTCGTCGCCGCGGGGATGAATATCTTGGTTCCCGGCGCGAGTTCACTCCGGTTGCCCATGACATAGGTGACGATCGGCGTATCGGGCGGGACGATGACCTTCTTCTCTCCGTCCTTGTACTTCAGGGTGAGCGTTTGCCCATCGATCCCGGTGACCGTCTCCTCGACGTTGGCGTTCGTCATGGTGCTCTGGGGCCGAAGATCCCACGGGCGGTGCCCTTCACCGGTGCCGCGCATCGCTTCGGGAAATATGTGCACTTCGACTGCCCTTTGGCTTCCGTCAGCCTGGGGCATGCCGGTGACGCCCACGAACGAACCGCGCTTGATGTCCGCCATGGACGACTTCACCAAGCCGACGACCATCGCGTTGGCGGTCAGCACAACCTTGAGCTCGGCGCCGTCGCGCGCCTTGACGAGCAAGGTTGGGCCGTCCACGCGCTCGATCGTGCCGCGCACGCGCACGCCCTCCTGCGCCCATGCCGCCGCTGCCGCGAACATCAGCGCCAAACCGCCCACCGTAGCCATTCGCTGGATCGTGTTGCGCATCTGACCTCCTTGGAACTTGTCGCCGATCCCAAGCCGGCAGGCCGCGCGAACTATTTCTTCGCCGGCCGATGACCTCGACCATAATCGACTGCGTAGGTCCTGAACCGAATCACCGACCTTCACCTCTTTCATCGACGCCGGACCCATCACGCGCGCCGCCGACGGGCAGCTCGCGAGATGCCAGCGCCACCCCCGCGCGGCGCGTCGGGACGCCGCTACGATCCTACCGGGTGCGACCGGCGCTGTCCAAGGGCATGCGGTTCTTCGCCCGCCCCACCCGCGGCGGAGGCGACCCGAAGACACGGAATGGCCTGGCCGCGCCCACGGGCATTGCGAGTTGCAGGAACGCAATGGGCTTGGTTCGCCACAGGCACTGAAGTGAAGCAGCCACGGGCTCCTCCCGCTATGCTGCGCACCATTCGTTGCGTTTTCGCGTCGAAGAAAGGGCTGCGGCAACGCCGGCATCGCTCGGCTCCTACAGCGCTTGCGCGTTGGTCCGACAGCACAATCGGATGGGCGCCGATTGTCGGACGCAGTCGATGCCGCCAGACTGCGTTTCAGGCAGGGCAGATCCATGATGCGATTTGGCATGCCGACCGCAGTCCTGATCGCTTAGCGGATCTGATCCCTGCCCGGTCCGCCGCGCCTCCCAACCGGCGCAAGGCCACTCGCCGTGCGTCCCGAGTCTTGGGTAGGCTGTTGCCGCCCCTGGGGTCGTGTCGAACACGATGCCGTGCCGCCCCGCTCATGTGGCGACTTGCGCGCCGCAGCCAATTCAGTAGCATGCGCTGGTCACCCGATCCAACGAGGTCCCCAGCATGTCAAAAGGCAAAGGCGGCACGTTTCGCGGACGCGACCCGAAGACAGCGCAAACGAACCCCCTCCCCCAAACCGCCCGCCGCCCGACCCTGCCGTCGACGCCGCGGATTGCACCGAGGACCCGCGCCAGCCCCAAGGGCCGCTGATTTTCCTTGGTGCCTGCGGCCGCGCTAGGCGTAGTGGCGACCGAAGCGGTTGGCGAGAAAGCCTGCCAGTTCGGCGTCTTCCTGGCGCACGAAACCGCGGCTCGGAAGCGCGCCTTCGCGCAGCAGGTCCACCATCGCGCACACCCCCGCCGCAGTGGTGATCTGAATCGCCGAGTACACGCGCTCGCCCAACGTCTTGCTGTAGATCTTCTTGGCGAATGACTCCTGCGTCAGGCGACCGTCCTGCATGCCGCTGACGGTGACGAACACAAGCACGACGTCCTGACGGGTCATCGGCACCGATGCCTCGAGCACATCCTTCAGGATTTCTCGCCGCTGTCCGAGACGCAGATCGCGAATGAGCATCTTGACCAGGTCGCGATGGCCCGGATAGCGCACGGTCTTGTAGTTGAGGTTTTCGACCCGGCCTGAAAGCGTGTCGCACAGCGTGCCCAGACCACCGGAGGTATTGAACGCCTCGTAGGCAACGCCATCGAGCGAGAAGGCCTCGATTTCCTCCAGCGCCAGCGTCTCGCGCCGGCTGCCGTCGATGATCGCTTCGCAGGGATTGCAGTATTCATTGATGAGCCCGTCGGTGCTCCAGGTCAGGTTGTACTTGAGTGCATTGGTCGGATAGACCGGCAATGCGCCGACACGCATCTGCACGTCGCGCAACTGGTCGAACTTGCGCGTCATCGCATGGGCAAGGATGGAGATGAATCCCGGCGCGAGACCGCACTGTGGCACCAGCGCCGTGCCCGCATCCGCGGCGAGCGCCTTCACCCGACGCATGCTGGCGACGTCTTCGGTCAGGTCGAAGTAATGTGCGCCGGCCGCGACCGCGGCCTGGGCGATGAGCGGCGTGAGGTAGAAAGGGGAGGCGCTGACGACGATTGCCTGGCCGCGGAGCAGTGTGGCCAGGGCTTCCGCGGTATTGAAATCGGCATGGCGCGTGGCCACGCCGAGGGCTGCGATCGGAGCAAGGCGCGCGGGATCCTGATCGGCGACCGTCAACGCATAGTCCCCGGCTTCGTGCAGCAGGTGGGTGATCGTTTCGCCGATTTTTCCGGCGCCAAGCAGGATGAGCGGGGTCATGGTTTGGCGGTTCTGGCCCGGCCCGTAGGCCGTGTCAGGCGAGTTTACCGGCGTTATTGGTCGAAATACAGGCTGTAATCTGACGTTACGCAGGTATAATTCTGGCGTAATGCCGGCCAAACCGACGAATCGACGGCTTGGGGATCAGCAGCAGCGTTTGCTCGCCCTGCTTCGCCGCAACGCCCGCGAATCGACTGCCTCGCTTGCGCGCCGCTTGGGCGTCGCCCGGACCACGGTGCAGGAGCGCATGCGCAGGCTCGAGCGCGAAGGGGTGATTGCCGGCTACACGGTGCGAGTCAGTGAGGAATTCGCGCGCCAGCGCATCACCGCGCAAGTGCTGATCCATGTCGATCCCAAGGCGGGCGAACGCGTGGTGCGCGAACTCGAAGCGCGGCCCTGGGTACGCGCGGTGTACGCCCTCTCGGGCGTATTCGACTACGAGGTTCGCATCGAAGGCGGAAGCACCGAGGAGATCGATCACGCGCTCGATGCGATCGGTCGCATCGACGGCATCCAACGTACGCAGACCTCGATCGTCCTCTCGGTGAAGTTCGAACGCTAGCGCGCCGACGCCGCGCGCGCCGCCAGGAACCCGCGAGCGCCGGTGTGGTCGCGGCCTCCCTTAGGGCTGCTCCTTCTCCTTGGCCTTGTTTTCCTCTGGCTTGGGCTTGGCCTTTTGCTCTTGCTTCGCCGCCGGTTGCGGGGGCGGAGGTGGCGGAGTTTTCGGGGGTGGTGGCTTGGCCGCGGGCGGCGGCGCGCCGCGGTTTTCGTTCACCGCGCGCTCCTGCGGCGTCGCCGGCGTCACCTTGGTCGCCTGTTGCTTTGGCGGCTGCGACGCCTGGGTACTGGGTGGCGGCACCCGGCTCTCCTGCTTGCGTTCCGGAACCGACGGCGCAGGCTGCGTCACGGCCGCGCCCGAGGGCGGTCCACGGCGTTCCTCCTGGGCACGTTGCGGCGGTTGCGGCACGGGGGCGGCCTGTGGCGGTCCCTTGCGCTCTTGCAGCGCGCGTCCCTGGGGCGGCGCGGGCGGTTGCGGCACGGGGGCGCCCTGTGGCGGTCCCTTGTGCTCTTGCAGCGCGCGTTCCTGGGGCGGAGCGGGCGGTTGCGGCACGGGGGCGCCCTGTGGCGGTCCCTTGTGTTCTTGCAGCGCGCGTTCCTGGGCCGGCGCAGGCGGCTGCGGCACCGCGGCCGAAGGCGCCCCTTTGCGCTCCGGCGGTCGCGACACTGTCGCTGCGCCCGCCGCTGCCGGTCCTGGCGCGGCAGCGCGCTCGTTATGCGCACCCTGACCGCCGCCGGCCTTGCTCAACGGCTGCGGAGCGACCGTCGGTGCGACCACCTTGATCCTCGCCGCCTCTGCTGCGCGTGCCGGCTGCAGCGACTTGAGCTTCTCCGCCTCAAGCGGCTTGCCCGGCTGCGCCGCGAGCATGGATGCCTTGGCGGCGAATGACGTTGGTGCTGGCGGAGGCGGGGTTTTCGCGACCACTGGGCGAGCCAGGACGGCTGCCGGCGGACGCCGCGCAACCGCGACCGCCGCGGCCGCACCCGCCGCCACGGCGCCCGCAGCGAGTACGCTGGCGCGCGACGGCGCAATCGCTGCGACCGCCCCGACCGGCTCGCGCGCGACCACCGCAGGAGACACCGGGACCAGGTGTCGTGCCACCGGCTCGGCACTGCTGAAAGCGGTCGTGGGCACCGCGGTCACCGCTCCGGGCAGTTCGCGATTGCGATAGACGATGTTGGTGACGTTGTTGTTGTAGACGTTGTTGATCACCGTGGTGTTGACCACGGTGTTGGTTACGTTAACGCTGGTGAAGTAGTTGCGACTGACCGCATAGGAGGGTTGATACACCTCGCCCGGTCCGAGCGGAAACCAGGCGATACCGGCGACCGCCCCGGTCGCAAGCGCCAGGCTGAAGCCGCCGCCACCGACGAAGGCCACCAGCGCCGGCGCGTAGATCGGACGCACGGCAATCGGACCGGGTACCCAGCACCAGCGCGCCGAGACATAGGCCCAGCGACCGTAGTGGAAAGGCGCGAATCCCCACGGGGCGTCGTCCACCCAGGTCCAGCCCCAGGGATCGACCCAGGCCCAATGCCCGGTGCGGTAGGGCACCCAGTCGGCGGCCACCGCGGTCGGGAACCAGACGTTGCCGTAGCCCTCGACCGCGCGCCACGCGCCATAATCGTCGAGATCCGAATAGCCGACGATGTCCGGCGACACGTAACGCGCCGCGACCGCGTTATTCACCCGCCGGTCGCGCTCGAGGCACCAGTTGTCGAATTCGTCGGGCGCCGACATCGGGTCGAAGGAATAGTCCTGCAGCCCTGCGCCAACGAACGTGGCCTGCTGGCCCGCGCCGATCGTGTACGCCGCGCCTTCGCCCCACGCCTGGCCTTCGCCATTGCGCACGCGGATGACCGTCGCATTGCCCGCCGGGTCGACGTCGACGCGAAAATCACCCGCGCGCCGGATGGAGAAAGCCAGATTGGGTGTATCGATCTCGAACACCTGCTCGGGGTAGACGCGGCGCACGCGCAGATTGAGTGTTCCCTGTGCAAGGTCGATCTGGGCGATGCGGTCGTCGAGATTGAGCAGGGTCACGCTGGTCGTGCTGCCCAAGCGCGCGCTCGCGGTTCCAATCTCCAGCTCGGCGCGCGAGCCGCTGTCGGCCCAGACCCGATCGCCGGTGATCAGCGGGCGATTGGGCTGAGCGACGACCCAGTCTTCCTCGCCCGCGGGCGAGAAGCTGACTGCCCCGCTGATCTGCGCCAGGCGCGCCACGCGGCCGGGCGGGTCGGCGAGTGCCGCGCCGCAGCCAAGCCACGCGACGACGCCACACGCAGTCAACCAGGTTCCCCACTGAATTTTGCTTCGGGTCATCATGATGCGTCCTCGGTAAGCTGCCTTCTTGGTTGTGGTCGTTTACCGGCGAAGAGTCTGATACCGACTGCCGGCGTGCGCAAGGATTGCAAGCTTATCCTGCCAGCCTTACTCTGGCCTTACACTTAAGTTTCCGGAACGGCCGCCAGCGGGCTCATGCGCCAGGGAGCGTGCCGCCCGCGGGTAGCCGCAATGGCCGCACAAGTTCGTCGCTAAACGCTGCGCCTATCCCTGCGACTCATGGCCTACTTCAACGCCGCAGGGGGTCGCGGCGATGACGCGCCGCGGTGGCGCTTCAGCCCAACCCGGAGAGCGTCGAATCGATGCTCTCGCCCAGCGGCAGCAGGGGATGCTGGGCGCGGTCAGGGCGCAGGAAAAAGGCGAGCTTGTTGCGCCAGCCGCTGCCGCCGTAGAGTGCCTCGACGGATCGCCGCGCGGCCTGGCCGATGCGCTCGCGCAGCGCGGCGTTGTCGCGCAGCCTCAGGATCAGCGCGATCGCCTGTTCGCTGGTATCGAAGAGGAAGCCGTTGACACCGTGCACGATGTAGTCGGCGTAGCCGCCACGCCGGCCACACACCACCGGCAAGCCGCAGGCCATCGCCTCGAAGACGACGCGGCCGAAGGCTTCGAGCCAGTGGTCGCTGGTACGGTAGTAGAAGCAATCGAGATCCTGCAGAAAGTCGACCGATGGCGTGGAGCCGGCGGGCAGTAGGCTCGCCGCGCCGGCGCCTGCGAAGCGCTCGCGCAGACAGGTGCCGCCCATCACCCGTGACTCCACGCCTGCACCGGCCAGTGCCGCGTAAACGCTCGCGTCTTCGGCATGATGCTTGGTCGCGTCGTCGCGCGACATGCGGCCGACGACGAATTGCCCCGGGCTTCGGCTGCGGCCAAGCGGCGGCATGAACTCCGCCAGATCGATCGGACTTTCGATCACCGGTCCGGGGTGATTGGAAAGCCGCCGCAACAGCGGGGAGGCATAGACGATTTCAACCGGGGTGCGGTGCCAGGCCTGCAGGCGCGAGAGCGCCTTGGCCAGGCGATCCGGCTGGTAGGTGTTGTAGACGAGAATCGTGCGCCGCGGCAACGTCGCCTTGAACCAATGCCCGACGCGAAAGTAAGCCCCGACGAAGATGAAGGTGCCACCGACCGGCCACCGCCCGCGCCACGGCCGGATCAGCTCGATCGGGTAACGCTGCAGGAACGCCGGCGCCGGGTTGAACCGGCTCCACAATCGCACCGGGTAGACCGCGACGAGCGCCTTGTACATCTCGATCGCCCGCAAGTCGCTCCCGCCGTGGGCGTCCCACAGCGGATTGATGAGGTGGATCGTGTCGCGCTTGGAGGCGGCGCGGGTCGCCGCAGTCTGCGGCTCGGACTGGGACGGCAACGCCATCACGCGACCAACGGCCATCGCTCGAAGCTAACATGGCACTTGAATCGACGCGACAGCCGATTGTAAGGATTCTTTGCAAACGCATGGCAGCCCTCCTTGCCTTACCGCCAATGCGTCGGCGCCGCAGTTGCGGCACGTACCGGCCACCCTACGTCGAGGCGCCGACCCGGTTGCGGCAGCGCAATACCCATTGCGCGGTCAGCTCCTCCTGCACCCCGTTCTGCGCCAGACGGGCCTCGAGCGCGTCGAAGTCGACTGCGTCGAGGGGTTGATCCTGATTGAAGCAGGAGAAGACGTACCGGATCGCTCCGCTCGCCGGGTCGCGCTGTGGCTGCAGGCACTGGGCGCAAATCTCCTTCATCATGCATTGCATCGGCGAATTGATCGAGCCGATGCCCTTCTGCGTGGGTTTGACGAACGGCTTGAGCTCGTGCTGGCGCGCGGCGGCGACCGCCGCCATCATCCGGTCCGAACCAACGGTGATGAGGCGGTCGCTGGCGGCGAAGGGTATCGGCTGGTCTCCCAGCGCGCCGCTCGCATAGGCGACCATCGCCTGCACGATGTTGCCGACGAAGCGCTTGTCCTGCGGCCGCGTTGGTGCGAAGCCCGGACCCTCGTCGCAGCACCAGACCACTGCGTCGGCGGCCGCTTCGATGGCGGCGACCTTGTAGCGGTCGCCGAGCTTGCGATAGCCGGCGAAGTAGAGCACCTTCGACCCGGCGGCGCGAAACGCCTGACCGATGGATAGCAGGACGGCATTGCCCAGGCCGCCGCCGACCAGCACGACCGTCTCCCCCGGCGCGATTTCGGTCGCCGTCCCGGTGGGGCCCATCAGTACGACTGGCTCGCCGGCGCGCAGCAGTGCGCACAGATCGGTCGAACCGCCCATCTCGAGCACGATCAGGGAGATGAGCCCCTGTTCGCGATCGACCCAGGCGCCGGTCAGGGCGATCCCCTCCATCGACAGCCGCGTCGCGTCGACCTCGGCGGCCAGGGTCTCGAAGTTCTGCAGACGGTAGAACTGCCCGGGGGCGAAGCGTCGCGCGGCCGCCGGCGCATGCACAATCACTTCCACGATCGTCGGCGTGAGCCGCAGCACCTGGCGCACGGTGGCGCGTAGCTCGGCGTTGACGCGGGCGAGAAAAGCCGGGTCTCCGAGCGCCGAGGCGGGTTTGCTGCGCGAGAGCATGCCGCTCACGATCGGATAGCCCTTGGTTGCGCTCGCCATCGCCTTGACGACGTTGCCGAAGAACGACGGATGCAGATCGCCGAAGAAGCTGACGCCGCGCCCATCGGGCTCGAGCGCGGTCAGTACGTCGGTCCGGGCCGGCTTGGCGAGCCCTAGCGTCGGCCGAACGGGATTGCCGGCCTCGTCGAGGGCCTGGAAGTAGCGGCCGTCGAGGTGGAAATGCGCCGGGTCTTCGCGCGCCGCGACGGTGTTCGGCTGCGTCCCCGCGGCAATGAGGATAGTCCGCGCAGGCAGTTCGCTGCGGCCGGCCTCCACTCCCGCCCCATCGTCCCCGAAGCGCTGCACCGACACGCTGAGCGCCCGCGTGCGGCCGTGCCCATCGACCTCGATCGCGACTGGCGTCAGGCCCTCGGCGAAGCGAATGCCCTCCTCGAGCGCTTTCCCCACCTCCTCGTGGTTGAGCGTGTACGACGGGCTGTCGATCAGGCGCCGGCGATAGGCGATGGTCACGCCGCCCCACGCCTGCAGCAACTCCAGCACCCGGGCGGGTCGCCCTTCTCGCGCCGCCGCCGCGCGCTCGGCACGGATTGCACGCGCATGGTCGAGGAACTCGTGCCCAATCTCGCGCTCGTCCTCCGACCAGGCGTCCTCTACTGCCGCACGTCCCCGCTCGGCGGCGAGCGCCTCGTAGCGGGAAAGGAACTTGTCCACTTGCTCTGGATAATAGGCGAGCGATTCGGTCGCCGTGTCGATCGCGGTGAGGCCGCCGCCGACGACGACCAGCGGCAGGCGGATCTGCATATTGGCCAAGGAGTCGCGCCGCGCCGCGCCGGTAAGCTGCAACGCCATCAGAAAGTCGGACGCGGTGCGCACGCCATTGGCAAGGCCATTGGGCAGATCGAGCACGGTCGGGCGGCCGGCCCCTGCCGCGAGGGCGATATGGTCGAAGCCGAGCTCGAAGGCGCCGGCGCTGGTCAGCGTGCCACCGAAACGCACCCCGCCGTGCAGGGCGAGGCGTTCCCGGCGTTCGAGCAGGAGCCGGATCAGCTTCAGGAAATTCTTGTCCCAGCGCACGGTGATGCCGTACTCGGCGACGCCGCCGAAGCCGGCCATCACGCGCTGCTCGAGCGGCTCGCGCAGGCGCGCGCTGTCGCGAATCGGGACGAAAGGCACGCGCGTTCCTGCCGCGGTCACGCCGGAGAGCTCCGCTTCAAGCGGCTCGATCTTCAAGCCGTCGATGCCGACCACGGTATGGCCGTCGTTGAGCAGGTGGTGGGCCAGTGTGAAACCGGCCGGCCCCATGCCGACGACGAGCACCCGCTTGCCCGTCGCCGGCCGCGGCAGCGGCCGGCGCAGGTGGAGCGGATTCCAGCGCGTGAGCAGCCCATAGATCTCGAATCCCCATGGCAGCGCCAGCACGTCCTTGAGCACGCGCGTCTCGGCTTGCGGGATATCGACAGGCTCCTGCTTCTGGTAGATGCACGCCTTCATGCAATCGTTGCAGATGCGATGACCGGTTGCGGCGACGAGCGGGTTGTCGACGCAGATCATCGCCAGCGCGCCTAAGGCCCAGCCTTCGGCACGCAGCTTGTTGAACTCCGAGATCTTCTCCTCCAGCGGGCAGCCGGCCAGCGTCACGCCGAAGGGTGAGGTCTTGAAGCGCGCCGGGCCGCCGTCGGCGGGCGGTTTTTCGCGCAGACCCGAGGCACACGAATCCTTCTGCTGCTCGTGGCACCAGATGCAGTAGTGCGCTTGGTCGAGGGCGCCGGCTAGATCGGTACCCGGATCAGTCAGGGCGAAGCCGTCGCGGCGACGCAGATGGTCCTCCGGCAGGCGCCACATCGCCACGCCGTGCCGCGTCTCGATCTGCACGGGAATGAGCCGCAGGTAATCGAGCTTGTGCGGCACCTTGAACAGAACACCGGCCTTGTGCGTCGCCTTGCCAGCCGGCGTCTGCACCGCCCACGCGGCGTAGCGCAAGGCGAGATCGATGTCGGCCGCGTGCGCAGCCTCGTCGTGGCTCCAGGCGCCGACGTGGCGCGCGAAGGCGAGTTCGCCGGCAAGCCCGGCGAGGGCCTCGCCGAATTTCGCTTCCAGCTCGCCGCGCAGCGCCGGGCCGTCAAAGCCCGCCGCCACTTCGGCCTTGTAGCGGTTCAAGGCCTTGCGCTGAACGACCTGGCGCTTGCAGGCAAACAGTGGCGCCAACTCATGCTGCGCTGCCTGCAGCGTTGCGAGCTCGGGCTGGATGCCGAAGAGCTGGCCGAGGAAATCTTCAACATGCGGTGCCAGCGCGAGCAGGAGCTCCGATTCCTCCTTGCGCCCGAGCGCATGCTGATCGACCCGCGCCGCGGCGAGCCGGGCGCCGAGCGCCGGGTCGGCAGCGACAAGCTGGGCGCAGAAGGCGGCGTCGACGCGGGCGAGTCCCGCGGTCGCATACAGATCGGCAAACGACAGTCCGAATTCGAGCTTCAGCATCCCGCCGGTCCTGGTTTTTCTGTGCGCATGTCCGGCAGCGTGCAGCGCAAGCGCCGCGTCGAAACTCGCATCGAGGCCGTGAAGGTGAAGGCATCCCACGCCAACACTCGGGGTGCCGCACCGCGATCCGCGCCGCGGAGGAACGAGGCGGGCTGCCGGAGCCGCCACGTTAAGAGGGGCGTATTTTACCTGCCCGGCACGCGCCACGGCATCCCTGCCGCGGCATAACCATAGAACCGCAAGGGGCGCGCCGTCTCGCGCGCTTCCCGAAGCGACCGCGCGGCGGCTATCATGCGTTGCGCACCCGTCGGGCGCGAGCACGCTTGGCACGAATCGCATGGGAGAACAAATGAACCGGTTGCTTGCGGCGCTCGTGGTCGCGCTTTCGCTGGTGGCAGCGGCGGTGGCCCAGCCCATCAAGCTGGGCGAGCTCAACAGCTACAAGACCTTCCCCGCGTTTCTCGAGCCGTACAAGAAGGGCATGGAACTCGCCGTCGAGCAGATCAACGCCGGCGGCGGCGTGCTCGGCCGCCCGCTTGAGCTCATCACCCGTGACGACAACGGCAACGCGGGAGATGCGGTACGCGTCGCCGAAGAGCTGCTGGCGCGCGAAAAAGTCGACGTGCTGATGGGAACGTTTTCCTCCGCCGTCGGGCTCGCGGTAGCCGATTTCGCCAAACAGCGACGGGTCTTCTTCCTCGCCGCCGAACCGCTCACCGACAAGATCGTGTGGGAGTCCGGCAACCGCTACACGTTCCGCCTGCGGCCGTCGACCTACATGCAGACGGCCATGCTAATCCCGGACGCGGTGCGCCTGAACAAGAAGCGCTGGGCCATCGTCTACCCGAACTACGAGTACGGCACCTCGGCGACCGCCGCGTTCAAACAGCTGATGATCGCCCGCCAGCCGTCCGGCATCGAGTTCGTCGAGATCGCGGTGCCGCTGGGCAAGATCGATGCCGGCCCGGTCGTCGAAGCCCTGCTCGAGGCGAAGCCTGATGCGATCTTCTCCTCCCTTTTCGCCGGCGATCTGGCGAAGTTCGTGCGCGAAGGCGAGCTGCGAGGGTTGTTCCACGACCGGCCGGTATTCAATTTGCTCGCCGGCGAGCCGGAGTATCTCGATCCGTTGCGGGACGAGGCCCCGGTCGGCTGGTACGTCACCGGCTATCCGTGGTCGCAGATCAAGACGCCCGAGCACCAGCGTTTCCTCGACGCCTACCAGGCGCGCTACCACGACTATCCGCGCGAGGGTTCGGTCGTCGGCTACAGCGCCGTGATGAGCATCGCGGCGGCGATGCGCAAGGCGAAGTCGACCGCAAGCGAAAAGCTCGTTGCCGCGATGCGGGGCTTAGTCGTCGACACGCCGTTCGGCAAGGTGACCTTTCGCGCCCTGGACCAGCAGTCGACGATGGGCGCTTACGTGGGCCGCCTCGCGGTCAAGGACGGCAAGGGCGAGATGGTCGACTGGAGATACGCCGACGGCGCCGCCTACCTGCCCAGTGACGACTGGGTGCGTGCGCATCGGCCCGCCGACTAGTCGGCCTGCCTGCAGGAGGCCCGTCAGGGGTCGCCTCCGGTGACGCTCTCCGCCTTGCTCATTCAGCTGCTCAACGGCCTGGCGGGCGCTTCCTCGCTGTTCCTGGTCGCGGCGGGGCTATCGCTTATCTTCGGCGTCACGCGCATCGTCAATTTTGCGCATGGATCGTTCATGATGCTGGGCGCTTACCTTGCCTACAGCCTGATCGGCCGCCTCGCCGCCGGCGGCTTGGGTTACTGGGCCGCGGTGCTGCTCGCCGCGCTCGGTATCGGGTTGCTTGGCGCGCTCATCGAAGCGACGTTGCTGCGGCGTCTGTATCGCGCACCCGAACTGCTCCAGCTCATCGCGACCTTCGGCATCGTGCTCATCATCCGCGACGCGGTGCTGCACATCTGGGGGGCGGAGGATCTGCTCGGTCCGCGCGCGCCGGGACTCCAAGGCACGGTCGCGATCCTCGGCCGCGCCGTGCCGCAATACGACCTGTTCCTCATCGCCTGCGGACCGCTGGTGTGGCTGCTGCTGCTTGCCGTGCTGAGGCGAACACGCTGGGGCCTGCTGGTGCGGGCGGCCAGCCAGGACCGCGTCATGACCGCCGCGCTCGGCGTCGATCAGGCACGGCTGTTCTCCGGGGTGTTTTTCGTCGGCGCGCTGCTTGCCGGTCTTGCCGGTGCGTTGCAGCTGCCGCGCGAGCCGGCCAATCTCAACATCGACCTGGCGGTGATTGCGGACGCCTTTGTCGTCACCGTCGCCGGCGGGCTGGGCAGCATTTCGGGCGCATTCATCGCCGCGCTGATCATCGGCGTCGTCAAGGCGCTGTGCATCGGCATCGGCGAGGTGGAGATGTTCGGCATGACCGTGGCCTTCTCCAAGCTCACCCTGGTTGCCGAGTTCATGGTCATGGCGATCGTGCTCATCGTCCGCCCGTGGGGCCTGCTCGGCCGGCCGCCCCCGCCGACGCCCGTGGCCGAACTGCGCGAGTTGCAGCAGCCGCCAAGCCGGCGCTTCGCCCTCGGCGTCGCGACAGGCTTGCTGCTGCTCGTGGCGACGCGCTTCGTTGCCGACGAATACACGCTCGTTCTGCTGACCGAAATCCTGCTCTTCGCCCTGTTCGGCTTGAGCCTGCAGCTGCTGATGGGCACGGGCGGCATGGCGTCGTTCGGGCATGCGGCTTTTCTGGGCGCCGGCGCCTACGCCGCGGCGCTCGCCTCGCATCTGCTGCCGATGGGGGCGGCGCTTTTCGTCGCGCCGCTCGTTGCGGGGGCGCTGGCGCTTGTCTGCGGCTGGTTCTGCGTACGCCTGTCGGGGGTCTATCTGGCCATGCTGACCCTGGCCTTCGCGCAGATTGTCTGGTCGATCGTCTGGCAGTGGGACGCGGTCACCGGTGGCAGCAACGGCCTGGTGGGCATCTGGCCGGCGGCGTGGCTTGCGAGCCCGAAGGCGTACTACCTGTTCGCGCTCGCGCTCGCCGGGGCGGCGATGCTGCTGCTGTGGCGCTTGAGCTTTTCGGGCTTCGGTTATGCACTGCGCGCAGCGCGCGATTCGGCGTTGCGTGCCGGCGCGTGCGGCATCGATGTGCAGCGGCTGCGCTGGGCTGCCTTCACGCTTGCCGGCGCGTTCGCCGGCTTCGCCGGGTCTCTCTACGCCTATGCCAAGGGCAGCATCGCCCCGGAGCTGCTGGCCATTCCGCGCTCCATCGATGGCCTGCTGATCGTGCTCTTGGGCGGGCTGCAGGCGCTCTCGGGTCCGCTCGTCGGCGCGGCGGTATTCATCGGCTTGCAGGATACGGTGGCCCGGCACACCGAGTATTGGCGCGCCTTCGTCGGCGCCGCCATCCTTGCCATCACGCTCGCCTTTCCGGCGGGTATCGTCGGGACGCTTAAGCATTGGTTGCGAGGCGAAGGCGCATGAGCGAGCCTTTGCTCGTCGTCGAGCAGCTGTCGAAATCGTTCGGCGCCGTGGTTGCCCTGTCGGGGTTGAGCTGCAGCGTCAACGCTGGCGAGCGCGTCGCCATCATCGGTCCGAACGGTGCCGGCAAGACGACGCTGTTCAACGTCCTCGGCGGCCAGTTGCGCGCCGATGCCGGGTCGGCGAGCTTTGCCGGCCGGCGCATTACCGGCCTCGCGCCGCACGCCATCGCGCGCCTGGGCGTCGGGCGCACGTTCCAGGTTGCGGCGACGTTCGCGTCGATGACGGTGCGCGAGAACGTGCAGATCGCGTTGCTCGCGCGCCAGGGCGAGCAGCGCTCGCCCTGGCGGCAGGCGTCGGAGCAGCACGCGCCGGCCGCACAGGCTCTTCTCGATCGCATGGGCATCGGCGCGCTCGCCGTGCGCGGCTGCGCCACGCTCGCCTACGTCGACCTGAAGCGAGTCGAGCTCGCCATCGCGCTTGCCCTGCAGCCGCAGCTGCTGCTCATGGACGAGCCGACCGCGGGCATGGCAGCGCTGGAGCGCTCGCGCCTGATGGCGCTGGTGTCGAATCTTGCCCGAAGCGACGGCCTGGCGCTGCTTTTCACCGAGCACGATATGGACATCGTCTTCGCCCACGCCGACCGGATCCTCGTGCTCGACCGCGGCCGACTGATCGCCGATGGCCCGCCTGCCGCCGTACGCGCGAACCCCGAAGTGCGCGCCGTCTACCTCGGCGCGGCGGCATGAAGCGCCGCCCGCCGCATGCTTGAGGTCCGCGCGCTGTGCGCAGGGTATGGCCGGGCGCAGGCGCTGCATGAGCTCTCGCTCAGCGTGGCGAACGCAGAAACGGTGGTGCTGCTCGGGCGTAACGGCGCCGGCAAATCGACCACGCTCAAGGCCATTGCCGGCCTGCTGCGGCCGGTGCGCGGTGAGGTGCTGTTCGGCGGCGAGCGCATCGAGGCGCTCACCTCATGGCGCATCGCGCGCATGGGACTGGGCTACGTGCCCGAAGAGCGGCGCATCTTCGCCGACCTGACCGTGGTCGAGAACCTGCAGGTCGGGCGACAGCCGGCGCGCCCCGGCCTGCCGCAGTGGACCTTTGAGCGCATCGTCGCGCTGTTCCCCAACTTGGGCGAGCTCAAGGACCGCCGCGGTGGAGAGATTTCCGGGGGCGAGCAGCAAATGCTGACGATCGCACGCACGCTCATGGGCAATCCGAGCACGATCCTGCTCGATGAACCGACCGAGGGGCTGGCACCGGTCATCGTCGCACAGGTCGCCGAGGCGCTGCGCGAGCTCAAGCGCGACGGGGTGGCGGTGCTGCTGTCGGAGCAAAACCTCCGCTTCGCGCAAGAGGTCGCCGACCGGGCCTACGTCATCGAAGGCGGGCAGCTGCGCTACGCCGGTAGCATGGCTGCATTCTTGCGTGACGCCGCGGCGCGCGCGCAATACCTGGGACTCGATTAGCGTCTGCTGCCGGCGCACGACTGCGCGGATCGGCCGCATCGAAACACCGTCTTGCGGCGCTATCGCGCCGTCAGGCGCGCAGGCGGTCGAGTCCGCTGCCAAGATCGGCGAGGAGATCCTGCGGATCCTCGAGGCCCACGTGCAGCCGCAGGTAGGGCCCGGATGCTTCCCAGCGCGTGGCGCTGCGGCTGCGTTCCGGATGCGCCGGGATGATGAGGCTCTCGAAGCCACCCCAGCTCCATCCCATGCGAAACAACCGCAGCCCGTCGAGCATGGCGTCGACACGCGCCTTGGCGACCGGCTTCAGGATCACGCCGAACAATCCGCAGGCGCCAGAAAAATCCCGCCGCCAGAGCTCGTGGCCGCGCGAGCCTTCCAGCGCCGGAAAGATGACCTCGTCGACCTCGGGCCGCTCGCGCAACCAGCGCGCGAGGCGGAGCGCGCTTTGCGTATGCCGTTCCAGGCGCAGCCCCAGCGTGCGCAGGCCCCGCAGCGCCAGAAAGCAATCGTCGCTGCTCGCCGCGACGCCCATATCGGTCCACAGCCGCTGCATTGCCGGGAAGGTCTGCGCGTTGCAGGTCACCAGGCCCACCAGGACATCGGAGTGGCCGCCCAGATACTTGGTGCCGGCGTGGAGCGAGATGTCGGCACCGCGGGCAAAGGCCGGAAATCCCAGCGGTGTAGCCCAGGTATTGTCGAGCAGCACCAGCGCGCCGCGACGGTGCGCGACCGCAGCGATGGCGGGCAGGTCCTGCACCTCGAAGGAGAGCGATCCGGGCGATTCGGTAAACACGAGGCGCGTGCTCGGGCGGAATTCGCGCTCGATGGCGGCACCGGCGAGCGGGTCGTAGTAGCTCACCTCAACCCCGAAGCGCTTGAGCTGCTGCTCGCAGAACCGTCGCGTCGGACCGTACACGGAGTCGGTGACGAGCACGTGATCGCCCGGTCGGGTGGTGGCGAGGAGCGCGAGGGTGATCGCGGCGAGTCCCGAGGGAACCGCCAGGGACGCGTGTCCGCCCTCGAGCGCCGCCATGGCGGCCTGCAAGTCGCGCACGGTGGGCAAGCCGTGCAGGCCGTAGGTAATGCCCGGATATTCGCCGCGTTCCGCCGCCTCCAGATCGGCCACGGAGTCGAAGAGGATGGTCGAGGCGCGATAGACGGGCGTGTTGACCGCGCCCAGGTGCTGGCTCGGATCGCGACCGAGATGCGCGAGCGCAGTGGCCGGGCGTAACTTCGACCCGGAGCCCGGCTCGTCGCTCATGTGCCAAGCGGTTGCTGCAATGCGCGCGTGATCGCGGCGACTTGCGCCGCAACGCTCTGCGCGATATCGATGACGATCGCCGCTGACGGCTCCTCGAGCGTGGCGAATTGGCTTGCCAGCAGCGACGCGGGCATGAAGTGGCCGCCGCGGCCAGCGAGCCGCGGCTCGATGCTCGCCGCGTCGCCCTTGAGGTAGGCAAAGCGCAGCTCGCCACCTTGCGCCAGCCGATCGCGGTACACCTGCTTGAGCGCTGAACAGGCGACCACGACGTGCGCGCCGGCGGCGTGGTGGCGTTTCAATTCGGCCACAATACGGTCAAACCAGGGCCAGCGATCGTCGTCGGTGAGCGCAATGCCGCGCGCCATCTTGGCGACGTTGGCTTGCGGATGGAAGTCGTCGGCATCGAGAAACCGCCACTGCAGGCGTTCCGCGAGCGCCCGCCCGACCGTCGTCTTGCCGCTGCCGCACACCCCCATCAGCACGACGATCATTGCTCCCCGCCCGTCTGCACGCGGGCCGCGGCAAGGGGGTGGCCACCGAAACCCTTGCGCATCATTGCCAGCACCCGGTCGGCGTACGCTGCCTTGCCCTGGCTCGCAAGGCGCATCCAAAGCGCGAGCGACAGCACGGGGGCCGGGACGCCCTGCTCGATGGCTTCGGCGATGGTCCAGCGGCCCTCACCCGAATCGGCAACCACGGGTGCAACCTGCGTGAGCTCCGCGTCGTCGCGCAAGAATTCGGCGGTAAGTTCGAGCAGTCGCGAGCGCACCACGCTACCCTGACCCCACATCGTCGCGATGGCCGCGACGTCGAGGCCGAACTCCTCCTTGCCCTTGAGCAGCGCCATACCCTCGGCGATCGCCTGCATCATGCCGTACTCGATGCCGTTGTGGATCATCTTCACGAAGTGACCCGAGCCACTCGGACCGCAATGCAGCCATCCCCGATCGGGCGCCGGAGCGAGCAGTTTGGCGATCGGCTCGATTGCGCGCGCGGCAGCGGGCGAGCCGCCGAACATGAGCGCATAGCCATGCTCGAGTCCCAAAATGCCGCCCGATACGCCGCAGTCGACGAAGCGCACGCCGTAGCTCGCCAGTTCGACCGCGCGGCGGACCGAATCCTTGTAGAACGCATTGCCGCCGTCGACGATCACATCTTCGGCGAGCAAGCGCGGGGCGAGCACGGCAATCGTCTGTTCCGTCTGTTCCCCCGGGGGCACCATGAGCCACACGATCCGCGGCGGAGATAATGCATGCATCAGCGCTTCAAGATCGTCGACGGCATTGCAGCGCGCCCCTGCCGCGAAGGCCGTGCGCGCGTCGGGCTTCGGATCGAAGCCGACGACTTCGATGCCGCCGCGCGCAAGCCTGCGCGCCATGTTGGCGCCCATGCGGCCCAATCCCACCATTCCTATTTGCATGTCGGCGCTGCCCTGGACTCGAAAAGAGGCGATCCTATTTTAACGCACGGTCCGAGCCAACCCGGCCGGCAGCGGTCACGGCGAGCGCGACCGGGTGGCGCAGATTGCCGCAGCGACAATCAACGCCGCGCCGCAGAGCGTTCGTACCGACGGCGTTTCACCGAGCAGCAGGAAAGCGAGCGCGATGCCGTACACCGGCTCCAGCGCGGTGACGACGCTTGCGGTGTGCGCGGACAGCACGCGCAGGCTGCGCACGAACAGCGTGTGCGCGAGCGCAGTGCACACCACACCGAGCACCACGAGCAGCAGCACGGCCTGCGCGTTCGGGACGACGGGCGCAAGGGCGACGAGCGGCAGCACACAGAGCGCGGCGCAGGCGTTTTGCCACATGGCGATGGTGCCCGCCGCGTGCCGCGCTGCGAGCGCACGGTTGGCAACGGCGAGCAACGCGAAGGTCAGGCCCGAGACGAGGCCCCAGGCGAGCCCCTGGACGACGCGGTTCTCCCAGCGCAATTCCGGCACGACCAGCAGTAATCCGCCGCTCACCAGGGCGGCGATGGCCCACTCGCGCCCCCGCAGTCGGCGCTGACGCAGCAGGGCTTCGAGCAACAATACAAACAGGGGAAAGCTCGCGAAGCCGAGCAATCCCACGGCGACGCTGGCGATCTGGATGGCCCGAAAGAAGGCGACCCAGTGCAAGGCGAGGAGCGCGCCGGAGGCCGCCAGCTTCCAATCGAGGCGGTCACCCGCCGCGCCGGCCTGGCCGGTAAGCGGGAGCAACAGCGCGAGCGCCACGCTGGCGATCGCGGCGCGGCCAAACACGATCGTCGCCGGCGGCAGCGGCAACCACTTGCCGAACAGGCCGGCGAATCCAAACAGCAGCACTGCGACATGCAAGGCAACGAGCGCGCGAGCCCGCGGTGTCGCGGAAGCAAGGTGGCGATCGTTCATCGTGCGCCATTGTGCCATCGGGCACGCAGGGGGCCGGGTTACAATCGCGCCAGGGCCGGGGGCGCACAGGCGAAGGCTCCCCGGGGGAAAGGAAGCCATGCCGAAAGACTTGCCGGCGAAGAAGGTGCTCGATGCCGTGCGCAACAGCGCCGGCAACCGAGTCAAGGTCGCGGTGTCGGATATCGATGGCGTACTGCGCGGCAAGTACATTCACAAGGATAAATTCTTTTCTGCCGTCGAGGGCGGGTTCGGTTTCTGCGACGTCGTCTTCGGCTGGGACATGAATGACCAGTGTTACGACAACACCACGCTGACCGGATGGCACAAGGGCTTTCCCGATGCGCTGGCGAAGATCGATCTCGGCACCCATCGCGCCGTCCCCTGGGACGAAGACGTGCCCTTCTTTCTCGGCGAGTTTGTGGTCAACCGGGGCGGCAAGGAGGTTCCGCACCCGATCTGCCCGCGGCAGCTGCTAAAGCGCGTGCTCCGGCGCGCGGAAAAGCTGGGCCTGAGCGTGATGTGCGGCATGGAATTCGAATGGTTCAACTTCGCCGAGACGCCGCAATCGTGGGCTGCCAAAGGCTACGTGCGCCCGGAGCCGATCACGCCGGGCATGTTTGGTTACTCGCTGCTGCGCGCGGGTGGCAAGCGCGAATTCTTCAAGGCGCTGATGGTCGAAATGGGCGACTTCGGCGTGCCCATCGAAGGCATGCACACCGAGACCGGCCCGGGCGTGTACGAGGTCGCGATCCTGTTCTCCGAGGCGCTCGAGGCCGCCGACCGGGCGATCCTGTTCAAGACCGGGGCCAAGGAAATCGGCGCGCGCTTCGGCATCATGCCGAGCTTCATGGCCAAATGGAGCCCGCACTATCCCGGCTGCTCGGGGCACATCCACCAGAGCCTTTCCGACGGCAAGCGCAACCTGTTCCACGATGCGCGACACGAGCACGGCATGAGCAAGCTCTTCGAGAGCTATCTCGCCGGGCAGCTCGCGGCGCTGCTCGAGTTCGCACCCATGATCTGGCCGACGATCAACAGCTACAAGCGCCTGGTCGACGGCTTCTGGGCGCCGGTCAAGCCGACCTGGGGCCTGGACAACCGCACAGCGAGCTTCCGCGTCATCACGGCAAGCCCCAAGTCGACGCGGCTGGAGACGCGCTGCCCGGGCGCCGATGTGAACCCCTACCTCGCCGCCGCCGCCTGCATCGCCGCCGGCCTGCACGGCGTCGAAAAGCGCCTCAGGCTGACGGCCAAGCCCATCCACGGCACCAACGTGGGTGCCGAGAACATGCCGCGTGCGCCGCGCACGCTGATCGAGACGACGCGGACCTTCCGCAACTCGAAGCTCGCTCGCGACTGGTTTGGCGACGACTTCGTCGAGCACTTCGCGGCGACGCGGGAATGGGAGTGGCGGCAGTGGCTCGACGCGGTGACCGATTGGGAATTGAAGCGCTATTTCGAGATCATATGAGGCGAGCGTCGCTCCCCGCCGCCGCGCGTATTGCTGCGCTGTCGCTAGCCCCGCATTGTCGGCGCACGTTGACCTGGGCCATGCGCCCTTGCATCGGCGTCGCGCCGTGGCCAAACGACGTGCCCGAACGGCGCTTCGTCGAGATCGGCGACGGGCAACCTGGACGAGGGCGCAATCGATGACCCTGTCTCGGTTCGCCTTTCCGACCACGATCCACTTCGGGCCCGGCTCGCGCAAGCTCGTCGCCGAGCATCTGCGCGTGCAGGGCGTCTCGCGCCCGCTGATCGTCACCGACCGCGGCATCGCAACCTTGCCGCTGCTGCAGAGTTTCAGCGCCGGGATGAAAGGTCTCGAGGTCGCCGTCTATTCGCAGCTTTGGGGCAACCCGACCCGGAGCCAAGTCGAGAATGGCGTGGGCGCCTATCGCGCGCATCGCGCCGACTCGATTGTCGGCCTGGGGGGCGGTGCGGCGCTCGACGTAGCCAAGGCGATCGCGCTGATGGCCGTGCATCCCGGCGACGTACTCGAGTATGCATGGGATCACCCCAACGTGCGGCCGATCGGAAAGGAGCTTCCCTACCTTGTCGCCGTACCGACCACCGCGGGCACCGGTTCCGAGGTCGGACGCGCGAGCGTGATCTCCGACGATGCAACGCACGTCAAGAAGATCATCTTCTCCCCTCGGCTCTTGGCGAAGGCGGTCTTTGCCGACCCTGAGCTCACCCTTGACCTGCCGCCCCATCTCACCGCCGCGACCGGCATGGACGCCCTGACGCACAACGTCGAATCGTATCTGTCGCCGGCCTATCATCCGCTCTGCGACGGCATCGCCGTGGAAGGCGTGCGCATCGCCGCCCGGGCACTGCGCAAGGCGGTGCACGAGCCGCACGATCTGCAGGCGCGCTCGGACATGTTGATGAGCTCGATGATGGGCGCGGTCGCATTCCAGAAGGACCTCGGCGCCGTGCATTCCTGCGCGCACGCCCTGTCCACCGTCGCCGATCTCCATCACGGCTTGGCGAACGGCATCATGATCGACCACGTCATGCGCTTCAATGAGCCTGCGGCTACGGCCAAGATGGCGGAACTGGCGCACGTCGTCGGCGTCGGCCGGCCGGCAGCCGAAGCCGCCGCGCAGGCGTTTGTCGATTGGCTGACCGCGCTCAAACGTGACCTGGACATTCCGGCGACGCTCGGCGCGTACGGCGCCGCGCGCCCGGTGACGCGGGCGGACATACCGGCGCTGGTCGAGGTGGCGATCAACGACACCTGCCACCAGACCAATCCCCGCCCCTGCACGCGAGAGGATTTCGAGCGCATCTTCGCGGCGGCGATCTGACCCCATGCTAAAGGTCGGCATCTCCGCCTGCTTCCTTCACGCCGACCCGCAACGGCTCGTCTTCAAGGGCAAGACGCTGCAATACGTCGAGCAGGGGATGGCGCATTGGGTGATGCAGGAAGACGCCATGGCGCTGATGATCCCATCGCCGGATGGGGATTCCCGTCGCGCCGGCAGTCGCGTCGCCGTCGACGACTATGCGCGCGAGCTCGATGGGCTGGTGCTGATGGGCGGATCGGACGTAAGTCCGGAATCCTATGGCGAGGTGCCTCTCCGGCCCGAGTGGGCAGGCGACCGGATTCGCGACCGCTACGAGATCGCGCTGTTGCGCGCCTTCGTTGCCGCCGCGAAGCCGGTGCTCGGCGTGTGCCGCGGCGTGCAGGTGATCAACGTCGCCTTTGGCGGCACGCTGTATCAGGATCTGGCCACCCAGCTGCCCGGTGCGCTCGATCATCACGACTGGGACGTCTACGACCAGAACTGTCACGCCACGTCGCTCGTGGAGGGCTCCGGGTTGGCGCGAATCTACCCGTGGCTGACGCTAGCCAAGACCAACTCGGTGCACCACCAGGCGATCAAGGATCTCGGCCGCGACATGGTCGTCGAGGCATGGTCGGAGCCGGATCGCGTGGTCGAAGCGCTGCGTTGGCGCGGACCTTCCTACCTGTTCGGCGTGCAGTGGCATCCGGAGTTCCACGATGGGGGGGATCGGTCGTTCTTCGACGGTACCGCGTTGCTCGACGATTTTCTCGCCGCCGCCCGCCCATGACCGCCGCGGTTGTATGAAGGTATTCAATCCGGCCACGGGCTCCCTTCTGGCCGACATCCCGGAGGATGGCGCCTTCGCGGTGCGCAAGAAGTACGACCGCGCCCGCGCGGCGCAGCCCGGCTGGGCGGCGATGCCGATGGGCAAGCGCGTGGCCGCGATCCGTGCTTTCCGCGAACGCCTGATCGCGAAACACGAGACGCTTGCGCGCACGCTTACGCAGGAGGTTGGCAAGCCGATCCGGCAGTCGAGAAACGAGCTCAACGGCCTCACCAAGCGCCTGGATTTCTTCGCCGCCGAGGCGGCGCGCGTGCTGCGCGACGAGAAGGTCTATGCCAATGCCGAGGAAAAACTGGAGGAGCGCATCGCGCACGCGCCGTTGGGCGTGATTGCCAATATCTCGGCCTGGAATTATCCCTATTTCGTCGGCAGCAACGTCTACGTGCCGGCGCTGCTCGCCGGCAATGCGGTGCTGTACAAGCCTTCCGAGTTCGCCACGCTCAGCGGGCGCCACATGGCCGAGACGCTGCACGAGGCGGGAGTTCCGGCGGATGTCTTCATCGCGGTGAACGGGTCGAAGGCGACCGGTGCGGCGCTTCTGCGCCAGCCGATCGACGGCGTCTTCTTCACCGGCTCCTATGCAACCGGGGCGCGGATCGGCGCCATTGCCGGAGCGCGGATGATCAAGGCCCAGCTCGAGCTCGGCGGCAAGGACCCGGTCTATGTCTGCGAGGACGTCGACGTCCAAATAGCCGCCGCGAGCATCGCCGACGGCGCGTTCTACAACACCGGTCAGTCCTGCTGCTCGGTCGAGCGTATCTACGTGCAGGCGACGATCCACGATGCCTTCGTCGCCGCGTTCCTCGCCGAAGTCAAAGCCTACAAGATGGGGGACCCGATGGACGAGTCGACCTACATCGGCCCGATCACCCGCCGGCCCCAGCTCGAGGTGCTGCGACGGCAGGTCGCCGACGCCAAGCGCAAGGGCGCGAAGGTTCTCACCGGTGGCCAGGTCATCAAGCGCAAGGGCAACTGGTTCGCCCCAACGGTATTGGTCGAGGTCGATCAGCGCATGACGCTCATGCGCGACGAGAGCTTCGGCCCGATCATCGGGATCCAGAAGGTCCGGGATGATGCCGAGGCGGTCGAGCGGATGAACGATAGCCTGTACGGATTGACCGCCGGGGTCTACACTCCCGACGCGAACCGCGCGCGGCGCATCCTCGCTCGGGTCAAAGCCGGATCGGCGTACTGGAATTGCTGCGACCGCGTGAGCCCGCGCCTGCCCTGGTCGGGCGTCGGCCATTCCGGTATCGGTCTCACGCTGTCGACCTACGGCATTCGCACTTTCACGCGACCCAAAGCCTGGCATCTGCGCCGTGTGTAGCCTCGCACCAGGACCCGATCAGGCCTTGCCCTCCCTAAGCTCCGCGGCGAGCAGCGTGTTCGAGAGGAGCGTCGCGATGGTCATCGGGCCGACGCCGCCGGGCACCGGCGTGATCCAGCTCGCGCGTTGCACGGCTGCGGCGAAGTCGACGTCGCCGCAAAGGTTGCCCTCTGCGTCGCGATTCATGCCGACGTCGATGACCATAGCCCCCTGCTTGATCCAGTCGCCCTGCACGAGTCGCGCCTTGCCGACCGCGGCGACCAGCACGTCGGCCTGGCGTGCGATGTCGGGCAGGTCGCGCGTCGCGGAGTGGCAAACGGTGACCGTGCAGCGTGCCATCAGGAGTTCGAGCGCCATCGGTCGGCCGACGATGTTCGACTGGCCGATGACGACCGCGTGCTTGCCCACCAGGTCCACACCGGTGTCGTGCAACAGGGTCATGCAGCCATAAGGGGTGCACGGGCGCAGCCGCGGCCGCTTGAGGACGAGTCGGCCGATGTTATAGGGGTGCAAGCCATCGACATCCTTGCTCGGGTCGATGCGCTCGGACACCGCCTCGGGATCGATCTGCTTGGGTAGCGGCAGCTGCACCAGGATGCCATCGACGGCTGCATCGGCGTTGAGACGATCGATGAGCGCAAGCAAGTCATTGGCCGCGATCGTTGCCGGCAGATCGTGCGCCATGGACACCATCCCCACCGCGTCGGTCGTGCGTCGCTTGTTGCGCACGTAAACCTGCGACGCCGCATTCTCGCCCACCAGCACAACGGCGAGGCCGGGCGGTCGCCCGCCTGCGGCGACGCGGGCGGCGACCCGGGACCGAACCTCCTCCGTCAGCAGAGCGGCGCGGGCTCTGCCGTCGATGACGCGCGCGGTCATGTTCGATTCGGGTCTGGGCACACGGCCGCAGTTTACTTGATGGCGATCTGCGGCCAGCCTTTCTCGCGTGCGATGGTCGCCAGCGGCGGGTCGGCGTTGACCGCGACCGGATGCGTGACGCGCAGCAGCAGCGGCAAGTCGTTGACCGAGTCGCTGTAGAACCAGCTCTGGTGAAAGGAGTCGAGGGCGAGGCCACGCTCGCCGAGCCAGGCTTCGAGGCGCGTCACCTTGCCCTGGCGCAGGTTGGGTGTGCCGGCGATCCTGCCGGTGTAGTACCCATCGCGCATCTCCGGCTCGGTGGCGATCAGGTTTTCGAAGCCGAGTTCGCGCGCGATCGGCGCGGTGATCATGCGGCTGGTCGCGGTGGTGAGGATCATCAGGTGCCCGTCGCTGCGGTGGCGCGCGAGGAGCGCTCGCGCCGCCGCCGAGATCGCCGGTCGAATCTTGCGTTCCAGGTACGCCGCATGCCAACGGGCCAGCGTGGACGGCTCGTGCCCGACCAGCGTCGACAGGTAGAAGTGAGTGAATTCGACCGAGGTCGCCTCGCCCGCACGGTAGCGCGACACCAGGTCGTGATTGGCGTGCTCGAACGTCGCGCGGTCGAGCGTGCCTTCCTCGATCAGGAACTCGACCCAGGCTTCGTCGCTATCGAGCGTGAGCAGCGTGTGGTCAAGGTCGAACAGCGCCAGGACGTCGGTACTCATGAGCAGTCGGCTAGAATAGTGCCATGCGCGCGCGGTGGATCGCCTCCCCGGCTGCGGTGGCGAAGGTGGCGGACCGCCTTATCCGCGTGCTCGCCGCGCCGGCCGCGGCGTACGAGCCGTTCCGGGTCGAGGATCGGATTGTCGGTTGGGTCACGCCGGCGCGGGCGCAACGGCTCGCGCGCTGGCCCGCGCTGTTCGAGCGCGACGAACGCGGCGTCGCGTGCGCGCCGCGCCTCTCCACCCCGGAGGCGCGCACGGTGGCCCTGGCCGAAGTCGCCCGGATCCTCGCCACGGAGAGCGCACTCACGGCGTGGCGTGACGAGCGCTACGCGGTCGCCCCGGATCCCGCGGCGCCGGCGCTTTTCGAGCTGGAACGTGCCGCGGCGCGCTATTTCGGCATTCATACCTTTGCGGCGCACGCCAACGGCTTGGTCGGCGCGGACGGTTCGTGGCAGATGTGGCTTGCACGCCGCAGCGCCACCAAGGCGATCGACCCAGGCCTGCTCGACAACCTGGTCGGAGGAGGCATCGCCTCGGGCACGACACCTGCGCAGACGATCATCAGGGAAGCATGGGAAGAGGCGGGAATCGGAGAAGAGGTCGCTCGTCGGGCGCCCTGCGCGGGATGGGTCGAACTTTGCCGCGACCGGCCGGATGGGATGCAGCGGGAGACGATCTATGTGCACGATTTTTGGTTGCCTCCGGAGTTCGCGCCGGCGAATCAGGACGGCGAGGCCGTCGCGCACCGCCTCTGCCTGCCGGACGACATTCTCGCCCTGCTCGCCAGCGACGACATAACCGCTGACGCAAGCCTGGTGATCGTCGATTTCCTGCTGCGGCAGGGTCACATCGCGCCTGACGATCCGAGCTTCGGAGCGCTGCAGGATCTGCGCCATCCGCTGCGGTCGTCCCGCTACGGCGCTTAGGCTACGCGCGTGCAAGCGCTCGGGCAAAAGCAGCGTGTGAGGCCTTTCGATCGCTCACTCGATAACCTCATCCGCACGCAGCAGCCGTGCCTGCGATATCGCGAGCCCGAGCGCCTTCGCAGTGTTCAGGTTCATCAAACCGCTCGAACCTCGCGTTGGACCAGCTTCCCATATGGGTTACGTTTTTGCCTTCGATGCAGCCGAGCCACACGTTCGCAGGGTTCTGCGCAGGACTGGCCAATGGCGCCGCCAGCAGGCTGACGGAGCTCAATCGAGATCGAACCCGGATCATACTATCCTATGGCCTCGGTGCGGGGCGACAGGCGGTCCACATTCGCATGCCGGGCTCACCCGACTGCAGCCGGGCACCGGTTCGCTTGCTGCCGTTCGCAGGCATGCGTCCGCATCGGGTAAAGTGGTGCCACATGTCTGAACGTGAAGCCGACGCCGGTACTCTCGGTCCTCGAGCCCCCTCGAGAGCGGTGGAAGATAACGCCGCCATGTCGCCCGTCGTCGCAGAGACGGTTGCGAAGCCACGCCGCACCTACCGCGGCCGGCTCTTCCGCAAGTATCTGTTCCTCATCCTGACGCTGGTCACCGGGGCCCTGCTCGTTTCCGGAGCCATCAGCCTCTACTTCACCTACCAGGAAAACAAGGCGGCCCTCGCGAGCCTGCAGCACGAGAAGGCGCTGGCGGCAGCGTCGCGCATTGCGCAATACATCGGGCAGATCGAGCGCGAGCTCGCTTATGCTGCGCTGCCGCAGCTGGACGCAAGCGACGTCGAGGTGCGCCGCATCGAATTTCTGAAACTGCTGCGCCAGGCTCCCGAGGTCACCGATATCGCGCTGCTGGACGCGACCGGTCGGGAGCAGATCGCTGTTTCGCGGCTCGGCATGGACAGCATCGGGTCGGGCAAGGATCGCTCACAAGAACCCGCGTTTCGCGGTGCGAAGCGTGGGCAGCCCTGGTTCGGGCCGGTGTACTTCCGCAAGGAAACCGAGCCTTACATGACCGTTGCCCTTCGCTCCAGCGACAACGGCCCGGTAACGGTGGCTGAGGTCAACCTCAAATTCATCTGGGATGTCGTCTCGCGCATCAAGATCGGCGACAAGGGTAAGGCGTACGTCGTCGACGACCGCGGCTTCCTGGTCGCCGATCCGGATATCGGCCTGGTGTTGCGCAAGACCAACTTGTCGGATCTGGCGCACGTCAAGGCGGCGCTGGACGGTCAGGGCAACGACGAGCTTACGCAAGTGTCGACCGATCGTGGCGGCACGCCGGTGTTGACGTCGGTGGCTCCGATCGAATCGTTGCACTGGAACGTGTTCGTCGAGCAGCCGGTTGCCGAGGTCTATAAGAAGCTCAACGACTCGATTGTGCGCACCGGGCTGTTGTTGCTCGCCGGGCTTGTGATCTCGGCGCTGGTCGCGCTGGCGCTCGCCCGCGGCATGGTGCGGCCGATCCGCACGCTCGACGAAGGCGCGCAGCGCATCGGCGCGGGTGACCTCGAGCAGAAGATCGAGGTACACACGGGCGATGAGCTCGAAGCCTTGGCCGACCGCTTCAATCGCATGACCACGCGGCTACGCGAGTCCTATGCCGGGCTGGAGCGCAAAGTCGAGGAGCGCACGCAGGAACTGAAGCAGGCGCTCGATCAACAAACGGCCATCAGCGAGATCCTACGCGTAATCTCCGCCTCCCCTACCGATGTGCAGCCGGTGCTCGCCGTCGTGGCCGAGCGTGCAGCCCAGCTTTGCGACGCCCCGGTCAGCGGTGTGTTCCTTCTCGAGAACGGGGTGCTGCGAGCGATGACCACGCAGTCGACTGGCGGCGACCCTATTCCGCCGATCGTACCGATGCCCTTGAGCAGAACCTCCATCGCGGGACGCGCGGTGCTCGAGCGCGAAACCATTCACCACGCCGACGTCATGCAGCTTCTGGACACCGAGTATCCGGACTCGCGCGAGAATCTGCTGCGGCAAGGGGCCCGCGCCATCCTCGCCGTGCCCCTCACACGCGAAGGCGGCGCGTATGGCGGCATCTTTCTTTTTCGCCGCGAGCCGCGACCGTTCTCCCCTGACCAGATCGCGCTGGTGGAAACTTTCGCTCGACAGGCTGCCATCGCTATCGACAACGTGCGTTTGTTCAATGAGACCAAGGAAGCGCTCGAGCAGCAGACCGCAACGTCGGAGATGCTGAGCGCGATAAGCCGCACGACCTTCGAGCTCGACCCGGTGCTGAAGGCATTGATCGAAAATGCGACGCGGCTGTGCAAGGCAGACAAAGGGTTCGTATTTATCCGCGACGGCGATGTCTATCGCGTAACGGCCAATTACGGTGCGCCGTCGCAGCACCTGGAATTCATGCGCGCCCATCCCATCAAGGCCGGCATGGGCACGCTGGTCGCCCGCACGGTGATGACGCGGCAGATCGTGCACATCGACGACGCCGAGACCGATCCAGAGTACACCTGGGGCGAGGCGCGGGATCTGCTCGGATTTCGGACGATGCTCGGCGTTCCGATGCTCAGGGAAGGTGAACCGATCGGCGTGGTGGGGATGTGGCGCGAACAAGTACGACCGTTCACGCAGCGCGAGATCCAATTGGTGGCGACGTTCGCCGATCAGGCGGTGATTGCGATCGAGAACGTGCGGCTGTTCAATGAAATCCAGGACAAGAGCCGGCAGCTGGAAATTGCCAACAAGCACAAGTCCGAGTTCCTGGCCAACATGTCGCACGAGCTGCGCACGCCGCTCAACGCGATCATCGGTTTCTCCGAGGTGCTGCTGGAGCGGCTGTTCGGCGAACTCAACGCCAAACAGGATGACTACCTCAAGGATATCCATTCGTCCGGACGGCACCTGCTCTCGCTCATCAACGACATCCTCGACCTGTCCAAAATCGAGGCCGGGCGGATGGAGCTCGAGCTCTCGACCTTCGATCTTGCCTCCGCCCTGGCCAATGCCATGACCCTGGTGCGCGAGCGCGCGCAGCGGCACGGGATTGTGCTCGCGCAGGAGGTAGATCCGCGGCTCGGCGAGATTACCGCCGACGAGCGCAAGTTCAAGCAGATCCTGGTCAACCTGCTGTCCAACGCGGTCAAGTTCACCCCGGATGGCGGCCGCATCGAGGTGCGTGCGCGTTGCGACGAGAAAGGTTTCGTGATTGCCGTGCATGATACGGGCATCGGCATCGCGGCGCAGGATCAGGCCGCGGTGTTCGAGGAATTCCGCCAGGTGGGGCGCGACTATACCAACAAACAGGAAGGCACCGGCCTCGGGCTCGCCCTGACCCGGAAGTTTGTCGAGCTCCATGGCGGCCGGATCTGGCTTGAAAGCGAACTGGGCAAGGGCTCGATCTTCACGTTTACCATTCCCAAGGTGCGATGAGCCTGATACTGATCGTCGAAGACAACGACAAGAATCTAAAGCTCGTCCGCGACGTGCTGCAGGTCAAGGGCTATTCAACGCTCGAGGCCGGCACGGCCGAAGACGGCATTCGGCTTGCGCGCGAGCGCAGGCCCGACCTCATCCTGATGGACATCCATCTACCCGGGATAAGCGGCCTCGAGGCGCTGAAGCTGCTGCGCGCAGATGCGGCAACGGCGGCGATGCCGGTGATCGCCGTGACCGCGTCGGTCATGCAGCAGGACCGCAAGCAGATCACCGAAGCGGGTTTCGACGCCTACGTCGGCAAACCGATCAACATCAAGGAGTTTCTCGACGCGGTGCATCGCGTGCTTGAGCTTAAGGGGCCTGGGAGATGAGCGCGCCGGCGAAAGTGCTCGTCGTCGACGACACGCCCAACAACGTCAAGTTGCTCGCCGACCTGCTGGGGGTTAAGGGTTATGCCGTGGCGACGGCCGTTAACGGCGAGGAAGCACTGGCCAAGGTCGCCTCCGAAAAGCCGGACTTGGTGCTGCTCGACGTAATGATGCCCGGCCTGTCCGGCTACGACGTATGTCGGCGCATCCGCGCCGACGCCGCGACTGCGCTGTTGCCCGTGGTGCTGGTCACCTCGCTTGATCCGGCGCAAGAGCGCGTGCACGGCATCGAGGCTGGCGCCGACGACTTCCTGTCCAAGCCGATCAACCAGCCTGAGTTGTTCGCGCGCGTGCGCTCGCTGCTGCGGGTGAAATCGCTGCAGGATGAAGTCGCGCGCCAGGGTGACGCGCTGAAGGAATGGAACCTCAAGCTCGAACAGCGCGTCAACGAACAAGTTGCGGAACTGCAGCGCCTCGGGCAGCTCAAGCGCTTTTTTTCTCCGCACGTCGCCGACGCCATCGTCTTGGCGGGCGAGCATTCGATCCTTACTGCGCACCGGCGGGAAATTTCGTATGTATTCGTCGACCTGCGTGGATTCACGGCCTTCACCGACGCCGTCGAGCCGGAGGAGGTCGAAGCGGTGCTGCGCGATTTCCACGCCGCGATGGGCGGCATTGCGATGGAATACGATGCCACCATTGACCGGTTTGCCGGCGATGGCATCCTGATTTTCTTCAACGACCCGCTCGCCATCTCCGAGCCCGGCCGGCGCGCAGCGACGATGGCGCTGGCGATGCAGGCCCGCTTTGCTCCGCTGCGGGAGCACTGGACGACGCTGGGCTATGACCTCAATCTGGGCATCGGCATAGCGCAGGGATTCGCCACTTTGGGCGCGTTCGGCTTTGAAGGCCGCTGGGACTACACAGCTATCGGCGGCGTGGTCAATCTCGCCTCACGCCTGTCCGACGAAGCGCGCAGCGGCCAGATCCTCATCGACCGGCGCACGCGCGCGGCGCTGGGTGGCACCGCCGAGGTCGAGCCCGTCGGTCCGCTGGCGCTCAAGGGGTACGCGCAGCCGGTCAGCGCGTTCCTGCTGAAGAAGCTATAGCCCCTGCGAGCTCAGGCGATTCGGGCGGCAGCCGCCGTGGCCTTCGGCGCCACCTGCCGGATGCCCATCTGCTGCAGCGTGTCGCGGATCGCGTTGACCGCATGGCGCATCTCTGCGGCGCCGATCGCGCCGATGCAGCCGACGCGAAAGGTCTCCACTTCCGTGAGCTTGCCCGGGTAGAGTATGAATCCCTTGTCGCGCACGCGCTCGTAGAACTCCCTGAAGGCGTATCTCGGGTCCGCCGGGGCGTGAAACGTGACGATGATCGGGGCCTGGTTGGACGGGTCGAGAAAGCGCTGGAAACCGAGCTCCGACATGCCCGTCGTCAGAGTCTCACAATTCGCCGTATAGCGGGCCAGGCGCCCCGGCTGGCCGCCCTCGGCCTCGAACTGCGCCAAGGCCGCATCGAGCGCGACCACGATGTGCGTGGGCGGCGTGTAGCGCCACTGCGTGGTCCGCTCCATGTAGGTCCATTGGTCGTGGAGGTCAAGCGAGAGCGAAGTCGAGTTGCTCGCGCTGGCCTCCAGCACGCTGCGACGTACGAAGACAAAACCCATGCCCGGCGGGCCTTCAATGCACTTGCCCGAGGCCGAGATCAGCGCATCGAAAGGGATGGCGCGCGCATCGATGGCCATCGCCCCGAAGCTGCTCATGGCATCGACGATAAGACTGCGTCCGCGCCGGGCGACAGCGGCGGCGATCTCGGGCAGCGGATTGAGGATGCCGGTCGACGTCTCGCAGTGAATGAGGGCGACGTGGGTGATCGAGGCGTCGGCGTCGAGCCTTCGCGCGACCTCGGTCGGGCTCGGCGCCACGTCGACCGCCGTTTCGAAGACAGTCAGTTTCCGGCCCATCAGCTCGGTCAATCGGGCAAGGCGCTTGCCGTAGGCGCCGTTGATCAGCACCAAAACATGGCCATCGCGCGCCACAAGGGTGTTGACTGCGGCTTCGACCGAAAACGTGCCGCTGCCCTGCATGGGCACGCAGACGTGGGTGGCTTCGGCGTTGATGATCGCTGTCAGGCGCTCTCGCACGCGCGCGGTCACGGCATTGAAGTTGCTGTCCCAGGAGCCCCAGTCGCGCAGCATCGCGACCTTGGTTGCGACGGAGGTGGTCAACGGACCCGGGGTTAGCAGGATGGGATCGCGATCGAAATTGCTCATCGTGGACTTGCTCCTTGAATGCAACCGTTGCGCGTTACGTCAACAGCGGTTTCCGCCATGCCTGGGTGCGACCGAGCAGCCAGCGCGTGACGGCGGCATAGACCAGACACATGGTTGCGGACGCGGCGACGATCAGCGTGCCCATTGCCGCGGCAGGACCGATCTCGCCGGCCTCATCCAGATTAATGATCGCGATCGATGCCACCTTGGTATCGGGAGAGTAGAGGAAAACGACCGCGGAGATGGTCACCATCGCGTTGATGAAAAGGTAGCGTGCGATATCGAGGATCGCCGGCAGGCACACCGGCACGGTAACGCGAAAGAACGTTTTATAGAACGGAACCTTGAGCGACGCCGATACCGCCTCGAATTCGTCGTCGAGGGCCTTGAGTGCAGTGACGGCGGTCAGGTGGCTCGAGGTGTAATAGTGCACGATCGTCGAAGCAACGAGAATGAGCATGCCGCCATAGAGGAAGTGCAGCGGGTTGTGTGGATGGTTGAAGAAGAAGATGTAGCCTAGGCCGAGAACCATGCCCGGCACGGCCATGGGCATGGTCGCAAGCAGTCGGATGAGCGCGCGCATGCCCCGCATGCCACGGGTCTTTTCCAGTAAATAGGCGGTACCGAAGATGAACGTCGTGCCCAGGCCGGCGGTAAGCAGCGCCATCTCCAGGCTGTTGAAGTACGAGTCGATCACTCCGCCGTCGACCAAACCGAAGACGTAGTGGCGCAGGCTGAGAGACAAATCGTACGGCCACAGCTTGATAAACGACGTGTACACCGCCATGCCGAGCACGGCGAGCATGATCGTGCCGATGACCGCGCAGAATGCAAGCATCGCCGAGTCGAAGCCGCGACTGGGCTTCGGAGCGTACGCCACGGCACGTGCCGAGAACTGCGCCTGCTGCCGCCCCTGCATCCACCAGTCGACGCTGAATGCGAGCAGCACCGGAAGCAGCAGCACCAGGCTCACCACTGCGCCGCGGTTGAAGTTCTGCTGGCCGATCACCTGCTTGAAAATGTCGAGCGCGAGAACGTTGAAGTTGCCGCCTATGACTTTGGGAATGCCGAAATCGCTGACCGTATACGAAAACACGACCATCGCCGCGCTCACCAGCCCATAACGCGCGCCGGGAAGCGTGATAGTGAGGAATTTGCGCCAGGCCGGCGTTCCCAGAGACTCCGCGGCTTCGTAGAGTCGACCGTCAGCGAGCAGAAGCGACGTCAACACGATCATCAGCGCGTGCGGGAAGATTGCGTACACCGCGCTGATGATGATCCCGATCGGCCCGTATACCGAGTGGCCGACGAGCCAACTCTTCAGCACGCCCTGGTTGCCGAACCACTGGATGAACGAGATCGCTGCCAGCATCGACGGTGACAGGATCGGTGTCAAGGCGATCAGCCGGAAGGCCCTCTTGCCCGGCATGCAGCTGCGGGTCAGTGCGTAGGCGAAGGTGAACACCAGCGGTACGGTAATTGCGGTAACCGTCAGCCCCACCCACAGCGTGTTGAGCACCGACACCTGCAACGCCGGGTTCCGCAGGTACTCGCCAAAGAGCGCCGCGCCGACAAAGGCTCCTTTCTTGTCTTCTACGCTCTTGACGAGGATCATCGCCATCGGCGCCAGCAGAAAGATCGCCAGCGTCGCGCAGGCGAGCAACAAAAGGCCCTGCGCGAGCCGGCGCTCCCAGTTCGCAAACGGCTTAACGCGTACGCGCGGCAGCGGCGAAAGAGAGGTCGCGACGGTCGCCACGGAAGCCGCAGTCAGGCCAGCAGACGCATGCAGTCCGGTGGCAGGCCAAGCCGCAACGGCGTGCCTTCAGTCAGGTTCATTTCGTCGCTGCTGTGACGCGACAGATTCACCACCAGCGGCTGATCTTCGGCGTCGACGAGGGTCACGGTGACAAGGCAGAATGCGCCCAGAAATTCGATCTTGCTCACCTTGCCCGACACGGCGTTGAAATTGCCGTGGATTGCGCCATCGACCAGAATGTCCTCGGGGCGCAGGTAGAACTTGACCCGGGTACCCGCCGCAACCGCCTCGGACCCCCCGGTGGCGTTGAGCAGCAGGCGGCCGACCCGGAACCGGCCGCCCCCTTCGGCCACCGCGGAGAGTACGTTGACCTTACCGACGAAATCAGCGACGAAAGCGCTTGCCGGATAGCGGTAGATCTGCTGCGGCGTGCCAACCTGCTCGATGCGACCGTGGTTCATCACGACCACCACATCGGCCATCGACAGCGCCTCCTCCTGATCGTGTGTGACCATGATCGTGGTCACGCCCAGCCTTTGCTGCAGGGCTCGGATCTCGCCGCGCAGGCGCAGGCGCTCCAGCGCATCGAGCGCGGACAAAGGCTCGTCAAGGAGCAGCAGGCCCGGCGCAGTCGCCAAGGCTCGTGCCAGCGCGATGCGCTGTTGTTGTCCGCCGGAGAGCTGGCCGGGGTATTTGGGCCCCGCATCGGGCAGCCCGACGAGCCGCAGCAATTCGGCCACGCGGTCCCTGATCTCGTCCTGCCCCTTGCGGCGGTTGACCAGGCCATAGGCCACGTTGGCGAAAATGGTCAGATTGGGAAACAGCGCGTAGGATTGAAATACGATGCCGTAGTCGCGCTGCATGGCCGGCAGCCGCGATATTTCCCGGCCATCCTGCACGATCGTACCCTTGTCCTGTGTCTCCAGCCCAGCGATCACGCGCAAGAGGGTCGTCTTGCCGCAGCCCGACGGCCCGAGGAAGGTCATCAGCTTGCCGCGCTCGACGGTCAGCGCGATGGCCGAGAGCGCCGTGAACTTGCCGAAGCGCTTCGTGATCCCGGCGAGCGCAAGGTAGGGCCCGTCGGCCTGAGGTGGTTGGGCGGTCATGGCCTGCCCGAAGTCACATGGACCCGAGGCCGTTCGTGGTGAACGGGTCGGACCAGGTACCGATCGGCGCCATGGCCGAACCACCGCCTGTTGGCCCGAAGCCAATACCGGCCGACGGTCGGGCGGTCAACGGTCTACTACTTGGGAGCCGATTTGGAGTCGTAGCGCTTGGTCCATTCGGCGAGAATCTTGTCGCGGTTGTTCGCCTCCCACGTGAAGTCGACCTTGATCAGCCGCTTTTCGTAATCGGCGGGTACAAAATCCAACGGCTTGGCGATGCCGGGAATCGCGACCACGGCGAAGTTCTTGGAGAAGAGCGCCATCGCTTCAGGCGTGGCGAGCCAGTCCATGAGTTTCCGTGCGGCTTCGAGCTTCTTGGTCGCCTTCATGATACCCGATGCCTCGAGGTCCCAACCCAGGCCTTCGCTCGGAAAGATAATATCGATCGGGGCGCCGGATTTCTTGGTGGTGACGGCGCGATACTCGAACGAGATGCCGATCGGGAACTCGCCGGCGCCGGCCTGGCGACAGGGCTGTGAACCGGAATGGGTGTAGAGCGCAATATTCTCGTGCAGCGCATCCATGAATCTCCACGCGTCGGCGTCGCCCCACATCTGCAGCCAACCTGCGACATCAAGGAAACCGGTGCCGGACGAGGCGGGATTGGGCATGACAATCTTGCCCCGGTACACCGCCTTGGTCAGATCCTTCCACGATTCAGGCTTGGGCAGCCCTTGCTTGGCCGCCTCGGCGGTATTGAAGCAGATCGCGGCACCGTAAACGTCCATGCCGACCCACTCAGGTGGCCGCTTCGGATCAACGTATTGTGGCGCAAGCTTGTCGAGCCCCTTGGGCGCATAGGCCTGGAGCAGTCCTTCGTTGGCGAAAACCGCCATACTCGACGCCGAAGTGCCGACGACCAGATCGGCTTGCGGATTGGCCTTCTCCGCGAGCACCTTGGCGGTGATGATTCCGGTCGAATCGCGGACCCACTTGATGGTCACGTCTGGAACCGCGCGGTAGAACGCCTCCTCGTACGCCTTGATCTGGTCGGTCTCAAGCGCGGTGTAGACCAGGAGTTCGGTCTTCTGCGCGAGAGCCGGCGCAGCCGACGCGATCAACCCCATCAACGCAACGCGCACGAGGCGTCGCCACCCGTTTTTTGCGGCCAAAAAGTGCATTTTTTTCTCTCCCCTGGGACTTAGAGCAGCCCAAAAAATGCTACGCCCAACGTCGGCCACAAGCAAATGACGCTCCAATCGCCGCGCGTAGATACTCCATGCTGCGCACGCGTGACTCATAACCCACCGAGATTGCAAGATTATGTCGGCAACCCCGGCTCATTGCGCGTGCCATGCGTGTGACCGCAGCATGCCGTTGCGAGTACCGAATTCGCGTCCTACGCCACGCGTTAGTCGACTCCGGCTTCGCCTCGGCCGGAGGCAAGATACATCGTGCCTTTATTGACCCGGCTCGACGCGACCCGTTTGCTCCGGCAGGACTCGTGCGTCGGAGGGACCGCGGATAGTGAGATTCTTGAGGTGGGCGCCGGTCCCTATTGAGGGTAGGAGCTTTATGCTGATCCTGGGTCTGACGGGGAGGGCCTTGTTGAAAGCGCGCCGCGCACTTCTCGGGCCGTGGCATCATGGCTGAGATGGCAGAGCGATTTCGATGAGCACCGCGCCTGATTCGATGTCGGGTCATTTGCCCGACGATGCTGATGCCAGGCTGCGTTCCTCGTCAGGCGCTTTCCGCACGGACATTCCTGCGCGACTTGACCGCATGCGCTGGGGCCGGTTTCATACCCTGCTCATCGCGGCGCTGGGAACCAGTTGGATCGTTGACGGCCTTGAGGTCACGCTTGTCGGGGCCCTCGCAAGCGCCCTCACCTTACCGGAAACCCTCGGGCTCGACTCGGCGCAGGTCGGCCAGGCGGCCGGCTGGTACGTTGCCGGCGCGGTTATCGGCGCAATCGTGTTCGGCGGCTTGGCGGACCGCTATGGCCGCCGAAGGCTGTTTTTCGTCACCTTGGGGCTCTACGCGGTCGCGACCGTGGCATCAGGCTTCGCCGTTGGCTTTGTCGCCTTCGCGGCGCTGCGTTTTCTGACTGGTGCCGGCATCGGTGGAGAGTATGCGGCTATCAACTCGGCGATCCAGGAATTCATGCCGGCGCGCTTGCGCGGTCGCATCGATCTTGCCGTCAACGGCAGCTTTTGGGTCGGCGCGGCGATCGGAGCGGCAGGGGCGGTACTCGTGCTCGACTCGGACCTGTTCTCACCAGACTGGGGCTGGCGCATTGCCTTCATCTTCGGTGGGTTGCTCGCACTCGCGATCCTGCCCCTGCGACGCTTCGTGCCAGAAAGCCCGCGCTGGCTTCTGCTACAGCGCCGGCATGTCGAGGCCGAGCGCATCGTGGCGGACATCGATGCGCGGGCGGGAACATTTCCGCATCCTGAGCCGCCGGCGACAATGGTGCTCGATCCGCGGGGCCGGGTTGGCTGGTTCGAACTCTTTGGCGTCCTGCTCAAGCGATATCCGCGACGAGCGATCCTGGGAGTAAGTCTTATGTCCGCGCAGGCGTTCTTGTACAACGCGATCTTCTTTACCTATGGCCTAGTGCTCACGCGCTACTACGAGGTCGCGGAAGCACGCGTCGGGTTGTTTCTGCTGCCGTTCGCAGCAGGCAATTTTCTTGGGCCGCTGCTCCTTGGCCCGTTGTTCGATCATGTCGGACGACGCATCATGATCACCGCCACCTACGCCCTTGCCGGGGCCCTGATCATCGCAACCGGCGCACTCTTCCTGGCAGGCATATTCGACGCGTTCGCCCAGACAGTCGCCTGGAGCGTAGTCTTTTTCTTCGCCTCTGCAGCAGCAAGCTCGGCGTACCTCACCGTGGGCGAGAGTTTTCCGCTCGAGGTCAGAGCGAGCGCCATCGCGTGGTTCTACGCGGTGGGCACCGGCCTTGGCGGCATCGCAGGGCCGGTGGTGTTCGGACGACTGATCGCAGCCGGAACCCGGGCTGATGTGTTTTTCGGCTACCTGGTCGGTGGCGCACTCATGCTCGCAGCGGCTGCCGTCGCGCGGCTGCTCGCCGTCGACGCTGAGCGGCGCTCTCTCGAAGCTGTCGCCGCACCTCTTGCACTACGGAACTAAATTTTGGGCCCGACCGTCCGCTTGTGGAAAATACGTGGGGGTCCGCTTCTGGGCCGCGAGCCGCCAGTCCTGCGATGGCCATTCACGGACCCGTTGCAGCCTGTCGCGCAATGTAAAGCGGACATTCGCGGATTTCGCCGAATCGGCTGAGCGTCCGCCTGGGTTAGCTGCGTTCGGTCAAATCAGAACGCGATCATTCAATGATCTTATCCGCGCGGAGGCGTACCCCCTGCGGTATCGTGATGCCAATCTCGTGCGCGGTCTTAAGGTTTATGGCCAACTCCACCCTGCTGAGCAGTTCCACGGGCAGGTCTTGAGGGTGGGTTCCGGTGAGAACTCGGTGAACGTATTTTGCCGCCGCGCGACCAACTTCACGATAAGAAACGCCATAGCAAACCAGCGCTCCTTGCGCAGCGAGCTCGGGGTATGCAAACATCGTCGGCAGTCTCTTTGTCCTGGCCGCGTCGATGATGAACTGGGCTTGACTGACTACCATCGCGTCTTCGCTGTAGAGAAACGCGTCGACTTCCCGCGCCTGGAGTGCCTGGATACCGAGTCGGAGTTCTTCCACGGATGCGACGTGTCGCTCAACAACCTCAACGTGTAATTGGCGCGCTGCCTCCCTCACCGACTTTGCTCCCGCCACAGCGGTCACACTGCCAGGATCGTAGAACACGACGACTCGATGGAGGTCCGGGAGTATGGCCTTCAAGATCTCCAGACTCTTCGAATAAATTTCGGTATCTTGCCGGTACACTCCCGTTAGACGTCCCCCAGGTCTCGCGAAGCCCTCGACCAATCCTGCGACGACCGGGTCATTGCCGACCGCGAATACGATTGGGACGGCAGTCGTGGCGCGTTTAACGGGAATGGTGACCGAGGTAGCTAGCGAGTAGATAAGGTCGACTTTATCTCCTTCCAGGCTCCTTGCCGCCGCTTCGGCGGCCTTGCGATTACCTTTTAGATCGCGAATTTCCAGGACGTACTGTTGACCCTCTCCAAACCCCAGTTCCTTGAGCCCTTCTTTGAGTCCATCAACGGCCGCGTAGTATGGCCCGCCTTCGAGAATCACCCCGATGCGATATATCTTGGTCTGTTGTGCCTGAGTGAGAGAAACAAGAGCTGCAAGTGCCGCAACAAGCGTAGCTAGCAAGACAACGATGATCTTCTTACTCATGGAGTTCTTCCGTCTTCCCGATCAGCTCGCGTTCCTGCTTTACTGAACTACCTTATCCGCACGGGCAAGTAACGACTGCGGGATGGTGATGCCAAGGGCCTTCGCAGTCTTGAGATTGATGATCAGCTCGATTGTCGTAGTCTGCTGCACGGGCAGGTCCCGCGGCTTGTCACCTTTGAGTATCCGGCCGGTATAGACGCCGGCTGCGCGGCATATGCCCAGAACATTGCCGCCATAGCTTATCAGGCCGCCGGCCGCGATGGAGCGCGTGACATGAAACGGGTGTTGTTTGTCGGCCAAGAGCCAGAGACTGTCGATTTCTCGGACCCCGCGCTGCCGCCAGGGTTTGTGGAACTGTCAAGCCAAGCGTCTTGGCAGTTTCGGGGTTGATCACCAGCTCGAGCTTGGTCGGTTGCTCGAAGGGGAGGTCGCCAGGTTTCGCGCCCTTGAGAATCTTGTCCACGTAGCCGGCGGCACTACCGTCCGACGGTCTCTTGACCTCCTAACCGCAGCCGCCTAGAGTCGGCCCATCCGTCCAGACCTCTGCTCGGAGCGTTGTATGGTGTCTCGCCGGCGTGTCGCAATTTCATTTGGTGCGGTTGTTCTCACCGCCCCACTGACGCTGTTCAGTCAACAGCGGCCGGCGAAGATCCCTCGAGTCGGCTACCTACAGCCAGTGGTGCCGGAAAACGGCTCATCGCCATTCTTAGAAGACTTCCGACAGGGACTTCGCGAACTTGGCTATGTAGAGGGTAGAAACCTGCAACTGGAGATTCGCTGGGGAGAAGGAAAGCTTGACCGGTTGCCCGCGCTGGCCGAAGAGCTTGTTCGGCTTAAGGTGGATGTGATCATGGCCGTGACATCGCCATCGGTGGTAGCGGCCAAGCAAGCGACCGGCACGATTCCCATCGTCATGCCATTTAGTTCCGATCCCGTGGGGGACGGACTCGTCACAAGCCTTGCGCGGCCGGGTGGGAACATCACGGGCTTATCCATGATGGCCCCCGAGTTGGGAGCCAAGCGGCTGCAACTGCTCAAAGAGGTATTTCCCAAAATATTCCGCCCCGTAGCAGTGGTCTGGAATCCGGACTACGTGGGCATGATGGCCCGATTTCGGGAAACCCAAGGGGCGGCACCGGTAGTCGGCATGGGCGTACGATCTGTGGAGGTACGGGACTCGCGCGAATTGGAACGGGCGCTGGAGAGCATGGAACGCGAGCGCCCGGATGCGATTGTGCTGTTGGCTGATCCTCTTACCGTGAGTCAGCGCTTGCGCATTGTCGAATACGCGGCGGCAGAGCGGGTCCCCGCCATATACGAAATAAGCCAATTTGTCGACGCGGGTGGCCTAATGTCCTATGGGCCAAACGTCGATGAGTTAGTTCGGCGCGCTGCGATCTACGTGGACAAGATTCTGAAGGGCGCGAAACCAGCGGATCTTCCAATCGAACAGCCTACCAAGTTCGAGTTCGTGATAAACCTCAAATGCGCCAAAGCGCTCGGCGTCACGATCCCTCAAACGGTCCTTCTTCAAGCGGACAGGGTAATCGAATGAAATGCCTCGAATGGAGCGACAGCCGGTAGAGCTGATGTCCGCTTCTGCCCGTTGCGCGGAGTCAACGGGGGTTCGCTTCTCTTGCAGACGACAGGCAGCACCGGTCGATAGCGCCACTTCGCTTCCCTGACCTGCGGACGTTCGCTCGGCTACAATGATCTGCAGCAGACGATGAGACGGCTTGAGTGAACACGCGGTGGAGATGTCCCTCGGGGTAACGCTGGCAGTGCTCGGTGCCGGCCTGCTCCACGCCGGCTGGAATGCACTGCTCAAATCCTCGCCGGGCGGCGACGCGTTGCTCGATACGGCCAGCGTCGTCGCCGGCGGCTCGCTATGCGCAGTGGCCCTCATTGCGTTCGTGCCGCTACCCGAATCGGCGGCGTGGGCCTACCTCGCCGCCTCCGTCGTGATCCACCTCGGGTATAACCTGACGCTCGCACAAGCCTATCGCACCGGCGACCTCTCGTTCGCCTATCCGCTGATGCGCGGCACTGCGCCGCTTATCGTCGCCGTGCTTGGTATTGTCGTGCTGCGCGAGCTCCCCTCGGCGTCCATGGCGCTGGGTATCCTGCTCATCTCGCTCGGCATCGTCAGCATCGCATTTGTGCAGCGACGGAAGCATCCGCCAAACGCCGCGTACTGGGCGTTGACCAACGCGGCGCTCATCGCTACGTATACGCTTGTCGACGCGAGCGGTGCGCGAGCCTCCGGCAACGCAGCGAGCTACGTATCATGGCTGCTCTTTCTCGAGGCCTTCCCGTTCGTGCTGTGGGTCCTTGCACGGCGCGGCCGGGCAGCCGTGCGCTACCTCCGCGGCAATGCGCCACGCGGCCTGATCGGCGGCGCATGCAGCCTTGCCGCGTACGGCATCGTGCTGTGGGCGATGACGCGCGCGCCGGTTGCCGCCGTGGCGGCGCTGCGCGAGACGTCGGTCTTGTTCGCGGCGCTGATGGGCTCGCTGTGGCTCAAGGAGGGCTTCGGTCTGCAGCGAGTCGTCGGGGCGGTGAGCGTTGTTCTCGGCATCGCCGCCCTCAAGCTCTGAGCCGCCGCCGCGTTGCCGGGGGTCGATGCGCTCGACCGCGCCGGCCCGGCGCCTGCAGCCCCCGCTTAGGCGACCGTCCGCGCCGGCTGCGGATTGTCTTCGCCGCCGACGACCGGGCGGTGGGCCATGCGGGCCTCGCGGCGGGCGAGATCGGGCTGTGCGGCGGGCCGCCAGCGCGACAGCAGCTCACCGACGGCATCCGGATCGTTGCACACGAGCACCATGTCGCATCCGGCCGCGGCAGCAGCCTCGGCCCGCGCCACAATATCGCCGCGGGCCTTTGCCCCCGCCATGGAGAGATCATCGCTGAAGATTAGGCCATCGAAGCCAAGTCGCCCGCGCAGCACGTCGTCGAGCCAGACGCGCGAAAAGCCCGCGGGCAGGCTGTCGACTGCCGGATAGACCACGTGCGCGGGCATGATGCCCTCGATGCCGAGGCGCACGAGCGCAGCGAACGGGACCAAGTCGTGCTTTTCCAGTGCGGCGAGCGGACGCTCGTCGACGGGCAGTTCGGCGTGCGAGTCGGCGCGAACAAAACCGTGTCCCGGAAAATGCTTGCCGACCGCGGCCATCCCGCCACCGCGCAGGCCGCGGCAGAGCGCCCAGGCCAGATGCGCCACCGCATTCGGATTGCGGTGCAATGCGCGGTTGCCGATGACCGCGCTGCCACCGTAGTCGAGGTCGAGCACCGGCGTGAAGCTGAAGTCGATGCCGTGCGCGGAGAGCTCCGCCGCGATGGTCCCACCGATGCGTTCCGCCGCCGCCGCCGCCGCGGCGGGGTCGCAATCCCATTGCTCGCCGAGCTCGCGCATCGGCGGCACGGCGCTGAACCCGTGGCGAAAGCGCTGCACGCGTCCGCCTTCGTGGTCGACGCCGATGACAAGCGGCGGTTCGCGCCGCGCCCGGATGGCCGCGGTCAGCGCCCGCAGCTGGCCCGCCGTGGCGTAGTTGCGGGTGAACAGGATAACGCCGCCGACGAGCGGATGGTCGAGGCGGTCGCACTCGGCGCCGGTCAGCTCGAGGCCGGCGAGGTCGAGCATCACCGGCCCGCGCGGCAGAGCCGTCATGACGCCGCCGCTGCGGCTTCGCGCAGCAGCTGCTTCATCTGCCGCACGGCCTCGCGCAAGCCGACGAAGACGGCGCGGCTGACGATGGCATGGCCGATATGCAATTCGCGCACGCCGGGCAACGCGGCGATCGGCTGCACGTTGAAATAGTTGAGCGCGTGGCCAGCGTTGAAGCGCATGCCCAGGGCGCGTATCGCCTCACCCGCCTCGCGGATCTTGACGAGCTCGGCGACCACGGCCGGACTCTGCGCTTCGCGCCCCTTGGCGTGAAAGGCGTGGGCGTAGGGCCCGGTGTGAATCTCGCACACCGCCGCCCCAATCCGTGCCGCGGCATCGACCTGGCGCGGCTCGGCATCGATGAATACGCTCGTGACAATGCCTGCGGCGGACAGCTTGGCTACGACGCCGGTCAGCCGCGCTACCTGCGCGGCGACGTCGAGGCCGCCTTCGGTCGTCACCTCCTGCCGGCCCTCGGGCACCAGCATGGCCATCTCCGGCTTCAGGGCGCAGGCGATGCCGACCATCTCGTCGGTGGCCGCCATTTCGAGATTGAGCTTGATGTGCACGAGCTCGCGCAGCCGCCGCACGTCCTCATCCTGGATGTGCCGCCGATCCTCGCGCAGGTGCACCGTGATGCCGTCGGCGCCACCCAAGTGTGCCTCGACGGCCGCCCAGACCGGGTCCGGTTCATGGGTGCGGCGGGCCTGGCGCAGCGTCGCGACGTGGTCGATATTGACGCCGAGCTCGATCATGGGGTCAGTGCGGGTCTTCGCTGGGGTTTTCTGGCGCTTCTTCCAGCGCCTGCAGATCGCGCACCACGCGGCGGCTCACGATCGTGCGCCGCTCGAGGTAGTGATCGAGCACTTCGCGCATGAGTCGCTTCGCTTCCGCCGTTGCCTCGGGGGCGGTGAAATCCTGTTGCGCGAGCGCTAGCAGCGTCGCCCCGCGCACCTGGGGATAGCGTCGCCCCGGTTCCGCGACCGTGCTGCGCGGCCCGCGATCGAAGGCGTAATAGTAGCGCGCCGCGGGATCGACCGGGCGCCCGGTGTCCGCCTCGTGCGTGAGCGGCAGCGCGTATCCGAGCTCGGCCAGGAGCTTGAGCTCGAACCAGCGCAGCACGGGTGCCTGCTCGGAGCCGCCTGCGAGCCGGGCCAATGTCGCATCGTAGGCGCGGTAGAGCTGCGGGTGCGGATCCTCGCGCGGGAGCAGCTTCAACAACAGCTCGTTGAGGTAAAAGCCGCACAGCAGCGCCGACCCGCCGACCAGGGGCAGGCCGCCGCACCAGTCGGCCTTGAGCAGCGTCTTGAGCTCGCCGCTCCCCGCCCACGACAGCGAAAGCGGCTGAAATGCCTGCAGCACGCCGCGCAGCTCCGATCGCGGCCGGCGCACGCCACGGGCGACGAGCGCGACGCGGCCGTAGGTCGCGGTGAGCGCTTCGACGATGACGCTCGTTTCCCGGTAGGCATAGGTGTGCAGGACGAACGCCGGTTCGTTGTCGCGTCGTTCGCGGGGCGTGCGCATCGCTTCAGTACCCGAGCCGCGTCAGCGTGCGTTCGTCGTCGGCCCAGCCGGCGCTGACCCGCACCCACACCTCGAGAAAGACCTTGCCGCCAAACAGGCTCTCCATATCGCGGCGGGCGGCGCTGGCGATGGCTTTCATGCGCGCGCCCTCCTTGCCGAGCAGGATCGCCCGCTGGCTGGCCTTTTGCACCAGAACGGTGGCCTCGATGCGGCGCAGGTCGCCCTCGTGCGTGAAGCGGTCGACCGTTACCGCGGTAGCATAGGGCAGTTCCTCGCCCAGCAGGCGGAAGATCTTCTCCCGCACGTACTCCGCGGCAAGAAAGCGCTCGTCGCGGTCGGTCAGATCCTCTGCCGGATAGAGCGGCGGTCCCGGCGGAAGGCACGCCGCGATCTCCCGGGTGAGGACGTCGAGCTGCCATTGCTTTTCGGCGCTGACCGGAACGATGGCCGCGAACTCGCGCGCCGCGGCGACTTGTGCGATGAGTGGCAGCAGGCGGCCCCGGTCGGAAAGCCGGTCGACCTTGTTCAGCGCCGCGATCGCCGCCACGCCAGGCGGCAGGAGGGCAAGCACCTCGCGATCGGCCGCCGCGAGACCTTTCGCATCGAGGACCACGACGATGGCGTCGACATCGGCGAGGCTGTCGCGCACGGCGCGGTTCAGGCGCTCGTTCAAGCGCGAACGGTGCCGGGTCTGAAAGCCCGGCGTGTCGACGAAGATGAATTGCGCCTGCGCTGCGGTCAGTATGCCGCGCAGGCGGTGGCGCGTCGTCTGCGGCCGCCTGGAGGTAATGGCGATGCGCGCCCCGACCAGGGCGTTGAGCAAGGTCGACTTGCCAACGCTCGGTTTGCCCACGATCGCCACCTGGCCGCAGCGAAACGCTGGCGTTGCAATCGACTCAGCTGCGTCGGGCTTGTTCATAGACCTGTGCCGCCGCCGCCTGCTCGGCGGCGCGACGGCTCGCACCGGTGCCCTTCGCCGCGATGTTCAGTGCCTCGATGCGACAGACAACCTCGAAAGTCTGCAGATGCGCTTCGCCGTGGACGGCAACGATGGCGTATTCGGGCACGGGGAGGCGTCGGCGCTGCAGCCATTCCTGCAGCCGCGTCTTGGGATCCTTGGCGATCGCCTCGGTCGCCGCGCCCGCCATGTCGGCGGCGTAGATGCGCTCGATGGCGGCATGGGCGGCCTCGAAGCCGCCGTCGAGCAGGATGGCGCCGAGCACCGCCTCGAGCGCGTCGGCAAGGATCGACGGTCGGGCGGCGCCGCCGCTCTTTACCTCCCCCTCGCCGAGCTTGAGCAGCGTCCCGAGGTCAAGCGCCACGGCGTGCCGGTGCAGCGTATCGCGATTGACGAGGCTTGCGCGCATCCGCGACAGGTCGCCCTCGGGCAGGTGCGGGAAGCGGTCATAGAGCATGAGTGCGACGGCGCAATTGAGCACGCCATCGCCGATGAATTCGAGCCGTTCGTTATGATCGGCGGCGAAGCTGCGATGCGTGAGCGCCTGGCGTAGCAGTTCCGGGCGGCGAAAGGCGTAACCGAGCGCTGTGTCGGGCGCATCCGGGTGCATCGGCTCCTACTTGCTTGCCGAGGCGTGAAACTCGAGCAGCAGGCTCACGTTGCCGACGAGGGGCAGCGTCTTCGTCCAGTCGGCGGTGGCGACGACCTTGTTGTCCTGCTTGCTGATATCGATATCGCTGCCATTGACCGAGTCGATGTAGTCGGCGGCGGCCTTGAGATCGAAGTCACGGCGGAACTGTGCGAGCGACTCGCCGTCGCGCGTCGTGTCGAGCACCTGCTTGAGCGTCTTCTCCACGGAGAAATATTCGATGTACGAGGGCAGGACGCGAAAGCCGATCATCGCGATCGTCAGCACCACCGCGGCAACGAAGATGAAGCCGAGGATGGTGAAGCCACTTTGTCCTTGCGCGGTGCGCATGATTGCTCCAGTCAGCGGATGCCGCTGCCGATCCGTTTGAACGCCAGGCTGCTGATATCGTCCCAGTTGAACCAGATGAAAAACGCCCGCCCGCGGATGTGGTCATCGGGCACGAAGCCCCAATAGCGGCTGTCGTCGCTGTTGTCGCGGTTGTCACCCATCATCAGGTACTGACCTGGGGGCACCTTGCAGCTGAATCCGCGGTCATTGTAAACGCAGTTCTCCCTGCCTGGAAACGACCGCACGTTGACCGGATAGACCGGCTGCGCGGGCGGATTGATGGCAATGGTGTAGTCCCGGTCGCCGGAATGCTCGATGCGTTTCTCGGTCGTCACGTAGGTCAGTCCCTCGAGATAGCCATAGGTCCCGTCGGGCGTCTGCGGCAGTGGTACGCCGTTGACTGTCAGGTGCTTGTCCAGATACTCGACCTGGTCGCCGGGCAGGCCGATCACTCGCTTGATGAAGTCCTGCGACGGATTGACCGGGTAGCGGAACACGATGACGTCGCCGCGCTGCGGGTCGCGGGTGGGAATGATTTTCTTCTCGATGATCGGCAGGCGGATGCCGTAGGCGAACTTGTTGACCAGGATGAAATCACCCACTTCCAGCGTGGGTCGCATCGACGAACTCGGGATCTTGAACGGCTCGGCGACAAAGGAGCGCAGAAGAAACACGATCAGCAGCACCGGGAAGAAGCTTTTCGGGTATTCGATCCACCACGGCTCGGGCGCGCCCGCCGCGCGCCGCTTGACGAAATACCAGCGGTCGGCCAGAGCGATGACGCCGGTAACGACCGTGAGCACGAACAGGATGAGTGCGAAGTTCATGGTGTCATTTCTCGCCGACCTGGAGGATGGCGAGGAAGGCTTCCTGCGGAATCTCCACGCTGCCGACGGCTTTCATGCGTTTCTTGCCGGCTTTCTGTTTCTCCAGCAGCTTGCGCTTGCGCGTGACGTCGCCGCCGTAGCACTTCGCCAGCACGTTCTTGCGCAGCGCCTTGACCGTCTCGCGGGCGATGATCTGGGCGCCGATCGCCGCCTGGATCGCGACATCGAACATCTGCCGCGGAATCAGCGAGCGCATTTTGCTGACCACCTCGCGCCCGCGATACTGCGCCGCCGCGCGGTGGACCATGACCGACAGCGCGTCGACGCGCTCGCCGTTGATGAGAATGTCAAGCTTGACGACATCGGCACTGCGAAACTCCTTGAATTCATAGTCGAGCGAGGCATAGCCACGGGACACGGACTTGAGGCGATCGAAGAAGTCCAACACCACTTCGGCCAGCGGCAATTCGTAGGAAAGCACGACCTGGCGACCCACATACTGCAGGTTCTTCTGCACGCCACGGCGCTCGGTGCAGAGGGTCAGGACCGGGCCGACGTAGTCGTGCGGCACGATGATGGTGGTGGTGATGATCGGTTCGCGGATCTCTTCGACCCGCGACAGATCGGGCAGCTTGGCCGGATTCTCGATGTCGATGGTCGTGCCATCGCGCAACTGCACCTGGTAGACGACCGTTGGCGCGGTGGTGATCAGATCCATGTCATATTCGCGTTCGAGGCGCTCCTGCACGATGTCCATGTGCAGCAGGCCCAGGAAGCCGCAGCGGAAGCCGAAGCCGAGCGCCTGCGAGACCTCCGGCTCGTAATGCAGCGACGCGTCGTTCAACTGCAGCTTCTCGAGCGCGTCGCGCAGTGCTTCGTACTGGTTCGCCTCGACCGGATACAGGCCGGCGAAGACCTGGGGCTTGACCTCCTTGAAGCCGGGCAGCGGTCGCTCCGCCGGGTGCGCCGCATGCGTGAGCGTGTCGCCCACGCGCGCCGACTTGAGCTCCTTGATGCCGGCGGTGACGAACCCGACGTCGCCTGCCGCGAGTTCGTCGCGGGCGACGGCTTTGGGCGTGAATACGCCGACCTGTTCGCAGTTGTAGGTCGCGCCGCTCGCCATGAGCAGGATCTTTTGCCGCGGCTTGAGGGTCCCCTCCATCACCCGCACCAGCATCGCCACGCCGACGTAGTTGTCGAACCAGGAGTCGATGATGAGCGCCTGCAGCGGTCGCGCCGGATCGCCCTGCGGCGGCGGGATGCGCGCGATCACCGCCTCCAGGATGTCGTCGACGCCCTCTCCGGTCTTGGCGCTGGCGCGCACGGCATCCTGCGCCGGGATGCCGATGATGTCCTCGATCTCTTCGATCACGCGCTCGGGTTCGGCGGAAGGCAGATCGATCTTGTTCAGCACCGGGACCACTTCCACACCCTGCTCGATGGCGGTATAGCAATTGGCGACGGTCTGCGCCTCGACCCCCTGCGACGCATCGACGACCAGCAGCGCGCCCTCGCAGGCGGCGAGCGAGCGCGAAACTTCGTAGGCAAAGTCGACGTGGCCGGGGGTGTCGATCAGGTGCAGGCTGTAGCTACGGCCGTCGCGCGCCGTATACGACAACGCCGCGGTCTGGGCCTTGATCGTGACGCCGCGTTCGCGCTCCAGGTCCATCGAATCAAGCACCTGCTCGCCCATCTCGCGATCGGACAGCCCGCCGCAGCGTTGGATGAAACGGTCCGCCAGCGTCGACTTGCCGTGGTCGATATGCGCGATGATCGAAAAGTTGCGGACGTTGTCCATGAAACGCGAAGGGCACCGCACCCGGTGCCCTTGGCCTTGCGCTTCCCTTGCCCGCTTGCGGCCACTCGGCGGCGCAGCGGCGAAGGGCGGATTTTAGCGGAAAAGGCGGGCTTCCGTGCGAGTCTCGGCGCCGGCAAGCAAAGGCTTACCGTCCCGCGGCACAAAAGGCGACGAACGCCGCGGGGTCGAATCGATAATGACAGAGTTCACGCTCGCCGGCGAGCAGGACCGGAACACTCTCCCCCCAGCGCGCCGCGAGCGCCGGGTCGGCATCGACGTCGATCTCGTCGACTGCGTAGCCTTGCGCCGCGGCCAAGGGCGCGAGCGCGGCGCGCATGTCGTCGCAAAGGTGGCAGTAGGCGCGAACCAGCAGAGTCAGCCGCAGCGGTCTACTCGCCGCTGCCGCCATTGCTCTTCACGCTCGAGTAGAACTGCTGGTCGCCGCGGCGCAGCAGGAACGTGACTGCCGCGCCCTTGTCGAGTTTGGCCACGAGCGCGTTGACTTGATCGGCGCTCTTCGCATCGATGGTCGCGCCCTTGCTGATCACCGCCAGGATTACGTCGCCGGGCTGGATATTGCCGCGGGCGCTGCCGGTGATGTCTTCGATCAGCACGCCGTTCTTGATCTCGAGCTCTTTTTTCTGCTCATCGGTCAAGTCCGCGAGCACCAGGCCCATTCGGTTCGGCTTGGCTTTCTCCTTGCTCGGGGCCTCGTTGCGGCCGGTGCGCGGTGCCTCGTCGTCCTTGAGTTCGGCCACGGTAACCGTAAGGTCCTTGGTCGCGCCCTTGCGCCAGACCTGCAGCACGATCTTCGAGCCCGGCTTGATCGAGGTGATGATGCGCGGCAACTCGGTCGATGAAGTGATCGTTTTGCCGTCGGCCTTGAGAATGATGTCGCCCGACTCGACCCCGGCCTTCTCGGCCGGCCCGCCCTTTTCGACCGAATTGACCAGCGCTCCGGTGGGCTTGGGCAGCCCGAAGGCATCGGCGGTCTCCTTGTTCACCTCCTGGATCTGCACACCGATCCGGCCCCGGGTCACCCGACCCTTGTCCTGGATCTGCTTGACCGCGTTCATGGCGACGTCGATCGGAATGGCGAACGCGAGGCCCATGTAGCCGCCGGTGCGGCTGTAGATCAGCGAGTTGATGCCGATGACCTCGCCGCGCAAGTTGAACAGGGGACCACCCGAGTTGCCCGGGTTGATGGGCACGTCGGTCTGGATGAACGGCACCAGGTTTTCATTCGGCAGCTCGCGCCCCTTGGCGCTGACGATGCCGGCGGTGATCGTGTTCTCCAGGCCGAACGGCTTGCCGATCGCCGCCACCCACTCGCCGACCCTGAGCTTGTCCGGGTCGCCGATGGTTACCCGGGGCAGCCCCGTGGCGTCGATCTTGAGCACCGCCACGTCGGTGCGCTTGTCGCTGCCGATGACCTTGGCCTTGAATTCACGCTTGTCGGTGAGGCGGACTAAGACTTCGCTCGCGTCGTCGACCACGTGCGCGTTGGTCAGCACGTAGCCGTCGGAGGAGAGGATGAAGCCCGATCCGACCGATTGCTGCTCCAGATCGCGCGGCCGCTCGCGACCGCGCGGGACCTGTCCGAAGCGGCGGAAGAATTCGTAGAACGGATCGTCCTCGGACAGATCCGGAAATTGCGACCGGCGTACCGTCTGGGTGACATCGATGCTTACCACTGCCGGTCCCTGCTGTTCATAGAGCTCGGTGAAGTCGGGCAAACCCCGACCGGGCTGCGCCGTCGTCGCCGGCGCCAAGAGAATGGCGCCGACGAACGCGCCGACGAGTGTCCATATGCGAAGTTTCATGCTCCCTTTCCTGGTTAAGTCTTTAGGCGAATACCTGCAGGCAGAGCGTCGCTAGCGATGGGCGACGGAAAACGCGATCTGGCGCACGGTCGCGCCGGGCGTCTCGCCCAGCACCGTCACCAGGTGTTCGTCGAGCTGGCGGCTGTAAACGTTGATGCCGCCTTGCTGTGACGAGCCGATGAGCTGCGGCGCCTGCGGCATCGGCTCGACGAACACCGACACCGCGACCAGGCCGTCGGAATACACCAGGTGGGCGACCGGTCCGACCTTGCCGCGCAGGGTGCGGTAGCCCTCGACAATCTTGGAGAATCCGGGTGGCAGATCCTTCACCATCCAGCCGGTATCCTGCTGCACGACGTCGCCGGGAAGGGACATGCGCGTCTCCCAATCCGGAGGCGGCGGGCGGTAGGTCGGGCGCATCGTGTCCCGCTCGATCTTGATGCCGATCTCGATATCGGTAAATACGAATTGCTCGATCGGAACGTTGTGCTCGTTTAACAACTGCGCCTTGAGCAGCAGGCCGGAGCTTGTATCCGCCCACAGCTTGTGCCCGTAGCGCATGCCGTCCTTCGGTTCGAATATGAACGCCTGGGTCTCGACGCCGGCGATGCGCGCCGTCTCCGCCTTGCGAAAATCATAGTATTCCTTCAGCGTGTCGAGCTGTTGCGGGAGCAGCGACGGGAAGGCATTGCGGTAGGTTCGCGGCTCGATGCGCAGGATCTTCGCGTCCGGGTAGTAGCAGCGAACCTCCTCGTTGTTGCGAATCACCTCGCGCGCCGGGCCGTCTAGATTGAACAGCTTCTCGTGCTCGCCGCGTGCGTCGACCATGTGCATCACGCGCGAGGTCTCGACCCGCCCGTCGTGCTGGTAGAGCAGGGTTCCCACATAGTTGAGTTGCCGCGCCGCGCCCGCCGCCTGCTGCAGCCACTCGGCGGCGTCGTCGGCCAGCGCGTTGGACAGGCACAACAGCGCCGTCACGCCCAGGGCGGCGCAGGCGCCGCGCCGGGCAAGGCGGGCGGAGGCTGCTGCGGCGACGCGGTTACTCCGGCGCATCCGGCGTGTCGGTCGCGACTGCGCGCAGATACGGCCGCACGCCTTGGATCGCCGTCGTGGGCGAGTACTCCTGGTGCGCCAGGAGGTATTCGTTCACCACCGGGCGGCGTACGTCGGCCGGGCGCACTGCCGCGGCCTGCTGTGCAGTCACCACCGCGGGCGGCGGGACCGACATGGTCGTCAGCGCCACCCAGCCCACTACCCCGATGGCCGCGATGCTTGCCGCCAGCGCCCAGGCGACCGCCGTCGGCGTCGGTCGGATTCGCGGCGCGAGCACCGTTGCCTCGGCGCTCAGGCGCGCGGCAAAGCGCTCCGAGAAGCCCGGGACGAACGCGCCGTAGCCGCGCAGGCAGTCACCGATCTGGTGATAGTGTTCCCAGGTCGCCATCGGCGCCGCCTCGCGGCAGCCGTCGCAGGCGCGCTCGCTGCGCTCGGCATCGAGTTCTCCATCCATCCACAGCGAGATTTCCTCCGGTGTGAGCTCCGGCCCAGCGCGGAATGTTCCCATTACCATCTCCGGTCCTTGTCAGTCCCCAGTAGCGGCCGCAACTCCGCTGCGATCGCTTCACGCGCCCGAAAAATCCGGGAACGCACCGTGCCAATCGGACAATTCATCACGTTGGCAATCTCTTCATAACTCAAACCCTCGATCTCGCGCAGGGTAATCGCCGTGCGCAGATCGTCGGGCAGCGCGTCCATCGCCTTGTTGACCGTGTTCGCGATTTCTCTGCCCAGCAGCTCGTTCTCCGGCGTATTCGAGTCACGCAGCTGCTCCGCGTCCTCGAAGTTTTCCGCCTCCTCGTGGTCGAAACCAGTCGAAGTCGGCGCCCGCCGCCCCATCGCGACCAAGTAGTTCTTGGCGGTGTTGATCGCGATACGGTACAACCATGTGTAAAACGCACTCTCCCCGCGAAAGCTCGGCAGCGCGCGGTAGGCCTTGATGAACGCCTCCTGCGTCACGTCCTCGACTTCCCCGGCGTCGCGCACCAATCGCGACAGCAGCCGCGCCAGTTTGCGCTGGTACTTCAGCACCAACAACTCGAAAGCATGCTTGTCGCCGCGCTGCGCACGCTCCACGAGCTGCTGATCAACTTCGCGGTCACCCATCCGCGGGCCGCCCCTGAGTCGTCTCGTTGTTCTCGCCACACCCGGTCAGGTGGGCGCGGCACCCGCCGGGAGTATAGCCGACCCCTGCGGGGCACTCGTGGCAGCCACGCGGCACGATGCCTGCTGCTCTGGACCGCCCGCCGAGCGGGAAGTTCAGTTGCCGGCAGGGTTTTCGGCCCCGGCGCAGTCAGCCCTGGCCCTGCAAGCGTACCGCCGGCTCCACGCGCCCGGTTATCAGGCCCCGGTAATTGCGGATAATCGGCTCGCGCCATGCGGCGAGCGCCGCCTGCTGCTGCGCATCAAGCAAGCCCAAGAGATCGAGCGCGGCGACGGTCGCCGGATGCAAGCCGCGGGCGTTGCCGTCGACGACTTTAAGCGCGATACCCCAACCACGGCTGCGCACGCCGATGGCCTGCACCCCCTCGGCGCCGACTTTGGTCACCCAGTCACCGTTCCCGGCGCGCATGAGCATAAGGTCGTTGCGCCCCTCGCCGGACACCATGTCCGGGTTCGCGCTCATGGCTGCGGCGAGCGTGCGCGGCGCGGCGCCGTAACGTCCCTGGTCGTCCTGCGTGACCAGCCGCGCGAAGGCGTAGGCAAGCCGATCGAGCGGCAGCGCATAGTTCGGTGCCGAACAACCGTCGATGCCAGCGACAAGTGCGCGCTCCTCGACCCCGGCCATGTAGGCGACAGCGGTCCGGATCGCCTGCTGCAAGGGGTGATCGAAGGCGAGGTACGAATCGAGCGGCAGGTCGTGTTGACGGCAGTAGGCGAGCATGCCGCTGTGTTTGCCCGAGCAGTTGTGCTGCAGCGGCGTGAAGGTGAGCCCCGCCGGCGGCAGTTCCTCGCGCGCGGCGTAGAAAAGCGGCGGATGCACGCCGCACTGCAGCTGCTCCGGCGTACACCCGGCGCGCTCGAGCATGTCGGCGACCGCTTGCACCTGCCGCGGCTCGCCCGAATGGCTCGCGCAGAGCAACGCAACCTGCTGCGGGGTGTAGCCGAAATGCTCGATCCCGCCGCCGGCGACGAACGGCAGCGCCTGCAGCGGCTTGAGCGCGCTGCGGGTCGTGGTCAGGTACTGCGGGTCGCCGGCGGCAAAGAGCAGCCGCCCGTCCCGATCGACCACCGCGATCGACCCGTAGTGGACGCTGTCGATGGCCTTGCCGCGGGTGACGCGCGCCAGCGGAACATGCGGCGGGGCAGCCGGGGTGACGGTGGACAAGGGTGGGGATCGAGCAGGAAAGGCGCAGTTTAGCGCGGTTGCGCGGCGAGCGCGCTGCGGATCTGGTCGAGCGCGCTGGGGTCCTCGATGGTGGTGAGGTCGCCCGGGTCGCGACCCTCGGCAAGCGCCTGGATCGAGCGCCGCAGGAGCTTGCCCGAGCGCGTCTTCGGCAACACGGATACAAAATGTACTGCACCGGGACGCGCGATCGCGCCCAGTTCGCGGTCGACCGTATCCATCACTTCGCGGCGCAAATGCGCGACCCCCTCGGCGGTCGCGACCCGCGCCGGATCGCGCACGACGGCGAAGGCGACCGGGATCTGGCCCTTGAGCGGGTCATGCACGCCGACCACCGCCACCTCGGCTATCCCGGCGTGTGCCTGCACTGCCTCCTCGATTTCGCGCGTCCCCAGTCGGTGGCCGGCGACGTTGATCACGTCGTCGGTACGGCCGAGCACGAAGTAATAGCCGTCGGCGTCGCGCGTCGCCCAGTCAAACGTCGAATACACCTGGCGTCCGGGAACGGTCGAGAAATAGGTCTGCACGAAGCGCTCGTCGTCGCCCCAGATGGTCGTCATGCACCCCGGCGGCAACGGCGGCACGATCGCCAGCACGCCCTTCTCGTTGACGCCGAGCTCGGCCCCGGTCGATTCGTGCAGCAGACGGACATCGTAACCGCACACCGGAAAGGACGGGCTGCCGAACTTGCGCGGCGTATCCTCGATACCCGGTTGCGCGGAGAGAATCGGCCAGCCGCTCTCCGTCTGCCAATAGTGATCGACGATCGGGACGCCGAGCGATTCGGAGGCCCAGCGCGCCGTCGGCTCGTCGAGCGGCTCGCCGGCGAGAAACAGGTAGCGCAGGCAGGACAGGTCGTACTTCTTCATGTACGCGGGGTCCTGCTTCTTGAGCACCCGGATAGCCGTGGGCGAACTGAACATGGTGCGCACCTGGTACTCGGAGACGATCTGCCACCAGATGCCGGGGTCGGGGCGAATGGGCAGGCCCTCGTAGAGAATCGTCGTCGAGCCGTTGATCAGGGGCGCATAGACGATGTAGGAGTGGCCGACGACCCAACCGACGTCGCTGGTGGTGAACATCGTCTCCCCGGGGGCGAGGCAGAAGATGTCGTGCATGGAAGCGGCCAGCGCCACCGCGTAGCCGCCGGTGTCGCGCTGCACGCCCTTCGGCTTGCCGGTGGTCCCCGAGGTGTACAGGATGTAGGAAGGCTCCGAGGCTTCGAGCCACGCGCAGGGCACTTGCGTGCCGCGGTGCGCGCTCTCGAGGGTGGCGTAGTCGAGGTCACGGCCCGCGATGCGCGCATAGCCGGGGTCGAGCTTGCGGTCGACGATGAGGACCTTGGCCGGCGGGTGGGCTGCCAGGCGCAATGCCTCGTCGACCAGGTGCTTGTAGGGAACGATCTTGCCCGCGCGCATGCCGGCGTCAGCCGTAACCATGACCTTCGGCCGCGCGTCGTCGATGCGCGTGGCCAGGCTCGCCGCCGCGAAGCCGCCAAACACCACCGAATGGATCGCCCCGATGCGCACCGTCGCGAGCATCGCGATCACCGCCTCGCTGATCATGGGCATGTAGATGAGTACGCGGTCGCCGCGCTCGACACCGTGCGCGGTCAGCACGGCGGCGAAGTCGTTCACCGCGGTCCACAGCTCGCGGTAGGTGTAAGTGCGTCGGTCACCGGTCTCGGTCGAGATATAGACCAGCGCCGGCTGGTCGCCGCGGGCCGCGAGGTGGCGATCGAGCGCGTTGTGGCAGAGGTTGGTGCGCCCGCCGACGAACCAGCGCGTAAACGGCGGCCGGCCGTAGTCGAGCACCTGCTCGAACGGCGTCTGCCAATCGATGCGTGTGGCCTGCTCGCGCCAGAAAGCGTCGCGATCGGCGAGCGACTGGCGGTGCACCTCGCGATAGCTCGTCATGGGGAAGGCTCCTCGTGCGCCGCTGCCGGCAGCGGCGTGCTGCGGCCGGACGAAACGCTAGGGCTCGGCTGCGCCGAGCGGCGCCGCGCCCAGGCGCGCAGCAGGCGGCCGCTCGCCGCAGGGGCTAGGGGTGCGTGTCGGCCGCGATCCGGACTACCGTCCGACCCCGCACCAGGCCCTTGAGGTAGGCGTCAAAATGCGTCGGCAGTTCGTCAAAGTCGATGGTGCGCACCGAATCGTGCACGCCGTCGGGCCGCCAGGCGATGGCCAGCTTGTTCCAGATTGCCTGGCGCAGTTCCATCGGGCAATTGGCGCTGTCGACGCCGAGTAGCTGCACGCCGCGCAGGATGAATGGCATCACCGTGGTGTGCAGTTTTGGGCTCCCCGCGAGTCCCACCGAAGCCACGGTGCCGCCGATGTTCATGCCCGACAGGATCCACGCCAGGATGTCGCCACCGAGGTTGTCGATCGCCCCGGCCCATGTCGCCTTCTCCAGCGGCCGTATGCCGGTGAGATCGATCGATTGCCGCAGACGGACCTCTTTCGCGCCCAGCCCGAGCAGGTACGCCGTCCCCGATTCCTTGCCGGTGATCGCGACCACGTGATAGCCGATCTTGGCCAGTATCTCGATGGCGACGCTGCCCACGCCGCCGGTCGCGCCGGTCACCACCACCGGCCCATTTTCGGGCTTGAGCCCGCTGTATTCCATCAGCATGATCGCCTGGGCCGCGGTGAACCCCGCGGTTCCGAGCGTCATCGCGTCGAACGCGGTCATGGCTTCGGGGCGGCGCACGACCCAATCGCCCGGGACGCGAACGTATTCGGCGTAGCCGCCGTCATGGGCAACGCCGAAGTCGTAGGCATGCACGATGACCTTGTCACCGCGGCGGAAGCGCGGGTCGGCGGAACTCTCGACGGTCCCCGCCATGTCGATGCCACCGACGGTCGGGAATTTGCGCATGATCCTGCCCGCGCCGCTGGACGACAGCGCATCCTTGTAATTGATGGTCGAGTACTTGGTCCGGACGATGACGTCGCCCGGATCGAGATCGTCTTCAGTCATCTCGACAAAGCGGCTGGAAACCACTTCGTCGTCTTCGAACGTGCGGTAGGCCTTGAACCGATGCATGGGTAGGGTCCTCCTCAGGGTGCCGTGGTAGCGACGGGTGTGCCCGCCTGATGGGGTAATGCCATGTATTCACGGGTGCGCATCTCGATCAAACGGCTCGCGGTGCGCGGAAACTCCTGGCTGTTCGGCCCCTCCCGGTAGAGCTCCTCGGCCGGGACCGCCGCCGACAGCAGTAACTTTACCCGATGATCGTAGAACACGTCGACGAGCCAGGCAAAGCGCCGGGCGGCGTCGCCCATCTCGGGGGGCATCCGGGGCACGCCGGAGAGAAACACGACGGCAAAGCGACGGGCGAGCTCCAGGTAGTCGAGCTGTGAGCGCGGGCCCTCGCATAGGGTCTCGAAATCAAACCATACGAGGCTCCCCGCGCGCTTTTTCGCCTTCACCGTCCGCGATCCGACGGTCAGCCGCGGGTCCTCCTCCGCGCCCGCGCGCAGGCGCTCGAAGCGGGTCGCCAGCGCCGCCTCGACCGCCTCGGTCAGCGGCGTGTAGTAACACTGCTCGGTCTCGAGTTCACGCAGGCGATAATCGGTGCCCCCATCGACCTCGACGATATCCAGCCATCGCCTGAGCAGGTCGATGGTCGGCAGTAGATTCTGCCGCTGCAGGCCGTCCGGGTACAGGTCCTCGGGTCGATAGTTCGACGTCATCACGAACACCACGCCCAGGTCGAACAGCCGCGTGAGCAACCTGCCCAGGATCATTGCGTCGGCGACGTCGGAGACGTGAAATTCGTCGAAGCACACCAGGCGGTGGCGGCGTGCAAGGCGCGCCGCCACCGCGGAGAGCGGGTCCTGCTCGCGCTTGAGCGTTCTGAGCTCCGCGTGCACATCGCGCATGAAGGCGTGAAAGTGCACGCGCGTCTTGCGGCGGAGCGGCACCGCCCGGTAGAACGCGTCCATCAGGAAGCTCTTCCCCCGCCCGACGCCGCCCCAAAGGTAGACCCCGCGCGGGGGCACCGGCGGGTTGAGCCAGCGCCGCAGCAACGACGCCCGCGCCCTCTTGAAGGCCACCAGCTCGTCGTAGAGCTGCTGCAGGCGCGCTAGGGCCGCCTGCTGCGCCGGGTCGAGGATGATATGGCGGCGAGCGAGCTCCGGCTCGAGACGCCGCAGCAGCGCGCCGGGGGTGCTGGCGGTGGATGGCGTGGCGTCGTTCATGTCGCGTCGCGCCGCTCGCCTCGGGACGCCGTCAGAGATTGATCGTACGCCGATCCACTGCGAGCGCGGCTTCCTTCACCGCTTCGGCCAGCGATGGATGGGCGTGACAGATGCGCGCGATGTCCTCGCTTGCCGCGCCGAATTCCATCGCCACCACGCCTTCGGCGATCAGTTCCGAGACCATCGGCCCGATGGCATGCATGCCGAGGATGCGGTCGGTCGTTGCGTCGGCTAAGAACTTGACGAACCCTTGGGTCTCGCCCATTGCCCGGGCGCGGCCGTTGGCGGTGAAGGGAAATGATCCGGCGCGGTAGGCGACGCCGGCCGCCTTGAGCTGCTGCTCGGTCTGGCCCACCCAGGCGATCTCTGGCGCGGTGTAGATCACCCAGGGCACGGTGTTGAAGTCAACGTGGCCGTGCTGCCCGGCGATGCGCTCGGCCACCGCCACGCCTTCGTCCTCAGCCTTGTGTGCAAGCATCGGGCCGCGCACGACATCGCCGATCGCCCAGATGCCCTCGAGGTTGGTTCTGCAGTCGCTGTCGACGGCGACGAAGCCGCGCTCGTCGAGCGCCAGCCCGACCGCCTGCGCGCCGAGCGTGCCGGTGTAGGGAATGCGGCCGATGGACACGATCAGCTGGTCGAAGTGCGCGCTCTGCGGCTTGCCCTCGGCGTCGTTGTACTCGACGTCCACTCCGTTGCCCGTGTTCACGCGGGTGATGTGGACACCGAGCACGATCGACAGGCCCTGACGGGAGAGCAGCTTCCACGCCTCCTTGGCGACCTGTTCGTCGGCGGCACCGAGAAACACCGGCAGGGCCTCGAGCAGGGTGACCTCCGCGCCCAGCCGCCGCCAAACGCTGCCCATCTCCAGCCCGATGACGCCGGCGCCGACGACGCCGAGTTTTTTCGGGACCGTCCCCAGCGAGAGCGCGCCGTCGTTGTCGAGAATGAGCCGGCCGTCGAACGGCACGGCACTGCTGTCGACCACCAAGGGCCGCGGCTTGGAGCCGGTCGCGACGATGACGTTTTTCGCGGTGAGCGAAGCGGCGTCTTTTCCCACCACCTTGATCTGCCAGGCGCCGGGCGCGCCGCCGACCAGGCTGCCGACCCCGGAGAAGAACGTTATCTTGTTCTTCTTGAACAGGTAGACGATGCCGTCGTTGTTCTGCCGCACGACCTTGTCCTTGCGCGCAAGCATACGAGCAACGTCCACGGACAGGCCCTGGATCTCGATGCCATGCGCGGCGAAGGAATGCCCGGCGTGCTCGTAATTCTCCGACGACTGCAGCAGGGCCTTCGACGGAATGCAGCCGACGTTGGTGCAGGTACCGCCGAGCGCCGGCTTGCCCTCGGCGGTGGTCCAGTCATCGATGCACGCGGTGTTGAAGCCGAGTTGCGCGGCGCGAATGGCGGCGGTATAGCCGCCGGGACCGGCGCCGATGACGACGACGTCAAATGAGTCAGCCACGCGATTGTCCGTGCCGCGCGATCACAGGTCCAGAAGCATGCGCGCAGGGTCTTCCAGCGCTTCCTTGATGGCCACCAGCGACAACACCGCCTCGCGGCCGTCGATGATGCGATGGTCGTAGGACTGCGCCAGGTAGTTCATCGGCCGCACCACGACCTGTCCGTTCTCGACCACCGCTCGGTCACGCGTCGCATGCACGCCGAGGATCGCCGACTGCGGCGGATTGATGATCGGCGTGGACAGCAGCGAGCCGAACACGCCGCCATTGGAAATCGTATAGGTGCCGCCGGTCAGCTCTTCGACCGTCAGCTTGCCCTCCTGCGCGCGCTTGCCGAAATCGCCGATCTGCTGCTCGATCTCGGCGATGGTGAGCTGGTCGGCGTCGCGCAGGATCGGCACCACCAGCCCGCGCGGGCTGCCGACCGCGATGCCGATGTCGAAATAGCCGTGGTAGACGATGTCGGAGCCGTCGATCGACGCGTTGACGAGGGGAAATTTTTTCAGCGCGTGCACCGCTGCCTTGACGAAGAAACCCATGAAGCCGAGCTTGACGCCGTGCTCTTTTTCGAACCGATCCTTGTACCGGTTGCGCAGCTCGATCACCGCGGCCATGTTGACTTCATTGAAGGTGGTGAGGATCGCCGCGGTCGCCTGCGAGGCCACCAGCCGCTCGGCGACGCGCTGCCGCAGGCGCGACATGGGCACGCGCTGCTCGGGCCGGGCGCTCAAGCCGACAGGCAGAGCGACCCGCGGTGGCGCCGGGGGCGGTGCAGCCGGCGCCGGCGCGGCGGGGGCCGGGGCGGCCGGTGCCGGTGCGCCGGCCCTCTTGCCGCCCTCGCCCTTCGTCTCCACCGCGGCGAGCACGTCGCCCTTGGTGATGCGACCGCCGCGGCCGGTGCCGGCGACCTCGGCCGGGCTTAGATTCTGCTCGGCCATGAGCTTGCGCGCAGCGGGCAGGGCGCCGGCAGGCGAAGCGGCCGCCACCGCGGATGTCGACGCGGCTGGCGCGGCTGGCGCGGCTTGCGCGGCTGGCGCCGCGGTCGCTGCCGACGCCGGGGGCGAGGCGACGGCTGCCGGGGCCGCGGCGGTCGCGCCCTGCGCCGCCGGGTCGATTACGGCGATGACTTCCTGCGCCACCACGGTCGCGCCATCGGGCCGCCTGATTTCAGTCAGAACCCCGGCCGCGGGCGCGGGCAGTTCGAGCACCACTTTGTCCGTTTCGACATCGACCAGGTTCTCGTCCCGGTTGACGGCGTCGCCGACCTTCTTGTGCCAGTTGACCAGGGTCGCTTCAGCGACCGACTCTGGCAGCACCGGCACCTTTACTTCGATCGCCATGATGGACGCTTCTTCTCTACCTGCTCACGGGTTGGCGCGCATCAATGCGCGGTGATCATCTCGCCGGACGCGAGCTCCGGGGCAAACGCGTCGGCGACCAGCTGCTGCTGCTGCGCCAGGTGCTTGGAGGCGTAGCCGACGGCCGGTGAGGCCGAGATCGGGCGGCCGGCGTAAGCCAGCAGCTGCTTTTCCTCGATGTCGCTGCGCAGGTAGGCACGCAAACGGTACCACGCGCCCTGATTCTGCGGCTCTTCCTGGCACCACACGACCTCCTTCGCGTTCGGGTATTTCGCGATCTGCTCCTTGAAGTCGAGGTGCGGGAACGGATACAGCTGCTCGAGGCGAACCACGGCCATGTCGGCGATCTTGCTCGCGCGCCGAAAGTCGGTCAGATCGTAGTACACCTTGCCGCTGCAGACCACCACCCGGCGCACGTTCTTGGCCACCAGCTGCTCCGTATCGCCGATCACGGTATTAAACCGCCCCTCGGACAGATCGGTGAGCGCCGACACCGCAGCCTTGTGCCGCAGCAGGCTCTTCGGGCTCATGACGATGAGCGGCTTGCGGAAGTCGCGCACCATCTGCCGGCGCAACAGGTGGAAGATCTGCGCCGGCGTCGTCGGCACGCAGACCTGCATGTTGTGCTCGGCGGACAACTGCAGATAACGCTCCGGCCGCGCCGACGAGTGCTCCGGCCCCTGCCCTTCGTAGCCGTGCGGCAGGAGCAACGTCAGGCCGCAGACACGCCCCCACTTGACCTCGCCGGCGGCGATGAACTGGTCGATGACCACCTGCGCCCCGTTGGCGAAATCACCGAATTGCGCCTCCCATATCACCAACACAGTCGGCTCCGAGGTCGCGTAGCCGTACTCGAAGCCGAGCACCGCCTCCTCGGAGAGCACCGAGTCGATGATCTCGAAGTCGGGCTGGCCTTCCTTGACGTGCTGCAGGGGGATCCAGATCCCCTCGTCCCACCTTTCCCGGTTCTGGTCGTGCAGCACCGCGTGGCGGTGGGAGAAGGTCCCGCGCGCCGAATCCTGGCCGGAAAGGCGCACGCCGTAGCCCTGGTCGAGCAGGCTCGCGTAGGCGAGCGTCTCGCCCATGCCCCAGTCGAGCGGCAGTTCGCCCTCGCCCATGGCCCGGCGGTCGGCGATGACCTTCTCCACCCGCGGATGCAGCTTGAAGTTCGCCGGCACGTCGGTCACCTTGCGCGCCAGCAACTTCAGCGTCTTAAGCGGCACCGCGGTCTGCGCCACGTCGGTCCAGTGCTTGCCGAGGAAGGGTGTCCAGTCGACCGCAAACGGCGGCTTGTAGTTGGCCAGGACGGTGGTGTTGGTGTGCAGTCCCTTGTCCATCGCCGTGCGGTAGGTGGCGATCATCGCCTCGGCAGCATCGGCGGTGATCACCCCCTCGGCCACCAGGCGCCGGGCGTAGAGCGCGCGCGTGCCCGGATGCTCTCGAATCGCCTTGTACATCAGCGGCTGGGTGATCATCGGTTCGTCGGCTTCGTTGTGACCCTGGCGGCGGAAGCAAACCAGATCGATGAACACGTCGCGATCGAATTTCTGCCGGAACTCGATCGCGATCTCGATAGCCAGCAGGCAGGCTTCCGGATCGTCGCCGTTGACGTGGAAAATCGGCGCCTCGACCATCTTCGCCACGTCGGTGCAATAGAGCGTGCCGCGGGTGTCGCGCGGATCGGAGGTGGTGAAGCCAATCTGGTTGTTGACGACGATATGGATCGTCCCGCCGGTGCGAAAGCCGCGCGTCTGCGACAGGTTGAGCGTTTCCTGCACCACACCCTGGCCCGCAATCGCCGCGTCGCCGTGGATGAGCACCGGCATCACCTGGTCGAAGGTCCCATCTTTGCGCCGATGCTGGCGCGCGCGTACCGAGCCCTCCACGACCGGGTTGACGATTTCGAGGTGCGACGGATTGAAGGCCAGCGTCACGTGCATCGGTCCGCCGGGGGTGGCCACGTCGGAGGAAAACCCCTGGTGGTATTTGACGTCGCCGGCGGAAAGGTCGCTCGCCGACTTGCCCTCGAATTCCGCGAACAGGTTGGCGGGCATCTTGCCCAGCGTGTTGACGAGCACGTTGAGCCGACCGCGATGGGCCATGCCGATGACCATCTCCTGCACGCCAGCGGCGCCCGAGGTCTGGATCAGGTGGTCGAGCATGGGAATCATGCTGTCTCCCCCCTCACCCGAGAAGCGCTTCTGGCCGACATACTTGGTGCCCAGGTAGCGTTCGAGCGTCTCGGCCGCGGTCAAGCGCTCGAGGATATGGCGGCGGAACTCCGGCGAGTAGACCGGCCGCGACCGCAGCGGCTCGATGCGCTCCTGGATGAAGCGCTTCTGCGGCGTGTCCGACATATACATATACTCGGTGGCGAAAGTGCGGCAGTACGTTTCCTGCAGCGCCGCGATCAGGTCGCGCAGGCGCATCCGGTCGCCGCCGCCCGGCGCGCCGCGGTACGAGCCGATGTTGAATTCCGCTTCCCTGTCGGCCTCGCTGAAGCCGTAGCTGGCGAGGTCCAGATCGGCGAGGTAAGGCTTCTCCTGGCGCTTGAGCGGGTCGAGGTCGGCCTGGAACACCCCGAGCGTGCGGTACTTGCTGATCAGCCGCAGCACCAGCACCTGCTTGTGCATGGCCTGCGCATCGACCATCGGCGCGGCCAGGCGGCGGCTTTTCGCGAGCTGGATGAAGGAGTCGATGACCGGCGCGTGGGCGACGTCGGAGGCGCCGTCGCGCAACTGGTCGAAATAGGCGCGCCAGTCGGCACCCACTGCGTTGGGGTCGGCGAGGTAGATCTCGTACTGCTGCTCGATGAACGGAGCATTGCTCCCGAAAAGCGTTGATGTGGCGCGCAGTTCATCCATCATGGCGGGTGGCCTCGTCGTTCAGGGATATCGGTCAGCGTTGCGCAAGCGGCTTGACGTCGCGGCGCGTGGCCCCGGTGTAGAGCTGCCGCGGGCGGCCGATCTTCTGCTCCGGATCGGAGATCATTTCGTTCCATTGCGCGATCCAGCCAACGGTCCGCGCCAGGGCGAAGATGGCCGTGAACAGGCCGACCGGAATGCCCAGCGCGCGCTGCACGATGCCGGAGTAGAAATCGACGTTGGGATAGAGCTTGCGCTTGACGAAATAGTCGTCTTCGAGCGCGATCTTCTCCAGCGTCATCGCCAGCTTGAACAGCCGGTCGTCGTGCAGGCCCAGATCCTCGAGCACCTCGTAACAGGTCTCGCGCATGAGCTTCGCACGCGGGTCGTAGTTCTTGTACACCCGATGCCCGAAGCCCATGAGCTTGACTCCGGAGTTCTTCTCCTTGACCCGCCGGATGAACTCGCCGATCTTGGACACGTCGCCGATTTCCTCGAGCATGTTGAGCGCCGCCTCGTTGGCGCCGCCGTGCGCGGGCCCCCACAGGCAGGCGATGCCGGCGGCGATACACGCGAACGGGTTGGCGCCGGACGACCCGGCGAGACGCACCGTCGAGGTGGAGGCGTTCTGCTCGTGATCGGCGTGCAGGATGAAGAAGCGATCGAGGGCGCGCACCAGCACGTCGTTGACCTTGTATTCCTCGCACGGCACCGAGAACATCATGCGCATGAAATTCGCGGTGTAATAGAGCTCATTGCGCGGGTACACGAACGGCTGGCCGAGGGTGTACTTGTAGCACGACGCCACCAGCGTCGGCAGCTTGGCGATGAGGCGGATCGCAGACACCTCGCGATGCCACGGGTCGGTGATGTCGAGCGAATCGTGATAGAACGCCGACAGCGAACCGACGACGCCGACCAGCATTGCCATCGGATGCGAGTCGCGGCGGAAGCCGCGGAAGAACTGGTTCATCTGCTCGTGCACCATCGTGTGCTGGGTGACGGTTTGCACGAATTTGGCGTTTTCCGCCGCCGTCGGCAGTTCGCCGCGCAACAAGAGGAAGCAGACCTCGAGAAAGTTGCAATGCACCGCGAGCTCCTCGATCGGGTAGCCGCGGTAGAGCAGCTCGCCCTTGTCACCGTCGATATAGGTGATCGTCGATGCGCAGGCCGCGGTCGACAGGAAGCCCGGATCGTAGGTGAACTTGCCGGTCTTGGTGTACAGCGCCCGGATGTCTGCCACCTCCGGACCGATGGTTCCGGGCAACAGCGGAAAGGTGACGGATGGCGATCCGTCGCTGAAACTCAGGGTGGCGGTGCGGTCGGTCATGAGCTATTACTCCCAGGCTGAGTCAGAAACGGATGCATCCGACGGCGGCGCATCCTCGCATGCACGGACGGCCCGCAGCGCTTCCAGCAGCGGCGCTACCGCCGCGTCCGGGGCTAATTGGCGGCCCGATAGCAGGTCCCACAACGCGTTGTCGCTTAGTTCCAGCAGCCGTTCGAGCGCCGCGATCTCCTCCGCCGAGAGGCCATCACCGCGCGCCGCGAGGAAATGCGCGAGGACCAGATCGTTCTCCAGCATTCCCCGCCGGCAGCGCCAACGCAGGCGATTGAGCTCGACACGCGAGGCCATGGCTTGCGCTCAGCGCGACGCGATCCCAGCGTTAGCCAGATGGGGGCGAAGGACGCGGATTACACCGCCCGCTTGACCATGAGCTCCTTGATCTTGCCGATCGCCTTGGTCGGATTGAGGTTTTTCGGGCAGACGTCGACGCAATTCATTATGGTGTGGCATCGGAACAGGCGGTACGGATCGTCGAGGTTGTCGAGGCGTTCGCCGGTCGCCAGGTCGCGTGAATCGGCGATGAAGCGATAGGCAGCCAGCAGCCCGGCGGGTCCGACGAACTTGTCCGGATTCCACCAGAAGGACGGGCAGGCCGTCGAGCAGCAGGCGCAGAGAATGCACTCGTAGAGGCCGTCGAGCTCATCGCGGTCCTGCGGCGACTGCAGTCGCTCCTTCTCCGGCGGCGGCGTGTCATTGACCAGATACGGCTTGATGGAATGATATTGTTTGAAGAACTGGCTCATGTCGACGATCAGGTCGCGGATCACCGGCAGCCCGGGGATCGGCCGCAGCTCGACCGGCTCGGTGAGCTCCCTCAGGTTGGTGATGCAGGCGAGCCCGTTCTTGCCGTTGATATTCATCGCGTCGGAGCCGCAGACACCTTCGCGGCAGGAGCGCCGGAACGAGAGCGTATCGTCGTGCACCTTGATTCGGATCAGCGCGTCGAGCAGCATGCGGTCGTGCGGATCGAGCGCCACATCGTAATCCTGCAGGTGCGGCGCGGCGTCCTGATCGGGGTTGTAGCGGTAGATGCGGAATTTCATGCCCGGGCGATCCTAATAGGTGCGAGCCTTCGGCGGGAAGGCATCGACGGAAAGCGGCTTCAGGTTGACCGGCTTGTAGGCGAGGCGGTTGCCGTCGCGGTACCACAGGGTGTGCTTGAGCCAGTTGGCGTCGTCGCGCGTGGGAAAATCGCTGCGCGCCTGGGCGCCACGCGACTCCTGCCGCGCCTCGGCCGAGACGATCGATGCCTTGGCGACCTCAATCAGGTTGTCGAGTTCGAGCGCCTCCACGCGCGCGGTATTGAAGGTCTTGCTCTTGTCCTTGATCGCCACCTGCCCGACGCGCTGCTCGATCTCCATGATCTTGACCACGCCTTCGCGCAACAGCTCGGCGTTGCGGAACACGCCGCAGTGTGACTGCACCGTCCGGCGCAGGTTGTGCGCGACGTCGGCGACCTGCTCGCCCGAGGTCGCGGCATCGAGGCGGGCGAGGCGGGCGAGCGAGGCCGCGGCTGCATCTGCCGGCAGCGGTTTGTGCGCGACCCGGTCGAGGCGCTGGGCGACGATAGCCTCCCCCGCCGCGCGGCCGAACACCAGCAGATCGAGCAGGGAGTTGGTGCCCAGCCGATTGGCGCCATGGACCGACACACAGGCGCACTCGCCCACCGCGTACAGACCCTCGACCACCGCGGCGGGGTCCCCGCCGGCCGGCGCCACGACCTGGCCGTGGATATTGGTCGGTATGCCGCCCATCATGTAGTGGATCGTCGGCACGACCGGGATCGGCTCCCGGATCGGATCGACGTTGGCAAACTTGATGGCGATCTCGCGGATCGACGGCAGCCGCTTCATGATCACTTCCGGCCCGAGGTGATCGAGCTTGAGCAGCACGTAGTCCTTGTGCGGCCCGCAGCCGCGGCCCTCCTTGATCTCCTGGTCCATCGAACGCGACACGATGTCGCGCGAGGCCAGGTCCTTGAGGTTGGGCGCGTAGCGCTCCATGAAGCGCTCGCCGTTGCTGTTGAGCAGGATGCCGCCCTCGCCGCGCACGGCCTCGGTGATCAGCACGCCGGCACCGGCGACGCCGGTGGGATGGAACTGCCAGAACTCCATGTCCTCGAGCGGAATGCCCGCGCGTGCGGCCATGCCCAGACCGTCGCCGGTATTGATAAAGGCGTTGGTGCTCGCCGCGAAGATGCGCCCGGCGCCGCCGGTAGCGAGCAGCGTCGCCTTCGCCTGCAGGATCATAACCTCGCCGGTCTCCATCTCCAGCGCCGTCACGCCGAGTACCACCCCGTCGGCGTCGCGGATCAGGTCGAGCGCCATCCACTCGACGAAGAACTGGGTGCGGGCGCGGACGTTGCGCTGATAGAGCGTGTGCAGCATGGCGTGGCCGGTGCGGTCGGCCGCAGCGCAGGCGCGCTGCACCGCCTTCTCGCCGAAATTCGCCGAATGCCCGCCGAATGGCCGCTGATAGATGGTGCCATCGGCGTTGCGGTCGAACGGCATCCCGAAATGTTCGAGTTCGTAGACGACTTCCGGCGCCATGCGGCACATGTATTCGATCGCGTCCTGGTCGCCAAGCCAGTCGGAGCCCTTGATCGTGTCGTACATGTGCCAGAGCCAGTGATCCTCACTCATGTTGCCCAGCGCTGCGCCGATGCCGCCCTGCGCGGCAACGGTGTGGGATCGCGTCGGGAACACCTTCGACAGCACCGCGACCGATAAGCCGTGTTGGGCGAGCTGCAGCGAGGCGCGCATGCCCGAGCCGCCCGCACCGACGACGAGAGCGTCAAATTGGCGTCGCGCAGGGTTCATTGCGTCCGCGCCTTCGACCGGTCCCGTTCGCTGCCGCCATCGGGCGTGGGCAACGCGCGCTGGCGTGCGCTGCAACGCCGCGCCCGAGCGCGCGCCTCGACCCGCTCACCGCGGCCCCCAGAGCAGATCGAGCAGCCAGACGGCGTAGGCGAGCAGGATCAAAACCGTCAGCGTTTCGACCGTCAGGCGCAGTGCCGTCGGCTTGAGATAATCCATCCAGATGTCGCGCATGCCGACCCAGGCGTGCCAGAGCAGCGCCAGCCAGAAGAGCATCGTTGCAACGCGAAACGCGGGGTTGGCGAACAGCGCCTGCCACAGCGTGTAGTCGACCCCTCCTTCGACCCCGGCGATCGCCAGCCAGAGCAGGGTATAGAGCACCATGACGAGCGCGGTGACGCGCTGGACGAGCCAATCCTTGAGCCCGTAATGCGCGCCGACGATGATGCGCTTCACCACAGCCGCATCCCGACGAGCAACGTCAGCACCAGGCTTACGACGAGCACCACCACGCTCGATCGGCGCGCCGGCTCGAGTTCGATTCCCCGCTGGACGTCGAGGAGCAGGAAGCGGATGCCTGCGCAGAAATGGTGCAGATAAGCCCACACCAATCCTATCAGCACGATCTTCGCCAGCGGCGTCGACAGGGCGGAGCGCAAGCCATCGAACGCCTCGGGCGAGGCGAGGCTGCGCTCGACGCCAACGAGCAGGAGCGGCAGGCCGACAAAGAACAGCCCCGCCCCGCTGACCCGATGCAGAATCGACACCAGGCCTGGCAGCGGAAGACGGATGCGCACCAGGTTCAGGTAGACCGGACGCTGCTTGGTCACGGGTCGCTCGAGAGCGGACATAGCGAATCTCGGCGCGAGGAGGCAATACCGCCGGGTGGTTGGTGCACGGTAAAAATTATACAGCCAATCGCGACACCGCCGCCACCGCAAAAGCGCCGCACCGCGGCGCGCATGCACGGCGATTCCGGACTCGACACCCCGCGGCGAGCGCCGTAACATGCGCATCGCGGCGCCGATCGGCGCGACAGGACGCGGGTGCGCAATGTGCCGGCGCCCTGAGCTCGCCTGCCCCGACCCGATGCATCGTCAGGACCGCCCTGATTCGCCACAGCCATGCTCGCCAGGAGCCGTTGATGAAGAAGCCCGTTCGCGTAGCGGTCACCGGCGCTGCCGGCCAGATCGGGTATAGCCTCCTGTTCCGCATCGCCAGCGGGCAGATGCTGGGCAGCGATCAGCCGGTGATCCTGCAGTTGCTGGAGTTACCGATCGACAAGGTGCAGGCGGCGCTCAAGGGCGTGATGATGGAAATCGAGGATTGCGCCTTCCCCTTGCTCGCCGGCATGAGCGGCAGCGGCGACCCGAATCTCGCCTTCAAGGACGCCGAGGTCGCGCTGCTGGTCGGTGCCAGGCCACGCGGCCCCGGCATGGAACGCAAGGACCTGCTGCTCGAAAACGCCAAGATCTTCATCGCCCAGGGCAAAGCGCTCGATGCGGCTGCCGACCGCGGCGTTCGGGTGCTCGTGGTCGGCAACCCGGCCAATACCAATGCCTACATTGCGATGCGCTCGGCACCGTCGTTGCCGCGGCAGCACTTCACCGCCATGCTCAGGCTCGATCACAATCGCGCGCTGTCGCAACTCGCGGCGAAGGCAGGCGTTGCGGTGGGCGCGATCGAGCGCCTGATCGTCTGGGGCAACCATTCCCCGACGATGTATCCGGACTATCGCTTCGCCACCGCCGAAGGTGCGTCGCTCAAGGCCAAGATCAACGACGAGAACTGGAACCGCAATGTGTTCATCCCCACGATCGGCAAGCGTGGCGCGGCGATCATCGAGGCGCGCGGTTTGTCCTCGGCGGCATCGGCCGCCAACGCCGCGATCGATCACGTCCGCGACTGGCTCCTGGGCAGCCACGGCAAGTGGGTAACCATGGGCGTGGCCTCCGACGGCAGCTACGGCATTCCGCGCGACGTGATGTACGGCTTTCCGGTCACCACCACTGGCGCCGAGTACACGCTCGTGCAGGGACTGGAAATCGATGCGTTTTCGCGCGAACGGATGGACGCGACGCTCAAGGAGCTGGAAGAGGAGCGCGCCGGCGTCGCCTCGCTTCTCGCGTGAGCACGGCGCGCGCGGCGCAGGATCCGATGTTGCGCCCGGAGCGCCGGAGTGAAGCCATGACGCGCACGCTGCATCCTTCTGCCGCGCTGTACGACGCCGGACCGGCGCTGCCGCGCCTGCCGCCGTGCGTCCACTACGCCGGCAGCGAGCGCCACCTGTCCAAAGCGTTGGCGCTGCAGCGCACGCTCGGGCCGGTGTTCGATGTGGCGTGCGACTGCGAGGACGGCGCACCCGTCGGCGAGGAACGGGCGCATGCCAAGGCCATGGCCGCACTGATCGCCGGCGCGGACAACGCCTTCGGCAGGGTCGGCGCCCGCATCCACGATCTCACCCACCCGGCGTGGCGCAGCGACCTCGACATCCTGGTCGGCGGGGCGGGCGCGCGCATCGCGTTCCTGACCCTGCCCAAAGTGCATGCCGCTGCCGATGTGCAGCGCTTTCTGCACGCGCTGCGCGAAGAAGCGCTGCGGGTGGGCGTGCGGCGGACGATACCGGTTTGCGTCATGATCGAGACCCCGGCGGCGGTGCATGATGCCTGGGCCATCGCCGCGCTCCCCGGCGTGGTCAGTTTGGACTTCGGTACACTGGATTTCGTCAGCGCCCACCACGGCGCGATTCCCGAGGCTGCGATGCAAAGCCCGGGACAATTCGAGCATCCGCTGCTGCGCCGTGCCAAGTGCGAAGTCGCCGCCGCGGCGCTCGCCCACGCGGTGGTGCCCGCCCACGGCGTGACGCTTGCCCTCGACGATGCCGAGGCGGTGCACGCCGACGCGATGCGGGCGAAAAACGAGTTCGGCTTCCTGCGCATGTGGAGCATCCATCCGTCGCAGATCGAGCCGATCGTGCGCGCCTTCCGCCCCGACCCCGCCGCACTCGAGACTGCCGCCGCAGTGCTCGCCGCCGCGCAAGCCGCCGCTTGGGGCCCGATCCGTCACGACGGCAAGCTTTATGATCGCGCCTCGTATCGCTACTGCTGGGACTTGCTGCAGCAGGCGCACGCGGCCGGGGCGGCGCTGCCGGCGGCCGCCGCGGCGTGGTTTGCGCCGAGCGCCTCCGCCGCCAGCGGCGCGGACGCGCCGGGAACGAGCCCATGACGAACCTTTCCCCGGGGGCGAACTTTCGTGCCGCGCTTGCGGCGGAAGCACCGCTGCAGGTGCCCGGCGCGATCTGCGCCTATCACGCGATCCTTGCCCAGAAGTCCGGTTTCCGCGCCATCTACCTGTCCGGTGGCGGGGTCGCCGCCGGGTCGCTCGGCCTCCCCGATCTGGGCATCAGCGGCCTCGACGACGTGCTCACGGACGTGCGCCGGATCACCGACGCCTGCACCCTGCCGCTGTTAGTCGACGTCGACACCGGCTTCGGCGCCTCGGCCTTCAACATCGCCCGCACCGTCAAGTCGCTGATCAAGTTCGGCGCCGCGGCGATGCACATCGAGGACCAGGTCGGGGCCAAGCGTTGCGGGCATCGTCCGGGCAAGGAGCTGGTGCCGAAGGCGGAGATGGTCGACCGCATCAAAGCCGCGGTCGACGCCCGGACCGACGCCGGTTTTGTGGTCATGGCCCGCACCGACGCGCTCGCCGTGGAAGGGCTCGAGCCTGCCATCGATCGCGCCCGCGCCTGCGTCGAGGCCGGCGCCGACATGATTTTTCCGGAGGCGATCACCGAGCTTGCGATGTACCGGCGCTTCGTCGACGCGGTCAAGGTGCCGGTGCTCGCCAACATCACCGAATTCGGACAGACGCCGCTGTATACCGTCGCCGAGCTCGCCAGCGCGGGCGTCGCCATCGCGCTCTACCCGCTGTCGGCGTTTCGGGCCATGAACAAGGCCGCGCTCGCCGTCTACCGGACCGTGCGCCGGGACGGCACGCAGAAGGCGCTGCTCGACAGCATGCAGACGCGGGCGGAGCTCTACGAGTTTCTGGACTACCACGCCTACGAGGCGAAGCTCGACGCGCTCTTTGCCCGGGGCAGCTCATGAGCGTGCCCTCCGACCTGCCCGAGACCGGCGCCGCCCCGAAAGCAAAGAAATCGGTCGCCCTGTCGGGTGTCATCGCCGGCAACACCGCCCTGTGCACGGTCGGGCGCACCGGCAACGACCTGCATTATCGCGGCTACGACATCCTCGATATCGCCGACAGCTGCGAATTCGAGGAGATCGCCCACCTGCTGGTGCATGGCAAGTTGCCGACCTCGGTCGAGCTCTCGGCCTACAAGGCGAAGCTCGCCACGCTGCGCGGCGTGCCCGAGGCGCTGCGCGAGACCCTCGAGCGCATCCCGGCGACGGCGCATCCGATGGACGTCATGCGCACCGGGGTGTCAGTTCTGGGCGCGTTGCTGCCGGAGCACGACGGACACGAGGAGAGTGGCGCGCGCGACATCGCCGATCGCCTGATGGCCTCGCAGGGCTCGATGCTGCTCTACTGGCATCACTGGACCCGGAAAGGCAAGCGCATCGCGGTCGAAACCGACGACGAATCGATCGGCGGCCATTTCCTGCACCTGTTGCATGGCAGACCGCCGCCGGCATCGTGGGTGCGGGCGATGCATACCTCGCTCAATCTCTACGCCGAGCACGAGTTCAATGCCTCGACCTTCACCGCGCGCGTGATCGCCGGAACGGGATCGGATCTCTACTCGGCGCTCACCGGTGCAATCGGTGCGCTGCGCGGGCCGAAGCACGGCGGCGCGAACGAGTTTTCGTTCGAAGTCCAACAGCGCTACGCGACGCCGGAGGAAGCCGAGGTGGACATCCGGCGCCGCGTCGCGGCCAAGGAAGTGGTGATCGGTTTCGGGCACCCGGTCTACACCGTAAGCGATCCGCGCAATCGGGTGATCAAGGAAGTGGCGCGCCGGCTATCGGCCGAGGCGGGTAACATGAAGATGTTTGCCATCGCCGAACGCATCGAGCAGACCATGAGGGAGACGAAGAACATGTTCGCCAACCTCGACTGGTTCTCCGCGGTCAGCTACCACATGATGGGCGTGCCCACGACCATGTTCACGCCACTGTTCGTCATCTCGCGCACCGCGGGATGGTCGGCGCACGTGATCGAGCAGCGCGCCGACGGCAAGATCATCCGTCCCTCGGGCAACTACGTCGGCCCGGAGGATCTGCCGTTCGTGCCCCGGGCGCAGCGTCGATGATGCGCCTGGCGCTGCGTTGGGCGGTGCGCGCCGGGTGCGTGGCCTTCGCCGCCGCGCTGCTCTGGAGCACGGCCTGGGCGGATGCACCCGCCGACCATGTGGCGCAGGTCAGCGCCGCGACGGAGCAAGCCGCCGCCTGGCTCGGGGCGCTCGACCTCGGCCACTATGACGAGGCCTGGAACGGCCTGGCTGCGGTCATGAAGCAGGGCAGCAGCCTGGAGGACTGGACGCGCGATATCCGTGCGCCGCGGCAGGAGTTGGGCAAGCCCGCCGGGCGCGAACTGCAGCGCGCTGAATTCGCGACCACCGTGCGCGGCGCGCCCACGGGCAATTACGTCACGGTGGGGTACGTGAGCCATTTTGCCGACGCACCGCCGATCCTCGAGACCGTCCTGCTGACCTTCGAAGACGGGCGCTGGCGCGTGGCCGGCTACAGCGTCGGTGCCGCGCCCGAGGCGCCGCCGCCGACCCCGGCGGACAAGACACCTGCCGGCGCAAAGCCAGGTGAATGAGCGTGCTCGCCGCGACCGCCGACGCACGCCCACCACCTGACCAGGTCCTGGTTGGAATCGCTGACTACGTCAGCGGCTACGCGGTGACGAGCAAGGAAGCCTTCGACACCGCGCGCTATTGCCTGCTCGATACGCTCGGCTGCGGACTCGAAGCGCTGTCCTATCCGGCCTGCACCAAGCTCCTCGGGCCCATCGTTGCGGGGACGGTCGTGCCGCACGGGGCGAAGGTGCCGGGAACGCAGTTTCAGCTCGATCCGGTGCAGGCCGCGTTCAACATCGGCGCGATGATCCGCTGGCTCGACTTCAATGACACTTGGCTCGCTGCCGAATGGGGGCATCCCTCGGACAATCTCGGCGGCATACTCGCCACGGCCGATTGGCTCTCGCGCACCGCGCTCGGCGCCGGCGGGACGCCGTTGACCATGCATGCGGTGCTGACCGCGATGATCAAGGCGCACGAGATCCAGGGGATTATCGCGCTCGAGAACAGCTTCAACCGCGTCGGACTCGATCATGTGGTGTTGGTCAAGGTTGCTTCGACCGCAGTGGTGGCCCAGATGCTCGGCCTCGCGCACCACGAGATCATCGATGCGGTGTCGCTCGCCTGGGTCGACGGCCAGTCGCTGCGCACCTACCGCCATGCACCCACCACGGGCTCGCGCAAGAGCTGGGCCGCGGGCGACGCCACCGCCCGCGCGGTGCGCCTGGCGCTGATGGTTGCCAAGGGAGAAATGGGCTACCCCTCGGTGCTG
>DASZFQ010000162.1:0-32312 GCA_035939595.1 Casimicrobiaceae bacterium
AAGTTGTAGCTGAAGGTCGCCGCCGTGCAGCTCTGGAATGCCAGCGTCCCGGTCCCCACGGCCACGGTCTGCTGGCCAACAGGCGTCGGCGTGTTGAATATCCCACCGGTGGTCGCGTAGATCGTAACCGGGATCGAACGCGTCCCTGCCGTAAAGGTGGCTTGCGCCGTGTACCAGCGTTGTCCGGCCGCCCGGCAACCGCACCCATGGGCTCATAAGTGTACCAGGCTACGAACAGTGCGCCGGAAGTCGGGTTGACCTCGACGAAACGCGAGAGCGATGCCTGCCAATCCATTCCAGAACCGTTTGTGGCGCGCCAAAGCGAACCTCATAAGTCCCCCTTGTTGCGGTCGGCTGCATTTCGCCAGCCATCATAGCCAGGCGCGAAGCAGAGGGTCAAATGGATCGAGTGACTGGCTTCAACCAGGGCGGAAAGGTCGGACTGCCCGGCATGCCGTAACCGCTTACGCCGCAGGTATGACAGCGGTGGCTCGGTTCGTTTAGACAGAAAAGCGATGGTCCTTAAGTGTTGAACTGCGTTGCCGGCGCTTCACCTGCGGCTACTTCTTGCGCGGATCGTCAGCGGGGTTGATGTAATCGATACCTCCGGGGCTGGTGAACTGAACTTGGAGGATCGCCTCCTCGTTTCCGGTCCAAGCATAATGCGCCTGTCTTGCCGGGTACACCCACAATGAGCCGGCGTTCAACATCTCCCCTTTCTTTTCCAACTTGTCACCCGCGCTGCTCCAGATCGTACCGCTGATCAAGGTCACAACCTCCGCGTAGGGGTGAGTGTGCGGCGGAATTTGTGAGTTGGGCGGGAACTTGATGCGAAGGACGACAATCTCGCCAGCTTTCGTCTGGTCGCCTACCAGCGTGGCGATCTGGATACCCTTCGGAAAGGCCGGATTGTCCTTCCATGACAGCGTATCGGGCGTGACCCTCGTTAACTTCATGGCATCCTGCGCCATTGCAGAACTTGCGAACGCTATCAAAGCGGCGGCGACTAAGAGCTTTTTCATGCTGACTTCCTCTCAAATGAACGTGGCGTACCAAGCCAAACTAGACCAGCAGATTGCCGAGTTGGCCCACACCGTTATTCTCCCAGCAAGATGGTAAGGTCAAGAATGCTGTCGGGGAACTGACGGCGCAGGTGGAAAGAGTCCCCGCGCTCAAATCGCCTATAGCGGGGGTTGCCCATCACCAAGACGGGTACTGCGCTATGGGTCGTCGTGCCGTTGCCAAATTGACCGGAGCTGTTATCTCCCCAACAGTATGCAACGCCGCTAAGGGTCACACCGCAGGTGTGGTTGCTGCCTGCACTGACCATCGCAAACGAGAGTCCCGTAGTGGTCGTGAGCGCAGCTGTCCCACTCCCTCCCCCACTGATTGCGGTTATCGTGACTTGGCCCAATGAGAGCGCCATCACCAGCCCCGTCGAGTTGACCGTGGCAACCGCCGCATTGCTGCTCGACCACGTCACCGACCCGGTTCCGCCAATGATCGTCGCGGCCAACTGTATCTGCTGACCCACCATCCCACTCGCCATTGGCGGCGTAATGGTCACCATGACGGATGGTGCGGGTGGTGCGCTTGTTGGCCTACTCGTTGCTGCCAGAGAGTTGCGCCGCCGTTGGCATTCAAGCCGCCAAGGAAAGAAGCGCACCTCCGCTCATACTTTGTCGGCAAATGGCCTATGTTTTTCATTGAACGCTGAGAGCAGCGTACTCTTTCACGAGGGGATGCAATCGTGTCGGCACCAAGAGGGTGTAGTGCACCCGCCTTAGCGCCGCGAATCAAACGCGAATGGCAATGCGCAGTCCGCGCGTAAGCCCGGGGTTGGATTTAGGACGTGCAGCCCGGGGGCGTCGGGCCGACGTGACTCAAGGTGATGTTGTCCTAATTGGAGCAGAATTGAATTTCTGCAAGCCAACCAGAACCAGGAGCGCTCCCTATGGCCGAGACTCGACCAAGCATTTCCGACAAGCGCCGCACCTTTCAGCAGTTGCATTTGGCCGGGTGCTTCGTCATTCCAAATCCGTGGGACGTGGGAAGCGCGCGTTTTCTGCAAAGTCTCGGCTTCAAGGCGCTAGCCACGACCAGTTCTGGCTTCGCCTGGTCGCGCGGCCATCCCGATGGTGCCGTTTCTCGCGACATGGCACTCGCCCACCTGCGGGACATCGTCGCGGCAACCGATTTGCCGGTGAATGCTGATTTTGAAAGCGGCTTCGCGCCCGATGCGGCCGGAGTTGCGGAAAGCGTGCGTCTGGCCGTCGAGACCGGGGTCGCGGGACTGTCGATAGAGGATTCGACCGGCGAGGCGGCGAATCCGCTCTTTGAACTCAGCGTCGCGGTCGAGAGGATCCGCGCGGCGCGGAGAGCCATCGACAAAGCGGGCGGCGATACCCTTCTGGTCGGGCGCGCCGAATGCTTTCTCGTTGGCCGCCCCGATCTCAATGAAGCAATCGGTCGACTCAAGGCCTACGCTCAGGCTGGCGCCGATTGCCTCTACGCACCGGGTATCCACACGCCCGATCAAATCGCGGCCGTGGTCGCCGGCGTCTCTCCCAAGCCTTTCAATCTGCTTGTCTGGTCGGCGAGCGAGCTCACGATGCAGAAGATCTCCGCGCTCGGGGTGCGGCGAGTCAGTGTTGGCGGTGCACTCGCGCGCTCAGCCTGGGGTGGTTTTATGCGTGCCGCCAGGCTGATTGCGGAGCAAGGTAAATTCGACGGGTTCGCCAATGCAGCGTCCGGGCAGGAACTCAATTCGTTCTTTCGCGATGAACTGGAGAAGCGAGGCCCGGGGTGATGGGCGCGCAAGCGTCGCGGTCCCAATGCTCTCATTTAATCGGCCCGCACAAAGAACGTTCTTGCATTGCTGTCCAAGGACCGTTCTCGGCCGCTCAAGCCTGCGGTCGATCCAACGTCCAGAATCGTGCGCTTTCCAAGATTGGCCCCTAGCGTCTCCTCCTGGCCGGCCACACCGGGCCGGAAGCAGTGCTACGCAGCCGCGGGCAAGCGTCCCGACTCGCTTGTGTTTTTGCTCAGGAGATCTTGACCGGTGCGGGGATACGCACACCTCTTGCGACTGCCGGGCGCGCGAGAAATGTCTGCAGTGCCCGAGTGACATGGGGAAAGTCTGCGATGCCCACGAGATCACCAGCTTCGTAGAAGCCGATTAGGTTGCGCACCCAGGGGAAGATGGCCATATCGGCGACGGTGTAGGCGTCACCGACGATCCACTGGCGGTCTGCAAGGCGTCGATTCATGACGCCCATCAGGCGCTTCGATTCCGCTACGTAGTGGTCGCGCGGGCGCTTGTCTTCGTAATCCTTACCGGCGAACTTGTTGAAGAATCCGAGTTGACCGAACATCGGGCCAACACCAGCCATCTGAAACATTAGCCACTGCAACGTCTCGTAACGACCAGCCGCGTCCTGCGGCAGGAACTGCCCAGCCTTGTCAGCCAGATAGATCAGGATCGCTCCGGACTCGAACAGGGGGAGTGGCTTGCCGCCTGGACCGTCGGGATCGAGAATCGCCGGGATCTTGCCGTAAGGATTGAGCGACAGAAATTCCGGGGACCTCTGCTCATTGGCGTCGAACCGCACGAGATGGGGCTCATAGGGTAGGCCGGTCTCTTCAAGCATGACCGAGACCTTTACGCCATTGGGGGTAGGCAGAGAATAGAGCTGAATGCGGCCGGGATGTTGTGCGGGCCACTTTCGGGTGATGGGGAATGCGGAAAGATCGGTCAAGGTTGATCCTTTACGAAACGTTACTTCCCACCGGTTGAAAGACCGCCAACTACGACGACTACTGCAGCGCGAGTGCTCGGCCGGAAGCGCGGCGCGGTGATTCTAAGCTAGGGCAAATCGTCACCGCGCACGGCGGGCATCACCGCCTTGGCCAGTGCGGCTGCAAGTTGTGGAGCATCGCGCTCGGGGAAGCGGCTGTGGAGGCGGCGATCGCGACGGTAACGCCGCGTGAGCTTGCAGAACGGGCAGTCCCGGGCGTGATTGTCCACTGTCGTCGGAGGCGCCAGATAGCGGCAATGGCATTGACCGCAGGGCGTGAAGCGGAAGACGGCCTCCCTCGCCGCCCACGCCCAGAGACGATCGGTCCACGAAACGACGTAAAAAACCCGGTCGAAAGACAGCTCGCGCGGGGCCCGGCGGTCGACGTAATGGGCGTAGGCGGCGAGCAGCGCTTCGGCAGGGTGCGGCCAGCGATCGCGATGATCGCGGTAGATGGCGTACACCATCGAGGCGTCGATCATGGTGGACAGGGTCGCGTTCTTGACAAAACGTTCGGGTGAATCCGGCCGCTTGCCGGGCTTCGGTGCATCGCTCGCGTCGAACACGAAATAGCGGCGCAAGGCGTGGCGATCGAGTCCGGTGAGAAAACCGACGGTGCTGGGCCTCGCGCCTGCGGCGAGCGCGCGCTGCGCAATGGAGAGCGCCTGGACGTGTCTTGCTGCGGCTCGCGCATCCACGATGCCTGGGATCCCGAATCAAAGCCTGCCGCGAATCGGAGTCGGCGGGCTCGGCCGCGCGAGCAGCGGCTCGACCAGCAGGCGCACGGTGGCAAACACATTGCGCAGTGGCGGCGGCGTCTTGAGCAGGTCGCGCAGGTCCTGTCCGGTGTAGCGCAACGTTACGATCGACTCGTCTAAGCCCAGGGCAAGCGATTCCAGGGCGTCGAACCCGAGCTCGCCGATGACAGCCGCGTCGCCCGGCTGGAGTCGAAACTGGTAGCACGCCTGCACTGGGTCGCGCACGACCGCTTCCTTGAGGGCCAGCAGGAAGCCCAGGTTGATCAGTGCGATATCGGTTAGCTGCGCGTTTGCCACGGTGCCCTCTCTGTTCCGGCCGATTGGATTGCCCCTAGCGCCGCCCCGGCCGACGCGGTCGCGGCGATCGCGGTGCCTACGTTGTCAGCACACGGTGAGAGCGTCGCGTCGCCTGCAGCTTCGCGCTCTTGTACTCCGCGTGCACATCGTCCGACACCTTGATGAGCTTGTGGGCGATGGCTTTGGCAATCGCCTGGTTGCGATTGAGCGCGCCCATCTTGCTCAAGATGGTGCCCACGTGCATGTCGACGGTGATCTTGGCGATGCCGAGCGTTCCGGCAATCTCTTTCGACGTCTTCCCGGCCGCGGCAAAGGTAAGAATCTCCCGTTCCCGAAGATTGAGTTTCATGGGCGGGGCCGGAAACAGCAATTCCTGCTTGCTGAGGAAGCGTCTCACGGTGCGGCTCAGAACCTTGCCCAGGATGGATGCCTGGCCGGCGATGAGCAGGCATTTTTCGGCGCTCCAGGAATCAAACGTGGCGGCGGCGCGGTTGAGGCCGAGCATGGCGTAGGACGGCGGATCGCGCGTGCACAGGCCGATCACCAGGCCGGAGCGGATGCCGAAAGCGGCCGCTTCGCGCAGAAACAGACGGTGCCGCGGGTCGGCGTCGAATTGTCTGGCTTCCCAGAACGCGTAGCCGGGCTCGGCGGCGAGTTCCACCCGCGGGTCATACTCCAGGTAGGCGCGCTCGTCATAGGTGCGGATCCAGGCTTCCGCCTGATCGGTTATGACGTAGGTGCGCGATTCGGCATCCGGCCTGCGATCGTTGGCGACGATGCCGAACACGAACGTTTCGAATCCGAGTGCTGCGGTCGCGAACACCAGTGCGTCCTGCATCGACCCGGCGCGCGCCTGGAGCAGCGCTTCCTTGACCAGCCCGGTGGCACACGCTTCCTCCTGAGCCGACCAGTCGATTTCCGGCAGAGCTAGCTTGCGCACCATCATGTCCCGGCCCTCCCCCCAGCGACGAAAGTACCGCATGCAAATCAAATCTGCCATAGCTCTATAACAAGTTATAGCGCGGGTCCGGTTCTGCCCGTCACCGGGCCCGGCGGGCGCCGCTGGAGGGCCCGTCGCGGACTGGTTACGGCTGCCCCAAAAATCGCCGCTGCCCGATCGCCTCGAGCAGCAGATCGAACATCGCCGCGGGCAGATCGGCGAGGGATAGGATCGGACGTGAACGGGCGAACAGGTGCGAGACGTCGCAATGAATGCCGATGCCCAGGGTCTCGATGCCTGCCGCGTCGAGTCGGACGCGCATCGCCTGGCCAAGCTCGGGGTCGTAGGCGCCGTCGGTCGCCACCAGCAGGATCCGGCGCGCGTGGCGCTGGCCAAAGAGCTCACCCGCGCCCCAGAGCAGTGCTTCGGCCAGCGGCGTGCCTCCGCTCGCCTCGAGGCTTGCGAAGCGTGCCGCGTTCCGATCCACGCGCTGATGAAACCGCGCCATAACCGCCACCTCATCGCTGCCGTGGCCTGGAAATGCGGCGGCGGCGACAACGACGCCGGGCACTGGGGCGAGTGCGAGCGCGGTGGCGAAGCACGACGCCCGCGCCACCTCGATGGGGCGTGGCGCGCCGTTCCGGCCGCGCCCGCGCGCCGAGCCCATCGACCCGGAGCGGTCGATCAGAATCTGCACCGCGGTGTCGGTCCTGCGGCCCGCCACGTGGCGGCGAAAGATCCGTGCCTCGCCCGCCTCGAGGCGGCCAAGCCGACGCGTATCGATGCGCCGGCCGGTCATTGCCGGATAGGAGCGGCAGAGCGCCTCGGCCTGGAGCAATCCCGAAAGCCGCTGGCGCAAAGCCTGGGTAGCGACCTTGACCTCCCGTGCAAACGCCGCACCCTCCCCCGTACCGGGGGCGATGCGCGCCGGCGCGCCGCGTGAAAGCGACAGGTTTGATGCCGGCGCTTCGCGCCCCTTGGCATTGAGTGCGCTCTGCGCGAGTTCGCCGATTCCGCGCGTGTGATCCTCGGCTGTCGCGTCCAGAGCACGGCGTGCAGAGCCAACACGGCCCGAGCCGGGTAGAACACCCGCGCCGTCATCGCTTGGCGGCGGCGTTGCCTCGGCCCGTGCTTCGTCGTCGAGCATGTGTACAATGCGCTGCGCCAGGGCTTGTGTCTCGATGGTCGAGTGGCAGTCGCGCACGCCAAACATGAGCGCGTCGAGCTTCGCTTGCACGCTGGGCGCAAAAGTCTGGCGCAAGACGCTTGTCGCCTTGGCGGCCATGTCCTGCGCCGCGGTGACCCCGAGCACCTCGTATTCGAGCCGCCACATCACGTAACTTTCGAGGATGCGTGCCGGCGGGTCGCCTGTTCTGCAGGCCTTCGCTTCGCCGCGGTGGATGAGCGCGGCGACCAGCGCTTCTTCCTCCCGCAGCGCGCCGCGGTATTCCTGCTGCCCCAGGCCATCGATGCGGATGTCCTCGAGCGCGTTGGTGAGCGCGCCCACCAGTCCTTCGCCCTTGGCGACCGCAAAATCGGTGTAGCGTAGGTGATTGGTCTCGTGAAACAGCAGCCCGAATCCCAGCACTGCGGCTTCCGCGTCGTCGAGCGGTAGTGCGGGAAGCCAGATGGTGTTGCCATCGGTGCACGCGCGTGCGCCGCCGATGCGGACTTCTACGCCGCGTTTGCGACCCAGCACCGGTCCCAGGATGTGAAGCGAGCGCTGGAGCGAAAGCTGTTTCATGACCGCGCGTCGGTAGCGCAGGGCGCAAGCCAAGCGCTGCATCCGCTACCAGAAGGCGTTGACGCGTTGCGCCCGGGTTGGCGCCGGCAGGAGCGCTTCTTTCTCGCCCTGCATGTCGGGCGCGCACAGCGTTTGCTCCGTAGCCGATGCGCTTGCGCCCTGCAGATCCTGTCGGCTTGCTTTACGCAGCATGCCGCCGTGCTCGCGCATCCGGGCGGGGTCGGTGAGCAAGGTCACGACGCCGCGCAGCGCGGCCAATGATTGGCCGTCGATTCGCCCTGCCTTGGGCACGGCAGCCAGTGCTTCGTCGATGCTGTCCACGAGCGGTGCGATGCCCGGATCGAGGAATGCAAGTCCCGAGAGCTTGTTTCGGATCGCGCGCACCGGCCGCAGGAACTTCTGCGTGACTTGTTCGCGCCCGGTAAGCGAGTCGCGCACGAAGGCGCAGGATTCGCAGGCTACCTCCTGGTAGAGTGCGCCGACGAGCCCCATGCAGGGATTGCCGGCGCCGCCTTGTTCGAGCAGCGCGGCGAGTTCGCCATCCGCATCGACCGCATTGATGGCAAACACCTCGTACCCGAACACGAGCCTGGACGCTACCACGGCCTTGGGCAGCAGCTCCGTGGCTATCAAGCGTTCGTAGTCCGGATACTGTGCGGTCCAGCTCAGGAGCGCCGCATCGTAGGTCGCCAGAAACGCCGAGCGCGCCTGCTGGAACTGCTCCGCCAGGGTGTTAAGGTCCGACAGCACGGGCTTCGCCGCGGTCTTCGGGATAGCGAAAGCGCGGGCGAAGCGTATGCCGACCGCCTGGCAACGCGCTTCCGCGCGCCGCTTCAGCTGCAGGAACGGCTGCAGTGCATCCGGGTGGCACAGCCGCTTTGAACCCAGCGACACCAGCTCCTTCGGCGGCAGGCGGCCGGTCGCGGTCAGGTCCTCGGGGCGCAGCTTCTTGCGTCCGCTCCAGATGCGTACATCGAGGCTGACCACTATGACGTCGCGCAGTATCGTGCTCATGCCGATTCCTCGCTCGCAATGGACACCTGGCGCCAGCGGCAGGCATACGGCGCATCGATGCGCCTGACGGGCTTCACGCCGCCTGGGCTTGCCCGTCGCCTTCGAGCAGGGTGTCGGCCCAGTCGCTGTCGACCCGGTGCGGAACGTGCACCGCAACCTCGGGCGCGCGACCGCCCTTGGCTCGGGTCTTGATGCGCCTGGCCAACGCGTAGGCGGCCGCCTGCCCGGTATAGCTCGCGTCGTGGTCGGCGTAGATAGAAACTTTAAGAACGTGCTCGGGGATCCACAGTTTCGCGAGGTTGACCGCGCTGAGCGCCGCCCACACCGGCGCGCCGGTGCTCAGGTGCACCGCCAGCGCGGTCTCGATGCCCTCCGCGACGGCGAGTTCCTCACTCGCTTCGAACAGCCGCACCGCGGCCCCGCTGCTGACTGCACTGAGCAGTTTGCGATTGTCGGTGAGCGGCGCTTTCGCGCCCTGCTCCAGGTACGTGCGCTGCAGGGTCACCATCCGATCGTCGGCGTCGTGCACCGCCGCCACCATGGCGGGGTAGGTTGCGACGCGCTTTGCTCGTGCCTGGCCGGCCTCCCTCACGTAGTACCCCAGCGCGGCGTGGGTGCGTAGCGCGGCTGGATAGTCGCGCAGGACGATGCCGCGAGCGGAGAGGTAGCTCGCCACCGCGTCTCCTTCTGCGACCGGCTTCGCTTCGTCCCAGATGGCCGCGGCAAGCTTGCGCATGCCCGTTGCCGATTCAACGCGACCGCCCGGCTGCGAAGGCTCGGGCGCCACGCCGACGATGCCTTCCACCGCGTGCAAGGCGGCGATGAATTTCCAGCCGAGGCACAGCTGCAGCAGGGCGAAGCCATCGCCCGGGCCGCAGCCGCGGCAGACGTAGTTACCGTCGCCATACTTGTCGGTGAACTGAAACCGGTCCTTGCCGCCGCATGCCGGGCACGGCTGGTTGCGTTGGTCTAGAACCTTGGCGGCGACGCCCAGACGCTCCAGGATGCTCAGCCACTGGCCGCTGGCGCGGCGTTTGGCGGCCTCGATTCGCTGCGCTAGCTCGTGTTTGAGCATGAGGTCATCGCTTTAGCCGCACGCGCCGGTGTGACCGCAGGCGGTGCAGAAATCGCAACCGTCCTTGCGGATCACGGTCTTGTTACCGCATTCCGGGCATTTCTTGCCGGGTAGCGGCTTGAGCTCCCCCGTGTGCGCCTGCTCGGCCCCGGGCACTTCCAGGATACCGACATGCGCCACCGGATAGCCCGCCTCATCGAGGATGCCGAGCATCGCATAGCGATGAATCATCAGCTGCGCCAGGTAGGCGATCGTCGACGGCCACGTCTGCGCCTTGTCCGAGCCGGGAATCCGGGCCATGAACGATCCGTTGGTCTCGGCGTAGTTGAGCAGCTTGCGCAGCTTCATCCCGATCCAGGCAGGGTCGCAGACCCGCATGTCGAGGCTAAGCGCCTTGCACAGTCCGTCAAGAGTGCGCGGATATTCGCCGGAGAGCCACATCGAATACGGGCGGCGCTGGCCATCGGGCATGACAAGCTCCTTCAGGAACAGCACGCAGTCGTCCCCGGTGTTGTGATTGACAATGTCCACCGTCCAGGAGAGCGTACCGTCCGGGCCGGCCTTGGGCTCCTTGAGCCCGATTAGCGCGTCGACGACGGGCGTCGGGCCTTTCGCGTCAGGGGCGAAAGCACCCAGCTCGTTGCAGCGGAAGCGGATGAGCCTGGCGAAACCGGATACCAGACTGGGCACCCGCACCTTCTCTCCCGAAGGGGGCATGGCCATGTCGAAGGCGTCGTCGCCGCTCGCCTTCTCCAGCGCGGCGAGTTTTACTTGCAGCCACTGCCGGTCCTCGGCGCGCATGTCCATGGACAAGGTCTTGGCGATGGCGCCCAGGCCACGTGGCTGCTCGCCGCCGTTGACCCAGACTTCGAACGGATAGGTGGACTCGTTCTCGATGTGACCGATGAATACCGCGAAGTCGCCGAGCGGATGGCGCACCGCATAGGTCCATGACGGGTTGCCATTGGCCAGCTCGGGACGGCCCGGCCAGCGCAAGCTCGCCAGCGGCGGCTGAGGCGCCTTCTCCAGGCGGATGCGCCGATCGGGGTCGGAGACATCGAGATCCTGCGGCGCGACGCGCAATGGCGGCGCTTCCAACACCGCCCCCACGACCGCGTTCGGCCGATACGTGGTGAGACCCTTGAGCCCGCTCTTCCAGGCTTCGAAGTAGAGGTCCTTGAAATCGGCAAACGGATACTCCGCCGGCACATTCACCGTCTTGCTGATAGCGGTGTCGACAAATGGCTGCACGGCGGCGCTCATGCGCATGTGGTCGCGTGCCGACATGTCGAGCGCGGTAACGAAAGATGGGGGCAACATCGCGTAGCGTTTGCCGTCGCTCTCCGTCCAGGTGGTTCCGGGCGGCAGGGCGCGGGCCGGATCGAACGGCAACACCATGACGTCGGCAGCGATGCCGCAGCGCTGCTTGAACAGCCGGTAGGCGTGGTCCTCGACCTGGTATTCCTTGCGCGTGTCATCGTTCATGCGCTTCTTGCGCGTATAGAACCAGCTGAACGCCGGCTCGATGCCATTGGACGCGTTGTCGGCGAAGGCCAGCGATATGGTTCCGGTCGGGGCGATGGCGAGCAGATGGCTGTTGCGCACGCCGTGCTGCCGAATCGCTGCCTTGAGCTGCTCCGGCAGGCGCGAGGCAAAGCGCGGCGCCGCCAGGTACGCTTCGGCTGCGAACAGCGGGAAGGGGCCCTTCTCCTTGGCCAGCTCTACCGAGGCCGCGTACGCCGCGTCGCGCATCTCGCGCGCGATGCGGGCGGCCATAAGCCTGCCCTCCTCGGCATCGTAGCGGAGCGAGAGCATCAGCAGCGCATCGCCCAGGCCGGTGAATCCAAGACCGATGCGCCGCTTCGCGGCCGCCTCCCGGCTCTGCTGCGGCAACGGCCACACGGTCGCGTCGAGCACGTTGTCGAGCATGCGCACCGCGACGGCGACGACCACGCCCAGGGCCACCGAATCGAACCGCGCGTCCGCGGTGAAGGGTGCGTGCACGAAGCGGGTGAGGTCGATGCTGCCCAAGTCGCAGCAGCCGTAGGCGGGAAGCGGTTCCTCGCCGCAGGGATTGGTCGCCTCGATCAGCTCGCAATAGGAAAGATTGTTGTCGCGGTTGACGCTGTCGATGAACACGACACCGGGCTCGGCGTGATCGTAGGTGCTCTCCATGATCTGCTGCCAGAGGTCCGCCGCCGGCACCTGGCGGTAGACCCACATGCCGTCGCCGCGACGGTAGGCGCCAGCGGCGATGAGTTCCGCTGCCGGCGGTGCGCGGTGCACGAGCTCCCAAGGGGCCGCGGCCGCCACCGCCTGCATGAAGGCATCGGTCGCGGCGACCGAGAGGTTGAAGTTGCGCAGGCCGCCTTGATCCTTGGCGTGAATGAACGCTTGCACGTCGGGATGATCGCAGCGCAGCACGCCCATCTGCGCCCCGCGCCGTGCGCCCGCCGACTCGACGGTCTCGCACGACTGGTCGAACACGCGCATATACGACAGCGGACCGCTGGCGCGGCTGTTGGTGCCCTTGACATGGGCGCCGCGCGGCCGGATGCGGGAGAAGTCGTAGCCCACCCCGCCGCCGCGGCGCATGGTTTCCGCCGCCTCGTTTAAGGCAGCATAGATGCCGACTTCGTCGCCGTCGTTGGAGATGCTGTCGCCGACCGGTTGCACGAAGCAGTTGATAAGGGTTGCCTTGAGCTCGGTTCCGGCCGCGGAATTGATGCGACCGCCGAGAATGAGCCCGTTTTGCTGGGCGCGAAAAAACGCATCCTCCCAGCGTGCCTGGTGCTCCTGGCGTTCCACCGCAGCGAGCGCGCGCGCCACCCGGCGGCGCACATCGTCGGCCGTGCGCTCGTCACCCTTGGCATATTTTTCCAGGAGGACGTCCGCGGCAATGGCTTGCGCCGGCAACTCCGCCGCCGGCGGTTCAGGCATCGTGACTTCGTTTAGCTTCATCTTGCACTCCACGCCCTAAAGCCTGCAGGTGCGCTCGCGCGCCGCCCGATTGGCAGCACATGGCGGTTTCCCGGCACGGTATCAAGTGACCAGCCGCACCGCATGTGCGCCCCGTTCCCCGCCCACCTGCAGGCTGAAGGTGCGACCCTGCAGACAGGGATAATTCTCAAGCCGCAGCTCGCCGATCAGCGCCCGCATGGCCTCGGTTGGATCATGCGCCCGCAGGCGTCGCATGAGGCGGGAGAGCGCGTCGCGATCCTGGGCGGCAAATTCTCCGCGCCAGCGCTCGTCCGCATCAATATAGCTCGAGCACTGCTCGACCGCGGCGCCGCCGTGCTCGCCGTCGGGCACGATGATGAGGTCTTCATCGCCGTGCACGCCGCACCACGCCATCGCGTGCGCGCTAAATTCCGCAACCTCGTCCTGGATGCGCACCCGGTAGGCTTCACACAGGACGACTTCGGTCGCGACCCACTGCCCGTGCAAGGTGGCGCGCATGCGCTCGCCCAGGATTTCGACCACCGCGGGTTGGACATCGAGCGGGCGCACATAATCCCACAGCCAATGCTCTTCGGCGACCCCCCAGGCGCGGGTGAGAACTAAAAGCTCCATGGCCCGGGCGAACATCCAGTAGACGAAGGTCTCTTTCTGGGCTGCCGGCAGCATGACCGCCTGCAACCGGCGGCTGGCAAACTGGTCCCGCGGTATCAGCCCGGGGAGAGCCTGCAAATACATCACCGGGCCGGAGCCCTCCTGAATCGGATAGCCGGTGATGCGGGAAAACAGGCTCCCGGGAATAAATGGGATGTCGACACAGAGGTCGGTCGCACCCCAGGTTACCGCGGCGTCAAAAAAGCGCGCGACAAAAACCTCTTCCGGCAGGGTCCGTTTTGCCTCTTCCAGCCGGGCGCGCCACATCGCCTTGAGCACCGCCTCGACTTCCTCTACCGCCTCGGCTTCAGCCACCAGGGCGTCGTGGTCCGGCAGGCGTGCCTGGAACCGCCGTGGATCCAGATGCACGACGTTGCCGTCGCGGTCCAGACGCGAGTCGCCGTAGACCACCGTGCCCTGCAGCACCAGCACCAGCGAGGACACCGCCCTGCCGTCCTGCGCGCCGGCGAGGTGAACCTGCCCGACCGCGCTGGCTACGTACGGCTTGGCGTCGAGTGCCAGCGGGCGCGGCAATGCGACGCCGTTGTAGATGACCACGATGGGGAAGGCGCAAGCCAGCACGGACATCGTGCGTTCGAGTTCCGGCAGCGGCACGCCCTCCAGCGTCACGACGGTCTGCGCGCTCAGGGGCGCGGGCTGCACCGCGATCGGCAGCTGTCGCAGCGCGGCCTGGGTGTCGAAGGCGACGATACGGTTGCGCGAGCGCACCGTGCACCGCCGCGCCGAATACAGGCACTTCATGAAGCCCACACCGAAGGCGTGCTCATCGCGCACCAGCGTCGCATCCCAGCCGGACTCGCCAAGCGTGAACAGCGTCTGCCAGTCGTCGATCCCGATCCCGTCGTCGCGCACGGTGAGCGTCTGCGTACGGGCATCGTAATCAACCGCAACCTGCGAAGCGCTGGCCCGGCGCGCATTCTGCAACAGCTCGGTTAGCACCGTGTAGGGGTTGGCGAGTGCCTCGCGAAGGCTCTGCAGCAGCCTTCCCTGATTGACGCACACCGCAATCTGTTCCATGCCGGGCTCCTTCGTCACCGGACGCGGGCTTCCCGTCACCGCAGCGCTCGGGCACGCGCATCGGCCTCGGTACGCGATCCTTTTAGAAAAATATCGCCGCCTTCCACGGCCGTTCGAGCGCGGCGATGTCAACGCGCACGCTTGCCGGCACGCCGAAGCCCCCGGCGTGGCGGTGCATGCGGGCGATGGCGGCAATTTCACCCGCTGCCAGGCGGCGGGAGACGAACCGATCACGTATGGTGGAGTGGAAGAACTGTCCCTTCGACCGCGCCTGGCGGAAGCGATCAAAGATCTCCCGCGGCACGCCCTGATAGATGTACACCTCGCCGGTCTTGAAGCGGATGAGCAGGCTCTTCGCCACAAGGTCATAGGCGAACATCGCGATCGCCCGGGAATCAAACAAGTCGACGTAGAGCATGCCTGCCTCCATCGCGCCATGTCAGGAAGCGCCCGTCGCCGGGACGTCCCCTGCCCGCCCCACGAAATTGTTGCCCACGTGCAGCTGCACCACCTTGTGGATGGTGTGGCGCGTGGTCTCGTCGCACTTGTTAGTAAGGCCAATTTCAAACGCCAGTCGAAACGGATCGATGCCGTGCTTGGCGCCCTCCAGAAACAACAGCACCAGATCGGCGATGCGCAGCATCGTGCGCGTCGAGATCGTGGCCTCGATCGCCTCGTTCTCCTTCGACACGCCCATGAAGCAGGCGCGGACGTCCTCGGCGATCCGGCGCAGCGTCTTGGCGAAGCGCTCGGCCATGTCCTCGCCGAGCTCGGCAAAGCGGCGCTGGACGAGCCTTACCTCGGGGTCGGCGGCCATGTACTCCATCTGCATCGACCAGAACCGATCCATCACGCTGGCATCCTGACGAAAGCGCCCCTGCGCGAGGCCTGTTTCGTCGCCGACAAGTCCGCGCGTGTTATCGGTCACCACCACCCGGCTGTCAGGATGCGGGCGCAACAGCTCCTGGCGTTGCTCGATGAAGATTGGCTTGCCTTCCAGCACCTCGTTGTTGGCCACCCAGAATCCAGGGTTGCACTTCGAGAATTCGTTGATCAGCAGCACGTAGCCGTGGCGCCACGCCAGCGCCGCCGGCCCGTCGACCCATTCCATCCGCCGCTGCGCACCGAGCACGTACATGCCGACCAGATCCGCCTTCTCCATCGGATCGCGCCCCATGATGGGCACCACGGGGACATTGAGCCGGGCAAAGAACTGTTCCACGCTGGAGGTCTTGCCGCATCCCCACGGGCCGTGGATGTAGAGCGGCTCCCGGGTCGCGCTCATCCACCACGCGCGCAGAATGGCGAGCGGGGTCTTCTCGAAGACGTAGCCATGATCGATCTCGGGCACCAGTTCGTGTGCCTCGGCCAACCCCGGCACGGTGATCGGCACGCCGGCGAAGCCGAAGCGGTCCAGCGGCACTTCCACTCGCGTTCTTGCCATGACCACTCCTTGCTTGGAGGCGCTGCGCTCGCGACGCGTGGCGCCGCGGCACGGTGACCGGGACGAGAATCCCTCGTCAACCGGGCATTGCCTGACGCCTGCACTTGCGGGCGCGAAAACGGCGCTGGATTCCAGGACAAGACAACCCAGACTTGCAGTCCTTGGGTCACCTGTCGCGCGGCACGTTCGAGTGCCTGTCTCGGGGCTCGCCGGAAATTCGACACGCACGGCCAGCTGGTGCGCGCAGACAAACTACGCCGAGCCGGCGACCTGTGTCAACGCTCTCCGACCCCGGCGGGCAAGGTTAAGTGCAGACCTACTCGGGCCTTAGCGGGTTGTTGGCCTGGCGCCTCGGCGTCGAGAATGCCGCGACGCGAAGTTCGGGTCGCAGCAATGTCGTCGCTGGCTTCTTTGCTTGCGCAGTGGCTGGGCCTGCCGACGGCGGGCCCGCCCCCGCGCGCGCCACCGCCGATCGCCACCGATCGGGTCACCACAGAAGGCGAGTACCCTCTGGCCGCGCGGGGTCTGCCGGCGATCGGTGTGGCCGAGGTCATGGCCCCGCACGCGAACTGGCTCTCTCGCCTGCGCGATGCCTACGGCGCGGAGGAGTCGAGCTTCGCGCGCGACATCGGCAGCGTGGTCGAGCGCTATGCGCAATTCGTGCACCTGCTGCCGGCGACACGGGACAGCCACTTTCGCCACGCGGGCGGGCTTTTCCGGCTGGGAGTTGAAATCGCGTTCTACGCCCTGCAGGCCAGCGACGGCGCGATCTTTTCGGGGCGTCAGACCCTCACCGCGCGTTCCACGCTGGAACCGCGTTGGCGCTACGCGGCCTTCCTCGCCGGGCTGTGCAGCGAACTGCACCGACCCCTGAGTCACTTGAGCGTGCGCAACGAGCACGGCGCCGAGTGGCCCGCGTACGAGCAACCGCTTGCACGCTGGCTGCAGCAGACGCGCAGCCGGCGCTACTACCCGCGCTGGGTGAACGCGGCGCCGACCACCCGCCCGCTCGGCATCCTGGCGATGACACACGTCATCGCCCCCGCCATCCTGCAATCCCTCGCCGCCAACAACACCGTGATCGTTCCGCAATGCATCGCCGCGGTCAGCGGAGCGGTGGCATCGGGTGAAGCCGGCACGCTCGCGGCGCTCGTCCGCCGTGCCGCTGCAGTCGTTCTCGAGACGGAGCGCCATTGCGATCTCGACGGCCCGGACGCGGCGGCGGCTGCCGCCCAGGCACCGGTGCCATCGTCACCGTCGCTACCGCGCGCCGCGCTGCCGCCCGCGGCGGCGCTCTGCGCGCCGGCGCGACTCCACCCCGCGGTGCGCGAGGCGCTGCGGCAGATCATCGCCCACCTCAACGCGCCCTCGTCACCGCCGGCCGCGCTGGTTATGGCCGATGGAGTGTTCGTGCCGCTGCAGGCGTTTGCGCATCACCACGTCGACCCGGCGCTGGCAGTACGTGCCCTGGGCGCGGCAGGGATGCTCGTCTGCGCTGCAGACCGGCCGCAATCCAGGACTTGCCTGCGCGAGCTCGATCACGAGCCGGTGCTCGGGTTGGTGCTCGCGCCGCGATGGGTTCGCGTTGCGGATGGATCCGTCATCGCGGATGAAGGGAGCACCCCGTGATGAGCGGGCGCAGGTACGAAATGCCCTGGCGCAACGCCTATGAGCTGTATGCCGCCTTGGCCTGGCTTGGCGGCGGCATGCTCTCTGTGCTGCTCGCCGATCGTGCCGGCGACGCGCTCGCGGTGCCCACCGCGCTCTCCAGCGCATGCCTGATCATGGCGCTGCGGCGCGGGATCCAGGCCGCGCGGATTTTTCGCCTCCGTGCCGCGCTCGGCGGACGGGCCATGGAAACGATGAGTCACCGCACCTTTCGAACCTACTGCGCCGACCCCGAACAACTGTTCCTGGGATTTGGCTTCGAATGGCATCCGGTGCATTCACAGCGCCTGTACGAACTCGCCCGCATCCCCTTCCGGCGCTTCGTGCTGCCGGCGTGGCCCTGGCGCGCACTTCGCCGCCGCGTCGCGGCCCAGCCGGAGTCCGAGGTCGGGCTGCCCTATATTCACGGCGTCGAGCCGGAGGAGCGCGCGCTGCGACGCCCGCTGCAGAACTTCGAGGGCGGCACGATCATCGTCGGCACGACCCAGTCCGGCAAGGGCGTCATGCTGTCCGTGCTCGTATCCCAGGCGGTGTACCGCGGCGACGTGGTCATCGTCATTGACCCGAAGAACTCGAAGCGCCTGAAGGGCAACGTGCTGCGCGCCTGCCGCGATGCCGGCCGCGACGACGCCTTCGTCGAGTTCCACCCGGCTTTTCCTGAACGCGGGATACGTTTTGATCCACTGTTCAACTGGCAGAAGCCCACCGAGCTCGCCTCGCGCATCCAGGCCGTCATGCCGCCGGACACCAGCGGCAGTTTCTCCGCCTTCGGCTGGGACGCGGTCAACGTCGTCGTGCAGGGAATGGTCGACCTGGAGGAGCGTCCCAATTTGCGTAAGCTTGCGCACTGCATCGAGGGCGGCATCGAGCCGGTCCTGCTGCGCTCGCTCGAGCGCCATCTCGCAGCCGTCGGCCCGTTCAACTGGCGCGATTTGGCCAGACCCTACGTCAAGCGCGCCGCCGAAGGCAGGATCCGCCGTCCTTCAGGGGCAGCGAGTGACGAGCTCGCGGGCTACGTCGCCTATTACGAGCGCGAGCTCTCCCCCCAGTGCCACACCCAGGTGATCGATTCGCAATTGCGCATCTTTCACCACCCGCGCGAGCACTATCAAAAGATCACGGCGAACCTGCTGCCGATCCTGTCCATGCTTACCTCCGGCGATCTGGGTCGATCGCTGTCTCCGGATCCGCTCGATGCGCAGGACCAGCGGCCGATCATGAACCTGGAAAAGATCGCTCGCGGCCGGCGCGTGTTCTACGTGGCCCTTGATGCGCTGCCTGATCCCGCGGTCGGCGGCGCGCTCGGAGCCATCCTGCTCGCCGACCTCGCCGCCCTCGCCGGCATGCGCTACAACCTGAATGCAGCGCAGCCGCGGCTCTCCCTGTTTGTGGACGAGATCGCCGATGTCATCAATCAGCCCTTGATCCAGATCCTCAACAAGGGCGCGGAGTCGGGGATCTACACCACCTGCGCCATGCAGACCCTGGCCGATCTCGCCGACCGCCTCGGCAGCGAGGACGCCGCGCGCAAGGCCGTGGGCAATCTCAACAACCTCATCGCCCTGCGTTCCAAGGATCGGCCGACGCAGGATTTCATTGTCGAGACCTTCGGCAAGACACCGATTCACAGCATCGACGTTTCCATCGGCACCCACACGCCGGCGCGCTGGCCCGATTTCTCCGCAAGCGTCTCGCGGCGCTTGCGCGAGACGCGCGAGGAGACGATACCCGCCGATATCCTGGGCAAGCTCCCCAACCTGCAGTACTTCGCCCTGGTGTCCGGAGGGCGGCTGCTCAAGGGAAGGGTACCGATACTCGATCCGGACGCGCACGACGCGCCGGCCAGGCGGGCGCGCAGCGCACCATGATGGCGTTACGCATCGTGGCCTTCGCCTTCGCTGCCGTGCTCGTCTACGGCTTGTATCTGCCCTCATCCTGTCCTCCGCAGCGCTTCGTCGAGCAGGTGCGGCGGGAACACGACCTCAATGCCGCCTTCTGGGGTGCGGACCACGCCGCGCAGATCCTCTCCCGCGCGCTCTCACTCTACGGGCAGCGCGACGAACTCGCGCCGGCAGCGTTCGCGTCGACGCCGGGCGCGCCGATCACCGCAGCCAACGCCGCCGTCACGCAACAAATGGCCGACGTAGTACAACGCTTGTTTCACAATCGCTACGCGCAGGGCTTCGACGCCGTAATCCTGCTGGCCAGTTATCGCCTGTCGGCGATGGCGCATTGGCTCCCCTGGTCGGCAGGGCTTGTGCTCCTTGCCTGCTTCGACGCTTGTATCGTGCGCCTGGTCCGCAGCAAGGAATTTGCAGGCCCGAGTCCGGCAGGCTTTGCCCTGTGCGCGACCGCGGCGACGCTCTTGCTCGCGCTGTTGCTCTTGCTGCTGGTCGTCCCCGTCGCGATCGACCCCCCGCTGCTCGGCGGCGTACCACTGCTGCTGGGGGCGTTGATCGCCTGGGCGATTCGTCATTCCCACGCGTAAGCCCCGCGCTCGCGCGCCCTGGCGCTGCCGTCGCCTCAATGCGTAGCGGCGGCTGAAGGCGCGTGTTGGGGGCGGTGCAAGAGGCTCAAAAAATACGCGCTGCAGCTCACCGCCACGATGCAGAAGCTCGTCGGCCAGTCGGTGCCGTAGGCCAAGGCGATGCCGGCCCATGTTTCGGCAAGGGCGAGGAGCACGGCAAGTGCAGCGCCCCACCCCAGGCGCGCGGTCAGCCGTAGCGCGGTCGCCGCCGGCGCCACCATCAGTGCGAACACCAAGAGCACGCCCACGACCTGTGCCGCCTCGGCGACGGCAATCGCCACGATCGCGAGGAACAGCATCGCCACCCGGCGCAGGGAGACACCCCTGGCGTCGGCGAGCTCGGGCGCGAGGGTGGCAAACAAGAGCGGCCGCGAGATGAGGGCGAGCGCCGCCAGGCTCACCACGCTCAATCCCAGTAGCGCCCAGACAGTCTGCAGGTCGACGCCGAGCACATTGCCGAACAGGATCGCGGTCGCCTGGTTCGCGTGCGCGGTGTAGAGGTACAGAAACAGCACGCCGAGGCCCAGCGCGAGCGAAAGGATGACGCCCACGGCGACATCGCGACCGCGCAGGCGCTCGCCCAAGAACCCCATCGCCACCGCCGCCGCCAGGGTGAAGGCAAGCAGCCCCCACAACGGATTCAAGCCGACGAGCACCGCCCCGGTCGCACCGGCAAACCCGACGTGGGACAGGGCATGACCGGCAAAGGTGAGGTGGCGCAGTACGAGGAAGAAGCCGACGGCCCCGGCGACGACGGCGACGAGGCTGCCCGCCGCCAAGGCCGTGCGCATGAATTCGTACTCAAGCATCGTGACGATGGGCATCGGCATCGACGACGCCGTGTCCCGAAACTACCAGCAGACGGTGGTCCACTTTAAGCACGTCGATGGGCGCCCCGTAGAGACGGGATAGCACCTCGCTTGTGATCACCTCCTCGACGCTTCCCAGCGCGGCTCGACCTTGCCCGAGGTAGAGCACCCGATCCATGGCATCGAGCAGAGGATTTAATTCATGTGCGGTGAACAGCACGGTGATGCCCAGTTCGCGCTGGATGCGCTTGACCAGTTCGACGGTCGCCTGCTGGAAACGCGGGTCAAGGCTGAGGAAGGGTTCGTCGAGCAGCAGCAACTTGGGGCTACCGAGCAGGGCTTGCGCCAGCAGCAGGCGTTGCGCTTCCCCGCCGGAGAGCTCGCACAGCGGCCGCGCCGCGAGCTCCTGCGCCTCCACGCTTTCGAGCACACGGTCCACCTCGCGCCGGGCCGCGCCCGTCCAAAGCGGCAAGCCCCACCGCTCTCCGTCAACGGCGCTGGCCACAAAATCCCAGCCGCGCAGGCGAAGCTCGGCAATCGAGGCGCGGTGCTGCGGCAGATAGCCGGCCAGGCGATTGCCGCGCAGTGGCGAGACGCCGAAGACCGTGAGCTCGCCGGACACCGGCCGCAACAGCCCAAGAATCGCATGCAGCAGCGTGGTCTTGCCGGCGCCATTGGGGCCAAACACGCCGATGAATTCTCCCGTGTGAATGGCAAGGGTGACGTCGGCGAGAACGATCTTTTTCCCTCGCGCCAGGGTGACTCGGTCCAAGCGGATAGCGTCCATGCTCAGTTGCCGCCGAGCGCGCGCTCGAGCGCATCGAGTTGCCCCAGCATCCACTCCTGATAACTCAAGCCCGGTGGCTCGGTCTCGGTGATGGCGACCACCGGCACGCCCGCCTGCTCGGCGATGCGGCGCATTCGTTCGGCCAGAGCCTGGCTGGTTTGGCGGTTGTAGAGCAGGACCCTGACTGCGTGCGTGCGTAAATCGTTTTCGAAGGCCGCGATCGCCGCCGCGCCCGGTTCGGTTCCATTCATTACCGCTAGCTGAAAGCGACCGTTGCGCATGGTGAGGCCGATCGCTTCGGCCATGTAGTCGAAGACCGGCTCGGTTGCCGTCACGGGGGTCCCCGCGTATTGCCTTCGCAGCGCCGCGATCCTCTGCCGAAGGCGTTGCATGGCAAGGTCGAATTCCGCCAGGCCGCGGGCGTAATCCTGGCCGTGCTCCGGGCTGAGCTGCATCAGCTTGGCGGCGAGGACTTCACCCAGCGCCGACACCGTCGCCGGTTCGTACCAAAGATGAGGATTGTCGCCGGGTTTCTTGTGTGCGAGCTTCGCCACCGCAATGATCTCGCGCCCGGGAGCGCCCGATACCGCCAGAAGCTTCTCCGCCCAGGGGTCGTAATCAACGCCGTTGTAAATGACCAGACGAGCCTCGGCCATCGCCCGTGCCGTGGAGACGCTGGCTTCGAATTCGTGCGGGTCCTGGCTCGGGCTGGTCAGAATGCTCTTCACGGCCACGTTCGTGCCGCCGATCTGCCGCGCAATATCGCCATAAACGCTCTCCGCGGCGACGACCTTGATCGGGCCCGCACCGGCGCGTGGCGGGCTGATCAGGCAAGCGACGAGGCCGGCCAAGAGCAGACACCGCACCCGCGTTCCAACGCCGTGCGGCCGCAGCGCTGTCATCTGCCAGCGATTGCCTGGGCCTGGTCCGGGTGCTTCATGCCGCACGATTTGCGCTCCGCGATGCGCTGGCACGCTCTAGGCGGGCTCGGCGTCCCCACCGCCATCGCCGAAGCGCGATGCCTCGACGTGAATCACCGCCTTGCCCGCGTCTCCCCTTTGCCGCAGCCCGAGCAGCGCCCGTAGAGCGTCACGTCATGATGCTCGACGGTAAACCCCCGCGGCGCGAGCCCGCGCAGGTTTCCCGGGCAGCCGGGAATGTCGTACACGCGCTGGCAGGTCGTGCATTGGAAATGGTGGTGATGCGCCGCCTCGCGCATCTCGTAGCGCGAGCTGTCTCCCGGCAGCGTGATGACCTGGACAGCGCCTTCGGCCACCAGCAGCTTGAGATTGCGATAGACCGTGGCCATGCCCAGCGCTCGCACGACGGCGCGCGCCCCGTCCAGCACCTCCCGCGGCGAGAGGGGCCGCTGCGCGGCTTCGATGACGGACTTGATGGCTTCGCGTTGGCGCGTGGCCCGTTCCATGGCGCGGAATAAGCGAGGGTGTCGCCGGTTGTCCGGTGCAACGATAATGATATATCATTCTCAACAATGGAGCGACAAGCGCGTCCCCCACCCGGGCCTCCGGCACCCGCGCCGGGCGCGATATCAGGAGCAATCCGGATGCAAACGAGGCGCAGGAGTGCAGCCGTTGCAGCCTAGCCCGGCCCGCCCGCGTTCGCGGTGTCGATCGCGGCCCAGCCTGTTCGTTCTCGCCCTGACGGCGAGCGCCTTTGCGCTCCTCGTCTCCGTCGCCGCCTCGCACCTGCACCTTGCGCCGGACAACGACGAAGCCTGTGCGGTTTGCGCCGCCTTTGCCGGCAAGATCGAAGGTCCGAGCACGTATGTTCCGACGGTGGCCGTCGCAACCGTCATTCACGTTGCCGTTGCAGCGCCGGCCCTGCGGCTCGCACCGCCCGCACCGGCGTATCTGTGGCCCCCGAACTGCGGCCCGCCGCAGCGCGTCTAGAGCATCGCGACGCACCCGCGTCGCACCCCCTTTGAGATGTCGTCGTTGCCCGCCGGGACCCGGCGGGTGACGGCTTGCCCTATGTGCAAAGGTGATGCCCATGCCCACTGCCCTGCCCCTGCGACCGCTGGTACTTTGTCTTGCGCTTCTGCTTGCTACACCCATTATTGGCCGCGCCGCCACCATCACCGCATCGGTCACCGACAAGACAGCCAAGCCGGTCGCCAATGCGCTGGTGACGCTCAGCGACGATCAAGGCAATGCCATCGCCACGGCGAAGACCGATGCGGCCGGCGCCGCCGTCTTTGCCAATGTGGCCGCTGGCCGCTACACGCTAAGCGCCGCGCCGACCAGGGGCGCTCCCGTGCAGCAATCAGTGAGCGTTGCCGCCACCGACACGCCCACGGTTGAGCTCACGACCGCCGCCGACGTCGCGCTGAACCCGGTGCAGGTGACCGCGCAGCGTCTCAAGGACGCGCAGTTGGAGCTTTCGCCCAAGGTCGGTACCACGGTCTACAGCATCGACGAGCAATTCATCGACAACCTGGCCGTCGGTGAGAACACGCCGATGAATGACGTGCTGCTCCAGTTTCCCGGCGTCGCCCAGGACTCGAAGGCCTCGGGCTCGCTGCACGTTCGCGGCGAGCACGCGGATGTGCAATACCGCATCAACGGCGTGCAGCTGCCGGAAGGGATCACGGGGTTCGGTCAATCGGTCGATACCCGCTTCGTCAACAAGATCGACTTCGTCGATGGAGCACTGCCGGCGCAATATGGTCAGCGCACGGCGGGCATCGTCGAGATCCAGACCAAGGACGGCGACGTCGACTTCGGCGGCTCCCTGGGCATATTGGGTGGCAGCTACGACACGGTGCAGCCGAGCTTCGAGCTGTTGGGATCGAAAGGGCCGTACAGCTACTACGTTACCGGCAACTACCTCTCCAACGACCTTGGCATCGAGAATCCGACGCCGAGCAAGAATGCGATCCACGATCGGACCGAGCAAACCAAGGGTTTTGCCTACTTTTCCGACATCATCGACGAGCAGACGCGCTTCGGCCTCATGCTCGGTACCTACGTGGGCCGGTTCCAGATCCCCAACAACCCGGGGCAGACGCCGAGCTTCTCTCTCACCGGCGTGAGCGATGTCGAAACCGGATTCAACGCCCTGCCGTCCTCAGAACTCAACGACAACCAGCGCGAAGTCAACAATCTCGCCGTGATCTCGCTGCAGCAGACCCTGGGCAGGCTCAATTACCAGGCGTCGTTTTTTACCCAGTACTCCGAGCTGCATTACACGCCCGACGTCGCTGGCGACTTGATCTACACCGGGGTCGCCTCGAACACCCTGCGTTCAAACTCGGCCAACGGCATCCAGATCGATGCGTCCTACCCGCTTGCCGAGACGCACACGCTGCGCTTCGGCGGCACCTATACCAATCAGCACACCCGCAGCGACAACACGGTCGGTGTCTTCCCGGCCGACGCCGACGGCAATCAGACCTCAACCAACCCCATCGACATCGTCGACAACTCGAGCAAGAACGGCAACCTGGTGGGGCTCTACGTTCAGGATGAATGGCACGTATTGGCGCCGCTGACGATCAATTACGGCATTCGCTTCGATCACGTGGCGGCATTCACCGACGAGCACCAATGGAGCCCGCGCATCAACGCGCTATACGAAATCACGCCGCAAACGGCGATACACGCCGGCTTCTCTCGCTATTTCAGTCCGCCACCACAGGAATTGGCTTCGCAGCAGAGCATCAACCTATACGAGGGAACCACGAATGCGCCGCAGGTCCCGGTCTCCGATCCGGTGCGCGCCGAGCGCGCGAGCTATTACGATCTCGGTCTGAGTCAGAAGTTTAGTCCGCAGCTTACCGTTGGGCTCGATGGCTACTACAAACAGGTAACGAACCTGCTCGACGAGGGGCAATTCGGCCAGGCGCTGATCCTGACCCCGTTCAACTATGCGCGGGGCTACCAGGAAGGTATGGAGCTGTCCGCGACGTACAGCAATTCCAACTGGTCGGGCTACCTGAATTTTGCGCTGAGCAGGGCAAAGGGCAGGAACATCATTTCCGGACAGTCCACTTTCGGCGCCGACGAGTTGGCCTATATCGCCGATCATTACATCTACCTCGATCACGATCAGCGTTACTCGCTGGCAAGCGGCCTGTCGTACCGCTTCGGCGAGAGCCGTGTGAACGGCGATCTGATCTACGGCAGTGGACTGCGGCGCACGCCGGAAGGGGCGCCTCCCAACTCGGGCACGGTTCCCAGCTACGCGACGGTCAACCTCTCGCTCGTTCACGACTGGCCCGCGACGGCGGTGGGAACGGTGGAGGGTCGGCTCGCGCTGATCAACGTGTTCGACAAAACCTACCTGCTGCGCGACGGAACCGGTGTCGGTGTCGGCGCACCGCAGTACGGCATGCGCCGTGCCTTCTATGGTGCGCTGTCGACGAGATTTTGATGGCCGCGCCGGTTGCGCCATGCGGCGGTGCCGCGGCGAAGAGACCGCGCGCGGTGAATCGGGCCCGCGTCTCCACGGGCCTTGGCATTGCGTTACGACGCTGGCTTGCTGATCAGCCGCTTGATGACGCCGACGAGCACCATGACTACGGCGCCGGGCGACGAAGCAATCCGAGCGCCTGCTTCGGATGGCAGTCGACACCCCGTCGCGCCGTATTCGCCGCAAAGCGCGACCGGTTCGACGTCATGATGCGGCGGACCGAGCATGGATCACGAATCGCACCTCGACCCGATCCTGGACCACGAGGGCGCCGCCGAGGATCGCAAGAGGCTCGATGCCGAACTGGCTTTGTTCGAGCGCCACGTGGCCGCTCAGCATCAACTGATCGGGGCCCTGCTCGATGCGCACCGGAACCCGCACGGTGCGTCTAACGCCGTTGAGCGCGATCGACGCGTTCAGCCAGCGGCCATCGGCGACAGTATCCACGCCATCGACCGCGATGACGGCGTAGGGGTGCACTTCGGCGTGCAGCTGCTTTAGCATGTTCTCTCGCGTGCCGGCAATGGCCGCGGCGGTCGGCTCCGAATCGAACCCCGCCTCGGCGCGCAATTCGGGCTCATCGATGACGAGCTCGTCGAGCCGGACAAAGAGATCGGCGCGGGCCTGGTTCGGCGCGACATAGCCGCGGACATTGTGGCTCGCAATGGCGTGGTCGTGGCCCAGTTTGGCGAGCGATCCCCCGCGCCGCACTTCGATGACGATGAGCGAAACGGCGGGATCGATCTCGAAGACCGGGAGGCCGCGCTGTGCCGATTGCTGGTAGAACTCTTCTGGAAATCCCGCGGGGCCCGGTTCCCTGCCCGGCGGCGGCCGCGGCGCTTGAACCGCGCAGGCGGCCAGCCCGGCCGCAACCAAAACCATCACAGCGAGTGACTTGCAGCGCATCCGCATTCAACTCGAGGCGATGGCGAGTACCGCAACGGCGGCGACCAGGCAGTAATACCCAAACCAGTGCCATTGGCTGCGCTCGAGCCAGCGGGAAAGCCAGCGCAGAGCGGCCAGGGCAGCCAGGAAGCTCAGGCCCATGCCCAGCAGGCTGGGCCACGCCAGCTGCAACAGGCCACCGCCGGCGCTCAATGCCGCCTCATTGGCCCTGAGCAGCCGATAAGCTTCCTTGGCGATCACCGCAGGCGTGAGGACGACCGCCAGGGCGAAGCTGAAATCTTCGACGGAGGCTTTGTCGAGGCCGAGCAGCAGGCCGGTTGATATCGTCGCGCCGGAGCGGGAGAAACCGCGAAAGGGAAGGCAGAATCCCTGCACGGCCCCGATCCAGGCGGCGCCCTTCAGTCCGAGCGTGCCCTGCCCGCGCGCCGCCGCCTCGCGCAGGCCGGAGGCCACGATCAGGACGCCGACGAATCCCAACCCGGCCGCGATGAGGTACATGTTGCCAAAGAGCTGTTCGATTTCGGCCCGCGCCGATTCGCGCAACACGACCCGTTCGATGGCAAACATCAGGGCGAGACCGATCATTCCCGTCAAGGCGGTGGCCAGCACCACGGACTTCGCCGCGTGCCAGAACGCCGCGCGCGAGGAAAAGTAGCGTTGCCGCCACGCGCTCCAGAAATAGGCGATGACGGCGAGCATGGTGCCCGTATGCAGCATGACCAGCAAGAAGGTCATGGCCGGATCCGTCGGATCGAGGCCCATGAGCTTCTCCGCCACGATGACATGGGCGGAGCTCGACACGGGCAGCATTTCGCACGCGCCCTGAATCACGGCGAGGATGAAGATCTGCAGTACGGTCATTGGGAAGCGGTTCTAAGGGGACGCAAACGCGCGGTCGCGATCCGTTTCGCTTGGCCGACGATGCGCTCGTCTGGGTCTGGGTCGGGCGCGTTCGTGCCGGTCATCGCGCCCCCGTCGATGGCGCGCTCCCGGGTGCGTTTCGGGCCGGCTCCGTCGCCGGCACGAACCCAGGCCGTGGCCGCAGCGCCGGGCCCGGGCGGCGCGCAAGGACGGCGCGACGGGCCCGCCGCGATTAGCGATGCACCGGTGCGTGTGGGGAGGGCTACAGCCTCCTCCACACGCCCTCGACCAGGCCCTCGATGGGTTTGAAGCTCGCCTTGTAGGCCATCTTACGGCTCTGGGCGATCCAGTAGCCCAGATAGAGATACGGCAACTGCAGTTCCTGGCAGCGCTCAATCTGCCACAGAACGTTGTAGGTCCCGTAGCTCGCACCGGGCACGTCCGGGTCGTAGAAGGTGTACACCGACGACAGCCCATCGTGCAGGCGGTCGACCAGGCTCACCATGCGCAAGTGGCCCTGCTCGCGAAACTCGAACAGGTCGGTGGTCACGTTGCTGTGCAGGAGAAAATGCTGGTATTGCTCGCGACTGTCCTGGTCCATGCCGCCGCCCGGATGCCGATGCCGCTGGTACTGCAGGTAGAGCCCGTAGTGCTCGGCATCGAAGGCGAGGCTGCGCTGCGCGGCGGTCAGCGGGCCATGCCTGCGCAGCGATCGGCGTTGGGCGCGGTTCGGGGCGAACATCGCCACCGGCACGCGCACCGGCACGCAGGCGCGGCAGTGATCGCAATAGGGGCGATAGGTGAACGCGCCACTGCGCCGGAAGCCCATCCGCACCAGCTCGCCATATACCCGGGTATCGATCAGGTGGCTCGGTGTCGCCACTTGCGAGCGCGCCGCGCGGCCCGGCAGGTAGCTGCACGGATAGGGGGCCGTGGCGTAGAACTGCAGTGCCGCCAGAGGCAGGTCGTTGAGCTTGGTCACGGTTCGTCGGGTGTAGCCTGCAGGGCCAGCGTCCAGTCCTTGGCGGGCTCCGCTGAGTGTACCAACCGCGAAAGCCAGTCGGCAAACTTCCGCCGCGGTATCGGCCGGGCGCCGAGCCGCGCCAGATGCTCGGTTTCCTGCTGGCAGTCGATGAGCGGCATCCCCATGTGCCCGAGCATGGCGACGAGCTTGACCAGCGCAACCTTGGACGCGTCGGTCTCCCGGGCGAACATCGACTCGCCGAAGAACATCCTGCCGATCGTCACGCCATACAATCCGCCGACGAGTTCGCCCTCGCGCCAGGCCTCGAGTGAATGCGCATGGCCCTCGCGATGGAGGGCGGTGTAGGCGTCGATCACCGCCGCCGTGATCCAGGTTCCGCTCTGCCCCCGCCGCGGCTCCCCGCAGCCCTCCATCACCTCCCGGAATGCCGTGTCGGCCCGGATCTCGAAGCGCCGCTGGCGCACGACCCGCCGCAACGAGCGCGGCAGCTTGAACTCATCTACGAACAGGACCATCCGCGGGTCGGGGCTCCACCACAGAATCGGTTGTGCCTCGTTATACCAGGGGAAGATGCCGTGCCGATAAGCGGCCAGCAGGCGCGCGGGCGACAGATCGCCTCCCGCGGCGAGCAGCCCGTTGGGGTCGTCGAGCGCGGCGTCGAGGGGGGGAAACGGCGAGCCGGAACGCAGCCACGGAACCACGCGCCTATTGTGCCGGCGGCCCTGCGCGCGGACAAGCTGCGCCGGCGGCAACGACGCGAGATAATGGGCACGGAGGAGCTCCATGCCAGCACTGCGGCGCTGCGGATGGGCCGGAACCGACCCGCGCATGATCGCCTACCACGACCAGGAGTGGGGGGTGCCGGTCCACGACGACCGCCTCCTGTTCGAGTTCCTCATCCTGGAGGGTGCGCAGGCGGGCCTCTCCTGGCAGACGATCCTTAACAAGCGCGACGCGTATCGCGAGGCTTTCGACGGTTTCGACCCGGCGCGCGTCGCCCGCTTCGACTCCCGCCGCGTCGAGCGCCTGCTGGGCAATCCGGGCATCGTGCGCAATCGGCTCAAGATCCAGAGTGCCGTGACCAACGCGCGCGCGTGTCTTGCCGTGCAGCGCGAGTCCGGCAGCTTCGACCGCTTCGTCTGGAGCTTCGTGGGCGCTTCGCCGCGCAACAACCGCCGGCGGTCAGCGCGCGAGGTCCCGGCCAGCACCCGCGAATCCGATGCGCTCGCGGCAGAACTCAAGCGCCGCGGCTTCCGCTTCGTCGGCACGACGATCTGTTATGCGTTCATGCAGGCGACCGGCATGGTCAACGATCATCTCCTGACCTGCCCGCGCTACCACGAGATCGCCCGCGCCTAGACGAGCGACGGCTGCAGGCCGAACTGCAGCTCCGAGAGCCGCCGGTAGAGCGGGTCGTCACGCACCAGCGAGGCATGCGTTCCCTCGGCGATGGCGACCCCGCCGTCGAGGACGATGATGCGCTCGGCGCCGACCACGGTGGCAAGGCGATGGGCGATGATGAGCGTGGTGTGCCCCGCCATCAGGCGCTCGAGCGCAAGCTGCACCGTGCGCTCGCTCTCTGCGTCGAGCGCGCTGGTCGCCTCGTCGAGTAGCAGGATCGGCCGCCGGGCAAGCACCGCCCGGGCGATGGCCAAACGCTGGCGCTGACCCCCCGAAAGCTTCACGCCGCGCTCGCCGAGCGGGGTGTCGAAGCCTTCCGGCAAGCGCGCCAAGAATTCGGTCGCATACGCCGCGTCGCACGCAGCGCGAACCTCCTCCTCGCTGGCGTCGGGCCGTCCGTAACGCACATTTTCCCAGGCGCTGGCGGCGAAGATCACCGGCTCCTGCGGCACCACGGCGAAGCGTTGTCGTACCGCCCGCGGATCTGCCCGGCTCACGTCCACGCCGTCGAGCAGGATGCGGCCCGATTGCGGATCGTAGAAGCGAAGCAGGAGTTGAAACACCGTGGTCTTGCCCGCGCCCGAGGGGCCGACCAGAGCCACCCGTTCGCCCGCGGCCACGCGCAACGACACCGCCTTGAGCGCCGCTTCGTTCGGCCGCGAGGGATAGGCGAAGGTAACGTTCTCCAGCGCCAGCATCGCCCGCGGCGGCTCGGGCAACGGCACCGGATGCTCCGGCGCGGCGATCTCCGGCGGTGTGTCGAGCAGTTCCAGCAGCCGCTCGGTGGCACCTGCCGCGCGCTGCAATTCGCCGGCGACCTCGCTGACCGCGCCAATCGAGCCGGCGACGATCACCGCATAGAAAACGAAGGCCGAAAGCTGGCCGGCGGAGAGCTTCCCCGCCAGCAGGTCGTGGCCGCCCACCCAGAGGATGATGCCCACCGCGCCAAACACCAGGAAGATCACCGCCGCGATCAACAGCCCTCGCTGCCGGATGCGCAGGACCCCGGTGAGAAACGCCGCCTCGACACGCTCGGCATAGGCCTGGCGATCCTGGGCCTCATGTCCGTAGGCCTGCAGGGTGCGAATTTCGTGCACCGCTTCGTCGACATAGGCACCGGTATCGGCCACGCGATCCTGGCTGGCGCGCGAGAGCCGGCGCACGCGGCGGCCGAACAGGATGATCGGCAGCAGCACCACCGGCAAGCCGGCGAGCACCAAGAGCGTCAGCTTGAGGCTGGTCAGCGTGAGCAGGACCAGCGCGCCGACGCCGAGCACGCTGTTGCGCAGGGCAAGAGAGAGACTCGAGCCGATCACCGTCTCCAGCATCGTCGCATCGTTGGTCAGCCGGGAGACGACCTCGCCGGTGCGGGTGATTTCGAAAAAGCCCGGCGAAAGGGTCAGCAGGTGATCGAAAACCTTGCACCGGATGTCGGCTGTTACGCGCTCGCCGATCCACGACACGTTGTAGAAACGGATATAGGTCGCGACCGACATGGTCGCGATCACGGCCAGCAGGGCCGCCAGCGCCTGGTCGAGCGCACCCGGATCGTTGCCCAGAAAACCCCGGTCGATTACCAGTTTCAGGCCCTGGCCGACCGCGAGCGTGCATCCGGCGGCGATCAGGAGCGCGATGCCCGCGACAACGAAGCGGCCGCGGTACGGCGCAAGAAATCGCCCCAGCCGCGCGGCGGCGCGGACGAGCGGTGCACGGGGAACGGCGGGAGGCGAAACCATGCTCAGTGCTAGGCGTCTGGTCCGCGCATTATAGGAGGCGAGAGCCACTGGCCCCAGCCGCTCAACCCTGAAGCAGCAGAACTTCGCCGCAGCCCAACCCGTCCATGGAAGGGGTCGCGTCCGCCGTTCTGGCAGGCAGGCGGCTGTAAGTACGACCGCGTGCGCAGGAGAAAAAACGGAGGGCCCACGCGAGGCGGAGACGGCAAAACGGATGGCACGGACGCCTGGTTTCCAGCGATGAGCGGCAGTTCTACGATCTACACCGGCCGTTCACGCATCGATGGCCGTTGTGAGCTGTGCAGCGGCCGTTCGTCTCGGAAAGGTGGGGAGTCTCTGACCGGCCAACAGATACTATGAAGGGCTGTTCGTGGTTTGCCCCCTTGAGTTAAAACGAGAGTTCGACCAACTCGATTTAACGAAGGAGGACGAAATGCATGCGTCTGGAACAGCCCTTCAAGGAAAGCATACGGTAGAAGCGAGCG
>DASZFQ010000163.1:0-2864 GCA_035939595.1 Casimicrobiaceae bacterium
GCAGCGCGCCGAGATAGCGCCACAGCGCCGCGCCCGCGTCGCCCCCGAAAACCTGGTTGGCAATGACCACGCCAAGCTTGCGATAGCTCTCCCACTGCGCCTCGTCAAAGAATTGCTCCGCAGTCGATTCCTGCGGAAAGCTCGGATGGCTGTCGGCGTACTGCTTCACGTCGAGCGGCACGGCGGCGATCAAGCGCGGTTTGAGCAGGATGATGCGCGCGACCGGGTCCGACCCCGGCGCGTCCGCGCGGTGAACATTGAGCAGCATCGCACAGACATTGTCGCGGCCGTCGCCCTTGGTCAATTGCCCGCGCGCGCCGAAGACACCGGCGAGCCCATCGCAGCGCGCGATCGCTTCGTCCACCTCGATTTCCAGGCGGAAATCGATGCGCGCGAGCCGGATCAGGTTGGCCAGGTCTTCGAACTGGTAGTTGGAATCGGCGCCGCTGTCGCAGGCGACGATAACCCGCACATCGCGCCGCTCGCGAAGCAACTCGTAGACGCCCGTGTTCTCGAAGTGTCCTCCGTCTGACAGGTACTGCCAGGGCCGGCGCAAGCCGTGGAACTGCGCCGACAGTTCATCCAGGAGCAGCGACTGGGTCAGGAAGGCCGAGCGAAAGCCGCTACGGGCAACCGCCAAGTAATTCGGGTCCTTGGGCTGCATGTCCAGGCCCGATCGCCACCACACGCCCAGGCGAACGTTGGCCATGCCCAGCACAATCGATGCGCCGAGACTGGTCGCACGCCCCAGCCCGGTCGATACGGCGGCTCCGGATGCGCCGATCCACTGCCCCATCGACAGCGACGTCCCGATGCCGTCCGTGCTCTTGCGAAAGCGGTATTGGTCATCGTCGATGCTGAAGCCTTGCGCGACGACTGCCATGGGCTTGCCTTTCCGGTCGCGTTGCACCAATTGCTCGATCGGGTCGACCGTCTGATTCATCGTGATGTTGACGATGTGCAGCGGCGCCAGGACGTCGCCCAGCGTCGTGCCATAGTACGTGTCGTGATCGACCTGGTCGCCGACAATGGGTTCGGCGACGCTTCTCGCCGGCGTGCGCGAGGTGCCTTCGGTAAAGCGGTTGCCGTTAGACGCACCGAGATACGCACGCGTCAGTCGGGCGCTGTAGAGCGACTGAAACGTCGAGACGTTGATGAAGGCCGGAAACCGGGCGGTGACAAAGGCCAGCACCGCCGCGAGGAGGAAGAGACCGCCGAGTTCGACCAGCCAGCCAGGAAGCGAACTCAGAAACGGCAGATTGCCGCCAGCGTCGCCCAGCTCGATCCAGCGCACAACGAGGGCCCAGAGGAGGGCAACCAGGAGCAGCGACAATGCTGCGACGAATGCCGCCAGCACGCCGAGGGGGATCTTGGCAAGCAAACCGCCCTTCTTCGTGTCGCCGGCAAATCGCGTGACCTGGCGGACGAGCCACATGAGCGCGCCAAATAGGGCGGCGGCGCCGGCGGAGGAACCCACGCCCGCCCCGTTGCTCAGGCATCCGTAAACCCACGTCGCCGCGCAGTCGACCGCAACAAGGATGGCGGATAGCGCCGTCACCCACATCGCGGTCTGTAACATGCGCGTCAGCCGCACACGTTCGTAGGTGATCGTTTGCTGCGCCAAAGGCGTTGACCAGAGCGCGCCCACAAACCAGGCGCAGGCAACCACCATCTCGAAACCGATGGCGGCGCAAAGAATGCCCAGAGCGGATCGTGGCAGGCCACCTGCCGCGCCCACACTGAGGACCAACGCCAATGCGCCCAACAGGAGCGTAATCCAGAATGCACCACCCAGGATGGCGCGCTCCTGCTCGGTCTTTCCATCCCGGACGTAGGCGAGCCAGAAGGCGAGGCCGATCGGCAGGACCGCCAGGGCGATCGCCGCGATCGGAATCCACCACAGCGGGTTGGTGAATGCGGCGATCACGCCCGACCCCCAGGCGGGCAACTGATCGCCAAGCCAGAGCGTGCCGTTACGCAACAGCGCGACGAACGTGAACACGAGAAGAAACAGCGTGCCGAGCACGTATTGCACGCTGGCCCAATTGCGCACGGCCAGAGCGGCCGCGTAGAGCGTATCCCCGGCGCCGGTCGGCGAGAGATAGCGGCCGTTGTCGCGCAGCCACGCGAGCGGAGCCTTGCCGGGCGGATCGCCCTCGTGATATTCGACGAAATGCATGCGACCCGGCGGCTCGTAGGCCAGGACCTTGTTGGCTCGGGCAGCCGCCTCGGCCGCAGTCTCGGCGGGCTTCAACGACAGGCGCCCGCGGACAAACAAACTGCAGAAGAATGAGCCGATGAAGCCCCCGCCACTCACCGTCGAGAGATAATCGAATTGCGGCAAAAGGACGTACGGCTTGGCTTGCGCGCCGGCTGTCATTCCCACGCTTGCCGGGGGAATCGCCGTGCGCGCCATCGATTGCAGCACGCCAAGGGCGAACGTCGCGCTGCGTATGCCGCCGCCCGACAGCGCGAGCCCCCAGTTCTCCCCGTGAGCGCCGTGGCGCAGGATGGCGAAGGGCGACTTGTCGCGCCGGCAGGCAATTCGCTGCGCTTCGCCGGGAGCCCAGTCGGACACGGACTCTGGGGCTTTGCCCGGCGCCGTCGTATCGCTAAGTTTCATCGTTCCCTCCCGTGGTGCTTCAGGACCTGCAGCGTACGGCGCTTCGACATCGCTACTTCGTGCAAACCGCGCGATAGTAGCGATGGTCTTGCGATAGCTCCCCCGCCAGCGGCGGCGGGCCGATCGAATGGCTCGCGACCAGAATCTGGAGCAGTTCCGAATGACCCAGGCTCGCCGCTGCGGTCTGGGCGAATCGATCGCGTCGCATCTGCTCCAGTGCCGCATTGCTGCCCTCGACTTC
>DASZFQ010000164.1:0-2209 GCA_035939595.1 Casimicrobiaceae bacterium
AGGGTATGCGCGCCAAGAGGAAGCCCGCATGAGTAACCACCAGCGCCAGCGTCGGCCAGCGCGAGATCAGTTCGCGGTCGCGGGCATGCCACAGCTCGCGGGCGCTGAGCAGCGCATAGGCCGCCAGAATCGTCGAGACCAGGCTGACCCGTAACGCCGGCGACTCGTAGAAGCTCTCGAATTGAAATGCGGCAATCCAGATCGCGGCGCCGGCCACGATCAACGGTGCACGGACGCGACGCCCCTCAAACGAGCGTGAGCCGCCCCACATCACCCCGTAGGCGCCGCATAGCAGCGCGTTCGATATGCAGATCACCCACGCATTTGCGGATCCGCCCGAGCCCAGCAGTGCCGCAGCGACCGCGCCAAGGAGGTAGCCGCTGCCCCAAAAGGCCAGCGCCGGCGTATTGCGGTTCTGCATCCAGCAGAACAGCAGCAACAGGCCGCCGATCGCCGAGAGAAAGACCAGCACGGCGAACAGTGTCTGCAGATCGATGGCGAAATGGGCGTTGCCGATCGTTGGCACTGTTCTCCCCCACCCCCGTCAAGCCGATGTATGTCGTCCGTGTTCCTACCACCGGGTTACTGCGGTCCAATTGCTGCTTTTCGTAAAATTCAATCTATGGCGTGGGCCCGTCAACCGCCGACCAATGTCCGCTTCGGATAAACCGGACATTTCCGACAGCATTGCCCGATGACCGAGTCGGGATCCATTTGGGACGTTCGGGCAATTTTCCCGGCCATCCGTAGCCGGCAGCCTTAACCAGTTCAGAACCGTTGTGATATTGAAGACCGCGGCGGGTGAGCGGCATGGGCGAGACGCGAAAAATCGCGGCGATTCTGGCGGCCGACGTCGTCGGCTACAGCAGGCTCGCCCGTGCAGACGAGGATCGCACCCTGGCGCGGCTGCGCGCGTTGCGCAGCGATCTGATCGATCCAACCATCGCCCTGCATCACGGGCGCGTCGTCAAGCGGACCGGGGACGGCGCCTTGGTCGAATTCCGCAGCGTCGTCGAGGCTGTGCGTTGCGCGATAGAAGTGCAGAACAGCATGGCCGAGCGCAACGCCGGCCTGCCGCCCGATCAACGCATCGATTTTCGCATCGGCATTCATCTCGGCGATGTGGTCGAGGAGAGCGATGGCGATCTCATGGGCGACGGAGTGAATATCGCCGCGCGGCTTGAAGGCGTCGCCAGGCCGGGGGCGATCTGTCTGTCGGAAGATGCCTATCGGCAGGTAAAGGCGCGGCTCGATCTTGCGGTCAGGGACCTCGGCGCGACGATGCTCAAGAACATCGCCGAACCGATCCGGGTCTACGCGCTCGAGTTCGGCGTTGCCCCCCTCGCGAGTGGGGCAGCGCAAAGCAGGACGGTCGTCCGGGATCGAGTTTCCGAAGCCCCCGAACAGCCGGACCGGCCTTCGATCGCCGTGCTGCCGTTCCAGAATATGAGCGGCGATCCGGAACAGGAATACTTCGCCGACGGCATGGTCGAGGACATCATCACCGCGCTGTCACGCTTCAAATCCTTGTTCGTGATCGCGCGCAATTCGTCGTTCACCTACAAGGGCCGCGCCGTCGACATCAAGCAGGTCGGCCGCGAACTCGGCGTGCGCTATGTGCTTGAAGGCAGCGTGCGCAAGGCGGGCGACAGGGTGCGCATCACCGGCCAGCTGCTCGACAGCGATTCAGGGGCGCATCTGTGGGCGGATCGCTTCGATGGTTCGCTCGCAGATGTCTTCGAGTTGCAGGACCAGGTGACGACCCGCGTCGTCGCCGCGATCGCACCCAAGATCACCCAGGCCGAAATCGGGCGGGCTCGGCGTAAGCCGGCCGGGAGCCTCGACAGCTACGATCTTTATCTCCGCGCCCTGGCGCTCTCGCATCAGTTTACACCCGAGAGTCTCGCCGAAGCAGTCGCCGTGCTGCGCAAGGCGATGGAAATCGATCCGTCCTATGCGCCTGCGGCAGCGTTGTCACTGTTCTGTTTCAGCTGGTGGCACTCCGAGGCGCGCGGTCAACGGCCGCAGACAGATGAAGCGGTGCGTCTGGCAAGGCGCATGATGGCTGACACGACGGACGATCCCGATGTTTTGTGGATGGTCGGATGGTGCCTCGCCTATCTGGCCGGCGAGACGGAGGCGGGCGCGGACCTGATCGAGCACGGCGTAGCCTTGAACCCGAACTGCGCGGAGGCGTGGCTCGCCAGCG
>DASZFQ010000165.1:0-108530 GCA_035939595.1 Casimicrobiaceae bacterium
GGGAAACCGGGTCTCGAAGTCGTTCCAGTAGTCCAGGTTGGTCAGGGGTATGTCTTCCGGGAAGCACTCCTTGTACTTCTGGACGAGCTGCGGTTCGAGCAGGAATCCGATGAAGTCCAGATCAAGCTCGCTCAGCATGGCCTTGATTCGGGGCAGCGTGAGGCGATGTTCCTGAACGTGAAATAGCAAATCGCGACATTCGCTGGTCGCATAGAAATCTCTGAATGAGGTCAGTTGCCGGAACAACCCGCCGCTTTCGAACGCCACGAGATCTTGGCGGCAGCGGCGAATATCCGCTGCGGTCGACGCATATCCGCGTTTGGCAATGAACGTTCTTGCGGCGACGACCGATTGCCGCGCGCGTTCGCTATACAGGCCCAGAAGCATCAACCCGCCCGGGCGAAGCAGCGCGACGAGCTCGCGCAATCCGGCCATCGGGTCGGCCAGATGGTGCAGCACGCCGACCGAGACGATGAGGTCGAACATGCGGCCGAGCGACCCGAGTTGCGTGATGTCGGCCTGTGCATACTCGACATTCTTCAGGCCGCGCTCATCGGTCTTTCTCTTGGCGTAGCTAAGACTCGATAGGCTCAGGTCGACCGCAAGCACCTGAGCCTCAGGAAATTGCTGCGCTGTTTCAATCGATTCCTGACCGGTACCGCATCCTGCGATCAAGATATCGATGGCGCCGCCCTTGGCGATGGGGCGAAACGATGCGAAGGGAAATTGGTGACGTAGATAACTATCGAGGGAACGAGCTTTTTCCGCGCGCGGCAATTTGATCCACCGCGGATAGGGATTTTCCTCGTACTGTTGCCGCACCCGGAGCGACACGCCATCTGCCACCGTGGTCAGCCTGCGCATGCCGTCGCGGTAACGCCGCTCTTGCAACGGTTCCGCGACCTGCTGCACGAGCAGGGCGTGAACCGATTCCGGCCAAGATCGATTCTGCAGAGCGTCGACGCAGGGCAGGGACAGCAGCGGAAAGTAAGCGGCAACCGCCACCGGCCACAACGCGGGAATGGCCTTTCCGGCCTGCAGGTCGGCAACAAGCCTCTCTCGTAGCGCCTGCGCACGCTCGAATTCCTCGTCGGTGTAGGAAAAGACGAATTCATTGACGAAGCATTGGCGTGCAACGGCGCAGTAAAAGGCCAGCTGGTCCTCCGCGGGAGCACCGATAACCACCTTCCCGGCGGCATCAAGCAGCGCGTGCCTGGTCATGGTTAACAACCGTTCCAGAGAGAGCTCGCACACGTGGGCGTTTTCCAACAAGGACCGGAGCAACAAATCATTCGCCAGGACGGCAAGACCGGTGCGGCCGAACAGTTCGTCGCCGGTCAGTCGGGCAGGCCATGCACGCATTGCCCGCTCGACGCATTCGCGGATGTTTTGGTCCAGCATGATGAGCCGGATGCTCGCGTTGGCCAGGTCACCTGGCCTGGCCCAGGGCTCGGACAGCGCGCGGGTTACGAGGCGTCGAAGATCCGCATCGACCTGAACGAATTCGATATTCCTGATGCAGCGGACAAAACCTGTCTTGAATTCGCCCACTTCCTTCAGTTCGAGCGCGCGTCGGTAACTGTCCAGCGCCACATTGACCAGCCCGCGCTCACTGAGCGCATTACCGAGGCTGTTGAGTGCCTCGGCAAAATCCGGCCGGAACGAGAGTGCCTTGCCGTAGCTGGCGATGGCCTTGTCCAGCTTGCCTTGGGTCGCGAGCGCATTCCCGAGATCGTGATAGGCCTCGGGATAATCCGGCTTGAACCTGATTGCCTTGTCGTAGCAAGCAATCGCGGCATCCAGCTTGCCTTGAAGCTGGAGCAGGAGACCCATGTTGTAGTGTGCCTCCGCGTAATCCGGCTTCAACGACAGCGCCTTGGCGTAGCGGGCGAGCGCCTCGTCCTGTTTGCCCTGCACCTGCAGCACCGCTCCCAGGTTGTTGTGCGCCAGAACACGGTCCGGCTCGATCGAGAGCGCCTTGGAGTAGGAGCTGATCGCTTCGTCCAGCTTGCCTTGGTCCTTGAGCGCGTTCCCAAGGTTGTAGTGCAGGTGCGCAGATTCCGGTCTGAATGCGAGCGCCTTGCGATAGGTGGCGACCGCTGAGTCCAGGCTGCCTTGTTGCTGGAGCACCGTTCCCAGGTTGCTGAGGGCCTCTGCAAAATCCGGCTCGATCCAAAGCGCTTTGTGGTAGGCCGCCACGGCTTCGTCCAGTTTGCCTTGAGCCTGCAGCGCGTTGCCGAGGTTGAGGTGATAGTCGGAATTGGACGATTTTATGTTGATCGCCCTGTTGATGAGTTCAACGGCAATCTCGTTTTTCCCTACTTGATAGGCGATCAATCCCAATAAATGCAAGGCATCGGGGTGATTCGGAGTAATTTTCAGGATTTGCCGACAGCAAGCTTCGGCTTGCGGCAAACGCCCGGACTGATGGTGCATCATCGCAGTCTGGATTGTGGCGGGGGTCGATTGCCCACCCGCCACCTGAACGCCCTCGGACTGGATACAGCACTTCTTGTATTGCTTGTCGCTGCCACAAGGGCACGGATCGTTACGGCCGGTTTTTTTCATTCGATTTCAGTTTGAAAAGCCAAGTCAATCGGCCTCGGTCAAGGATTGAGACTTGCGCGCGCCGGGACCGGACCTGCCAAATCCTAAAGGAAGCCGGGCCCCGAGCTTGCGCACGAATGCGAAAGGCAGGTGGAGGCGCCCGCACTCCCTGCCGCCCTCCGCTTGACAGCCCAAGGGCGTTCGAGGGCGCTTAGATTACTCGATTTTCGTGCGCTGTTGTCGTGCCACTTGACACGCATGGGAAACGAATCCGCTCACCGCCGGGAGCGGCCGCTTGTCTCGACCTGCGCGCTGGGGCTTAAGACGGGCAATCGTCAGGAGGGTCGGAATCGCTGCCGCGGCGACAACGGGCTCATCGCTCGCTGGCGACAACGCGCACTGAATGGATCGAGCTAAGGCGGCGACGCTTCAGCGGAAGCCGCCGTCGGTGGTGCGCGTGGCGGTACGGCGGGTGCGCAAACCACCAAGCCATTGCCCCATGCTTGGCGCAGGCATGGGGCGAACGGCGCATCGACCGGTGTTAAGAGCGACGGGTGACGCCCCGTTCGCAGTCCCACCCTTGCGCGAGCAGTGGCCGTGGCACAGATCGCTGCGCCTAGCCCTGCTGTTTGCGCTTCGCTTGGATGTTGCGGACCTGTGCTGCGGCAACGCTCGGTTCGCGCACCGCGATCACGTCCACGCGCAGCCGGCGGCCGTTACCCTCGTCGGCTGCCGAGGCGGGCGGCGAAATTGCTGCGGAGCGCAAATCGCGGCTGGCTGGCGCCATCGTCGCTGGAATGACGAGCAGCAGGCCGATGGCAAGCGCCGTTATGGCGATGGCGGCCGTGCCGAACGCCACGCGGTGGCTCGAGGTCTCGTAGTTTTCGTAGCGGTTCATGGTCTGTCTCCTGGGTCGTCTTTCCTGCTCTTGGATGCGACGTATCGGCAATCCGGATTCACACGGGTGTTCGCTGTGGCGGCGGCGCGCTTGTTCGGGGACGACGCAACCGTACGCCGGAGCCCTGACCGGCTCAACGCGCAGGCGACGCAACGGCCGAATCGGTGGCTAAAACCGCCAAGCGGGCGACGAAATGCGCCCGACAGGGTTGCGAAGGGTGCGTCAAGCGCTGGTCGCGCCGCCAGAGCAAGCCGAAGCAGGCCTATCGCTCCGCCACGGTGCCCGTATACTTCCAGCCGCATCTGGCGGTGGAAACGCGCCGTATACTTCAGCTACCGCCGGCATCGAGAGAGACTTCGGATGGACTTTTTTTTAAACTTTTGTGTACAATCCTGCGACTTTCCGGGCACAGTATTGTCGTGCGGTGCTGGGCCGCGGGGCGGGGACGACGTATTTTGGCGTTTCTGCGCACGGCACGAAGCTGCGCCCGCGCAGTGGTAGTCGGAATCGGCTAGGGGGTGGGGCCTTCCGCGCTTTCGGCTTGCGCCAAGAACGAGCAACTGGGCCGCATTTCCGGGATTGGCGGCTGCAGGCAGGGGTAATCCCGTCGTTTCGCTTGCGCGTCTTTAGAAGGCCGAACCGCCTCATGTCCGAGTCAACGACCCTTTCCTATTTGGGAGACAACATGCTTAAGATGACCCATTTGGCCGCGTTGGCAGCGTTTGTGCTCGTTGCCATTGCGGCGTCGGTCGGACCGGACGCGCGGGCGCAGGGCCAAGCAGCGCCGACCGCCGCGCCCGCCGCGCCCGCTGCACCCGGCGCACCCGCTGCGCCCGCCACGACCGCTGCGCCCGCCGATGCCGGCGCGGCGACGGCGGCGGCACCAGCCGCTCCGGCTGGTGTGAAAACAACCGAGATGGTCGACAACCCGTACGGACTCCAAGCGCTGTGGCAAGGCGGCGATCTCGTCGCGCGGATTACCTTGGCGATCCTGGTCATCATGTCGGTCGGCAGCTGGTATGTCATCGTGACCAAGGTGTACGAGCAAGCCAAGATGGGCGGGCAGGCGCGGCAGGCCGAGAAATCGTTCTGGCGCGCGCCTTCCGTGCGCCAAGGCGCCGACGGACTGAAGAAGAGTAGTCCGTTTCGCTTCATCGCCGAATCCGGGCTGGAGGCGACGAGCAAGCACACCGGATTACTGGGCAATGTCGACCTCAATACCTGGATCAGCATGTCGATCCAGCGCGCGATTGACAACGTGCAAAGCCGCATGCAGGACGGGCTGGCCTTTCTGGCAACCGTAGGCTCGACTGCGCCCTTCGTGGGGCTGTTCGGCACGGTCTGGGGCATCTACCATGCGCTGACCGCGATCGGCATCGCCGGGCAGGCATCGATCGACAAGGTGGCCGGGCCCGTGGGCGAAGCACTGATCATGACCGCAATGGGCCTGGCTGTCGCGGTCCCGGCGGTGCTCGGCTATAACTGGCTCATCCGGCGCAACAAAAACGCCATGGACCAGGTCCGCGGTTTCGGTGCCGACCTGCACGCCGTGCTGCTCAGCGCGCCGAAGACCCCATCCGCAGCTAGGGCCTAGATCATGGCCATGGGTGTCGGCCCGTCGGTCGACGACGAGGAAGTCGTCTCGGCCATCAACACGACTCCGCTGGTCGACGTGATGCTGGTGCTGCTGATCATTTTTCTGATCACCATCCCGGTGGTCACGACCTCGATCCCGGTGCAGCTGCCCAAGGAGCGCAACGAGATTCGCGAGACCAAGCCGGAGAACATCAACCTGTCGGTGGACAAGGACGACCACATCTACTGGAACGAGCTGCGCATCGACAGTACGGCGGCACTCATCGACCGGCTGAAGAAGATCGCCGTCCTGACCCCGCAGCCCGAGGTGCAGATCCGCGGCGATGGCGGCGCGAAATACGAGGGCGTCGGTCGCATTATCTATGCCTGCCAGCGGGCCGGGATTGCGAAGGTCGGCTTCATCACCGAGCCGCCGCCGCGCGGCGGTTAACATGAGCTCGAGCGCTTATTTTTCGAGGAACGCATCATGGCCATGAACGTGGGCGCCCCCGGCAAGGGCGGCGAGCCGGAAGTGATGATCGACATCAACACCACGCCGCTGATCGACGTGATGCTGGTGCTTTTGGTCATGCTCATTATCACGCTGCCGATCCAGCTGCATGCGATCAATCTCAACATGCCGACCGGCAATCCACCGCCGCCGCTGGTATTGCCGCAGGTAGTCAAGATCGACATCGACAGCAACGGGGTGACCTACTGGGACGGCGAGGCAGTGCCGGATCGGGCGGCCCTCGAAGACAAGATAAGGATCGCCGCCGCACAGACTCCCCAGCCGGAAGTGCACCTGCGCCCAGACAAGGCGTCGCGTTACGCGATCGCCGCCGGGGTGATGGCCTCGGCGCAGCGGCTGGGCCTGACCAAGATCGGCATCGTGGGCAGCGAACAGTTCGTCGAGGACTAGCTCGCGGGGCGAACGGCGGACCACCGGGAGTCAAACGGCAATGGATTTTGCACGGCGACAGAGGGACCCGACCCGGCACCTGATCGGCATCACGTTCGTCGTTTTGCTGCATGTGATAGTGATCTACGCGCTCGTGACCGGCCTGGCGCGCAAGGCGGTCGAGGTCATCAAGAAGCCGCTTACGGCCACCATCGTCGAGGAGATCAAGCTCCCGCCGCCGCCGCCGCCCCCGCCGAAGAAGATCGAGATACCCAAGACGCCACCACCGCCACAACAAGTCTATGTGCCGCCGCCGGACGTGCCGGTCCCGGCGCCGCCGACTGAACCCGTCATCTCGGTCGTGACGCCGACGCCACCGGTCGAGCCACCGGTAATCGCGCCGCCGGCACCGCCGGCGCCGCCGGCACCGCCGGCGGTGCGCAAACAGGCGAGCCTGACCCAAATATCCGGGGAGCCGCCGACCTATCCGCGCGAGGCGATTAAGGCCAACGTGGCCAAGGGCCACGTGGTGGCGCGCCTGGACATTGACGAGAAGGGTCTCGTTACCGAGGTAAGAATCGTCGACTCCAATCCACCGCGCGTGTTCGACAAAGAGGTGATCCGGGCACTCAAGGAATGGAAGTTCGCGCCGGACGGCACGAAGTACGTCGGCGAAGTCGAGGTCAACTTCACCTTGAAAGACTGACCTCGGGTTACGCGCCACGCAGCGCGAAGACCGCGCGCACTCCAGGCGCGCGTCAAGGTGCACCAGCCCGCCATCCCGGTCGCGCTGCGGCCGCCGTTTTCCAATACGGTTCGAAGTTACCGCAGGTGACGACGCCAAAGCCGGCGTGTCTGGCCGCGGCCTTTGCGCGAGGGCTGAAGGCTTGTCACGCCTGCCACACCGCAAAGGCGAGGGCAGGACGCAACCATTGCCATGAAGCAACGCTGCTCACGGCATCGGACGAAGGGACGAAGCGCGACGCTCGCGCGAAGGGCGGGAAGCTCACCGCTGCGCTTGAAAGCCTTACTCGGCCCGCATCGCGTAGACGAGCGCGCTCCAGGTGGCGCCGCTCAGTAACAGCAGCGCGACGGCAAGGTTCGACCAGGTGAGCGGTTGCGCGACGAACAGGGCGACGAGGCTCTGGAAAAGGCTGTAGAACAGGTCGGGCAGAGCGGCGACCACGGCGCCGCCCGCAATCAGCCACAACAGCGCCAGGACCGGGCGACGCCAGGCGGGCAGGGTGGCGGGCTGCGGCAGCCGCGCTATCACGCTCGCCGTGAAGCCGTCGTCGGCGACGTAGGCGGCACCTAGCGCATCGGCCTTGAGCGCCTGCTCGAGCCAGCCGTCGTCGCTTTGCGCGCGATCCGTGTCCATCGTCAACGCTCCGGTGCCCAGGCACCCAGCCTGGCCTTGAGTTTCTGTTTTGCCCGCAGAACGTGGGTCTTCACCGTCCCAACCGGGCACCCGAGTACGAACGCCGCTTCCTCGTGTGACAGGTCGTTATGGTAGCACTGGACGATGGCTGCGCGCTCGGCGTCGGAGAGCACCGCCATGGCGCGTTCCAGGTCGACCGAGAGCGCCACGGTGCGCGCGAGCGGCACCGTCGCCTCGCCCGAGAACGCCTCGTCCTCCGCCTGCTCGTCGTCCGGGAGCGGCAGTTCCTTCATTTTGCGCCGCTCGGCGAGGAAGGCGTTGTAGGCGATCCGGTACAGCCAGGTGGAGAACTTGGCCTGCTGGCGAAACGAGCGCAGGTTACGGTAGGCAAGCAAGAACGTCTCCTGGGCCAGGTCGTCGGCCAGGGCGTGGTTGCCCGCGGTGAGCTTGCGCAGGCAGGCGCGCACGGTCGACTGGTAGCGTCGCACCAGCTCGCCAAAGGCGTGGCGGTCGTCATGGACCAGGACACGGGCGATAAGTTGTGCATCGCTGACCGCGGCAGACGACATGGACGGCGACCGGATGGGTCCGTCATCCGCCGCTCGAGTGCTTGCCGCCGTTGTCGGGGAGCGTGGCGCTGACCTGTGCCAGGTGGCGCCCCTCCAGCCACCACAGCACGAGGTAGCCGATGCCGACGAACAACAGGATCAACCCGACCCAGCTCGGCTCGCCGCTCCCGGTGATGCCGTAGAGCAGGAAGGCCAGGCCGACCATCATCAGGATCACGCCCTTGCGCAGATCCGACCAGACCACGCGCTTTTGCAGCGCGACCGCCTGCTGGTAGATCTGCGGCGCGGCACTCGACGGCGGCGCACCTGTAGCCAGGGCCTCGGCTGCCTGCGCCGGCGGGACCACACCCTTGGCCGCCAGCGCCAACATGGCCTCATTCTGCAGCCGGGTCTTGCGCAGCTTGTACCAGATGATGCCGATGAGCAGCACGACCGGCGTTAGGAAGATCGAACCGACAACCAGGAATATCAGCCCGATCACCCAGGGCATTTTGTGCATCTGGCCGGTGAATGCATCCACGTCGAAGTCGTCGTCGCCGTCGATGCGGATATGCCGGCCACCGTGCTTGTCTTCGCCCGTGGCCGCTTTGGCGTCGTCGTTCGCCGCCGGGGTGGTCGCGTCGATCTGGATCGACGGGGGAGAGGCCTTGATCCGTACCGTGGCGTCGGCCTTGGGCCTGGCCGGGGGGTCATCGGCACGTGCGGGGTGCGCCGCGCAGGCGAGCGCCAGCGCAAGGACGACCAGGGAGCTGCCCAGGACGGCGGGGGGTAGGCGGGCGGGGAAGTGGCTTCGATACGGCATGGCAAATCTCCCTGAAGGGCGCTTGGTTGATCCTTAGATGGCAGCAGCGCGCCCTTTGGATTCAGGCCCCTATCCCTGCCCGCGCCTCGAAAAATGACCTTGGAGCCGCATGCTATCATTGCCCGCGACGCGGCGGCTCCGTAACGGTCACGAGCGCCGCAATTGCTCGCGCCCCCGACCCGCGCCACGTGCCCACCTCCCTCTCCCGCGCCCTCGCCGCCGCGCTTCTTGCCCTGCTTGCCGCGGCGCCGGCTAGCGCTGCCGACGAGCCGGTGACCTTGAACTTCGTCAACGCCGACATCGAAGCGGTGGTCAGGGCGGTGGCGGAGATGACCGGGCGCAACTTCGTGCTCGATCCCCGGGTCAAGGGCGTCATCAACATCGTCTCGGCCCGGCCGGTCCCGGTGAGCCTGGTCTACCCCACGCTGCTCTCCGCGCTGCGCCTGCAGGGGTTCGCGGCGGTGGAGAGCGAGGGCGTCACCAAGATCGTTCCCGAGGCGGATGCCAAGCAGCATGCCTCGCCGGTAACGCATGGGCCGGTCAGCTCCGGCGGCGATCGGCTGGTGACCGAGGTCTACGCGCTCAAGAACGAGTCGGCGGCGCAACTGGTCAACGTGCTGCGACCGCTGATCACGCCCAACAACAGCATCGCCGCGGTCCCGAGCGGCAACGCGCTGGTCATCACCGACTACGCCGACAACCTGCAGCGCATCGACCGCATCATCGCCTCGCTCGATGTGCCTCCCGCGGGTGAGCCCATCATCGTGCCCTTGCGCAATGCGTCGGCGGTCGACATGGTGGTGGTCCTCAATCGCCTGCTCGCTGACGCCCCTGGCGCACCGGGGGGCGTGCCCGATCTGCAGCAGCGCGTGTCCGTGGTCGCGGACCCTCGCTCCAATAGCCTCCTGGTGCGCGCCGACAGTCCGACGCGGCTCGCGCGCACGCGCGCGCTCATCGAGCAACTGGACACGGCCGGTCGCAAAGGCGGCAACATCTTCATCATCTACCTCAAGAACGCCGAGGCCCTGCACGTCGCCCAGACGCTGCGCGCGGTGCTCGGCGGCGGCGGCGGCGACACATCCGGCAACACGCTGCAGCTGAGCGCCCCCACGGGCCTCAATGCGGGCCCATCGACCGCGTCGACCCCGCCACTCGCAACGCCGAGCGCCTCGCCGTTCGGAGCGGCCCCCTCGGGCACGAGCAGCGGAACGTTTACCGCCGGTGGTGCCACGATCCAGGCCGATACGGCGAACAATGCCCTGGTCATCATGGCGCCGGAGCCGGTGTACAACAACATTCGAGCCGTGGTCGAGAAGCTCGACATCCGGCGGGCGCAGGTCTACGTCGAGGCGCTCATCGTCGAAATCAGCGCCGACAAGGTGGGTCAATTCGGGGTGCAATGGAACCTGCTCAATCCCAACGCCTTCAACTCCAACTCGACGACGGTCGCTGGCGGAACGAATTTCAACCCCCGGGGCAGCGGGCAAAACATCCTCGACGCGCAGGTCAACCTCAATTCGGTCGGGCAGGGTCTTAACCTCGGCGTCATCAAGGGCAGCATCACCATCCCCGGCATCGGCACCATCACCAACCTGGCCCTGCTCGCCCAGGCTCTGGAGACGGACAGCAAGACCAACATCCTGTCGACGCCGAATCTGCTCACCCTCGACAACGAGGAGGCCAAGATCGTGGTGGCGCAAAACGTGCCGTTCATCACCGGCCAGTACGCGCAAACCGGCTCCACGTCGACGGTCACCCCGTTCCAGACCATCGTCCGTCAGGACGTCGGCTTGATTCTCACCGTCAAGCCGCAGATCACCGAGGGCGGCAGCGTGCGCCTGGCGATCTACGAGGAGGTGTCGACGATTGCTTCGCAGAGCAACCCGGCCGGGATCATCACCAACAAGCGCTCGCTGGCATCGTCGGTGATCGTCGACGATGGCCAGATCATCGTGCTCGGCGGGTTGATCCAGGACTCCCTTACCGACAACGCCAATCAGGTGCCGTTTCTGGGCGACATTCCCTACCTCGGTGCGCTCTTTCGCTACGACAACCGGGAGCACGTCAAGACCAACCTGATGGTGTTCTTGAAGCCGACCGTCGTGCGTTCGGGTGCGGCGGCGAACGCGCTCACGACCGACCGCTACGAGTACCTGAATAGCGAGCAGCAACAGCTCAAGCCCACGGCGGCGCCGTTCTGGACCGAACCGAACGTGCCGCTGCTGCCGCCGTTGCCGGACCCCGTCGGCGCCGGCGTTCTGCCGTATTCCGCCCCGCAACCCAAAGCGCAATAGCCTAGAGGCACCATGGCCGCGCTACCCGGTTCGGTACCGGACCCCCACGCGGCCCCCGCGCGGCGCATTCCCTACACCTTCGCCCGCACGCACGGCGTACTGCCGCTGCAGGATGACGGCGATGCGGTGCTCGTCCTCGCCCGCAGCGATGCCTCGATCGAAGGCATCGCCGAGTTGAAGCGCGTGCTGCAGCGACCGCTGAAGACGATGACGGTGAATGCCGAGCGCTTCGCCGCGGAGCTTGCCAACGCCTACAACCAGGCCTCTCCGGTCGCGCAGTTCAGCCAGGATCTGTCCCGCGATACCGATCTGGCCCGGCTGCTGCAGGACATTCCGCAGGCGGAGGATCTGCTCGGTGCGACCTCCGACGCGCCGGTAATCCGGATGATCAACGCGCTCTTGCTGCAGGCCCTGCGCGAGCAGGCGTCGGACCTGCATTTCGAGCCCTACGAGGGGCGCTCGGTGGTGCGCTTCCGGGTCGATGGCATGCTGCACGACGTGATCGAGCCCCCGCGTGCGCTGCACGCGGCGCTGGTGTCGCGGCTGAAGGTGATGGCGAGCCTCGACATCGCCGAAAAGCGTCTGCCCCAGGATGGACGCATGGCGTTGAAGCTCGGCGACAAGAGCGTCGATGTCCGCGTGTCGACCTTGCCCACCGGCCCGGGCGAGCGTGTGGTGCTGCGCCTTCTGGACAAGGATACCGCGCGGCTTGACCTCACCGCGCTCGGGATGAGCGATGCGACCTTGGCCGCGATCGACCGCCTGATCCGCGAGCCGCATGGCATCGTGCTCGTTACCGGTCCGACCGGTTCGGGCAAGACGACCACGCTCTACGCAGCGATGTCGCGCTTAGATCGCGGCACGCTCAACGTAATGACCGTCGAGGATCCCATCGAGTTTGCGCTCGACGGGGTCGGGCAGACGCAAGTCAACCCCAAGATCGAGCTCAACTTCGCGCGCGCCCTGCGCGCCATCCTGCGCCAGGATCCCGACATCATCATGATCGGGGAAATACGCGATCTGGAAACCGCGCAGATCGCGGTGCAGGCGAGTCTCACCGGACACATGGTATTGGCCACTCTGCACACCAACGATGCGGCGAGCGCGGTCACGCGCCTTGCCGACATGGGCGTCGAGCCTTACCTGCTCGCCTCGAGCCTGCTGGGGGTGCTCGCGCAGCGTCTGGTACGTCGCCTTTGTCCGGCGTGCCGCGCTCCGGCCGCGCCGACGCCGGGGGAGGCGGCCGTGGTCGAGCGCCTCGGCCTCGCGCCCGCGCGGCCCATCTGCGGCGCAGTCGGTTGCGCCGCCTGTGGCGGCTCCGGCTACCGTGGCCGCACCGGCATCTACGAATTGCTGCTGGTCGACGATGCCTTGCGCCGACTGATCCACGACCGCGCCGGCGAGGCCGTGCTGCGCGACCAGAGCATGCGCGCCGGCACCCGGCCGCTCATCGCCGATGGCGCGCGCTGGCTCGCTGACGGCACGACCTCACTCGCCGAATTGCTGCGCGTCGCAGGCGACGCCGGCTAGGCGCAGCGCCGATGGCGAAGTCGCCGCACTCGTTCCTGCTGGAGCAGCTGCGCGCCCAGGCCGACGCGGTTGCCGCGAAGCGCATGCAGCAGCTCAAGCTGTCGCGCGAGGTAATCGACCGCATCGACCAGCGGATGCACCACGTGTTCCAGTACTTCGACGAGGCTTGCCGGCTGCTGCAGGTCATCACGCCGCCGGTAGCGCGCCAATTCGAGCTGCCGCATATTGCGCGCTACGAAGGGCTGCATGTCGAGCAGGCTTCGGTGATGTTCCGCAAGCAACGGCTGCAGGAGCGCGACGTCTACGACTACGTCGTCGTCTATTACAACCTCATCGGCCCGGAGCCGGCGCCGCTGCGGGTCGGGATTCGCCGCTCGCCTGAAATCGAACGCGCGCTGGTGCGCGCCAACATCGAGTACACCTGCGATACCGATTCCGCGGTGCACGGCAGCGTGACGCACACCATCATCCGCATTGCGCCGGGACTGCGCTGCGAGGTGCGCTTCGATCCGGATTTCGAGAACGGGCGCATCGTCGTCACCTTGCGCAACGTCGACCGCTTCGAGCCGGTCATCCTCGATTTCGAAACCACGGCGCTGGACACCAAGGCGCTCGATGAGCTGGTCAACTTCATGCTCGCCAAGCCCAGCCAGTTCCTGCTGCGGGCGCCGCTGCGCGGCTTCTCGCCCAAATAGGGGCATCGTGCCGGCGTTTCGCTACGAGGCCGTCGACGGGGCGGGGCGCGCGCGGCGCGGCCTGCTGGAGGCCGCGTCGGCACGCGCGGTGCGCGACGTCCTGCGCGGCGATGGCCTGTTTCCCACCGCCGTCGAGCCGGCCAGCCGGAGCTTCGCGACCCGGACCGACGCCACGCGGCTCGCCGCGCCGACGCTCGCCCTGATCACGCGCCAGCTGGCCACGCTGGTCGCCTCCGGCATGCCCTTGGACCAGGCCCTGGCGGCGGTTGCCGAGCAGGCCGATCACCCGGGCGCGGTGCGGCTGCTCGGTGCGATTCGCGACCAGGTCGCCGCGGGGGAATCCTTCGCCGGGGCGCTGTCGCGCTTCCCGCGCACTTTTTCGCCGCTCTACCGCGGCCTGGCGGCGGTGGGTGCCGAAAGCGGCCAGCTCGGTTCGGTGCTCTCCCGCCTGGGCGACTACCTTGAGACGCGGCAGCTGCTGCGGCAGAGGTTCACCGCGGCGCTGATCTATCCCGCGCTGGTGACCCTCGTCGCGCTCGCCGTCATCGGGGCGCTGCTGCTCTACGTGGTGCCGCAGATCGTCGCCGTCTACCAGCAGAGCCGGCAGACCCTGCCATGGCTTACCCGGGCGCTGATCGCCAGCAGCGGCTTCGTGCGGGCGACCGGCTGGTATTGGCTCGGAGCGCTGCTGCTCGGCGGCGCGGTGGCGGCGCTCATGCTGCGCCGGGAGCGCTGGCGCGAACGCGCGCAGGGGCTCTTGCTGCGCACGCCGGTCATCGGCACGGTGCTCTCCGGCCTGGACACGGCGCGCTTCGCCAGCACGCTGTCCATCCTGACCGGCAGCGGCGCGCCGTTGCTGCGCGCGCTGGAAACGGCAGCCGGCGTCATCTGGGCGGCGCCGATCCGCCACGCCGCGCACGCCGCCGCGGCGCACGTCCGCGAGGGGGTCTCGCTCGCCCGCGCCCTGGCCAGTCAGCGGGTATTCCCGGCACTGCTCGTGCACCTGGTCGCCAACGGCGAGCAGAGCGGACAGTTGCCGGCCATGCTCGATCGCGCGGCGCGGGAGCAGGATGCGGATGTGGAACGCCGCCTGACCTGGCTCGCCGCCTTGGTGCAGCCGGTCCTGATCGTCATCATGGGCGGGATCGTGCTCGTGCTGGTCCTCGCGGTGATGCTGCCGATCGTGTCGATGAACCAGCTCATTCGCTAGCTGCATCTCGCCCGGCCGCGGCGGCGCGCTTGGACTGCTGCCGTGCCAGAGCCCAGGCCACGTGCTCGCGCACCAGCGCCGACGGGTCGTCGCGGCGGGCCTCGAGCGCGGCCACGATCGCCGCATCGTATGCCGCATTGCCCAAGCCGACGGCGAGATTGCGCAGCCAGCGTTGATAGCCGATGCGGCGGATCGCGCTGCCTTCCATCCGCTGCGCAAACTCGGCCGCCGTCCAGGCGAACAGCGTGCGCAGATCGGCATCGTCCAGACCGTTGCGCACCGCAAAGTCCGGCTCCGCGCTCGGGCGCGCAAATTGGTTCCACGGGCAGACCAGCTGGCAGTCGTCGCAGCCATAGACGCGATTGCCGATCAGCGGCCGCAACGCTTCGGGAATGCTGCCCTTGAGCTCGATGGTCAGATAGGAGATGCAACGCCGCGCGTCGAGCTGGTACGGCGCCACGATGGCGCCGGTGGGACAGACATCCAGGCATGCCCGACAGCTGCCGCAGTGGGCGCTTGCCGCGGTGCCTACGGGCAGCGGCAGATCGGTGTAGATTTCGCCCAGAAAAAAGAACGAGCCAGCATGCCGGGTGAGCAGCAGCGTGTGCTTGCCGCGCCAGCCCAGGCCCGCCTTGGCGGCAAGCGCCACCTCGAGCACGGGGGCGCTGTCGGTGAAGACGCGGTAGTGGAACCCGCCCACCGCGCTTTGGATGTGTTGCGCCAGGCGCTTGAGCTTGCCCCGCAGGACGCGGTGATAGTCGCGGCCGAGCGCATAGCGCGCGATGTAGGCTCGCCCCGGCGTGGCGAGGACGGCGCCGGCATCGCGGGCCTGACGCGGCAGGTAATCGAGGCGGGCGCTGATCACGCGAATGGTGCCCGGCACGAGCTCGGCGGGCCGCGCCCGGCGCACTCCGTGGCGTGCCATATAATCCATTTCGCCATGCTGTCCGGCGGCGAGCCAGGCCGACAGGCGCACTTCTTCCGCCGCCAGGCCGGTGTCGGCCACGCCGATCTCGGCGAAGCCGAGTTCGCGTCCCCAGTGCTGAATCTGGCGCGCCAGATGCGTGAGGTCGACGGGCTTGGACGAGGGTGCGGCAGTCATGGCGCAACCAACAGGACGGGTGCAGAATTATAGAAGCGCTGCAGCGCTACCTGCCCGACCCGGCCGCCACCGCGCGCGCCGGTGCGCTGCTCGCGCCGGGCCTTCGCGGCGGCATGGTCGTGACCCTGTCGGGCGAGCTCGGCGTCGGCAAGACTACCCTGGTGCGCGGCCTGTTGCGCGCGCTGGGCTGGACCGGACCGGTGAAGAGTCCCAGCTACGCTCTGGTTGAACATTATCCAATTTCGAGCTTATACTTTTATCACTTTGATTTTTATCGCCTCAACGACGCAACCGAATGGGACACAACCGGCTTCGCCGAGCTCTTCCGCCCGGACTCGGTGGGCCTGATCGAATGGCCCGAGCACGTGGCGGGACGACTGCTGGCGGTCGACGTTGCCGTGCACCTGTGGCACGCCGAACCCGGACGCACCCTGTCGTTGCAGGCGGGTACCGCAGCAGGTAAGGCATGCCTGGACGCATTCTCCTCCCCGCCGCAATAGAGCGCGTGTCGCTGGAGCGGCGGCGTGTCTGTACCTGGCTGCTGCTGCCCTTCGCGCAAGGCTTGGTGTGCGCCGGCGCCGGTGCGGCCACGGTGGCCTCCGCTCGGATGTGGCCGGCGCAGGAATACACCCGGCTCATCCTCGAGGCGCCGGTGCCCATGGCGCATCAGCTCAAGGTCATGAAGGACCCCGATCGCCTGGTGCTCGATCTCCAGGATGTCGACCTTAGTTCCGAGATCGCGCAACTGCCGCAACGCGTGTTGCCCAACGACCCTTACGTGCGCGCGATTCGCGTCGCGCTTTATCGCCCGGGCGTGGTGCGCGTCGTGCTCGACCTCAAGGTCGAAGTCAATGCGCAACTGTTCGCGCTTAATCCGGTGGGCGAATACGGTCATCGGGTCGTGCTCGACCTGTATCCGTTGACGCCTCCGGACCCGCTGATGGCGCTGCTTCAGGGCGACCACGGGGAGCGCGGGCGGGAGAGCGCGGCGGGGGACTCGGCCGAGGGCAAGGCCGCGCCAGGGAACGAATCGCCCGCGACGGGCTCGGTCGCGAACGGGAAGCGGCCCATCATCATCGCCGTCGACCCGGGCCACGGCGGCGAGGATCCGGGTGCGATCGGCCACCGCGGCACCTACGAGAAGCAGATCACGCTTTCCATTGCCAGAAAGCTCAAGGACCAGCTCGACGCGCAGCCCGGCATGCGCGCCATGCTCACGCGCGACGACGACTACTTTGTGCCGCTCGCGGGGCGCGTGCAGAAGGCGCACCAGGTGCAGGCGGACCTGTTTATATCGATCCACGCCGACGCGTTCACCACCCCGACGGCGCACGGCTCGTCGGTGTTCGCCCTCTCCGAGCACGGCGCGACCAGCGCCGCCGCAGCCCTCCTGGCGCAGCACGAGAACCAGGCCGACCTGATCGGTGGGGTGAACCTCCAGGCCAAGGACCCGATCGTCAAAAGGACCCTGCTCGACATGTCGCAAACGGCGCAGATCAGCGACAGCCTGCGCGTCGGCCGCTCGGTTCTCGACGGCATCGGCGCGGTCAATCCGCTGCACAAGGGCAGCGTGGAGCAGGCCGGCTTCGCGGTGCTCAAGGCGCCCGACATTCCGTCGATCCTGGTCGAGACCGCATTCATTTCCAATCCCGACGAGGAGCTCAAGCTCCGCAGCGACGCGCGGCAGAACCAATTCGCCAACTCGATCCGTTCCGGCATCACGCGCTACTTCGCCCAGAATCCGCCGCTTGCCCGCGCGAAGCTGGGGTGAGTCGAAACCGAATGCCGCGGCGATCGCGTACTACAATAGCGTCCGCCGCGGTGCCGGTCGCTCGGACTCTGGCGCGGGTCGCCGGCGCGCCCCGGCGCATCTAGACGTGCCCCCATGCTTCGCTTCTTTCTCGGATTTCTGGCGCTGCAGGCGCTGCTGTTCGGCCTCGAGCTCACGCCGTGGGGTCAACAGTGGGTCGTCGTTCCCTGGACGGACACGCTGGCGACGATCAGTGCCGATCTGGTCAAAGTCTTCGACCCGGCCGTGATTGCCGACGGCAACGTGCTGCAGAGCGGGAACAACGGCTTCGCCGTGGCGATCGAGGCCGGGTGCAACGGGGTCGAGGCCTCGATCGTGCTGGTGGCGGCGATGCTCGCCTTTCCAGCGCCGTGGAAGCGCAAGCTCCTCGGCCTCGCTGTGGGCGTCGTTGCGGTGCAGGGACTCAACATCGTCCGCGTGATCAGCCTTTTCTACCTTGGGCAGTGGCGCCTGGACGTGTTCGAATTCGCGCACCTGTACGTTTGGCAGGCGCTGATCATGCTCGACGTGCTCATCGTCTGGCTGCTCTGGGTGCGCACGCTGCCGCGCGCCGCGCCCGTGCCCGCCTGACCGACCTCGAATGGCCATTCGCGGCACGTCGCTCGGCCGCTTCGTGCTCCGCGTCGCGGCGTGGCTGCCGCTGTGTTTCGTGGTCTGGTACTTGGCCGGACCGATCCTCGCCTGGCCGATCGCGCTTATCACCACCGGCGTGCTCAAGCTCGGTTTCGCCGACCTGGTGTCCCGGGTGCAGCAGGAGGGGCACGTGCTGACCATCGTGTCCACGCTCAAGCCCGCGCTCGCCACCACCGAGGTGCAGGCGAGCGGCGTGCTCACGGTGGAGGTCGATACGCTTCTCTACAGCTTCGGCCTGCCGCTGCTCGCCGCGCTGATCCTCGCCGCGCGCGAGCCGCACCCGCTGCGCAAGCTCGCCTTGGGCTACGTGGTGCTTTCGCCACTGGTCAGCTGGGGCCTGGTGGCCGAGTTCCTCAAGCGCGTGGTGTTCGATACCGCGCCAGCGGTCGCCGCGCAGACGGGCTTCGGCTCCCTGCAGCGCGAAGCGATCGCCTTTGCCTACCAGTTCGGGTCGCTGATCCTGCCCGCGGTCGCCCCGGCGGTTTTCTGGATCCTGACCCACCGCGCGTTTCTCGAACGTTTCACGCGCGGCGACGGCGGGGCGGCGACGCACTCGCCCTAGTACCCGGGGCTGGCGACGCGGTGACCGGCGTGCTCCAGTGCCTCGATCGCGGCGGCGCGCTGCAGATCGGGGATGAGCACGTAGTCGGTGTCGAAGGTCGCCAGCGCGAACACCGAAATGCGCGCGGCCGCGAGCGGCCCGGTGACGCTGGCGAGAATGCCGGTCTGATCGAGCGGCAGGGGACCGGCGAAGCGCAGCGCGCGCCAGCCGCGGCTGGCGCGGACGCCGGCGGGCACCAGGGCTTCGGCGCACACCACCGACAGTTCGTCGGGCGTGCGCGTGATCGACCACCAGATCGAAGCGGTCGCCCACCCTGGCACCGGTTCGGTTGCCTCGAGACGACAGATCGCGATCGGCTCGGGCAAAAGGGTCAGCGAATGCCGGCGTGCCATTACGTGCTTTCCCCGCGCGCCTTGCGTTCGCGCTCGCGTTCGCGCAGGACGCGCCGTTGTACCTTTCCGGTCGTGGTCATGGGCAGGGCATCGATGAACTCGATCTCCTTGGGGTATTCGTACGGCGCCAGGAACTCGCGCACGTGGCGTTGAATGTCCTCTTCCAGCACACGCGACGGTGCTTGGCCGGGCGCGAGAACGATGAACGCCTTGACGATATTACCTCGGGTTGCGTCCGGACTCGGCACGACCGCGGCGTTGGCCACCGCGGCGTGCTTGAGCAGGCAGTTCTCGATCTCCGAGGGCCCGATGCGATAGCCGGCTGCCTTGAACATGTCGTCGCTGCGGCCCTGGTACCAGTAATAGCCGTCGCCGTCCTGGCGCGCCAGATCGCCACTGCGGCACCAGTCGCCGCTGAATTTCTTCGCCGTGCCCTCGGGGTTTTTGAAGTACTCGAGGAAGAACACCGGATCGGGCGTGCCGTCGGAGCCCAGGCGATGGACCGCCACCTCCCCGGTTTCGCCGACCGGGGTTTCCTCGCCATTGTCGGCGAGAATGCCAATGCGATGTCCCGGATACGGCCGCCCCATCGACCCGGGCTTCGCCGGCCAGAGCGTGTGCGAGTTGCCGACGATGTAGTTCATCTCGGTCTGCCCGAACATCTCGTTGATGGTCACCCCCAGCGCCTCCTGGGCCCAGGCGAAAACCGTGCTGCCGACGGCCTCGCCGGCGCTCATCACGCTGCGCAGGTCGAGCGCGAAGCGCGCGCGCGGCTGCGGCACCGCCTTCATCATCATCTTGAGTGCCGTCGGGAACAGGAAGGTGTTGCGCACGCGGTACTTCGCCATCAGCGCCAACGCGCGCTCGGGATCGAAGCGGCCACAGAAGCCGAGCACCGGGCAGCCGAAGTACAGCGTCGGCAGCAGCGCGTCCATGAGCCCGCCGGTCCATGCCCAGTCGGCGGGGGACCAGAACAGGTCGCCTTGCTGCGGGAACAGGTCGTGCGAGTAGATGAACCCGGGGAGGTTGCCGAGCAGGCATCGCTGCGGCATGAGCGCGCCCTTCGGCGGACCGGTGGTGCCGCTGGTGTAGATGAGCAGGGCCGGATCGCTGGCGCGGGTGGCGACCGCGGCAAAGCGGTCCGAGGCGCGCGCGAGCAGGGCTTCCCAGTCCTCGGTCCACGCCTCGCGCGCGCCGGCCACGCCGATGACGTGCGCCAGTCGGGGCAGCTTGGCGCGGATCGGCACCAGGTTGGGTAACGACGCCGCATCGACCAGGGCGACCTTGGCCTCCGAATCGTCGAGGCGATACTCCAGCGCATCGGGTCCGAACAGGAACGACAGCGGCACCGCGACCGCGCCCAGCTGGTAGCAGGCGATATGGGCGATGGCAGTCTCGGGCCGCTGCGGCAGCACGACCGCGACCTTGTCGCCGCGGCCGACGCCGCGCGCGGCAAGCACATTGGACAGGCGGTTGGCGCGCTGCTGCAGATCGGCGTAACGGTAGCTCGCCGTGGCCCCGGATTCGTCTTCCCACAAAAGCGCCAGCGACCCCGCGCCGGCATGGCGGCCGCAAACCGCGTGCGCAATGTTGAAGTCCGGCGGCACCTGCCAGCGGTAGGCGGCACGAATCTCCTGGTAGCGATCGGTCGCCGGCGGCATTGCGCGAGCCGAGGGTCAGGGCGTGGCGCTGGTCGAAGCCTGCGTTGCCGGTACCAGCGGCTCGACGGTCGCCCACACCCAGTCCGGGTGCTGCTCCAGCACGCGGCCGAAGGCGATGCGCCGCGAGGACTGCGCGGCGCTCATGTGCAGGCGCTTGCCGGGCTGATACTCGCCCGGCGGAACCACCAGCGTCTGCACCGCGGTCTCGGCGTCGCGCTTGTGCAGCGACAGAAACAGGCCGCTGAAGCGGCGGTTGCTTGCCGTCGGTACTTCGCCCTCGATCGCGGACTCGGCCTCGCCCTTCTTCGCTTCGGCCAACTCGACGCCGATGAGGTTATTGGCGATTACCTGCAGGCCGATCTCGGCCCGCTCGGTCGTCAGCCGCTTCATGCGGCGCACGATGCCGAGCGTCCACCGCACCTGCGACTGTTGCCGGATCGCAGCCAGCGTGCCCAGCGTCACGGCATTGACAACGCTCATCGGCGCCACCAGGCGAAAGCCAGTCTGCGAGACGTCGCGGATGTCCCAGGTGCCGCCTGGAGCGGCAAAATTGGCCAAGCGGCGGCGGGCGACCTCCAGCGCGCGCACGTTCTCGTTGCGCATGCGCCCGAAGGTGGCGATCTCGATCGTGTCGCCAAAGGTGCTGGGGCTGCGCTCGCCCTCGATCAACGGCTCCGCCTGCTCTTCGCGCAGGAAACCGGCGATGCGGGCGAAACCGATGATCGCATCCACGCTGCCCTCGGCACTGGTGCGCTCGCCGCGGCGGGCGAAGGGCTTGAACTCGGGATCGACCTGGGAGGCGAGCTTGGAGAGCAGGTTCAATTGGTCGGCACGGCGCGGCGTGCGCTCGGAAAGCGGGTTGTTGCGCACCTTCTGATCCAGCATCACCACACTCTGCATCAGCACCGCGTGCAGCGGCCGGGTGTCAAGAAAGAGCACCCGACCCTCGAGCGCCTGCGGCGCTCGACGCTTGAGCCCCGTGCGCGAGCCGAGATCGACGTAGAAGCTGGTCACGGTCGACGATTCGAGCGTCAGCCGCAGCGGCGCACACCATTCGGAGAGCTGCTCGGCGATCCATTCGAGATGGCGCGGCGTGAGGTTGCCCGAATTGATCAGCTGCAGCACCAGAACCCGCACGTACTCCTGCTCGATGGTCGTCAGTCCGCCGTCGGCGAGCACTGGCACCGCCTGGCGCTCGAGCTGCGCCGAGCACGCCATCTGGAACAACGCGTGCAGGTCGGACCACTTCGCCGGAATCCATTGCTCGTAGCGGAACAGGCGGACCTTGGCATCGAAGCCCTGGTGCGTGATCTGGCGGGCGATGAGCTCGGGCAGGAGCGACTGCCACTTGTTGCTCTGCGCGTGATCGCTGACTTCGCGCGCGAACGCCTGATAGCAGAGCAGGACACCCTGCGTCAGATCGAACAGCGCCTGCCACAACTGGTTCTCCACCCGCGTCGAGCGGTTGCCATGCTCGAGATATTGCGCCGTCAGGTTCTTGCGCAGCGGGTCGGTGTAGCGGTCGGTGGCGAACACCGCCTCCAGACGTGCCGGCGTGCGCTTGGCCGCCCGCTCGGTGAGCCGGCCGAGCTCGGCCAGCACCGCGCCGTGCATCGCCAGCGGATCGTTGGTCGGGAACAACCCGAGCCAGCGCTCGGCGGTTTTCGCGTCGGCCAGCGGATCCTTGATGGTTTTGCCAAATCCGAACATCGTGAATGTTCACACTGCCGCCGGCACGGTGCTTGCACGGAGTCCATCGTCATCCGCGATCGGGCCGGGTCCTGGCGGCAAGCTGCGCTGGAAGTCCTTGTTCCGAAAGCGAGATGATGGGCCAAAGCACCACGGGCGGCAATACGCGCCGCCGAATGGCCCGCGAGGCTGACGCGTTGCGGCCGGAGTTGCCGCAATTGCGTCAATGTGAAACAGACAGAGGTTTTCCTTATACTTGTGGCACACAGAATCGGAAGGAATCGTTCATGGGCATCCTTATCAAGGCGCCGACCCGCAGGCGCGAAACGGGTACGGCGGCGGCCGCACCGGTGAGCGTCATTGACACCCGTGGCGCATTGCACATCCGCGAGGTCGTGCGTATCACCGGCCTGCGCCGCGAGCAGTTGTATATGTGGCAGCGCCGTTACGGCTTCCCCGACCCCTCCCGCGACGGCTTCGGCGACCGCGTCTACCCGCCCGAGCAGGTGGCGCGACTGAAACTCATCAAGCAGCTGCTCTCGGAAGGCTGGCGCGCCGGGGCGGTGGTCCCGCTCGCCGCATCGGCGCTGCAGTCGATGCTCGGCATTGCCGTGGAAAGCCCGCAACCCTTGCCGGGCGAGATCGAGATCGCGGTCAAGCTCTTGGCCGAGCACCGTGTCGGCGAACTGCAGAACCACCTGTCGAAGCTTCTCGTCGGCCTCGGCCTGCGACGCTTTCTCGAGCACACCTTGATCCCTCTGAACGAGGCGGTGCACGAGCGGGTGGTGCGCGGGGACATGCAGAATTTCCAGGAACTGCGCTTCGCCGATCTGGCGCAGCGCCTGCTGCGTGACGTCACACGGCTGGTTCGCCCCACCCGCGACGCGCGCCAGATCCTGCTTGCCACACCGCCCAACGACCCCAACCAGCTGGGCCTGGCCATTCTCGAGCTGCTGCTGTTCACTGAGGGGATCAATTGCCTGACCCTCGGACCCGGTGTGCCGGCACAGGAAATCGGTGGCGCCGCGCGCGCCTACCGCGTCTGCCTCGCGATCCTGCTCTTCGACCGCGGCATTTCCGGCAAGATTGCCGGCCAGGAGATACGCTCGCTGCGTGGCGATCTGCCCGAGGATTTGCCGCTGATCGTCAGCGGCCGTGCGGTCAATCTGTTGGCGAAGCCGATTGCGAGCGTGCGCACCGCGGCCGATTTCAGCTCGGTGATGTCGACCATGCGCGAGCTGGGGGTGGTGCCGGGCAACGGCAACGGGGCAGCGGAGGCACCGCAGCGCGCCTGATGTGCTCGCCCGGGGGACGTGGCGCGCGGTCGCGCCCGTCCTCGTTGCCGCGCTCGGCTATCTCAGTCTGGCGCGGCTATCGGCAGGCGCAACGGATCCCGGGGTCTCGCAACCTGCGCCTGGGCTAGTGCGTCCGCGCCGCAGCCGCTTTAGCGCTCGCGCGCGTAACGGTCCATCCACGCCGCGGTGGCATCCGCCTCGGCGTAGCGTTCGCCGCGCAGCGCAGTGATCACTCGCTCGCGATCCTCGGTGCTGCGGTTCTGCGACAACTTGAATTTGGCGTCGATGCGCTCGATCGTGAGGCGAAAGCCGACGATCGCCCCGAGCATCGCGGCGAGCTCCCGGCCCTCGAGCTGCAGGTGCCAGGGCCTGGCGCGCCCGCCCTCGTAGCGCGCCACCAGGGCATCGAGCAGCGCCCGGGTCTCGGCCGGGTCGGTCATGGGCTCGGCCACGCCGTGCACGTGCGCCACGGCGTAGTTCCAGGTCGGCACGGCGTGCGCCGGATCGGCGTACCACGACGGCGAAACGTAGGCGTGCGGGCCGTGGAACACTGCCACCGAAACCCGACCGGCGAAGTGTTGCCAATGCGGATTGGCACGCGCCATGTGTCCGAGCAGCACCCCCTTTTTTCCCGCGTCGGCATGGTGCTGCAACGGCACGTGGCTGACGTGGGGCTCGGTCTCTCCCGGCGTGATCAGCGTCGCGAACGGGTGGTCGTCGATCAAGCGCGCGACCGCCGCCTCGTCAGCGACGGAAAAAGCGCGCGGCGTGTAGATGCTCACGTTCGGCTCCTAGTGCGCTGCGGTGGCCGGGGGGGCGACGAACAGCGAGCGCGCTTCCCCGGCATCGAACTCGTAGCGGCGGTTGCAGAATTCGCAGTGGACTCCGACCGTGCCCCGCTCGGCGAGAATTCCCTCGACTTCGGCGCTGCCGAGAAGCTTGAGCGCGCCGGCAACGCGCTCGCGCGAGCACGAGCAGCCAAAGCGCGGCGTGCGCGCGCCGAAGGCGCGCACGTCGTCACCCGGGAAAAGCATCGCGAGCAGCGTGTGCGCGTCGGCGGCTTCGAAGGCTGCGGCCGCCGCGGCCGGGGCCCGCGCCGCGCGCTGCCACGTGGCCGGGTCGCTCTCCGCGGCGCCGGGCATCTTCTGCAGCAACAGCCCGCAAGCGCGACCGCCGCCGGCCTTTAGCCAAAGCCGACTTTCGATCTGTTCCGATTTCGCCAGGTAGTGCTCGAACAGCGCGGCGACCGAGCCGCCCTCGAGCGCGACCACCCCCTGATACAGCGGCCCGCCGTCCTTGGGATCGAGCGTGAGTACCATGCGCCCGCCGCCGGCGGCGCCGGCAACGTCGGCTAGAAGCGCGTCATCAGTGATGGTGCCGTCCCACTGCGCGGTCGCGCGCAGGCACAGCGCCGCGTCGCACTCAACGACGAGCAGGCGCAGCGTACCGGCGCCGTGCAGCTGCAGGATGAGACTGCCGTTGAACTTGAGTGCGTTGGCGAGCAGGCACATCGCGGCGAGCGTTTCGCCCAGCAGGCGCTGCAAGCCACTCGGATAGGCGTGGCAAGCAAGGATGTCGCGATAGGCGTCATCGAGGCTCACCACCGCGCCGCGCACGGCCGCGCGTTCGAGCACGAAGCGCGTCAGGTTGTCGGCGAACGGTGGCACCACCGCGGATCGGTCCTTCACGGGCTTTGCAGCGGCAACGTGTACAGGGTCATCGGCAGCGCGGAATTCTTGTCGAACATCGTCCCGGCCTCGATGCCCGCCTTGGCGATGGCACTCGCGCTGCGTTGGCCCGCGTAGAGAACGTGCATCGCGCCCAGCGCGAACTCGCGCCCGGTCCCAACTGCCCAGAAGCGCGTGTATTCGAATACCTCACGCATCGAGTACACACCGAAGATGCCCTTGGCGTTGGCGATAACCGCGGTGATCTGCGTCGACTCGTAGGGATCGTCTTCCTCCTCCTTCGGATTGAGGAAATGCTGATCCTTGAGAATCGGGTGCAGCTTGCGGAAGGTCTCGAAGATCGCACCCTTGCTGCCAAAATCGAGATCCGTGTGCTGCATGAGCAGGCTCTCGAACACCAGCTGGTGGGCGGCGCTCCCGCACAGCCCGACGTAGGTGTCGTGGTAGCGCATGATCTTGTCGTAGACGCGGTCGAACTGCGCGGGCAGGCGCGTGTCGCCGAAGGTGGTCAACGAATCGGCGGCGATCGCGACTTCGTTGTGTTTGCGGACGACGACAAGCGTGGTCATGGCAGGCGGGAAGGCGGGTGCCACCGCGTCGCCGCGATCAGCTGCGCGGCGGCGCTCCGGCGAAAGACGAGCGGGTAGGTGTCAATTATACCGCGCGCGGCTGCGCTCAGCGCGGAGCGGGCAGCATCGCCACGGGCGGCACCAGCGTCGGCGTCCATGCATGACGCGCCCACTGCCAGAACTCGATCACCGAGACGGGCGCCGCCGACGGCGGCGGTTGGGCGAAGAATTCCCACGCATCCAGCAGCGCGGGCAGGGGATCGGTCGCATCGAGCGCCGGCGCGCCGGTTTGCTTGGAGAGCTTCTCGCCGCTCGCGCTGATCGCCACCGGATGATGAAGATACGACGGCGTGGGCAACCCGAGCGCACGCTGCAGCGCGATCTGGCGCGGCGTCGATGGCAACAGGTCTGCGCCGCGCACCACCGCGTTAACGCCCTGCGCGGCGTCGTCGACGACCACCGCGAGCTGGTAGGCAAACACGCCATCGCCGCGCTTGACGATGAAGTCTCCGATGTCGCGCTGCAGGCGTTGCTCCTGCCAACCCTGCAGGCGGTCGCGAAAGCCGATCGGCTCGTCGTCCACCTTCAGCCGCCAGGCGCGGCCGCCCCTTCCCGGTGCGATGGCGCTGCGACAGGTGCCCGGATAGACACGCTCGCCGGCGGGGCCGAGTGGTGCGAGGGCAAGCTCCCTGCGGGTGCAGGTGCAGGCAAACACCCGGCCCTGCGCCCTGAGCTCTTCGAGCGCCGCCTGATAGCGCTCGGTGTGCTCGCTCTGTTGCACGACCGTACCGTCCCACTCGAAGCCAAAGGCTTCCAGGGTGGCCAGGATGTCGGCTCCGAGACGCTCGCGACTGCGCGGTGTATCGACGTCCTCGATGCGCACCAGCCATTCGCCGCCGGCGGCGCGCGCGTCGCAGCAGCTCGCCAGGGCGGCGACGAGCGAGCCGAAATGCAGCGGTCCGGTCGGCGAGGGCGCGAACCGGCCGCGGTAACGCGCCGCGTCCTTCACCGCGCGGCGTTGGCGCCGATTCGAGCGCGCGCCGGCTCGTCCTCGCTCACCGGCTGCGGATTCCACAGCCAGTGCCGCTGCATCGCGGCGATCACGGCGTTCGGATAGTCGGGACGCCCGAGGCTGCCGTTGTAGCGCCCAAGGGCGCGGAACAGGTCCCCGTTCTCGCGATCGATGTAGTAGCGCAGGATGGTGCAGCCGTAACGCAGGTTGGTGCGCAGGTTGAACAGGTCGTGCTGCGCATCGCCAATCTGGCGCAGCCAGAACGGCATAACCTGCATGTAGCCGCGTGCGCCGGCGGAAGAGACGGCGAACTTGCGGAAGTTGGACTCGTACTGGATGAGCCCGAGCACCAGCTGCGGATCGACCCCGGCGCGCGTAGCCTCGTACTGCACGGTGATCAGAAAATCGCGGCGGGTCGGCCAGTCGGGAACCTTCGGCGCCAGCCGCGACGACATGTCGGCGAGCCACGCCCAGCCCTCGACGGCGGTGGCGAACTCCAGGTGCGGCGCGGGGTAATCGCTGACCGATCGGTGCAGCGAGTTCTGCACGCTGGCCGAGAGCGCTTCCTCGATCTGCGCGCCGGCCTGCGCGGTCGCCGCCGCCAGTGTCGTGAGCAGCGCGAGCACGAGCTGTAGCCGCCGGCGCACGGTTGTGAACGGGGTTGACGCTGCGACGAGGGCTGCCATGGCCGGTAAGGCTTTAGTTGCGCTTGGAGTGAAGGAGCGCGGCGATAGCGCTGAGCGAACTCGCCGTGCCCTGCGTCTCGCGCCGGCCCTGGTACTCGACCTCGCCTTTGGCAAGCCCGCGCTCACCGACGGTGACCCGATGCGGAATGCCGATGAGCTCGAGATCGGCAAACATGACGCCGGTGCGCTCGCCGCGGTCATCGAGCAGGACTTCGATGCCTGCGCCTTCGAGTTCGTCGTGCAGGCGATCGGCGGTGGCGCGCACCGCGGCGCTGCGCTCGTAGCCGATCGGGGCGATGGCAACCGTGAACGGCGCCATCGCCTCGGGCCAGACGATCCCGCGCTCGTCGTTGCTCTGCTCGATGGCGGCGGCGACGATGCGGCTTATTCCGATGCCGTAGCAGCCCATTTCCATAAGATGCGGTCGACCGTCGGCGTCGAGAAAAGTTGCACCCAGCGCCTGCGAATAGAGGGTGCCGAGCGCGAACACGTGCCCGACCTCGATCCCGCGCGCGATCTCGAGCCGGCCTTTGCCGTCCGGCGACGGGTCACCGGCGACCACGTTGCGCACGTCGGCAACCCGATCCGGCTCGCGGCAGTCACGCCCGAAGTTGACTCCGCGCAGGTGATAGTCGGCCTCGTTGGCGCCACACACGAAATCGCTCATCAGCGCCACCGTGCGATCGGCGAGGAGCGGCATGTCGGAGGGGATCCCCACCGGCCCGAGGTAGCCAGGAGGGCAGCCCGTGGCAGCGAGGATCTCCGCGTCGCTCGCCCAGCGAAAGCCCTGAAGTCCGGGTACCTTGCCCACCTTCACCTCGTTCAAGCTGTGGTCGCCACGGAGGAGCAACATCCATACCCGGCCCTCGGCGTTGAGCATGATGCACTTGACCGTGCGCCCCAGCGGGAGCCCGAGCAGCGCCGCAACCTCTTCGCAGGTGGCCTTGCCCGGGGTCGGCACCTTGGTGAGCGCCTCGGCGGGTGGCGCGCGGTGCGCGGCGGGCGCAACGGCTTCGGCGAGCTCGACGTTGGCGGCATAGTCGGAGTCCGGGCTCCACGCGATCGCGTCCTCACCCGAGTCGGCGAGCACCTGGAACTCGTGCGACGCCGTGCCGCCGATGGGGCCGGTGTCGGCGGCGACCGGGCGGAAGGTGAGGCCCAGCCGGGTGAAGATGCGCGCGTAGGCGTCGTACATCGCCTGGTAGGACCGGAGCATGCCCTCGCGGTCCGGGTCGAAGGAGTAGGCGTCCTTCATGACGAATTCGCGTGAGCGCATCACCCCGAAGCGCGGCCGGATCTCGTCGCGAAACTTGGTCTGGATGTGATAGAAATTTACCGGCAGCTGGCGATAGCTCTTGAGCTCTTTGCGCGCGATGTCGGTAATGACCTCTTCCGAGGTGGGCTGGAGGACGAAGTCGCGCCGGTGCCGGTCCTTCAGGCGCAGTAGCTCCGGGCCGTACTTGTCCCAGCGTCCGGATTCCTGCCACAGCTCGGCCGGCTGCACCACCGGCATCAGGAGCTCGATCGCGCCGGCGCGGTTCATCTCCGCGCGTACGATCGCCTCGACCTTGCGCAGCACCCGCAGTCCCAGTGGCATCCAGGTGTAAATGCCGGCGGCTAGGCGCTTAATCATGCCCGTGCGCAGCATGAGGCGGTGGCTCGCGAGTTCCGCCTCGGCGGGTGCTTCCCTGAGCGTGGAGAGGAAAAACCGGGACCAACGCATGCTGCGGCCTGTGACCCTAAAGCTTTGATTCTAACTTAGTTTGCGCTTCTCCCGGGTGCCGCCCGCCGGGCCCGGTCCCAAAGCGCGGGTCAATCGAGCGCGAGCGGAATCTTGAGCCGGGCCTCGACTTTATCCGCCTCCGCGCGTTTCGCGGCCGCCTCGTCCGGATGCCCCAGCGAGGCGAGTGCGCGCGCCCACTCGCGGAAGAGCAGCGGATCGTCCGGGTCGCCCGCCGCGCTCGCGGCAAAACGCTCGGCCGCCTGCAGCGGATGGCCGAGCGCGAGCTCGGCCCGGGCCCAGCCGGTTTGTGCGGTCCAATGATGCGGTTCGATCGCCAAGGCCACCTGGTACTCGACCTGCGCCTGCGCCGCTTCGCCTGTGGCGAGCAGCGCGTCAGCATAGTGCGTGGCGAGGTTGGCCGAGTCATTGCCGTTGTCGATGGCGTAACGGTATTCGCGGAATGCCTCGTCCATGCGGCCAAGCGAGGCGAAGGCGTCGGCCCGCGCTTCGCGGCACCACAGGTCACCGGGCCAGGCCGCCAATTCCGCCCTGCATACCTCGAGCGCATCCACGCCGCGACCGATCTGCGCCATCATGAACGCGACCGTCGAGGGCAGGTCGCGGTCATCGGGGTGGAGCTTCCATCCGCGCTCGGCGAAGGCCAGGGCCTCGCCCGGCCGGTGCACGGCATAGAGGGAATCGGCGAGGACGTTGTTCGACTCGGCGCCCTCCGGATCGCGCTGCAGTGCTTGCCGCGCGTACTCGAGTCGTTCGCTGTTGCGGCCGAGTGCGCCCATCATGAAGGCGACGGACATGAACTCGTTCGCGACGGCTGCGGCGTTGGCGCGCTCGCGCGCGAGTCCAAGCGCCTCGCTGTCACGTCCCATGCGCACCAGCTGGCGCACGACGAAAAAGGGGCCATAAGTCGGATCAAGCAGGGCATAGCGGCGGTAGGATGCCAGCGCGTCGTCGGCACGGCCTTCCAGGCGCTGCACGTCGCCGAGCATGCGGTAGGCCAGCGCGCGCTCGCCCGTAGCCCCGTGGGCGAGCAGGTAATCGATGGCGCCGCGTGTTTCGGCGAAGTTCTTCGCCTTGACCTCGTGCCCGTACAGGTACACGGCGAGCATGGACGGGTCGGCGATCTGCACAAGGGCGCGTCCGGCGTCGCGCAGCAGGCGGTCGACGTCCGCATCGTCGCGCCTCACGACGATCAATTGCGTCTGCGAACCTTGCCGCACCCGCAACGTGAGCTTGAGCAGCTTGCCGTCCTGGAGCATTTCACCGCTGATACGGTTGTCGGGCAGGTCGAAGAGCCGGCGCGCATAGCGCACGATCGCCCGCATCGACAGCGCGCCGCCGGTGAGCTGGACGTCGGGCAGCGCCGACGCGACTTCGAGTTCGCGCCGGCTCTGCAGCGTGAACGCCTCGGCTTGCACGGCGTGAATCTCGTCGAGCACCGCTTCGGCGATCGCGGTCGACGTGTACCCGCGCTCGGCGATCTCCTTGGGTGCGCTGAAAGTGTCGAGCTCGAAGTCGTCGCGGCGTATGTCGCGCACGAAGGCATAGGTCAGCGCCGCGAGCGCGGCCAACAGCACGAGCGAGATGGCGATCGAAAACAGCGCCCCGGCATGCTCGGCCAGGGTCGGCAGCAGGCCGCGCCGCGGCGGCGCCGGCGGCGGCGGGACAGGTAGTGCGGCGCCAGCTGGTGGGGCGGCAGGTGGCGCAACGGCGGGTACCGGCGCGCGTCGGGCGAAGAAGGGGTGCGCGGCGAGCTTGCCGATCCGTTCGATGGTCCGCCCGGGGCGGAAGAGCTGGCGCTTCAGGCGCATCGGCGAACCCGGGATGTTCGGGGCGGGCGCTGCGACGCTGCGGACAGCGACACCTTGCTAACCCCGCCTAGCGCACCACCAGCACCGGCAGCTTCGAGTGCGTGAGCACCTTCTGCGTTTCGCTGCCGAGGACGAGCGCCGACACGCCGCGCCGGCCGTGCGAGGCCATGACGATGGCGTCGCAGCGCTGCTTCTTCGCCGCGGCGAGGATGGCGACCCAGGGCGAGGGCGAGAACGCGTGCGCGGCGCCGAAGCTCACGCGCGCGGCGCGCGCCTTGAGAGCGATGACATGGAAAATCCGCTCCGCCTGCTCTTTGCATTGCGCCTTGTACTGCTCCGGCGCGAGCGGCTCGAAGATCACCCCGTCGGCGTAGACCGGCAGCGGGTACTCCGGCGAGACGTGGAAGGCGGTAAGTCGGGCGCGCATGACCTTGGCCAGGGCGATGGCGTGGCCCGCCGCCTTCAGCGACAACCTCGAGCCGTCCGTGGGAAGGAGGATCTGCTTGTACATGGCGCTTTCGAAAAGCTCGGCCGATGGCGAGCGATGTTACGCGAAACCCAAGCCGCGCTGACAATGCCGCGGCGAGCGCGTGAGAGAATGCCCCTCGAATGGCCGTCGATATCACCGATCCGAGACTGCCTGTCGCGCCGGGCGCGGCCGCGCGCGCGCCGTTGATCGACCTTGCCGCCGCCAGCCTCGCGGCGCCGACGCCAAGCCGCGCGGAGGAGATCGATCGCGCGCTCACGGCGGCCCTTGCGGAGCGGCTGGCCTCGGGGCAGGCGTTGCTGCTCGCCGACACCCTGGCGGCAGCGCCATCGGTTGCCATCGCCCGTCAGTTGTGGCGGCGGCTCATCGACGCCTGGGCGCTGGCCTCGCGCCCTGACTCTGGCGCAGGCGTTGCGGCGGCGCTGTTTGCCCTGCCGGTGGTCCTCGTCGCCGGCAGCCCGGAGGGAGCGGATGGCGCGGCCCCCCCGGAGTTGAGCGGGCGCCTGTCCGATACCGAGCGGCTGGCCGCGATCCTGCGCGAGGAGCGCGCGCTCGGCGGCAGCCAGACCTTCGGCTTCGCCCCCGCGCTGGTCGCCGCCGACGCCATCGATGTGGCGCAACTCTCCGCCCTCCTGGCGTGGCAGAAACTCGACCACGGCGCCCATTCCAGCGTGCGCGATCTGCCGCCGGCCCCGATCAGCGTGCAGCCTGGAGTCCAGGGCGTGCATCTGCGCTTCCTGATCGGTACCGCGCTCGTCGCGGCGCAGGCCGACCCGTTCGCCGCCGCCGGCAGCGGCTGGGCGATGCCGTTCGCGCGCGAGCTTGCGCGCGAGCTCGCCGTGCCGGGCCTCTCGGTGCTGGCTTTGCCGCGGCCGCCGGCCTCGCCGCCAGCCGCCCTGCAGCATGGACGCGCGGCCCAGCGCGAGGTCGGCGCGCAGCTCTTTGCCAGCAACGCCATCCGCAAGCTGCGCGCTCAAGTGGGCGAGCCTGCGGCGGTGATCAGTGCGCATCGCGCCACTTCGGCTCCCGGAGGCGGCGAGCTCCGTCTGTCGCTGTCGAGCCCTTTCGACCCGCGCCAGGCCGAGGGTTTTCGCTGCCCGTTGTTTCCCACCGACCGCGCCGGCGACGTGGCCACCATGCTCGTTGAACTGCTCGCCGATTGCCGCGTTGCCGACGTGCGCATCCTGCCCGGGGTGCACGCCGACCGCGACCCGCAGACAGGGCTGACGCTGCTGTTCAAGGCGGACGCGGTCACTGCCGCCGCGCAGGCGTCGCTGCACTAGGGGCCAAACGCTGTCGGAAGATCTACGTCGCGGCCCGGGTGTTCTTCAGGGCGGTGAGGGCGCCTCAAGGGCCCCCAAAGCTTTAGTCGGGTTCGCGGCGGGCGATCTTGCCTATGCCGCTGATCGTCTGCCGTAGTTTGGGCTCGCCCAGGTACTCGACCTTGCCCGCGCCGGAAATGTCCACCGCGAGCGAATTGCTGGCATTGATCACCGCCTTGCCGGCCCCGCTCACGTCGACCACGGCCTCGCTGCTGACCAGCCGCTCGGCCTGGTAGGAGCTCGCGCCGGAGAGGTCGACCTTCTGCCGCCCGACCTTGCCCGCGATGACGACCTTGATGGCGCCCGAGCCGTCCAGGCGCAGGGAACTTGCCTGCAGATCACGAACGCGCAGCGCACAGGCGCCGGCAAAGTCCAGGCGCAGGTCGCCGCTTTTCAGGCTCTCCGCGTCGAGGTTGACCGATCCGGCGGCTTCGATCCGGTCGACGTCCTTGAAGTGGATGGTGACGCGCGGCGTGCGCCCCGCACCGCGCCCGGAAAACCACTGCCACACCGTGCGCGAGATCTCGGCATCGATGCTCAAGGTATCGCCGTGGACCTCGGTGCGGATGCGCGGCAGTGCGGCCTGCTCCGCCTCGACGGTCACGCTCTCCGTCGCCCCCTGGACCAGGGTGACGTTGACCTGGCCATCGATCTCGATGCGGTGAAACGCGGCCATGGCGCGGGTCTCCTGCTGCGGCTCGGCCGCAGTCGCGCTGCCACCGAAGGACAGTGCGGCCAGGACCGCGAGCAGGGTCAAGGGTGGGGCGAAGGGTACGGGGAAGCGTTTCATCGACGGATGGGCCTGGAGCAAAGGTAGCGGTTAGATGCGGCGCGATGCCGGGGCGGATTCGAGCTGGCTTGCGGCGTCAACCGCCCGCGCGCGGGTCGGGCTCCAGGTCCCCGAGGTAGCGGCGCGCGCGCTCGACGTAGTGCGCGGCAATGCCGCGGATCTCCGCCACTTCCTCCGCGGAGAGCGTGCGCACCACCTTGCCGGGGGAACCCAGCACGAGCGAGCGATCGGGAATTATCTTGCCCTCGGTGACCAGCGCATTGGCGCCGATCAGGCATTCGCGGCCGATGACGGCGTGGTTGAGGATCAGTGCCTTGATGCCGATGAGCGATCCCTCGCCGATGGTGCAGCCGTGCAGCATGACCTGGTGGCCGATGCTGACTTCGGCGCCTATGGTGAGCGCGACGCCGGCATCGGTGTGCAGCACCGAGCCGTCCTGCACGTTGGAGCGGGCACCGACGCTGATCAGGTCGTTGTCGCCGCGAATGACGCTGTTGAACCACACCGACGACTCGTCCTCGAGCACCACGCTGCCGATGACCGTCGCGTTGGCGGCGACGAAGTGGTGTGAACCGCGCAGCTGGACCTGCCGTGAGCCGAGCGTGTAGAGCATGAACGGGGCCGTCAGCCAAAGCAGCGATGATACGGCAGCCGCCGCGGGGCCGCCCGCTATAATGCGGCCGTCCTCGTCCCAGCGCGCAGGCCATGAATCTCGACCGCGTTTCCTCCGGCACGGACGTCCCGCACGATTGCAACGTCGTCATCGAGATCCCGATGCACGGCGATCCGATCAAGTACGAAGTCGACAAGGACACCGGTGCCGTATTCGTCGACCGCTTCATGTCGACGGCGATGCGCTATCCGTGCAACTACGGCTACATCCCGCGCACGCTGTCCGGAGACGGAGACCCCTGCGACGTGCTGCTGCTCTCGCCGGTACCGCTGATCACCGGCGTGGTGGTGCGCTGCCGCCCCATCGGCATGCTCAAGATGGACGACGAAGCCGGCGCCGACTTCAAGATCCTCGCGGTGCCGATCGACAAGCTGTCGAGCCTTTACCGTGGCGTCGAGTCGCCGCGCGATCTGCCCGAGGTCACGACCCGCCAGATCGCCCATTTCTTCGAGCACTACAAGGACCTGGAACCGGGCAAATGGGTGCGCGTGTCGAGCTGGGTCGGCGCCGAGGAAGCGAAGAAGGAGATCGTGGCGAGCGCGGCGCGCTACCGGAGCAAGAAGCCGCGCCGGAGGGTGGCGCCTTGACTAGGCCGCCGCCGGCACGATCAGGCGCGTGCCGGCCACGCGGTCGTGCAGGAATTGCCGCTCCCGATCGACGAGTGCCCAGGCGTAATTGACGGCCAGCAGGGGCAGCGCCCAGCGACCTAGGCCAAGCGGCTGCAATGCCATGTAGCCGGCAACGGCGAGTGCCGGGCCGATCCACCAGGCGACAAAGCGCCATGCGGCCCGGCGCGGCGCCACGGTGTGGCCAGTGGCCGTTGCCAGCGCGAGCCGCCAGGTTTTCATCGGCAGCGTGCGCCGACCGCCGCTCCATAGTCCGATGCAGTAGGCGCCGCAGGCGGCGAAGAGCACCGCCCCTGACCACCCCCTCGCGCCGGGAGAAGGCAGATAGAGGCTGGGGGACGCGTCGGCGGGCGCGGCGCCCGGGGCGAGCGCTGCGGGCGTGACCAGCGGCAGGAGCACGAAGCTAAGCCCGAGCAGGAGGGCAGCGAGCATCAGCGCCTCGTACAGCGACGCGCCGAGCCGGCGCGCGAGCCCCGCCGGCGCCGCGCCGCCGCTCGCGATCAGGCGCGCCGTGTAGCCACCGTCACGGCCGCCTGTGCGGCGCAGTGCCGCGGGCGGCGAACTCGCGCCGCTTTTCCGGCGGCAACTGCTGGTACTCGTGCCATTTCTGCGCCACCTGCTGGCGTTGCTCGGGAGGCAACTGGCGGAAGTTCTTGTACTGCTCCCGGGCCAGCTGCCGCTGCTCGGGAGTCAGGTGCGCCCAGGCGCTCATCTGCTGCTGGAGCCGCTGCTGCTCGACCGGGGCGAGCATCGGATAGTGGTTGGCGATGCCCAGCCATTTCTGCTTGCGCTGCGGGTCGAAGCTGTCCCACTCGGAGGCAAGGGGTGCCAGCACCTGGCGGTTGGCCGGCGACAGCTGTCCCCATGTCGGGGCCTGCTGCCCGGGCCCAACCGCGGCGGCCGGCGAACTGGCGACCACCGCCGCCAGCAGCGCAGCTGCGATCAGGGCTCGGAGTGCTTGAGCCAAGCCTCGAATCCCTGGTCCAGATAGGCTTCGATCGGCAGCTCGGAGGAAAGGATGGCTGCGTCGGTCTCTTCGATGTCGCGTGCCTGCTGCCGCGTTTCCCAATAGTTGTAAGCGAACACCCCGGCGACGAGCAGCAACACGCCGAGCGAAAGGCGGGTGACGGCGAGGAACCGGTGTGAGCCGAAACTGCCGCCGCCCGGCTCCGCCAAGGCCAACTGCGGCACTTGCTGCTCGGAGAGTTGCGACAGCGCCAGTTGCCGCGCGCGCTGCAGCCGATAGGCCACCCCGGCCTTGAGTTCCGCCGTGCCACGATCGAGGTAACCCGTTATTTTCTTTGCGGTTTCATGCTCGTTCATAAGCTAACCCCCTTGGCTTTGAGCACCTCAGCCAATGCATGAACTGCCCTGGAGCAGTGCGTCTTCACACTGCCCTCGGAGCAGCCCATGGCCGTGGCGGTCTCCGCCACATCGAGTTCTTCCCAGTAACGCAACAGAAATGCTTGGCGTTGACGTGCCGGCAAGCGGGCGAGCGCCTGCTCGATCAAGGCCAGGGTCTCCGCCTGCTGGTGCTGCTCTGCCGGATCCGCCCAATTCGAGTCCGCCTTTGCGGGCAAAGTTTCGAGCGGGTCGAAGTCCTCATCCTTGTCCTCCTTCTGCCCCATTGCCGACAGCAGCGTCGTCCAGGTCGAGCGCACCTTCTGCCGCCGGAAGTGGTCGTGGATGGCGTTCTGCAGGATGCGCTGAAACAGCATGGGCAGTTCCGGCAGCGGCTTGGTGGCGTACTTCTCGGACAGCCTCAGCATCGCGTCCTGGACGATGTCGAGCGCGGCATCCTCGTCGCGCACGGCAAACAGCGCTTGCTTGTAGGCGCGGCGCTCGACCTGTGCAAGAAAATTCGCGATCTCCTGGTGCGAAGCTATTGCTATCCTCCCGACGCCTATCGCGGCGATTATAATCGCGCCGCCGACAAAGCCGGACCGCGTCCGGCAAGGGCGATCGAATGGCCAGCAACAAGCGCTGACAAGGGGCGTCTCGAACTGCTGCGCTGGCTCTCTTGCAACAACCTCGAACGACCGCACTGCGGCTCTCCCAACCCGTATCCGGTCGCAAAACCCCCACGGGCTACCCCCAGTACCATTCCTTCACCAACATCACCCGTGCACACCGTACCGGCCCAAGGCACCGGCTTGACCGGGGCGGGCGATACCGGTAACGTGGCTTTCGCGGGTTTCTTCGGGAATCCGCGTGGTGCTGCAAAAACGGCCGTTTGCCTCCCCTCCGGACGCGCCACAAGCGCGTAGGAGTTCCCGATGGGATGCGACGAGACCGGCTTTCAACCCGGAAAAGCCTTTTAAGCCTGAGCGCCTGACCGAGGCGCGGCGCGTTTTGCAGGCCCCGGCCCGCACAGAGCGGCGCCGGGTAAACGTGTTCATCATCGCTTGGGGCACAACGCATCATGCAGCTAACCGGCGCAGAGATCGTCATCCGCTGCCTGCAGGAAGAAGGCGTCGAGTACGTCTTCGGCTACCCGGGCGGCGCGGTACTCAACATCTACGACGCGCTGTTCAACCAGGACCAGGTCAAGCACGTCCTGGTCCGGCACGAGCAGGGCGCGGCGCACGCCGCCGACGGCTATTCGCGCTCGTCAAACAAGATCGGGGTTTGCCTGGTCACCTCCGGCCCGGGGGTCACCAACGCGGTCACCGGGATCGCTACCGCCTACATGGATTCGATCCCGATGGTGGTCATCACCGGCCAGGTGCCGACCCACGCTATCGGCCAGGACGCGTTCCAGGAATGCGACACCGTCGGCATCACCCGGCCGTGCGTCAAGCACAACTTCCTGGTCAAGGACGTGGCCCAGCTGGCGGTGACGATCAAAAAGGCGTTCTACTTGGCGCAGTCCGGGCGCCCGGGCCCGGTGCTCGTCGACATTCCCAAGGACGTGACACAGGCAAGCGCCGAATACAGCTACCCGAAGACCATCACGCTTCGCTCCTACAACCCGGTGACCCGCGGCCACGCGGGCCAGATCAAAAAGGCGGTGCAGTTGCTGCTGGAGGCGAAGCGGCCGATGGTCTATGCCGGCGGCGGCGTGGTGCTCAACAACGCCGCGCCCCAGCTCACACGCCTGGTGCGCCTGCTCGGTTTTCCCTGCACCAACACGCTCATGGGCCTCGGCGGCTTTCCGGGCACGGACCCCCAGTTCACCGGCATGCTCGGCATGCATGGCACCTTCGAATCGAACATGGCCATGCAAGGCTGCGACGTGCTGCTCGCCGTGGGCGCGCGCTTCGACGACCGGGTCATCGGCAATCCAGCGCACTTCTTCCGCTCCGACCGCAAGATCATCCACATCGACATCGACCCGTCGTCGATTTCCAAGCGGGTGAAGGTCGATGTGCCGATCGTAGGCTACGTCGCCGAGGTGCTCGAAGAGATGCTCAGGCTCATCGAGTCCTCGCCGCATCGTCCCGATGCCCAGGCGCTCAAGGACTGGTGGGCCCAGATCAAGGAGTGGCAGCGCAAGGAGTGCCTCAAGTACGACCGCAAGAGCGCGCTCATCAAGCCGCAGTACGTGATCGAAAAACTCTACGAGATCACCGGCGGCGACGCGATCATCACCTCCGATGTGGGCCAGCACCAGATGTGGGTCGCGCAGTACTACCCGTTCGAGCGGCCGCGGCGCTGGATCAATTCCGGCGGTCTGGGCACGATGGGCTTCGGCTTGCCGGCGGCGATGGGCGCGGTGCTCGCCAACCCGGGGGCCACGGTCGCCTGTGTCACCGGCGAAGCCTCGATCCAGATGTGCATTCAGGAGCTGTCGACCTGCAAGCAGTATCACCTGCCGGTCAAGATCGTGAACCTGAACAACAAGTACATGGGCATGGTGCGGCAGTGGCAGCAATTCTTCTATGGCAACCGCTACGCGGAGTCGTACATGGATGCGCTGCCGGATTTCACCAAGCTCGCCGAGGCTTTCGGTCACGTCGGCATGAAGATCGAGCGCCCGGGCGACGTCGAGGGCGCGCTGCGGGAGGCATTCAAGCTCAAGGACCGCCTGGTGTTTCTCGACATGATCACCGACCAGTCGGAGAACGTGTTTCCGATGGTGCCTGGCGGCAAGGGGCTGACCGAAATGATTCTCGCCGAGGAGCTCTAGGCGTGCGGCACATCCTGTCGATCCTGGTGGAGAACGAGGCCGGCGCGCTGTCGCGCATTTCGGGCCTGTTCTCGGCGCGCGGCTACAACATCGAGTCGCTGACCGTCGCTCCCACCGAGGATCCGACCCTGTCGCGCATGACCATCGTGACGGTCGGCTCGGACGACGTCGTCGAGCAGATCACCAAGCAGTTGAACAAGCTGGTCGAGGTGGTCAAGGTCATCGACCTCACCGACGGCAACCACATCGAGCGCGAACTCATGCTGGTCAAGGTGCGCGCCGCGGGCAAGGACCGGGACGAGATGAAGCGGCTCGCCGACATCTTCCGCGGCCGCATTCTCGATGTCACCGACAAGAGCTACACCATCGAGCTCACCGGCACCGGATCGAAGCTCGACGCCTTCCTCCAGGCAATCGAGCCGGGCGTGATCCTGGAAACGGTACGCACCGGCGCCTCGGGGATCGGCCGCGGCGAGCGCATACTCAGGGCTTAGGAGAACGCGATGAAGGTCTATTACGAAAAAGACGCCGATCTGTCGCTCATCAAGGGCAAGAAGGTCACCATCGTCGGCTATGGCTCGCAAGGCCATGCGCACGCGCAGAACCTCAATGACTCCGGGGTGAAGGTGACCGTCGGCTTGCGCGAGGGCGGCGCGTCCTGGGACAAGGCAAAGCGAGCCGGGCTCAAGGTGGCCGGCGTCGCCGCCGCGGTGAAGGGCGCCGACCTGGTGATGATGCTCATGCCCGACGAGCACATCGCGGCGGTGTATCGGGAGGAGGTAGTACCCAACATCCGCAAAAACGCGACGCTGGCGTTCGCGCACGGATTCAACATCCATTACGGGCAGGTTGCGCCGCGTGCCGATCTCGACGTGGTGATGATCGCCCCCAAGGCGCCGGGGCACACGGTGCGCTCGACCTACGTCGCCGGCGGCGGCACGCCGATGCTCATCGCCGTGCACCAGGACGTCAGTGGCAAGGCGCGCGACCTCGCCCTTTCCTACGCCGCCGCGATCGGCGGCGCGCGGGCCGGGGTGATCGAGACCTCGTTCAAGGAAGAGACGGAAACGGACCTTTTCGGCGAGCAGACCGTCCTCTGCGGCGGCTGCGTGGAGCTGGTCAAGAACGCCTTCGAGGTGCTGGTCGAAGCCGGGTACGCGCCGGAGATGGCGTACTTCGAATGCCTGCACGAGCTGAAGCTGATTGTCGATCTGCTCTACGAGGGCGGCATCGGCAATATGAATTACGCCATCTCGAACAATGCCGAATACGGCGAGTATGTCACCGGGCCGCTGATCATTACGGCCGCGACCAAGGATGCGATGCGTGCCGCGCTCGGACGCATCCAGAGCGGCGAGTATGCGAAGAGCTTCATCCTGGAAAACCGCGCCGGTGCGCCGACGCTGTTGTCGCGGCGCCGCATGACCGCCGAGCATCCGATCGAGCAGGTCGGTGACAAGCTGCGGGAAATGATGCCTTGGATCAAGCGCAACAAGCTCGTCGACCAGTCGCGCAACTAGGCGCGACCGGCTGGCGGAGCCGCCAGCGCGGCTGGGTGGGACTGTTCGTGATCCTCATCGCCCTGGTCATCGTCGCGCTCGTCGCCGAGCGGGCGCTCAGGGGCTACGGGCTGCTTCCCGGTGCCGATCAGGCCACCCATGCCGGCACCCGCATGCCGCCGGCGGCGAGTCAGGCCAACGTCGATCCGACCAGCGCGCCGGCCACGCCGACCACCGCCATCGAGCGTGCGCGCGGCCTGGAGCAGCAGCTGCAGCGCGACGCCCAGGACCAGGCCAAGCGCATCGACGAGCAGACGCAATAAGCCGGCGATGCCTGCGTCGCCGTATCCGCACCCGATCATCGCCCGCGAGGGCTGGGCGTTCCTGGCCGCCGCGATCGTGCTTGCGCTCGCGCTGTCGTGGACCGGGCCGTGGTTCTTCGCGGGGCTCGCCTGGCTCGCGGTCGTCTTCATCGCCCAGTTCTTCCGCGATCCGCCGCGGGTCGCGCCGCAGGACGCCAACGCGGTGCTTTCGCCGGCCGACGGCAAGGTCGTGCTGGTGGCGCGCGCGCGCGATCCCTATCTCGATCGCGACGCGCTGAAGATCAGCGTGTTCATGAACGTGTTCAATGTGCATTCCAATCGCAGCCCGGTCGATGGCGAAGTGAGGAACAAGTGGTATCACGCCGGCAGCTTCGTCAATGCCGCGCTGGACAAGGCGTCGGACGAAAACGAACGCTGTGCGCTGCACATCGCCACGCCCGACCGCGGCGACGTCACCTGCGTGCAGATCGCGGGCCTGGTAGCGCGGCGCATCCTCTGCTACGTCGGTCCGGGCGAGCGCCTGGCGCGCGGACAACGCTACGGATTCATCCGCTTCGGCTCGCGCGTCGACGTCTATCTGCCCGCCGACGCCACGCCCCGCGTCGCGGTGGGCGATGCGGTGCAGGCGACGACGACGATCGTCGCCGCGCTCGCTTAAGCTGACCGGGCGCGGGGTTTGTCTTGGCCCGATCGACCTGCTAGGCTGGCGCGCATGGGGGATTTCCAGCAAGAGCGGGCGTTCGCCAAGAACCGAATCCGCCGCCGCGGCATCTACCTGCTGCCGAACCTGTTCACGACCGCGGCGCTCTTTGCCGGCTTCTGGGCCATCGTGCAGGCGATGAACGGCCGCTTCGACTGGGCGGCGAGGGCCGTTTTCGTGGCCCTCGTCCTCGACGGCCTGGACGGGCGCGTCGCCCGCCTGACCCGGACGCAGAGTGCGTTCGGTGCCGAGTACGACAGCCTGTCCGACATGGTCTGCTTCGGCGCCGCACCGGCGCTCGTCATCTACGAGTGGGCGCTGTTCAGCATGGGCAACCTCGGCTGGGCCGCCGCATTCCTGTACTGTGTGTTTGCCGCGCTGCGTCTGGCGCGCTTCAACACCAACCTCGAGGTTGCCGACAAGCGTTACTTCCAGGGCTTGCCGAGCCCGTCGGCGGCGGCACTGGTGGCCGGCTTCGTGTGGACCATGGACGATCGCGCGCTCGATCCGGAGACCTATCGCTGGTGGGCACTGGCGGTGACGGTTTTTGCCGGCGTGAGCATGGTCAGCAACTTCAGGTATTACAGTTTCAAGACCATCAACCTGCGGCGCAGCGTGCCGTTCGTGGTGATCCTGCTCATCGTCCTGTTCTTCGTCCTGGTGAGTTATCAGCCGCCGATGGTCCTGTTCGCCGGCTTCGTCCTCTATGCACTCTCCGGCTACGTCTGGTCGGCATGGCTCGCGCTCAAGCGCCGCCGCGCCTGAACGCACTGGGGGCGGCCGCGCCCGACGGCAGTTGCGGGGGGGCGCCAATCCCGCTATAGTCATTGCCATGAGCTGTTTGCACGACCGCGTTTTTCCTCTGCTGCTCCTGGCAGCCGCCGGCCTCGGCGAGCTGCTGCTGCGCCCCGCGCGCAGATAATCCACCCCGCCCCTTGGTAGTGCGCACCCGCCCGAAGCATCGTGGCGGGGAGGAAGTTTAAGCGTTCCAGCTTGGCAGGAGCTCAATCATGCAAGACCATCTGATCATCTTTGACACCACGCTTCGCGACGGCGAGCAGAGCCCCGGGGCGTCGATGACGCGCGAGGAAAAGATGCGCATCGCGCGCCAGCTCGAGCGGCTTCGGGCCGACGTGATCGAGGCGGGCTTTCCGGCGTCCTCGAACGGCGACTTCGAGGCGGTGCGCGCGATTGCGCAGACGCTCAAGGACAGCACCGTATGCGCGCTCGCGCGCGCCAACGAGAACGACATCCGGCGCGCCGGCGAGGCGCTCAAGGGTGCCCGCTCGGGGCGCGTGCATACCTTCATCGCCAGTTCGCCCATCCACATGCAGATGAAGCTGCGCATGACGCCGGAGCAGGTGCTCGAGCAGGCGATCAAGGCGGTGCGCTGGGCGTGCGAGTACACCGACGACGTCGAGTTCTCGCCCGAGGACGCGGGCCGGTCGGAGCCCGACTTTCTGTGCCGCCTCATTGAAGCGGCCATCAAGGCCGGCGCGACCACGGTCAACATCCCCGACACCGTCGGCTACACCATGCCGTGGCAGTTCGGGGCGCTCATCGGGTCGCTGCGCGAGCGGATTCCGAACGCCACCAAGGCGGTATGGTCGGTGCACTGTCACAACGACCTGGGCATGGCGGTGGCGAATTCGCTCTCGGCGGTGATGCACGGCGCGCGCCAGGTCGAGTGCACCATCAACGGCCTGGGCGAACGCGCAGGCAACGCATCGCTGGAGGAAGTCGTCATGGCGGTCAAGACGCGCAAGGACGTCTTTCCCTGTACGACGCGCATCGACACCACGCAGATCGTCGCGGCGTCGAAGCTCGTCTCCGGCATCACCGGCTTCCCGGTGCAGCCGAACAAGGCGATCGTCGGTGCGAACGCGTTTGCGCATGAGTCGGGGATCCACCAGGACGGCGTGCTCAAGCACCGCGAAACCTACGAGATCATGCGCGCCGAGGACGTCGGCTGGGGCGCCAACAAGCTGGTGCTGGGGAAACTTTCCGGCCGCAATGCATTCAAGACGCGTCTGGCCGAACTCGGCATCGACCTGGGCAGCGAGGAGGCAGTGCACCACGCCTTCGCGCGCTTCAAGGAGCTCGCCGACAAGAAAGGCGAGGTGTTCGACGAGGACCTGCATGCGTTGGCCTCCGATGAGCAGCTCACGCCGGAGCGCGAGCATTACAAGCTCGTCGCGCTCAAGATCGTCTCGGCCACGGGCGAGGTGCCGCAGGCGGACGTCACCCTCGCCGAGGGCGATCGTCAGCACCACGTGCACGCGCGCGGCGACGGTCCGATCGACGCCACGTTCCGCGCCATCGAGCAGATGGTGCACTCCGGGGCGAAGATGGTGCTCTATTCGGTCAACGCGATAACCATCGGCACCGATGCGCAAGGGGAGGTTACGGTGCGGCTGGAACGTGACGGCCGCATCGTCAACGGCCTGGGCGCGGACACCGACATCCTGGTCGCCTCGGCCAAGGCCTATTTGAATGCGGTGAACAAGCTGCACAGCCGGCAGGAGCGGCTCAATCCGCAGCTGGCGGCGTAGGCGATGGCGGGGGCGAGCCTCGTGTCCGAGGCGGGAGAGCAGGCCGCACTCCCCGCCACAGTGGCCGTCGCCGGCGTCGAGCTGCCGGCCTGGCCCGACGCACAGGTGGTCGAGCCGCTGTCGGCACCGCTGATGGCCGCGACCCGGTTCGCCGACTTCGAGATCTTCCACGCGCCGTTGATCGAGGCTGTGCTCGCCGCCGAGCGCGACCCGCGCTGGCGCGGGAAGATCTTCCGTGGCGGCTGCGGCAGCAAGGTGCGCAAGATCGCCGCCTGGAATGCCCCGGCGGCATCGCTCATCCATGCGCGGGCGTTGATGCTCGCGCATCGCACGCTGTCGCGCCGGCCGGTGTACGCCGACGACAGCTGGGCCTCCGTGTACCGCGCCGGCGACTACTGCATGCCGCACAGCCACCTGCGCTGCAACGTCAGCATCGTCTACATGCTCGACCCCGGCGACGGCGACCCGGCGGATCAGATGGCCGGCAAGCTCTGCTTCGCCGACCCGCGCATCGACGCCTGCTGCCCGGACGAGCCCGGCCGCGTCACCAGGCACATGATGCCGCCGATGCTGCCGGGCACGATGCTCATCTTCGCCAGCGATTACCTGCATAGCGTCAATCCCTACCTCGGCAGCCGGCCGCGCATCACGCTGTCCTGGAACATCACCCTGGATCGGCTCGCCGGGCGGCCTGGCGAAGGCTGGGATTAGGGCCGGGACCTAAGCGGCCACGCGTTTGCCTCAGGCTGCGTCCTGCTATCATCGCGGCATTGCAGCAGCGCCGAGGGCCCGATCGGCCTTTAGCCGGCGCTTCCGGTACGCCACCCGCGTCCTGCGGCAGCCTCGATGTCTGCGCCGGTCATTGGCCAACCAACTGATTTAAAAGAAGGATAACTCATGAGCACGCCGCAATTCGGCCCCGGGATCGAGATTACCGGGCGCATGACGGCCGACTACGCCCAGATTCTCACCCCCGCCGCGCTGGAGTTCGTCGCCCGCCTGCAACGCGCCTTCGGCGGCCGCCGCGCCGAGCTGCTCGCCCGGCGTGGCATGCGGCAACGAGAGCTCGACGCGGGCAAGCTGCCCGATTTCCTGCCCGAGACACGCGCGCTGCGCGAGGCCGACTGGACCTGCGCAGCGATCGGCGCGGATATCCTCGATCGCCGGGTCGAGATCACCGGTCCGGTCGATCGCAAGATGATCATCAACGCGCTCAATTCCGGCGCGAGCGTGTTCATGGCCGACTTCGAGGATGCCAATACGCCGAAGTGGGACAACAACATCCAGGGGCACATCAACCTGCGCGACGCGATCCGGCGCCGGATCGACTACGTCTCGCCCGAGGGCAAGACCTACCAGCTCAACGCCAAGTTGGCGACGCTGTTCGTGCGCCCGCGCGGCTGGCATCTTCCCGAAAAGCATGTCCGGGTCGACGGCGCTCCGGTCTCGGGCGGCCTGTTCGACTTTGCGCTCTACTTCTTTCACAACGCCGCAGAGCTCGTCGCCCGTGGTACCGGGCCGTACTTCTATCTGCCGAAGCTGGAAAGCCATCTCGAGGCGCGGCTGTGGAACGACATCTTCGTGCTGGCGCAGGACGAGCTGGGCGTGCCGCGGGGGACGATCAAGGCGACGGTGTTGATCGAGACGATCCTCGCCGCGTTCGAGATGGACGAGATCCTCTACGAGCTGCGCGAGCATTCGGCGGGACTTAACTGCGGCCGCTGGGATTACATCTTCTCCTGCATCAAGAAGTTTCGCCTCAACCGCGAATTCTGCCTCGCCGATCGCGTCCGGGTGACGATGACCACGCACTTCATGCAGAGTTACGCCGAGCTGTGCATCAAAACCTGTCACCGCCGCAACATCCACGCCATGGGCGGCATGGCGGCGCAGATCCCGGTGAAGAACGACGAGGCGGCGAACAAGGACGCCTTCGCCAAGGTCCGGGCGGACAAGGAACACGAGGCGACGATCGGTCACGACGGCACCTGGGTGGCGCATCCGGGGCTGGTGCCGGTGGCGAAGGAAGTCTTCGACCGGCTCATGCCCGGGCCCAACCAGATCGCCTCGCGCCCGCGTCAGGACGTCCGGGTGAGCGCCGCCGACCTGCTCCGCTTCGAACCGGAAAAGCCGATCACCGAGCCGGGGGTGCGCCTGAACATCAACGTCGCCATCCAGTACATCGGCGCGTGGCTCGCCGGCCAGGGCGCGGTACCGATCTACAACCTGATGGAAGACGCCGCCACCGCGGAGATCTCGCGCTCGCAGGTGTGGCAGTGGATCCGCTCGGCGAAAGGCAGGCTCGACGACGGTCGCAAGGTGACCCGGGAGATGGTCGCGGTCATGATTCCGGAGGAGATGCAGAAGATCCGAACGCTGCTCGGCCCCGCTTTCGGTGACGGGCGCTACGAGGAAGCGGCGGCGCTGTTCGTCGACCTGGTCAACAGCGACACGTTCATCGAGTTTCTGACCCTGCCGGCGTACGAGCGGATCGATTAGAAGCGGCAAGCGTCGCGGTGTCGCGTGCGCGGGAGTGGGGAGTGAAATACACGCGACTTATTGCAAGGATTTGAACAATCAATTGGACATATGATGCAGCGCTGCGCAGAATGCGTGGTTCGCATCGCCAAAGGAGAGCGGCAATGAACCTGAAGGGAACCAAGACGCACGAGAACCTGAAGGCCGCGTTCGCCGGCGAGTCGCAGGCCAACCGGCGCTATTTGTATTTCGCCAACAAGGCCGATGTCGAAGGACAGAACGATGTCGCCGCGGTGTTCCGCTCGACCGCCGAAGGCGAGACCGGGCACGCGCATGGCCATCTCGATTACCTCGCCGTGGTCGGCGATCCGGCAACCGATCTGCCGATCGGCAAGACGCGCGAGAACCTCAAGGCGGCGATCGCCGGTGAGACGCACGAGTACACCGACATGTACCCGGGCATGGCGAAGGCCGCGCGCGGCGAGGGTTTCGAGGAAATCGGCGACTGGTTCGAGACCCTGGCCAAGGCGGAGCGCTCGCACGCCAACCGGTTCAAGAAGGCGCTCGACGCTTTGACCGACTAGCCGTTGTCGCGCACGGGGAAGGTCGTGATCAGGGCGCAGCGCGAGTTTCGCGCCGCGCCGATGCTCACGTGCGCCGTGCGCTCCTTTCAACGCGACAGAGTATGACCTTCCGCGAGGGCAGCCTCGAAGCGCCGACCCGGCATCCGCTCGATTGGCGCAATCCGGATTTCTACGACGAGGCTGCGCTCAACGCCGAGCTCGCGCGCATCTTCGACATCTGTCACGGCTGCCGGCGTTGCGTGAGCCTGTGCAACGCCTTTCCCACCCTGTTCGATCTGGTCGATGAAGGCAAGACCGGCGAAGTGGACGGGGTGGACAAGGCGGACTACGGCCGGGTCGTCGACCAGTGCTATCTGTGCGACGTCTGCTACATGACCAAGTGCCCGTACGTGCCGCCGCATCCATGGAACGTGGACTTTCCGCACCTGATGCTGCGCGCCAAGGCGCGCAAGTTCGTGCAGGGCAGGACACACTGGCGTGACCGGGTGCTGACCAGTACCGACCGGCTGGGCAAGCTCGCGACGATTCCGGTGGTCGTCCAGATCGTCAACAAGGCCAATGCGGCACCGCTTGCGCGCAAGGCTTTGCAAGGACTCCTCGGCGTGCACCCGCAACGCCGGCTTCCGCCCTACGCCTCGAAGCGCTTCTCGGCGCTCGCCCCCGAGTCCGGCCGCTGGCCGGTCAGGCATGGCGAGCGTAGCGCCGGCAAGGTGGCGGTTTTCTCCACCTGCTACGTCAATTACAACCAGCCGGGCATCGGGCTCGACCTGCTCTTAATCCTCGATCACAACGAGATCCCGTACGTGCTCGTCGACGACGCGCCCTGCTGCGGGATGCCGAAGCTGGAGCTGGGCGACTTCGAATCGGTTCGGCAACTTAAGGAGGCCAACATCCCGCGCCTGGCCGCCCTGGCAGCCGAGGGCTATGCGCTGCTCACGCCGGTGCCGTCGTGCACGCTCATGTTCAAGAGCGAGTTGCCGCTGGTTTTTCCTGAAGACGCGGAGGTGAAGGCGGTCTCGGCGGCGATGCTCGACCCGTTCGAGTATCTCGTGCTGCGCGACAAGGACGGGTTGCTGAAGCGCGATTTCAAGACCGCGCTGGGCAAGGTTTCGTATCACATCCCGTGCCATTCGCGGGTGCAGAACATCGGCCAAAAAACGCGCGAGGTGATCGAGTGGGTGCCCGGCACCACGGCGCACACCGTCGAGCGCTGTGCAGGCCACGACGGTACCTGGGGAGTCAAGCGCGAATTCTATGCGGCGTCGATGAAGATTGGCCGCCCGCTGTTCCGGCAGATGGCGGAGGGCGCGCCCGATTACGTGAGTTCGGATTGCCCGCTTGCCGGCGCCACGATCATGCAGGCCATCGAAGAGGCCGCCGCAACGGATGCGAGCGCGAACCCGGTGCGCCTGGCGCACCCGCTGACACTCATCCGCATCGCCTACGGGCTCTGATTGCCGGTCCGCTCGCGTTGCGTCGCCTTGGAGGAGAGACCGATGCCGCGCATCGCGCGTGAAAGTCTGCTGACGCTGGAAGCCTATGCGAAGCAGCGACCGGCCTTCCGCGCCCGGGTGCTCGCGCACAAGAGGCCGCGCATGGTCCGGCTGGGGGAAGACCTCACGCTCCTGTTCGAGGACGAGCTCACCATCCGCTACCAGATCCAGGAAATGCTGCGCATCGAAAAGACCTTCGAAGAGGCGGGCATCCAGGAGGAGCTCGACGCCTACAATCCACTGGTGCCCGACGGGCAGAACTGGAAAGCCACGCTGCTGGTGGAGTACGAGGATGTGGCCGTGCGCCGGCGCGCGCTCGCGCAGCTGCGCGGCATCGAGGCTCGCGTCTGGGTGCAGGTCGCCGGCCAGCCGCGGGTCGTCGCCATCGCCGACGAGGATCTCGAGCGCGAGACCGTGGACAAGACCTCGGCGGTGCATTTCGTGCGCTTCGAGCTCACCGCGGCGATGATCGCCGCGCTCAAGGCCGGCGCCGGCCTGGCGATCGGCGTCGATCACCCGGCGTACCGCGCGACGCTCGACCCGGTCCCCGAGCCCACGCGAAAGGCTTTGCTCGCCGACCTCGCCTGACGCTTGGCGCCGGCGGCGCGTCACCCGGCGACGTCCTGCTCCCAGGCTGCGCGGCTAAGCACGCGCACGCAAAATGGTTCGTCCGCGCCGCGGTGCAGGCGCACCTCCGTGCGCAGCGGCCTGAGCGCGCATTTCTCCAGCACCCGTCCGGATGCCGGATTGCGGGCCAGGTGCGACGCGGTGACGAGATCGAGCTCGAGGAGCGTGAAGGCCAGGGCGATCACGGCGCGTGCCGCCGCGGTCGCGTAGCCGCGACCCCAGTAGGCGCGGCCGATCCAGTAGCCCAGGTTGTCGCCCTCGGTCGCGGCGGGGCGCAAGGCGATCGCGCCGAGCACGAGCTCGTCGCCGGCCGCCGTGACGGCATAGGTGTACTCGCGACCGGCCGCCCGGTCTCGCGCCTGGGCCGCGATCCATGCCGCGGCGGCGCCGTCCGGGTAGGGGTGCGGGATCAAGGCGGTCGTCTCGGCCACCGCGCGTTCGCCGGCGAGTACCTGCACGCGCGCCGCATCGGCGTGCGTGAAGGCACGCAGCGCAACCGGAAATGCCAGCGCGCGCTCGGGCAGCAAGCCGTTCGTCCCCGTCCTGAAGCTCAATCCCGAAAGTTGCCGAACTGGACCGGGAAATCGGTGACGGTTTTTTTTACCAGCGCGATCGCGCTCTGCAGCTCGTCTTTCTTGCCACCGGAGACCCGCACCGCGGTTCCCTGGATACTCGCCTGGAGCTTGAGCTTGGACTCCTTGATCGTCTTCACGATGCGCTTGGCCAACTCCTGCTCGATGCCGACGCGGATGGTAATCACTTGCTTGACCTTGTCGCCACCGATCTTTTCCGTGCTGCCGGGCTTGAGCGCGCGCACGTCGAGCCCGCGCTTGGCGAGCTTGCCCAGCAGCACGTCGGTTACCTGCTTGAGCTTGAAGTCGTCGTCGGCGTAGAGCGTGAGCTCGTTCTCCTTGTGCTCGACCCGCGCGTCGGAGCCCTTGAAGTCGAAGCGGGTCGAGAGTTCCTTGTTGGTCTGATCGAGCGCGTTGCGGACCTCGACCTGGTTGACTTCGGAGATGATGTCGAACGAAGGCATGCGTCACGCGCCTGATGGTAAAGCGTTGAAACTACCACGATCCGCTGCGCCGACCAAGGCCGCGCGGGCTATGCCGGCAAGCCGATCTGGCGCAGCAGAGCCTGAAAACGCGCATTCGGCCGCAGCGGCGCAAATGCCGGATCGACGGCGAGCATCAGGAGCGAACTTGCCCGTTGCTCGAGGCCCTTCCCGAGCTCTGAGAGTGCGCCCTCGGTATCGCCCAGCGCGAGCTCGAGTGCCGCCAGGCTTCCCGGCGCGACGTACTCCTGCGCGGAACGCGCGCGCAGCGCGCGCAGGGCATCGCGCGCGGCATCGCTGTCACCGGAGCGCGCGCCGGCGCAACCCAAGCGCATCAGTGCGTCCGGATCCTTCGCCGACAAATCGACGTAGCGGCGGAACTCGGCGATGGCGTGCACGCAGTCGCCTTTCTGCTGCCACGCAAGGCCGAGCACCGCGTGCGCCTGCGGCGAGTTCGGCTCGACTTCGCGCACGGCCTCGGCCTGGACGATGGCGTCGTCGTAGCGACCCGCGAGGACATAGAGGATCCCCAGCGCCGAGCGAACGATCGGCGCGAGCGGATCCAGGCTCTGCGCCTGGCGCATTTGCTGCAGCGCCTCGTCGAAGCGCCGCTGATACATCAGCAGCACGCCGTACCACTGATGGGCGGTGGAATCGCCTGGGCTAAGATCGAGCGCGGTGCGGAACCCGGCTTCCGCGCCGACGAAATCCCATTCGCGGACGAGCTTCAGGAGCGCGAGCGCCGCGTGCGCCTCGCCCAGCTTGTCATCGAGCTCAAGCGCCCGCCGCACCGCGCGCATGGCCTTCGGCGCCAACACCTGCGGCGAGTCAAATCCGTAGTCGAGCATGACCAGATAGGTTTGTGCCAGTGCCACATGGGCCAGGGCGTAGCCGCGGTCCATCCGAATCGCCTGCTCGAAGTAGGTGATGCTTCGCTGCAGGCCCTGCAGGGTGCGCTGGTTCCAGAAATGACGGCCCTTGAGATAGGCCTCGTAGGTGCCGGGGCTCACCACCCGCGCGGCAGCAAACCGTGCCTGTTCCGCCGGGGTCAATACGACCCGGAGCTCCCTCGCAATCGCCCGCGCCACCGCGCTCTGCAGGCCGAGGATGTCGCCGCGTTCGCCTTCGTAGGCGTTGGCCCACAGGTGCGCGTCGCTCGGCCCGTGGATCAGCTGCACGGTGATGCGCACACGCCGGCCTTCGCGCATGACCGAGCCTTCGACCACGCCGTCGACGTCCAACTCGCGCGCGATGTCGGGCAATGCGGCCTGCGCATGCTTGTAGCGCATGACCGAGGTTCGCGACACCACGCGCAAGGCCCGGATCTGGGCCAGGTCGGTGATCAGCGCCTCGGTCAGCCCGTCGGCTACGTACTCCTGGTTCGCGTGGCCGGTGAGGTTCACAAACGGCAGCACCGCGAGCGACGCGATCGGCTCGCGAAGCTCTCCCCGCGCTTCGTCGCGCACCGGCTGCACGTCACCGACGAAGCGGTAGCCACGCCCGGGGATGGTGACGATATAACGGTGGTCGTTGGGCGACTCGCCCAAGACCTTACGCAGCGTCGAGACGTTGCGGTTGAGGCTGCCTTCCTCGACCACGGTATCGGGCCAGACGCTGCGGATGAGTTCCTCCTTCAGCAGCACTTCGCCGTCGTTCTCGGCGAACACCACCAGCGTTTCAAAAACCTTCGGGGTCAGGGCGACGAAGTCGCCGTCCCGAAGCAGCAGCCGCTTCACCAGGTCGATCTGGAACGGGCCGAACTGGTAGGCACGCACCCGGCCACGGCGCTCGGAAGCTTTCGGAATTTTTCGGATGTTCTGCATAGACCTTTCCGCGCGCCTCAGTGTACACAAGGGAGCAAACGCCCCGTCAAGCACCAGGCGCAAAGGAGATCGATCCATGCAACTCTGCACGATAATCGTTGCCGCCGCGGCATGGCGCCGCCGGCTGGGAAAGCTGTCCGCTCTGCTGGTACGGACCACCACGGTGTCGGCGGCGGGCGCCCTGGTGCCGCTCGGCGCCTGCAACGTCGGCCCTCGGTTTATCGGCAGGCGTTTCAAACCCCAAGGTCTTCCTGGGGCCTCGGCGCAGCGTTTTCCCGCCGCTCGCTTGTGCCGTAATTTTGGCAAGCATATGTTCAATTGTGTGTTCACCCGGGGGGGTGGTGTCATGCTGCGAAAATTGTTTCTCGGCGTTTTGTTGCTTACTGCTGCATTCAGCGCCAGAGCCATTGACTACACCGATGTCTACTACAACCCTGCCGAGTCGGGCTGGGGTTTCTTCGTCGTCCAAAGCAATACCTTCCAGTTCCTCGCCTTCTTCATCTACGGGTCGGATGGCCAGCCGACCTGGTATACCGCGCAGCTCACCGACGATGGCACCGGCACGTACACCGGGGCGGTCTACGCGACGACCGGGACCTATTTTCCGCAGCCCTGGAATCCCGCCCAATTGACGGTCAGCGCCGTCGGCACAGCGACGTTCCAGCCGACCGACATCTATCACGCGACGTTCACCTACACGATAAATGGCGTCGGAACTGTGATGAAGACGGTCCAGCGCCAGACGCTGATGTCCTACGTGCTGTCGGGCAACTACTCGGGGTCCATGTCCGGCTCGATCAGCGGGTGTTCCAACCCGGCAGGCAACGACCCAGCATTCCGTGGAAGGTACGTCCTCACCGTGACGCAGGTCGGAGACCAGTCGGCCACGGTGACGTTCACCTTCGTTGACAACAATCACAACGGCCTCGTATGTACGGTATCCGGGCCGCTTACGCACCTCGGCCGGCTCTACCAGATGCCCGGCATGCTAGCCTGCACGGGTCCGGGGCAAGATGGTGTTGCACGGCCCGCGACCATCAATTCATTCCACCCGACTGGCCAAGGGATCGAAGGCAAATTGACGGGTAGCGCTAGCAACGGTTGCGCCGCGTCGCTTCATTTCTCCGCGGTGCTTAACGTCGACAACTGAAGTTGCCGACAGGCGCTCGGCCTGGCGATTCCGCAGGAGGTGCCACGACGTGCGGATGAGATGATTCAGCGCTGGTCCGTTCGCGGGTTATTGTTCACGGTGTTCGAGTTACTCGCCCCGCAACTCCCGTCTGCTTTTTTGGGCGGTCCGTCTGCTGAGAGTGGCCCAGCAGCTCGGCGTGGCCCATTCGTCGCGGCGCATGTGGCGTGGGCGTCTTCGCCGGCGCAGCGGCACGTTCGCGTATACCGTCAATGGAGGAACCGGCCTGGTGTCACAGACCAAAGCAATCACGCAGCAGATGTTCCGTCCTCCGGGGACGGTGCGTCCATGCGCGCGGGACGCGGCTGCCGCTCGACCCCTGGCCACGGCAGGGGTCACTGCAGACGGTCTTTTTCCGGTGGTGGCGGGACCGGGTCGAGTCCCTGCTTCCTGAGGAAGTCATACAGGCCCAGCGCCAGCGCCTGGGCTCCCGCCACCGGCATGACGATGCGGGCGATCACGACGCGATTGACCGGAGCGGCACTCGCCAGGTGGTTGACGCGCGCACTCTCGAAGGTAATGTGGATGTTGCCCAGGTTCACCAGGAAGCCGCTCACGCCCGAGGCAAAGTATTCGGGCGCGTGGGGGTTGTCGATGAATTCGACCTTGGCGGGTTCGGCGGGATTGGTCATGTGCGGGGACTTTCCTTGGTTTGCGCCTTGAAGGCCCGCGCGCGCGGCGCCATGCGATTCGCCGTCCGGTCGGGCGGCCGGGATTACTTCTTCGCCTTGCGCGCCAGCTCAGCTTCGATGCGCAGGCGCAAGGCGTTGAGCTTGATGAAACCAGCCGCGTCCTTCTGCTCGTAGGCTCCGCGGTCGTCGTCGAAGGTCGCCACCACCGGGTCGAAGAGCGAATCGGTCTTCGACTCCCGGCCGACGACCTGCACGTTGCCCTTGTAGAGTTTCAGCCGCACGCGGCCGTTCACTGCGCCTTGCGAGGCGTCGATGAGCGTCTGCAGCAGCGCCCGCTCGGGCGACCACCAGTAGCCGTTGTAGATCAGGCTCGCGTAGCGCGGCATCAGGTCGTCCTTGAGATGCGCGACCTCGCGGTCGAGACAGATCGACTCGATGGCGCGATGGGCCTTGAGCATGATCGTGCCGCCCGGCGTCTCGTAGCAGCCGCGCGACTTCATGCCGACGTAGCGGTTCTCGACCAGATCGAGCCGGCCGATGCCATGCTTGCCGCCGACGCGGTTCAATTCGGTCAGAACCTGCGCCGGCGTCATCGCCACACCGTTGACGGCGATGATGTCGCCGTGCCCGTAGTCGAGCGCGAGCATTTCGGGCCGGTCGGGCGCGGCTTCCGGCGCGACGGTCCAGCGCCACATGTCCGCCTCGGGCTCCTGCGCCGGATTCTCCAGCGCCCGGCCCTCGTAGCTGATATGCAGCAGGTTGGCGTCCATCGAGTAGGGTGCGCCGCTGCCGCGGTGCTTCATCTCGATCGGTATGCCGTGCTTCTCCGCGTACGCCAGGAGTTTTTCGCGCGAGTTCAAGTCCCACTCGCGCCACGGCGCGAGCACCCGGATGCCGGGCTCGAGCGCGTAATAGCCGAGCTCGAAGCGGACCTGGTCGTTGCCCTTGCCGGTCGCGCCATGGGCCACCGTATCGGCATGGGTCTCGCGCGCGATTTCGATCTGGCGCTTGGCAATCAGCGGCCGTGCGATCGACGTGCCGAGCAGGTACTCGCCTTCGTAGATGGCGTTGGCGCGAAACATGGGAAAAACGAAGTCGCGCACGAATTCCTCACGCAGATCGTCGATGTAGATCTGCTTCACGCCGGCCGCCTTCGCCTTCGCCCGCGCCGGCTCCAGCTCCTCGCCCTGACCAATGTCGGCGGTGAAGGTGACGACCTCGCAGCGATACACATCCTGCAGCCAGCGCAGGATGACCGAGGTGTCGAGGCCACCGGAATAGGCGAGGACGATTTTCATCTCAGTCGATGCGCACGCCGGTGCGTCGGATTACCGGCGCCCACTTGTCGGATTCGCTCGCGATCAGGTGCATGAAGTCCTCCGGCGTGCCGCCGATCAGCTCGAAGCCCTGCGCATTCAAGCTCGCCTTGACCGCGGGGTCTTGGAGAATCGCGTTGATCTCGCCATTGAGCCGGTCGATGATCGGCTGCGGCGTGCCATGGGCGACCAGCACGCCGTTCCACGCCAGGGCCTCGAACCCGGGAAAGCCGGCTTCGGCGATCGTCGGCAGCTGCGGCAGGAGCGCGAAGCGCTGCGCGCTGGTCACCGCCAGGACGCGCAACTTGCCCTCCCGGACCTGCGCCTGCAACGGTTGCATAACCGCGAACAGGAGCTGCGTCTCACCCTGTGCGGTCGCCATCACGGCCGGCGGAGAGCCGTTGAACGGCACGTGCACCATGTCCAGGCCGGCGGCAGCCTTGAACAGCTCCATGGTCAGATGCGACGAGCTGCCGTTGCCGACCGAGGCGTAGCTGAGCCGGCCCGGATGCGCCTTCGCGTAGGCGACAAGCTCCGCTACCGAGTGCACCGGCAGCTTGGCGCTGACCGCGAGCACGTTGGGCTGGCTCGAGGTGATGATGACCGGCGCGAGATCGTGCAGCGGAACGTAGGCCAGCTGCGGATAGAGGTACGGGGCAAACGCCAACGGGCCGTTGAAGGACATGACCAGCGCCAGGCCGTCGGGCGAGGATTTGGCGACGAAGTCGGTGGCCGCGGTGCCGCCGGCCGCGGGGCGATCGTCGACGATGATCCGCTGGCCGAGGCGCTCGCCGAGCTTATCGCCGATGGTACGTGCGAGCACATCGAGGGAACTTCCGGCCGGCGCGGCGACGACCAGGCGCAGCGGCTTCGACGGCCACGTCTCGGCCTGCGCCCCGCCCAGCGCGATGAGCGCCACGGTGAACGCCGCCAGCGGTGTCATTGCGGCAGGTGACACACCGCCTCGATGTTATGGCCGTCCGGGTCGAGCACAAACGCGCCGTAGTAATCCGGGTGGTACTCCGGGCGTAACCCCGGGGCGCCATTGTCCCGGCCGCCGGCGGCGAGCGCTGCGACATAGAACAGGTCGACCTCGGACCGGGTTTCGGCCCGGAACGCGATGTGAATCGGCGGGACGTTGGGCGTGCCCGCGGCGATCCAGAAGTCCGGCTTGGGCGGCACGCCGAAGCCTGCGTGTTGCTCCCATTCCATGATCAGGGCATAGCCCAGCGGCGCGAGCGCGGCGCGGTAGAACGCTTTGCTCTTCGTGAGCTCGGTGACGCCCACTCCGGTGTGATCGATCATCGGCGGTCCTTACGCGTTGACGCGGCCGCAGACGAGATACTCGAGCAGAGCCTTTTGCACGTGCAGCCGGTTCTCCGCCTCGTCCCAGACCACGCTTTGCGGCCCGTCGATGATCTCGGCCGCGACTTCCTCTCCACGATGCGCCGGCAGGCAATGCATGAACAGCGCGTCGGGCTTCGCCTGCCGCATCATCCGCGCATCGACCATCCAGTCGGCGAAGGCGCGCTTGCGCGCATCGTTCTCCGCTTCGAACCCCATGCTCGTCCAGACGTCGGTGGTGACCAGATCGGCGCCGCGGCACGCCGCCACGGGATCGGCGAAAGCGCGCCAGTGGCGCGTATCGTCGTGCCGCGCATCGGCTTGCAGCATGTACCCAGGCGGCGCCGAGACGTGCACGGTGAAGCCGAAGATCGGAGCCGCCTGCAGCCAGGTGCGGCAGACGTTATTCGAATCGCCGATCCAGGCCACGGTCCTGCCCTCGATCGCCCCGCGCTGCTCGACCCAGGTGTAGATGTCGGCGAGGATCTGGCAGGGGTGGTATTCATTGGTGAGGCCGTTGATCACCGGCACGCGCGAATGCGCCGCGAAGCGCTCGATCAACGTCTGCTCGAAGGTGCGGATCATCACCACGTCGACCATGCGCGAGACCACCCGCGCCAAATCTTCGATCGGCTCGCCGCGCGAGAGCTGCGTATCGTCGCGATTCAGGTTGATGGCGATCCCGCCCAGCTGGTTCATGCCGGCTTCGAAGGACACTCGAGTGCGGGTCGACGATTTCTCGAACACCATCGCCAGCGTGCGATCGCGCAGCGGCTGGTAGAGCTCGTAGCGCTTGAAGCGCTCCTTGATCCAGCGCGTGCGTTCGAACAGGTAATCGAGCTCGGCCCGGCTGAAATCCTTGAACTGCAGGAAATGCTTCGGCGCCATGGCTACAAATCGGGGAGGCTCGTGCGCGCGATGCGGCTTAACCTCTGTTAAAACAGGATACTAGCACGAGGCACCCGGCGGCGAGGACGCCGCTCCGGCAACAAAAAGAGCGCCGCGCAGGCGCTCTCTGCGGGGGGCCGCGAAGGCCGCTACGGCATCGCCTTGAGCGCGTGCGCCAGGCGGTGCTTGCTGCGCGAGGCCATGTTCTTGTGCACGATCTTCTTGTCGGCGATGCGGTCGATCACGGCCTGCTGCGACTGGAACACCTTCATCGCGGCGGCCTTGTCGCCAGCGGCGATGGCCTTCTTGACGTTGCGCACGGCGCTACGCAGCGCCGACTTCAGACTGGCGTTGCGCTTGTGTGTCGCGGCCGATTGCCGGGCACGTTTCTTCGCTTGCGCGGTATTCGCCATAAATGCTTTTCCTCGGGTTTTCTGGAGTGACAAAAAAAGACCGGGCATAATAATCGTTTTTCGCCCTCGCCGCAACCTAAGCTCCCGCTTGCCGACCCCCCTGATGCCCGCTACGCGATCCGCTTCGCCGTTCGTTTTCCGTCACCGCGCCGCGCGATGAATCTGCTGCGGGCGCTGTCGACGGTGAGCGCCATGACGCTGCTGTCGCGCATCACCGGGCTGGCTCGCGAAACCCTCAAGGCCGTGGCCTTCGGCGCGGGTCTGCAGATGGACGCCTTCGAAGCGGCGTTCCGGCTGCCCAACATCCTGCGCCGCCTGTTCGCCGAGGGCGCGTTCTCGCAGGCGTTCGTGCCTATTCTGGCCGAATACAAGCGCCAGCGCGGCGACGACGCGACGCGCGAGTTGTTTGGCAAGGTCGGGGCGCTGCTCACCGTGGTCCTGCTGGGCATTTCCGCGCTCGGCGTGCTCGGCGCGCCGTGGCTGGTCTACCTCCTGGCGAGCGGCTTCGCCCGGACGCCAGGCAAGGTCGCGCTCACCGCGGACATGATCCGCATCATGTTTCCGTACGCCTTGTTCATCTCGCTCGTTTCGCTCTGCGGCGGTGTGCTCAACGTCTACCGCCGTTTCGCCATCCCCGCCTTCACGCCGGTCATTCTCAACCTGGCGATCATCGGCGCAGCGATCTTCCTCGCGCCGCACGTCGATCCACCGATCGTGGCGCTCGCCTGGGGGGTGATGATCGGCGGCATCCTGCAGCTCACGCTGCAGATCATTCCCCTGCTGCGCCTGGGCATGCTGCCGCGCTTCCGCCTCGACTGGCGCGACCCGGGCGTGCGGCGGGTGCTCACCGCGATGCTCCCGGCGCTGCTCGGCGTGTCAGCGGCGCAGATCTCGATCCTGATCAACACCCAGCTCGCGGCGTACCTCGGCGACGGGCGTATTTCCTGGATCACCTACGCCGACCGCCTGATGGAGTTTCCCAGCGCGTTGCTCGGCGTCGCCCTCGGCACGATCCTGCTACCCAGTCTCGCCAAGCATTATCACGATGACAATCACGGCCAGTATCAGGCCTTGCTCGACTGGGGGCTGCGGCTTACCCTTCTTTTCGCCCTGCCGGCGACGCTGGCAATGGCGCTGCTCGCCGTGCCCCTGATCGCCACGCTGTACGAATACGGCCGCTTCACCGTGACCGACGTGTGGCAGACGCGCGCCGCCCTGCTCGGATACAGCGTCGGCCTGGTGGGCATCATCACGGTCAAGATCCTCGCCCCGGGATTCTATGCCCGCCACGACATGCGCACCCCTGTGCGCAGCGCCTTCTGGGCCCTCCTGGTCGCGCAGACGCTCGCGGTGATGCTGATGTTCCAGATCGGTCACGCGGGTTTGACGCTGGCGACCTCGACCGGGGCGATCACCAACTCGCTGCTGCTTTATTGGGCGATGCGTCGCGCCGACATCTACGCGCCCTTGCCGGGCTGGGGACCTTTCCTGCGCCGAGTGGCGGTGGCGCTCGTCGCGCTGGGGGCAGTGCTCTGGTGGGGCGCGGGTCCGGACGCATTCTGGACCGCCGCGGGGCTATGGGCGAAGGTCGGGCGCCTCGCCATGGTGATCGCCGGCGGTGCGCTCGCCTACTTCGGCACGCTCCGGCTTTTGGGTTTTCGCCTCGCCGACTTCAACCGCCGCGAGCCGTCTTAGGGCGCGGGCGAAGCGAGCGAGGTCAGTGGCCCCCGCCCGGTTTGCGATAGGGACAGTGGGGCTTGACGCACTCGGCGTAGAGATAGAGCGCATGCTCGCTGATCTCGAAGCCGCGGTCCTTGGCTACCTTGAGCTGCCGCTTCTCGATTTCCGGGTCGAAGAACTCCTCGACCCGGCCGCATTGCAGGCACACCAGATGGTCGTGATGGCCGCCCTGGTTGAGCTCGAACACCGACTTGCCGGACTCGAAGTGATGACGGATGAGCAGCCCCGCCTGCTCGAACTGCGTGAGCACGCGGTAGACCGTGGCGAGTCCCACGTCGACCCCGTCGGAGAGTAGCTGCTTGTAGACATCCTCCGCCGTCAGATGCCGCACCGGACTCTGCTCGAACAGGTTGATGATGCGCAGCCGCGGCAGCGTTGCCTTGAGGCCGGCATTCTTAAGATCGTGTGAGGTCGACATGAGCTGATCGGCTGCGCGAAGCCGCACCCATCGCGCAGCGGGGGAGCTTAACGCCTATGATATAGTTTCCAATCGACTTTTGGCAGCACACTGGCAACTCATGCGCACCGTTCTTGGCGCGGCCTGCCTGGGCTTGGTCCTTGGCGGCTGCGCGACCTTCACCGACTATGACATCTTCTACCACTTCGGGGTTTACAAGCTCGATATCAACCAGGGCAATTACATCACCGTCGATCAGGTAGACAAGCTCAAGGTCGGCCAGACCCGGCCGCAGGTCAGGCTCATACTCGGCACGCCGCTACTCACCGACCCGTTTCACGCCAACCGCTGGGACTACCCCTACGAGTTCACCCGCCAGGGTCGCACCCTCGAGCACCGCCAGCTGACCCTCTATTTCGTCGATGACAAGCTGGCGCGCTGGGAAGGTGACGAAATGCCGCCAGCACCGACCGAGGTCGCGCGCGCCGGCGGCGGCGATTCCACGCTCGACAAATCGCTGTCGACAGCGCCGAAGACCGGCGAGACGAACTGGCTGCAGGATCTGCTCAAGAAGCTCGGCTGGTGGGAGTAACCACTCCGCTCAAGGTGGCGATCGCCGGCGCCGGCGGCCGCATGGGCCAGGCGCTGCTCGAAGCCATCCTGGCGGAACCTGATGTCGCGCTCGTCGGCGCGCTCGACATTGGCGCAAGCCCGGTGTTCGGTCGCGACGCTGGAGAGCGTCTCGGGCGCAGCACCGGGGTCGTCGTCGGCGCCGACATTGCGCTCGCCGTTGCCGGGGCCGACGTGCTGCTCGACTTCACCCGTCCCGAAGGCACGCTCGCGCACCTAAGGGCCTGCGAGCGTGCCCGTGTCGCGGCGGTGGTCGGAACCACCGGCCTTACTGCAACCGACCGGCGTGCGCTGGGCGAGATGGCTGCCTCGATTCCGATCGTTTTTGCGCCCAACATGAGCGTCGGCGTCACCGTCCTGTTGCGCCTGGTGGAGCAGGCGGCGCAGCTTCTGGGCGACGGCTATGACGTGGAGATCGTCGAGATGCATCATCGGCACAAGGTCGATGCGCCGTCGGGGACTGCGCTGCAGCTCGGCGCGGCGGTGGCGCAGGCGCTCGGCCGCGATCTCAAGAGCAACGCCGTATTCGGTCGCGAGGGCGTAACCGGCGAGCGCCCGCGCGAGGCGATCGGCTTCGCCACGGTGCGCGGCGGCGACGTCGTCGGCGATCACAGCGTCATTTTCGCCGGCAGCGGCGAACGCCTCGAGTTGACGCACAAGGCCGGCTCGCGCCTGAACTTCGCCCGGGGCGCGCTGCGCGCGGCGCGCTTCGTCGCGGCCAAGCGCGCGCAGGGCCTCGCGGGCCTGTTCGACATGCAGGACGTCATGGGCATTCGCTGAAGGCGCGATGGCGAGTCCGGCGTCCCTGCCTTCGTTCGACCTGACCGGACGCAACGCGCTGGTCACCGGCGGCGGGTCGGGCTTGGGGCTTGCCATTGCCCGCGGACTGGCGCGGGCTGGCGCCCGCGTCGTCATAAACGGTCGCAACCGCGCCAAGCTCGATGCCGCCGCCGCAGAACTCGCCCGCGACGGCTGTACGGTTGCCGTCGCGCCGTTCGACGTGACCGCGACCGCCGCGATGGAGGCGGCGATTGCGGCGCTCGAGCGCGACACGCCGTTCGATATCCTGGTCAACAATGCAGCCATGAACCGGCGCGGACCGATCGATTCCTTCGCCGCCGAAGACTGGCGCGCGCTGATGGCGGCGAACCTCGACGCGCCGTTCCTCGTCGCGCGCGCGGTGGTTCCCGGCATGAAAGCACGCCGGCGCGGCAAGATCATCAACCTCTGCTCCCTGGCGAGCGACCTCGGTCGGCCGAACATCGTCCCCTACGCCGCGAGCAAAGGCGGCGTGCGCATGCTCACCCGAGCGCTGGCGGTGGAACTCGCGCCGCACAACATCCAGGTCAATGGCATCGCGCCCGGATTCTTCCGCACCGAGATGAACGCGGCGTTGACCGCCGACGCCGCGTTCTCGGACTGGGTCGCACGCCGCACGCCGGCCGGCCGCTGGGGCGAGCCGCCGGAAATCGCTGGCGCGGCGGTGTTCCTCGCGTCCTCGGCCGCCGATTACGTGACCGGCCATCTGCTGGCCGTCGATGGAGGTTTTGCCGCCGCGTATTGACGCTGCGCCGCGATTGAGGCGCGAGCGCTCTCGCGGTATAATCTGCAGCCTGCGAGCGGGGCAGGCGGAACAAGCCTTCCCCGCTTCGCACATCTGCTTCTCGTCAACTTAGGATTCTCGCCGTGTCCATCGCGCCCGTCCCAGCGATTCTCGCGCTCGCCGACGGGACGTTGTTTCATGGCCAGGCGATCGGCGCCTCCGGAGCCTCCGCCGGCGAGGTCGTGTTCAACACCGCCATGACCGGATATCAGGAGATCCTGACCGACCCGTCCTACGCGGGCCAGATCGTCACCCTGACCTATCCCCACGTCGGCAATACCGGCGTCAACGCCGAGGACGTCGAGTCGCGGCGGATCCATGCCGCGGGCCTGGTCATTCGCGATCTGCCGCGCCTGGCGTCGAACTGGCGCCGCACGCAGGACCTCTCGTCCTACCTGCGCGACGCCGGCATCCTGGGCATCTGCGGCATCGACACGCGCAAGCTCACCCGCCTGCTGCGTGAGAAAGGGGCGCAAAACGGCTGCCTGATGGCGGGCGCCGTGGACGCGCAGGAAGCGCTCTCCCGCGCGCGCGCCGCGCCGTCGATGGCCGGGCTGGACCTGGCCAAAGTGGTCAGCTGCAGCGCGCCGTACGAGTGGGCGGGCAGCAGTTGGGCGCTGGGTATCGGTTATCGCCCGCAGGGGCCTTCGCGCCTGCACGTCGTCGCCTACGATTACGGCATCAAGCACAACATCCTGCGCATGCTCGCCGAGCGCGGCTGCCGCGTTACCGTGGTGCCGGCGCAAACAACGGCCAAGGACGTGCTCGCGCGCCGGGCCGACGGCATCTTTCTGTCCAACGGTCCGGGTGATCCGGAACCCTGCGACTACGCCATCACCGCCATCCGCCGCTTTCTCGACGCGGGCGTGCCGACCTTCGGCATCTGTCTCGGCCACCAGTTGCTGGGTCTGGCGACCGGCGGCAGGACACTAAAGATGAAGTTCGGCCATCACGGCGCCAACCATCCGGTGCTCGACAAGGACACCGGCCAGGTTCTCATCACCAGCCAGAACCACGGCTTCGCGGTCGATCCGGCAACGCTGCCGGCGAACGTGCGCGTCACCCACGTGTCGCTGTTCGACGGCAGCCTCCAGGGCATCGCACTCACCGACAAGCCGGCGTACAGCTTCCAGGGGCATCCGGAGGCGAGTCCCGGGCCGCACGACATGGCCTACCTGTTCGACCGCTTCATCCGCATGATGGAAAAGCGCGCGGCCTGACGATGCCGAAGCGAACCGATATCGAATCGATCCTGATCATCGGCGCCGGCCCGATCATCATCGGCCAGGCCTGCGAGTTCGACTATTCGGGCGCCCAGGCGTGCAAGGCGCTGCGCGAGGAGGGGTACAAGGTCATCCTGGTCAACTCCAACCCCGCGACCATCATGACTGACCCGGAGATGGCCGATGTGACCTACATCGAGCCGATCACCTGGCAGATGGTGTCGAAGATCATCGAGCGCGAACGACCCGATGCGCTGCTGCCGACCATGGGCGGTCAGACCGCGCTCAACTGCGCGCTCGATCTCGCCCGCGAGGGCGTGCTCACCAAGTTCGATGTCGAACTCATCGGCGCGTCGAGGAAAGCGATCGACAAGGCTGAGGACCGCGAGAAATTCAAGGCGGCGATGACCCGCATCGGGCTCGCTTCGGCGCGCTCGGGCATCGCGCATAACCTCGAGCAGGCGCTCGAGGTGCAGGCGGAGATCGGCTTCCCGGCCGTGATCCGGCCCTCGTTCACGCTCGGAGGCACGGGCGGCGGCATCGCCTACAACAAGGAGGAGTTCGTCGAGATGTGCAAGCGCGGGCTCGATCAGTCGCCCACGCGCGAGCTGCTGATCGAGCAGTCGCTGCTCGGCTGGAAAGAGTTCGAGATGGAGGTCGTCCGCGACCGCAAGGACAACTGCATCATCGTCTGCGCGATCGAGAACGTCGACCCGATGGGCGTGCACACCGGCGACTCGATCACGGTCGCGCCGGCTCAGACGCTGACCGACAAGGAACTGCAGATCATGCGCGACGCGTCGATCGCCATCCTGCGCGAAATCGGTGTCGACACCGGCGGCTCGAACGTCCAGTTCGCGATCAACCCGGATGACGGCCGCATGATGGTGATCGAGATGAACCCGCGCGTGTCGCGCTCCTCCGCGCTCGCTTCCAAGGCAACCGGCTTCCCGATTGCCAAGGTCGCCGCCAAGCTCGCCGTCGGTTATACGCTCGACGAACTCAGGAATGACATAACCGGCGGCGCGACGCCGGCTTCCTTCGAGCCGACGATCGATTACGTCGTCACCAAGGTGCCGCGCTTCGCCTTCGAGAAGTTCACCCAGGCCGACGACCGGCTGACCACGCAGATGAAGTCGGTCGGCGAAGTCATGGCGATCGGCCGCACCTTCCAGGAATCGCTGCAGAAAGCGCTGCGTGGGCTCGAGACCGGCGTCGACGGCTTCAATCTGAAGACCGTCGACCCGGAGACGATCGCCGACGAGCTGGCATACCCGCGCGCCGAGCGGCTGTGGTACGTCGCCGACGCCTTCGGCATCGGCATGCCGCTGGAAGAGATCTACCAGCACACCAAGATCGATCGCTGGTTCCTGTCCCAGATCAAGGAGATCGTCGATACCGAGCTCGTGGTCGAGAAGGGCAAGCTGGAGCAATACTCCGCCGACCAGATCAGGTCGCTCAAGCGCATGGGCTTCTCCGACCGCCGTCTGGCGCACTTGTGGAGGATCACCGAAGGCGCGGTGCGCGCGCGGCGCCACGCGCTGGGGATTCATCCGGTTTACAAGCGCGTCGACACCTGCGCCGCCGAGTTCGCGACCCGGACCGCGTACCTGTATTCGACCTACGAAGAGGAGTGCGAAGCGCAACCGACCGGCCGCAGGAAGGTCATCGTCCTCGGCGGCGGGCCCAACCGCATCGGCCAGGGCATCGAATTCGACTATTGCTGCGTGCATGCGGCGCTCGCGCTGCGCGAAGACGGGTTCGAGACCATCATGATCAATTGCAACCCGGAGACGGTGTCCACCGATTACGACACCTCCGATCGGCTCTACTTCGAGCCCCTGACGCTCGAGGACGTGCTCGAGATCGTGCGCGTCGAGAAACCTTACGGCGTGATCGTTCAGTACGGCGGCCAGACTCCGCTCAAGCTCGCCCGCGACCTGGAAAAGAACGGCGTGCCGATCATCGGCACCACCCCCGACATGATCGACGTCGCCGAGGACCGCGAGCGCTTCCAGCAACTCCTGGTTCGCCTCAAGCTGCGCCAGCCGACCAACCGCACCGCGCGCACCGAGGCCGAGGCGCTCTCGGTCGCCGCCCAGATCGGCTATCCGCTGGTGGTGCGGCCTTCGTATGTGCTCGGCGGCCGGGCGATGGAGATCGTGCACGAGCAACGCGATCTGGAGCGCTATATGCGCGAGGCGGTCAAGGTGTCCAACGACTCGCCGGTGTTGCTCGATCGCTTCCTCAACGACGCGATCGAGGTCGACGTCGACGCGGTGGTCGACGATCACGGTGACGGCAAGGACGTCATCATCGGCGGGATCATGGAACACATCGAGCAGGCGGGCGTGCATTCGGGCGACTCGGCGTGTTCGCTGCCGCCGTTCTCGCTCTCGCGCGAGTTGCAGGACGAACTGCGCCGCCAGACCGTAGTCCTGGCGCACGGCCTGGAGGTGGTGGGCCTGATGAATGTGCAGTTCGCCATCCAGTTTCCGCAGCACGAAAACGGCGGCAAGGGGGTGGTGTACGTGCTCGAAGTCAATCCGCGCGCGTCGCGGACCGTGCCCTACGTATCCAAGGCGACGGGTCGGCCGCTGGCCAAGATCGCGGCGCGCTGCATGGTGGGGCAGACGCTCTCCGAGCAAGGAGTGACCGGGGAGATCGTGCCGCCGTATTTCGCGGTCAAGGAGGCGGTGTTTCCGTTCATCAAGTTCCCCGGCGTTGACACGATCCTGGGTCCGGAGATGAAGTCGACCGGCGAGGTCATGGGCGTGGGCGAGTCGTACGCCGAGGCGTTCTTGAAGTCGCAGCTCGCCGCCGGCGTCAGGCTTCCGGACCACGGCAACGTCTTCGTCAGCGTCAAGAACGCGGACAAGGTGCGGGTGCTCGACGTCGCCCGCACGCTTGCGGGATTGGGGTTCCGCCTCGTCGCCACGCGCGGCACCGCGGCGGCGCTCGCCGCCGCCGGCCTCGAGGTGACACCGGTCAACAAGGTGGCCGAGGGGCGGCCGCACATCGTCGACATGATCGTCAACGGCGAGATTGCGCTCATCGTCAACACCGTCGAGGAAAAGCGCAGTGCGATCCAGGACAGCTACGTCATTCGCCGTGCCGCGCTCAACGCCCAGGTGCCGACCTACACCACGCTCGCGGGCGCACGTGCCGCCGCGACCGGCATGCAGAGCCTGCGCGAGCTGGTACCCTATTCGATCCAGGCGCTGCACCGGCGATTGCATCCGCGCCCGGCACCGCAGCAGGCGATACCGACGCACGCGGCATGAACAAGCATCCCATGACCACCACCGGCGCGGAGCGACTCAAGGCAGAGTTGCAGCGCTTGAAGACCGTGGAGCGGCCGCTGATCGTGCGCGCGATCGCCGAGGCGCGCTCGCACGGTGATATATCAGAGAACGCGGAGTACGACGCGGCGAAGGAGCGCCAGGGCTTTCTTGAGGCGCGCATTCGCGACATCGAGTCGAAGCTCGCGCACGCGCACATCGTCAATCCGGCCGAGATCGACGCCGGCGGCCGCGTCGTGTTCGGAGCCACGGTCGATCTGGCGGACCTCGCGTCCGGCGACGAGGTCAGCTACCAGATCGTGGGTGACGACGAGGCCGACATCAAGGCCAGCAAGATTTCGGTCAGCTCGCCGATCGCCCGCGCGCTGATCGGCAAGCACGCCGGCGACACTGCGGAGGTCGAGGCGCCGTCGGGCGTGCGCGGCTACGAGGTGCTTGCCGTTCGCTACCTATGACGGATCCCTGCCCCGGCTGTGCTGCCGCCGTTCGCAACTCGCCACCCAGGCTTCTGCGCTGCCCCGGTCGCTGACGCACATCGTGCGCTCGGTGGTGATCCACGCCGAACGCTCGAGCAGCTGGATGTCCGCCTCGTGCTGCCGCGCGACGTGCGGATCCTCCAGAAAGATCGCCCGCCGGCAGCGGTTCTCGAGAATTTCCAGCGCGATCTCGGCGTCGCCGCCCAGCGGGCCGGAGTGGAACCGGCGCACCCATGGCAGGTGCGAGGGCGACAGGGTCGCGGCCAAGTCGTTTAGCAATTCACCGGTCGTGCCGGTGGCGATGCGGCGGCGAAAGCGGTCGAAGAACGCGAACCGCTGGCGCACGAATTCAACCATCTCCTCCTTGCGCGCGTCGTGCGCGACGAAGGCGATGGTCTGCGACCCGAAGTCGAAGTGCGTGTCGAGCAGCGGGTTGGGGGCGAATCCGCACTCGACCCGCGCCAGCTCGAACCATTCCCGTGCGTGCGCCAGGGTGGAGATGAACAGCGTCTCGTGGATGACGCATTCGCGCTTGAGGGCCCGCCCTTCGGGAAAGACCGTGGTCGGATCGTCGGGGTCGAGCAGATAGACCACCGCGTCGAGGCGACGCCCGGGATCGCCGCTGACGACGGCGGCCACGAGGTGAATCAGGCCCCCGTCGTGACGCGCAGGCAGGCGCGTGAGGCGCGGATAAGCGTCGAGCACTTTCGCCGCGTGGAGCGCGTCGCAGGTCTGTCCCAGAACGACCAACTCGGCGCGCAGCTCCTCGCGGATCGTGCGCTCGAGCGGCGCCAAGAGGCGGAACAACGCGCCGTTAGGAATCGAACGGTGGCGCGCGCTGGCGGCGAGGCCGATGCGCAGCGGCGGAAACCCGAGCGGCATCGGCGCTGCGCCTGCCTAAGGGCCTCTAGCAACCTGGCCCGCGCTGCCGCGGGCGTCGCCGGCCCAAGCCCGACGGGCGAAGCCGTAGCGCGCGCTGCATACGCGCTAGGCGCTCTGTCCGCCGCGGCCGCGGCGCCGGGCGCTGCCTGGCTGCGACCCGCCGCGCGGGCGGCGCGCTGGGACTGCGGGCGGGCGCGAAGGCGTGCGCGGCGCGGGCTCCCGCGGGCGGCGCGCCTGTGGCTTCGATTTCGCGGCGACAAGGCCCGCGGCACGAATGCGCGGCGGAGCATCGACCACTCGCTCACGCCGCCGCGTTGCAGGCGTCGCCGGGCTTTTTCGTCCGTGCGCAGACTTCGGCGTTCGCGCCGGCACGGCAGACGCTGGTGGTGCGGGACGCCACACGACGAGCAGCTTGCCGATGTGCTGCACCGGCGCGGCCTCGAGTTCGGCACAAATGCGTGCAAGAAGCCCCTCGCGCGCGACGTGATCGGCGCTGAACACGCGCACCTTGATGAGTTCATGCGCGAGCAGGTTGACGTCGATCTCGTGCAGCACGCTTGCGGTGAGACCCTGTTGGCCGACGCGCACGACCGGATGCAGCCGGTGCGCCCTGGCGCGCAGCGCGCGCCGCTCGGCGGGAGTCAGCGAGAGCATGGCTCGAGACGGACAGTGTGCAGTGGGCGCGAGCCCGGAGCGCCTGTCTGGCGCATTACCTTGCCTGCTGCCGCGTGCGCTTTGCGCTGCCGGACTTGGCCGCGGGCGCCGGTGTCTTGTCGTCGGGCAGCAAATCGCCAATCACCGCCGGCGGCGGACAGACCGTGAAGCCCGGGCATTTCCTGCAACCGACTGCGCGTGCGATCGGACATGGCGTCATGAAAATGCTGTCGCGGTGGGCGCTCGCGACATCGTACCACCGCTTGCGGCAGACGCGTCGTCGCCATCCGCGCTTGCTCCCGCGGCGCGATGAGGGCCCGCTGGGTCTCCCTGCTGCCCACGGATGCGCCCTGGGACGAGCCGGCGCGGTTTCAGGCGATGCTTACGCTTCGCGCCTGAAAGGGCGCGTCCGAATGCCGCCATCGCCGGCCGTCGAGTACCGGGGCGCGCACAAAAGGCCCGCCGGAGAGGGGCCAATGGTGGCGCGAAAATCTGTTATTGCTTGTGGCGCGAGAAGCCGAGACCGGCGAGGCCGATGCCGAGAAGCGCGAGGGTGGCGGGCTCGGGTACGCTGGCAGAAGAATAGACTAGGCGACCGAACAGGGCGGGGGTTGCTCCTTCGGAATGCTGCTCAAAGTTCACGTCCAACGATCCAATTTGCTCCACATTGCTGGAGTCTAAAAAGAAGCTCACCGAGTTAACCGTAAAACTCCCCGTTAGCGTGTTGCTTCCCCGGTTTTGAAAGGTTACGTCAAGCCCCGGGTGTCCTGCCGTCGCAAAGGCAGCGCGCATGGCGTCAGCGTAGACGCCCGGCTGAAATGGAAGATTCAGTTCGTTGGTCGCAAAATCAAGCGTTGAAAAGGTATTGGTCGAATTGCTGCTGGTTACCGTGCCGAAGAGAAATCGCAAGTACGCAGGCTGCCCGCTCACGTCCAAGCTGCTAAGGATTTCGGCGCTGAAGAAGGTGGAATTACTCGGCGTGTAAATAATGTCTTCAGTCTGTCCCTGGCCGATGAAATCGCCGGGCTGGCTTTGCAGGGTTAGTTCAGCCATTGGACCAGCCGTGGCCACGTTGGGGCTAAGACAAACGAGACTCCAAGCTAGCAATCCCCATGCAGCTCGTTTCATTCCGCTCTCCGGTAGTGCGATGGTGATTCCAGCGACGGTGAGCGCTGCCTTCCCCGTCGCAGCCTAGCGTCGCCGTAGCCGCTACGTGGCGGGAGCGGCGTAGCAACCGCGGACGCCGTCTATATCCGCGTCTCTGTAGTAAGCAAAAAACATGACACAAGTCACTTACTCAAGGTATTCAGGAGGTTCGAGACCTGCAATGAGCAGTGAGAGGGCCAACTGTAAATTCTTGCGACGACTTCTCGATCGCCGCGACCCCTTCGCGATGTTCTTGGCCGCGTGACGCCCGGAGCGGGTGGGGGTGGGGTACGGAAGCGCCTGAATAATTGAGCGGAATCTAGCCGAGTCCAGCGCCTAGCCAGGCGCCTTGACCATCCGCACCACTGGCAGCGACGAGCCGTCGTGCAAGGTTACGTGATAGCGCTCGACGGCGCGGAACCCGCACGCGCGGTAGAGCGGCTCGCCGGCGAGCGTTGCGACCAGTTCCAGGCGGCGGAAGCGAGCGGCGATCGCGGCGCGCTCGCACTCGGAGAGGAGCCGCCGCCCAATGCCTTGCCGGGCGTGGTTCGGGTCCACGAAGAAGGCGCGGATTCGCGCCGGGTCGCGGGCCGGATCGAGCACCGAATCGTTGCGCGCGGAGGCTGCACCGTGGCCGCCAAAGAGCGTCATGCGCCGGCTCCAGCCGCCGCAGCCGACGATCTGGTCAGCGCGCAGGGCGACATAATAGGTTGCATCGGCGATGAGCTGGGTGTCGACCGCGAACACGGTGCCGAGCGCCGCCTCGATCTGCGCCGGTGCATAGGTTGCCGCCTGCAGCGCGCGCGCCGAGCGCGCGATGAGCGCCTCGAGCGCCGGGATGTCACGCTCTTCGGCAAGGCGCAGCACTGCCACGCCCGTGACCGGCGCGGCGCCGGACGGGTTAGCGGTCAAAAAGCCACCACCGGCGGTTTAGCTTACTTGGCGTGAAGCAGCTTTGCCGCCTTGGCAACCTTCTTCGGCTTGACCCAGAAGATGGCGGCGAAGCGTCCGCCGCCGGCGACCGCGTCCATGGCGGTGATGTTGATCTTGGCCTTCGCCAACGTGGTGAGCGTGCCGGCGATCGCGCCGACGCGATCGCTGCCTTGCAGCAGGAACCCGGTTTTCCTCTTTGACAGCTTGAGCTTCATTTTCTTTGCCGCGAGTTTCAACCGCGCCGTGCTCTCGGGCACCAGATCAAGCTGGCCTTTGCCGCCGCTGGGGAAGCCGGAGAATGCGAGCAGATTCACACCCTGGGCGGCGAGCCCGGAGAGCACCTTCGCTGCCTGTCCGGCGGAATTGGGCACTTTGACGTAGAAATAATCGACCTTACGCACGCGATCGCTCATGGCCTTCTCCTTCGGTTGCGCTGCGGCTGCGTCCCGCGCTGGCGTGAACTTGACACTTTGTGGCCATGCGGCGCGCGCGTCAAGGGGCGCTCCCGGGGGTCAGCGCCGTGCGGCCGCGTTGCCGAAATTCACCGCGAGGAAGATTTCGCGCAGGAACATGCCCAAGCTCACGATCAGCGCAACCATCGCCAGGATGAACAGCACCGCGACCAGTATCGCGATCTCGACACTGAACAAGGCGGCGAGGAATGCGCTCGCCACGACCAGGCACACGAACAGCGCGGCGACAACCGCGGCGAGGATGGCAAAGTAGATCAGTCGGGCGCGCCGCTGAAGCTGAGCAAGCTCGGCGCGCAGCTCCGCGGCGTGGTCCGTGCTGGCATCGATTTGCTGCGTGACGACGCGGCGGCGATCGACCGCGCGCGCCAGGCGATTGTTGAGCGCCGTGATCAAGGTCCCGATCGCGGTGAGCAGAAATACGGGTGCCACGGCGAGCTGGATGACGCGCGTGATATCGGGGATATGCGTTTCCATGGCGAGATCGGGATCTCCTCCGGCGCTGCGCCGCATGGGCTCTGGTCAGGTTTCGGCGGCGCAGCCTGGCGGCAGCTTATCCGCTTCGCCCTGGCCGCCTGCCGCGGACCAGGCTGGCTTGCGCGCGGGCTTCGTGCGCGGCGGAAGCCTTGTGACGGCGGGGCGGCAGCGCGATGCAGGTCGGGCGCGCCTTTCGGGGAGGAAGCGGTTATCGCGCCACCCGTCGCGGCCGCCCTCCCGGGATGCGGCTTCTACTCGACGGCTTTGTCGCTCACCGGAGGCGGCGGCACGCCATCGGTTGCAGGGGGAGTGGCCGTTCCCAGCTTCCGTTGCCGCTTTTCCTCCTTCTTCTGCTTCTTGGCGAGGTCTCTCTGGCGCTTGGCAAACGCATAGTTAGGCTTGGGCAATTGGCTTGTCCTCGTTGGGTTTGGCTACCAGCCGATAGAGTAAGCCATTTCCGGCCGGCGCGGGCAAGCAAGGCAGGCGTCAACGGCGCATGTCGTCGACGATCCAGACGACGAATCCGACCGCGATACCGCCCCAGATAATCGCCATGAGTGTCGACTCGGCGTAGAGCTCCCACATCGCACAGTTAACGCAGCACAGCAGGATAACCATCAGTTTGAGCAGACGCGTGCCGATGGCCGAGTCCATGCGACTAGGCTGTCAGCAGCGGGCGACTCGCGTCCGCCGATCGGTGGCGCTCCGCAGCAGGCCGGCAACTGGCGCCACGCCAAGCGGTCGCGTTGCTACGCGCCATTCCTAGGATGACGCTTGCGCACCTGCGAACGGCCGAAGCACGCCATGACCGTGGCGAGCGAAAACGCGATCGCCAGCGGTGCGACGAGCAAGGCGGCGAGCCAGTTCCAGGTGCCGTCCGGGTCGAGGGAGCGCAGGCAGGCGAAGACCACCAGGGGTGAGGCAAACGTCGCCGCGCACGTGGCCTTCGACGCGTTGCGCAGCAGCGCTACCGATGCGACGCCGATGAGCACCGGTAGCACGAACAGAACGACGAGCGGTTCCATGGCCAGGCGAGGGGAGAGGACCAGGGTCACGGCACGCAGTGTAGGACCAGTGGGTGCAACGGACAATAGCGTGCTACCGCCCGCGGTCATCGCGCCGCGCCGGGCTGAAACAATTCGACCGCATTGCCCGACGGATCGTCGACCACAAGCTGCGTCCCCCCAGGGCCGGTGATCGGTTCACTGCGAAAGCGGACACCGGCAGCGCGCAACACCGCCATCACCTGGGGCAGCTCCGTGCACTCGACCACGAGCCGGTTCCAGCCGCCCGGCGCCGGCCGCGAGCCGTCTTGCAGCGGCCGCGACGCCGAAGTTCCCGGGCCGCTTAGCCACAGCTGCAGATCGGCACGTTTCACGATCGCGAACGGCGGGCCCCAGCGCGCCTCGAGCGCAAAGCCGAGCAAGGCATAGAACTCGACTGCCGCATCAACATCGTGCACAAGATAGCGGACGATGGCCATGATTGCTTCGGGCAATGCGCGCCGTTCCTTTCGCCAGTTGGAATGCGAAGCCCGGGTTTGCGTTCGGGTAGTCGCGCCGCCTCAAGAGCGTCCGGCGAGTGAACGCTACGCCTGGACCGCCTGCGCGCCCCCGCGCTTGCGCCGCTCGGCGCCCAGGGTGCGTCGCCAGAGGGCGGCCGCCACCGCCGCGAGCGACGCGACCAGGGCAACCACCGCCACAAGCGGGACCACCGCAAACCAGAAAACCTGGAAGAACAAGGCTTGCGCGAGCGATGGATCCAGGCGCAGCAGCTCCCAGCCTATCCCCAGCACGAGCAACGCCTGCAAGAACCAGCCCGCGTCATAGGCAGCCCAGCGCAGCAGGTAGCGACTGCGCGGTTCACCGCGAAGCGGGAGCGGACCCTGGCGCGCAAACAGGATCCGGCCCGGCCAGCTTTCCGGAAAACGCGCGACCAGGCAGATGGCCACGAACACCACCGCCCAGAACAGACTTATCTCGAGGAACTGGCGCATCGGCATTCAGGCGCCGCGCGCGGCGACGGGCGGCGGAACGGGCGTGCAACCTCGGGCATCGCGCTTAAGCATCGGTCGTCGAGTGCAGGGCGATGCGATTGCCTTCGCTGTCGAGCACGACGGCGCGAAAGCCATGCGGTCCGATGGCGTGCATCGGCTCGAGCACTCTCCCCCCGAGCGCGGTAACGCGGCTCACGGCGTCACGGATGCGTCCGTTGACGTTCATGTAGAGAAGGATGCCGGCATTCGAAGCGACCTCGTCAGGCTTGAGGATCAGGCAGCCGCCATTGCCGTCGTGGTGCTCGAGCAGGCAAAAGGTGAAATCGTTGAACTGGGTCTTGTCCACGCCGACGGCCAACACGCCGCGATAGAATGCAGAGGCGCGATCGAGATCGGCAACGGGAATATCGAACCAGACCGCGCGATTGTGCGTGGAATTGAAGTCGCTCACAATGGCCTCCGGGGATTGTCGCGGAATGCATATTCGGATGGGCGATGCTGCCTCGACGCAGCGCGCTAAAGCGGCCAATCACCCGGGCGAGAAGCGGCGCACGCACGCGCTCTCGCTTACGCTGACGATCATCTGTTCGCCGACCGCAACACTGGCAGCAATCTAGGGGGCACGCAAGCGTGCCATCAGGGCCCGGCGGCGCTCCAGGCTTTCCTGCGGCCAATAGTCGTTGCGGTCGTAATACTCGGCGACTACGGGCGTGCCGGGCGCGAGCACGACCCAAGGTTGCTTCGAGGCGGTAAAGATATGGATGTCAGGCGGCAGACGGTCCGGCTCGTTGAGCGTGCCCACCCGAACGAAGCGCACGGCATCTCCCGCTCCGGCGTAGGTACTCCAAAGCGCGATGCGACAAATCGGACAGCGGGCGATTTTTTGGCCCTTGCCGCTGTTTGACGGAGTGAGCACGACGTCGGGTTCGCCCGCCAGCAACAATACCCGATCAGCCTCGATCATGGCGTTGAGCACAAAGGCGCTGCCGGTCTCGCGCTGGCACCAACGACAGTGGCAGCAATGCACGAACAGGGGCGCGCTCGTCAGTTGGTAGCGCACCGCCCCACAGGTGCAGGCGCCTTGCAACGGCAACGGTGCAACCATCGGACAACTCCCGGCGAGTGGGCAGAAGCAACCGGCCTCTTGCGTCCTGGCGCCTTGCACCACGAGGTCGGCGGCGAGCAGCTGCCCCCGTCCGAGCGCAAGCCAAGGCCGAATTGGTGCTCCAGGCTGTTGCCGCCGAGGCTGTCGCGGCCGACCTGCCACCGGCAGCACCAGGACGCCGCGTCCGAGTGTACGCCGCGCGTCGGGGCCAGGAAACCTCGCGCGCAGCAGACCGCGCCGACGCCGGCCATGGCGCGCGTCGCCGCGACCCGGCCGATTTCCGGGGACGGTCGCGTGGTCGCTCTTCGTGGCGTATTCCTTTCCCACGCGGTCTTGGTCAAAACTACAATCTCGGGCATGCGCGCCCGGGCCAAATCGCTCCACCCTGCCGCTAAGAAGCACAAATTCGGCAAGGTCTGGATGCACGAGCACGTTTCGGACCACTGGGTGCAGGAAGCGCGACGACGCGGCTACCGCTCGCGCGCCGCATTCAAGTTGATCGAGCTTGCGGCCAAGGACCGCCTGCTGCGCCCTGGCATGACGGTGCTCGACCTGGGTGCCGCGCCGGGGAGCTGGTGCCAGGTCCTGCGCGAGCGCCTCGGGCCGATGGCCCGGATTATCGCCGTCGACCTGCTGCCGATGGACTCCCTGGCAGGCGTGCATTTCATTCGCGGCGACCTGGGGGACGCGGCGACGCTGCAGGCGGTCGACGCTGCCCTCCTGGGGCACCGGGCCGATCTTGTTGTCTGCGACATGGCGCCCAATATCAGCGGTATCGAGTCCGCCGACCAGGCTCGCAGCGTGCATCTGGGGGAACTGGCCCTGGAATTGGCCGCACGGTGGCTGCAACCGGGCGGGGATCTGGTCGTCAAAGCCTTCCAGGGAGAAGGGTTTACAGGCCTTACGCAGGCCGTGCAGGCCCAGTTTGACAAAGGTTACGTGCGCAAGCCCAAAGCCTCCCGCGACCGCAGCCGGGAGGTTTTCCTGGTCGGCAAGGGCTTTCGCCCGGCGGAGCAGGGGCGCGAATGAGGGGGCAGGCGTCCGCAGCTGTTAGAATTGCGAGGTAATCGGCGCTAAGCGCGCTGAGGAAGGATGAACTTGAATAACCTGCTCAAGAACCTGCTTATCTGGCTCGTTGTCGGCCTCGTGGTCCTTACCGTCGTCAAACAGTTCGACGCCCGGACCGGCACCAAGGATACGGTCCCCTACTCCGACTTCATGGAGCAGGCCAAGGAGGGTCACGTCGAATCGGCGTCGATCGAAGGCCGTACCATCAAGTGGGTCGGCACCGACAAGAAGGCCAACGTCACCTACAGCCCCGGCGATCTGTGGATGGTGGGCGACCTCGTCAAGGACGGTGTCAAGGTGCAGGCCAAGCCCGAGGAAGAGCAGAGCTTCCTGGCGCAGGTGTTCATCTCCTGGTTCCCGATGCTGCTGTTGATCGGCGTGTGGGTGTTCTTCATGCGCCAGATGCAGGGCGGGGGACGTGGCGGCGCGTTCTCGTTCGGCAAGAGCAAGGCGCGCATGCTCGACGAGTCGAACAACACCGTGACCTTCGCCGACGTCGCCGGCTGCGACGAAGCGAAGGAAGAAGTCTCCGAGCTGGTCGAATTCCTGCGCGATCCGTCCAAGTTCCAGAAGCTCGGCGGGCGCATTCCGCGCGGGGTGCTGATGGTCGGCAATCCCGGCACCGGCAAGACGCTGCTCGCCAAGGCGATCGCGGGCGAAGCCAAGGTGCCATTTTTCTCCATCTCCGGCTCTGACTTCGTGGAGATGTTCGTCGGCGTGGGTGCGGCGCGCGTGCGCGACATGTTCGAGCAGGCGAAGAAGAACGCGCCCTGCATCGTGTTCATCGATGAAATCGATGCCGTCGGCCGCCAGCGCGGCGCGGGGCTCGGTGGCGGCAACGATGAGCGTGAACAGACGCTCAACCAGCTCTTGGTCGAGATGGACGGCTTCGAAGGCAACTCGGGCGTCATCGTCATCGCCGCGACCAACCGGCCCGACGTGCTCGACCCGGCGCTGATGCGCCCGGGCCGCTTCGACCGCCAGGTTGTCGTCCCGCTGCCCGACATTCGCGGCCGCGAGCAAATCCTGCTGGTGCATATGCGCAAGGTGCCGCTGGCCGCCGACGTCAAGGCCGAGATCATCGCCCGCGGCACGCCGGGGTTCTCCGGTGCCGACCTGGCCAACCTGGTCAACGAGGCGGCGCTTTTTGCCGCGCGCAAGACCAAGCGCTTGGTCGACATGGAGGACTTCGAGCTGGCCAAGGACAAGATCATGATGGGCGCCGAGCGCAAGTCGATGGTCATGTCCGAAGAGGAGCGCAAGAACACCGCCTACCACGAATCGGGACACACGGTCGTGGCGAAGCTGTTGCCGAAATCCGATCCCGTGCACAAGGTGACGATCATCCCGCGCGGCCGCGCGCTGGGCGTTACCATGCAGCTGCCCGAGCAGGACCGCTACTCCTACGATCGCGACTACCTGCTGCAGCGCATCGCGGTGCTCTTCGGCGGCCGCATCTCCGAGGAGATCTTCATGCAGCAGATGACCACCGGCGCGAGCAACGACTTCGAGCGCGCAACGCAGATGGCCCGCGACATGGTCACGCGCTACGGCATGTCCGATATGCTCGGGCCCATGATCTACGGCGAGAACGAGGGCGAGGTCTTCCTCGGTCGCTCGATCACGACGCAGAAGAACGTGTCCGAAGCGACCATGCAGAAGGTCGATATGGAGATCAGGCGCATCATTGACGAGCAATACAGCCTGGCGCGCAAGCTTATCGAGGCGAATCGCGACAAGGTCGAGGCGATGGCGCGCGCGCTGCTGGAGTGGGAAACGCTCGACACCGACCAGGTCGAGGACGTCATGCAGGGGCGGCCGCCGCGCCCGCCCAAGCCGACGTCGACCGCGGCCAATCCCACCTTCGGCCCCAACGCCGGCCCGGACGCAGCGCCCTCCGCCAACCCCGCCTAAGGCGGGTTGGCTCCCTCCCCTTCGCAGGGGGGGTTGCGGCCATGGGTGGAGCGCGCGGGCTCGCCGCCTTGGCCCTTGGGCCAACGATCGTGACGAACCCGCCTCCCTTTCTCGTCTGCGGGCGCCACCGCCTCGGCCTTGACCGCCCGCTCGTCATGGGCGTGCTCAACGTGACGCCGGACTCGTTTTCCGACGGGGGCCGGTATCTCGAACCGGCGGCTGCGCTGGACCACGCCCGGCGGATGGTCGACGCCGGCGCGGACATCATCGACATCGGCGGCGAATCGACGCGGCCGGGTGCCGCGACAACGCCCGAAACGGTGGAGGTCGAGCGCGTGGTGCCGCTCATCGAGCGCATCACCGCGCTCGGCGTCCCGGTGAGCGCAGACACGCGCAAGAGCGCCGTGATGCGCGCGGCGATCGCCGCCGGGGCGAGCATGATCAACGATGTCTCCGCCCTGCGCGGGGCCGGTGCGCTGGAGGCGATCGCCGGGGCCCCGGAGCCGGTCGCGGTCTGTCTGATGCACATGCGCGGAGAGCCGGAGACCATGCAGCAGAACGTCGCCTACGCCGATGTGCTCGCCGAGGTCAGGGACTTCCTGGCCGCGCGCGCCGCTGCCTGCCAGGCTGCCGGTATCGGCCGGGAGCGCATCGTGGTCGACCCGGGCTTTGGCTTCGGCAAGACGGTGGAACATAATCTCGACTTGCTGCGGCGCTTGCCCGAGATCGTCCTGCTCGGCTATCCGCTGTTAGTCGGCCTGTCACGCAAGTCGACCATCGGCGCGCTGACCGGTGGCGCCGCCACGGAGCGGTTGGCGGGCAGCGTTGCGGCAGCGCTGGCGGCCGTGGCGCGCGGCGCAAAGATAATTCGTGTGCACGACGTGCGGGAGACTGTCGATGCGCTCAAGGTATGGAACGCGGTAGATGCATAAGGTCCATGATGCCCAAGGCATGACCGAGCGTCGCTACTTCGGCACCGACGGCGTGCGCGGTCGCGTCGGCGAGGCGCCAATCACGCCCGAGCTGGTTTTGAAGCTCGGCTACGCCGCCGGCCGCGTGCTGGCGGCGGAATCGGCGCGGCGGACCGGCGAGACGCCGGGGGTGCTGATCGGCAAGGACACCCGTATCTCCGGCTACCTGCTCGAGGCCGCCCTGGAGTCGGGCCTGTCTGCTGCCGGGGTCGACGTCTATCTCAGCGGGCCCCTGCCGACACCGGCGGTGGCCTACCTCACGCGCGCGCTGCGCCTTTCCGCCGGCATCGTCATCAGCGCCTCGCACAACCCCTTCGAGGACAACGGCATCAAGTTCTTCTCCGCCGCGGGCAGCAAGCTTCCCGACGCGGTCGAGCAGGCGATCGAACGAGGCATCGACGCCCCGCTCGTCTGCGTACCCTCGGCGCACCTGGGCAAGGCGCGACGCGTCAACGACGCACCGGGTCGCTACATCGAATTCTGCAAGGGCACGTTTCCCAACGAGCTCGACCTGAAAGGCATGAAGCTCGTCGTCGACTGCGCGCACGGGGCGGCGTACCACGTCGCGCCGCCGGTGTTCCACGAGCTCGGCGCGGAGGTGATCGCGATCGGCAGCGAACCGGATGGAGTCAACATCAACGCCGGTGTCGGAGCGATGCATCCGCGGCACTTGCAGGCCGCGGTCGTCGCCCACGGTGCCGACGTCGGTCTCGCGCTCGACGGCGACGGCGACCGCGCCATCATGGTCGACGCCGAAGGCCGGGCCTACGATGGCGACCAGCTGCTGTACGTGATCGCGCTCGACTACTGGCGCCGTGGCGCGATGGCAGGCGGGGTCGTCGGCACGCAGATGAGCAATCTCGGCTTCGAACAAGCGCTGGCGCGGCGCGGCATTCCATTGCAGCGTACGCCCGTCGGCGATCGCTACGTGCTGGAGAAAATGCAGGAGAAAGGCTGGATCCTCGGCGGCGAGAACTCCGGTCACATCATCTGCCTGGACAAGCATACGACGGGAGACGCGATCGTCGCCGCGTTGGCGGTGCTGCGCGCGCTGCGCGAGCAGGAGACGACGCTCGCCGCGGCGACCGCGGATGCGCCGCTGTTTCCGCAGTGCCTGATCAACGTTCCGGTGCGGCGCGGTTTCGATTGGCGCGCGAACGACGACATCCGGCGCGCCGAACGCGCAGCGGTGGCGGCGCTTGACGGGGCAGGGCGCGTGCTCCTGCGCCCCTCCGGCACGGAGCCGGTGCTGCGGGTAATGGTCGAGGCGCGCGAGGCCGACGCGGCCGATCGCTGTGCCCGCGACCTCGCCGCGGCGGTGGCCAAAGCCGCAGTTTAAAGTCCATGGTAGCGCTCATCGGCGCGGCGGACGAGGGCTCGCTCACCCGCGCGGGTCCCGAGGCCTTCGCTGCCTGGCTCGCGCAGGTTGGCGCCGCTTTTGCGCCGGACGAACGCGCCGTCATCGCCAAGGCGCTCGCCGCAGCACGCGCACGCTACGGCCAACTCTGCACGCCCGACGGCGAGCCCTGGCTGGATCGCGCGTTGGGCACCGCGGCGATTGTCGCCGGCCTCAAACTCGACGCGGAGTCGGTCGAAGCCGCGGTCTTGCTCGGCATGCCGGCGACGGCCGGCTTCGACCCGGCCGCGTTGGCCGAGTCCTTCGGCAACGAAGTGGCGCAGATCGTCATCGGCGCCGCGCGCATGGGCGCGATCCGTGCCGCCACGGACCTCGAGGCCAAGGAAGAGCGTGCCCTGCAGGCAGAGAACCTGCGCAAGATGCTGCTGGCGATGGTCGAGGACATTCGTGTCGTCATCATCAAGCTCGCCGAGCGCACCCAGGCGCTGCGTTACCTGGTCGCCGCCGATGCGGCGCCGGACGAGGTTCGCGCGCCCACCGCGCGCGAAACGCTGGACCTGTTCGCGCCGCTGGCGAACCGGCTCGGCGTCTGGCAGCTCAAGTGGGAGCTCGAGGATCTTGCCCTGCGCACGCTCGAGCCCGAGACCTACCAGCGCATTGCCCGCCTGCTCGACGAGCGCCGCCTGGACCGCCAGCATTACGTCGATAGCGTGCAGGCCACCCTGAAGCGCGAACTCGCCGCCGCGGGTATCAAGGCCGAGGTCAGCGGTCGCGCCAAGCACATCTACAGCATCTGGACGAAGATGCGGCGCAAGGAGGCGGGCATCGAGTCGCTCTACGATATCCGCGCGGTGCGCATTCTCGTCGACGAAGTGAAGGACTGCTACGCCGCGCTCGGCGTCGTGCACAACCTCTGGACACCGGTGCCGCGCGAGTTTGACGACTACATCGCCAAGCCCAAGGCGAACGATTACCGCTCGCTGCACACCGCCGTGATCGGGCCCGAGGGCAAGCCGCTCGAGGTGCAGATCCGCACCTTTGACATGCACCGCCAGTCGGAATACGGCGTCGCGGCGCATTGGCGCTACAAGGAAGGCGCGCAAGCCGCGCAAGCCGCGCGCCGCGATCCCGGTTACGAGAAGAAAATCGCCTGGCTGCGGCAGGTGCTCGACTGGAAGGACGCCGTGGCCGATGCGGGGGAGTGGCTGCAGCAGTTCAAGTCAAGCCTGTTCACCGAGACGATCTACGTGCTGACTCCGCAGGGCAGGGTGGTCGACCTGCCGCGCGGCGCCACCCCGGTCGACTTCGCCTACGCGGTGCACACGAGCCTGGGCCACCGCTGTCGCGGTGCGCGCGTCGACGGCGCGATGGTACCGCTCAACTTCGCCCTGTCGAGCGGGCAGCGGGTGGAGATCGTGGCGGTGAAACAAGGCGGCCCGTCGCGTGACTGGCTCAACCCCGAGCTCGGCTACGTGCAAAGCCACCGGGCACGGGTGAAAGTACGGCAGTGGTTCAAGTCGCAGCAGGTCGGCGAGACGATCGCGCACGGCCGCGATATCGTCGAGCGCGAGCTCGCGCGCGCGGGCATGACCGCGCTCAATCTCGACGCCGTCGCCACGCAGGCCGGCAGCACCCGGATCGAGGACTTCTTTGCCGCCGTGGCGCGCGGCGAAATCAATCTGCGCGCGCTGCAGAGCGCCATCCGCGCCGTCGGCAATCCCGACGCGGCACCGCCGGCCGACGAGCAGACCGTCGTCGCGCGCGAGAGCAAGGCATCGGGCGCCGGCAGCGGCATTCTCATCGTCGGCGTCGATCGGCTCATGACCGGACTGGCGCGCTGCTGCAAGCCGGCGCCGCCGGATCCGATCGTCGGCTTCGTCACCCACGGCAAGGGCATTTCCATCCATCGCCAGAGCTGCAGCAACGTCGCTCGCCTGCGCGAGCGCCAGCCCGAGCGGCTCATAAGCGCCGACTGGGGCGCGGCGCGGGACGAAGTGTTTGCGGTCGACGTCGTCGTCGACGCGATGGATCGGCAGGGATTGCTGCGCGATATCTCCGAGGTGTTTTCGCGCGAGAAGATCAATGTCACCGCGGTCAAGACCTTGACCAAGAACCTCCAGGCACGCATGGGGTTCACCCTCGAAGTGCGCGGCCTTGCGGAGCTCAAGCGCGCCCTCGAGCTGGTGCGCGACGTCTCGGGCGTGCTCTCGGCCGCGCGGCGCTAGGGGCGTGTGCGAGATCCGCAAGTCCGCGCCGGTCGGCTATTCCGCTCAGCGCGTCTTCGACCTGATCGACGCGGCCGAGCGCTACCCGGAGTTCCTCCCCTGGTGCGCAGCGGCGACGATACTCGCGCGCAACGAACAGCACTGGTGAGCGCGCGCCTCGCGATCGACTATCACGGCATCCGGCTTAACTTCACCACGCGCAACGACAAGCGCCGGCCGGAGTTCATGGCCATTCGTCTCGCGCAAGGTCCGTTCTGCCGCTTCGAAGGCGAATGGCACCTGGTGCCGCTCGCGTCCGATGCCTGCAAGATCGACTTCGCGCTTCGCTACGAGCTCGAGAACGCGCTGGCCCGGCTCGCGAGCCCCGTGTTCGACTGCATCGCGAACACGCTGGTCGACGCCTTCGTTGCGCGCGCGGAGCAGGTGTACGGAGGCACGCCGGGCCGGCCGGCAGGCTGACCGGGCGTGCGGGGGTAGGAATGGAAAAGCCGGCTCGCGCCGGCTTTTTTTGCTTGCAGCGGGATCGGCTCCCGGTGCTACATCGCGAGAACCCACTTGACGATGGCTTTCACGTCGTCCGGGCTCGCCTTGACCGCCGGGTGGCCTTTGCCGCTCGTGATGGCGCCCACGAGCTTGCCTTCCGCATCGGGCTGCCCCTTGTACTTGGCGGCGATGTCCTTGAACGACGGGCCGACCTTTTTGGTATCGGCCGCGTGGCAATTCATGCAGCCTGCGGCTTTCGCCTTGTCCTCCTGCGCGTTTGCCGCGCCAGCAGCGGCTATTGCCAACGCCGCAATCGCGGCAACAAACAATGATCTCATCTCGACTCCTCCAGGGTGAAACTGCTGTATTCTAGCATTCGCACGCAGGCCAGGCGGCAAGTTCAGCTTGCGCCAATCGCTCGACCCTCGCATGCGCGCGACGCGCTGAAGGCCCGGAACCAACTGTCACGTCTTTTTGAGCCTGAGGCCGAGATAGGCCGCCAGTTCGGCCGTGTCGCCAATGGATTCACCCTCGGAGTGCGCGGCCTTGCGGAGCTCAAGCGCGTGCTCGAGCTGGTACGCGACGTCTCGGGTGTGCTCTCGGCTGCACGCCGCTAGGGCGCGCCTCGCGCTCGGTTGCGATCGGCGAATCCGATCGCAGGCTTTCGCAAATACGATTGGACTCGAAGTGACCCAGCGCCCATATTCTATTCACGATGCGACGTGCATCGGCAAACGGATGCGGGGCTTACCGGTTCTCGCGTCGATTGGAGCGCAAACATGAAAGCGACCGGCTTTCTGTGCGACTACCCGGGGCTCGCCGGCGCGTGGGCGAGAATCAGTCAGGCGCTGCGCTTCAATCCGTCGCGGCGCTTCGCGGGCCAGGGCAAAGCGCGGTCTGGCGGCGTATTCGATCGCCTGGACCACTGGTTCTGGCGGCAGGCGCAGCGCGACCGCGAGGCGTACCTGGCGGGAGCGCGCGACATCTACGAGCTCGAGGAACGCATCCGACGTCTGGAGCGCTCCGGCCGCAGCGGCTTCGTCGCCTGAGCCGTCACGCGGTCCCACTGCCATGGCCGATCGAGTTGCAGCCGCTGCGGCGCGTCAGCGGCAGCGTAGCGGCCCCGTGTACGCGGGCGTCAGGTGAGTCCTTCGAGCAGCTGTACCTCGACCAACTCGCCCGCCGCGACGTTGCCGGTGTCGCTGCCGAGCACGATGAAGCAGTTGGCCTGCGACATCGACGACAGGATGCCGGAGCCCTGGTCGCCGGTCGTGCGCACTGTCCAGCCGCCCGCACCATCGGGTGAGAGAATGCCGCGCTGGAACTCGGTCCGCCCGGGCGCCTTCCTGACCGCCGCCGCCAGCGGCACCTTGAACGTCGGCACGGGCTGGATGTCGCGCTGTCCTTGCAGCACCAGCAAGGCGTCGCGCACAAATTCGTAGAACGTCACCATCACCGAAACCGGATTGCCGGGCAGGCCGAAAAAGTGTGCGCCGCCGATCTTGCCGTATGCCAGCGGCCGGCCGGGCTTCATCGCAATCTTCCAGAACAGCACTTCGCCCAGCTTGTCCAACTGCGCGCGGACGAAATCGGCCTCGCCGACCGACACCCCGCCGGAGGTGATGACGACGTCCGCAGCCTGCGCGGCGCTGGCTAAAGCGCGCTCGAGCGCGGCGGGCACGTCCGCGACCACGCCCATGTCGATGACCTCGCAGTGAAGCCGCGTCAGCATGCCATGCAGGGTGTAACGGTTGCTGTCGTAGACCTCGCCGGCGGCAAGCGGCGTGCCGATGGGCTTGAGCTCGTCGCCGGTGGAAAAAAACGCCACCCGCAGCTTGCGCACCACGCTGATCTCGCCTATCCCCAAGGAGGCAATCATGCCGAGCTCGGGTGGGCGCAGCCGCTGTCCGGCGCGAAACACGGTCTGGCCCTGCTTCAAGTCCTCGCCGGCGAAGCGCCGGTTGCTGCCGGCCTTGGTGACCGCGCCGGCGGGAATCACAACGCCGTTGGCATCCTCGCTTGCCCGTTCCTGCATGACCACGGTGTCGGCGCCCTGGGGCATCACGCCGCCGGTGAAGATGCGAACGCATTCGCCGGCCCCGATCGCGCCGGGCCACGGTTTGCCGGCGAAGGATTCGCCGACGCGCTTGAGGACGGTCTCGCCATCCGGGCGCAGATCGGCGAAGCGTACCGCGTAACCGTCCATGGCCGAGTTGTCGTGCCCGGGCACGGCAAGCGGCGAGACGATGTCTTCGGCCAGCACCCGGCCGAGGGCGTTGCGCAGGTGCACGCGCTCGACCGCCTCCACCGGGGTGAGAAAGCTCGCGATCAGTTCGCGCGCCTTCGCCACCGGCATCGAATTCGGATCGTAATCGTCGGCGCAGGAAAGCTCGCGCAGCGTTTTGGGCGGCATTTTTTCAGCGGCTGGCCGCCTTGAGCTCGGCGGCGGTGTTGATGTTGCGGAACGCCTCGGCCTCGTCGTCGAATGCGACTTCGACCGTCTTCAGTGTAGCGTACCAGGCGTCGATCTTGCGCCCGCCGCCTGCGAGAAAGCCGCCCAGGTGCGGCATCACCTCCCGCCGCACCAGCGCGAACACCGGATGCGGCTGGTCGAAAGTGCGGGCGACTGCCAGGTCGGCTTCGGCGGCGTGTAACGCCGCGGCCAGGCGCGTGACCAGGTCGGCGGGCAGGAACGGCGAATCGCAGGGCGCCGTCGCCAGGAGCGGAAACGACGCTCTGGCGAGCGCGACCTGCAGTCCGGCCAAGGGACCCGCAAAGCCGCCGATCGCGTCGGCCACCACGGGATAACCGAACGCCGCGTACTCGGCGTGATGCTGATTGGCGTTGATGAGGATTTCGTCGACCTGGGGGCGCAGCCGCTCGAGCACGTGGGCCACCATGGGCCGGTCGTCGAGCAGCACCAGGCCCTTGTCGATGCTGCCCATGCGCCGGCCCTGGCCGCCGGCCAGTACGACCCCGGTGATGCCTGGCGCACGCATCAGCTGCGAAACTGCTCGCTGCCGGTAAAGAGCAGGAAGTGCTTGCCGGTCGCGCGGCCGATCATCGTCATGCCCACCTTGCGCGCGATTTCGTAACCCATCTGCGTGAGGCCCGAACGCGAGACGAGAAACGGGATCTCCATCTGCGCGGCCTTGATGACCATCTCCGAGGTCAGGCGGCCGGTGGTGTAGAAAATCTTGTCGCCGCCGGCAACCCGATCGAGCCACATCATGCCGGCGATCGCGTCCACGGCGTTGTGCCGGCCGACGTCCTCAATGAAGTACAGAATCTCGCTCGACGCTGCGGCATTGGTCGCCAGCGCGCAGCCGTGCACGGCGCCGGCCTGCTTGTAGATCGTCTCGTGCTGGCGCACCTGTTCCAGCAGGGCATAGAGCGTGGCGCGCGAAAGGGTCGCGCCCTGCGGCAGGCGTACCGCGTCGATTTCCTGCATCAGGTCGCCGAACACGGTCCCCTGTCCGCAGCCGGTGGTCGTGGTGCGCCGTGCGGTCTTGGCCTCGAGATCCTTCAATCCGTGCCGGGTGGTCACGGCGACAGCGTTGACTTCCCAGTCGACCTGCACCGAAACGACGTCCTCGATACGCTCGAGCAGGCGCTGGTTGCGCAGGTAACCGATGGCAAGCGCCTCGGGCGCGGCGCCGAGGGTCATGATGGTGAGCAGTTCGCGCTTGTCGATGTAGAGGGTCAGCGGGTGCTCGCCGGCGATCAGGGTCTCGCGCGTTTCGCCGTCCTCGTCGACTGCGCGCACGGCGAAGGTTGCCGGTCGGGCCGCGTCGGTGAGCACCGGGCGATACGGTGCATTGGGCGCGTTCATGGGTGTTCGGCGACCGCTCGGCGCAGCCAGCGCATCAACGGCAGGACGTCGCGGAAATAACCGCCGATCGACCGCGCAAGATCCTTCGGTGGCCGCTTGCCGATATCCACTTCGATCAGGGCGAAGTAGTGCTTGAGTTTGATGGCGTCGATGTGCGGCAGGTCCGGCGCAAAGCCCTTGGGCGGCCGCGCCAGCGCTTCCTCGTCGGAGAGCCCGCCATAGGTCTTGTGGAAGCGCGGCTCGCGCAGCACGCGCGTGAGCGCCGCGGGGTGCCGGGCGATATGGCGCCGGATGCGGGCCAGGATCGCTGCATCGGGGTTATAGATGCCGCCGCCGGCGAGGAGCACGCCGCGGTTATCGATATGAAAGTAATATCCCGGTTCGAGGCCCTTCTTCGCCCGCTCGCGGATCGCGGCGCTGAAATGGGTCTTGTACGGCGTCTTGTCCTTGGAGAAACGGATGTCGCGATAGATGCGGAACAGGGCTTTCTTCGCATCGACCGGCCCCAGGCCCCGGTCGAACTTGGCGACGCGGGCGATGAGATCGGCCGTCAGCGCCTCGAATTCCTCGCGCAGCACGTCGTACGCCGGCTTGTGCCAGACGAAATAAGGGCGGTTGTTGTTCTGCTCGAGACCGCTTAGGAACTCGACCAGCGCTCGGACTTGCATGCAGGAGGCGGCGGCAGGGGGCGCGAGCTAGCCGCCGATGTAGCTCATCTCGATCTTGGGCAGCGCCACGGTATGCTCCGAGCGGATCGCGGAATAACGGTCGCCGCGCTGCAGCCAGATGGCCGCGAGCGTGTCGGAAATCCGTTCGTCGCTGCTGCCGTCGCGCAGCAGCGCGCGCAGATCGAAGCCCTGGATCGCGAACAGGCAGGTGTAGAGCCTGCCTTCGGTCGACAGCCGGGCGCGGGTGCAGTCGCCGCAGAAGGCCTGGGTGACCGAGGAGATGACGCCGATCTCGCCCGACCCGTCGGCGTACCGCCAGCGCGTGGCGACTTCTCCCGGGTAGTTCGCGTCGATGGGCACCAGCGGCAGCGAAGCGCCGACGATGCGCAGCACCTCCGCCGAGGGAACGACGTCATCCATGCGCCAGCCGTTGGTATGGCCCACATCCATGTACTCGATGAAGCGCAGGATATGCCCGCTGCCCTTGAAGTGCCGCGCCATCGGCAGGATTTCGTGTTCGTTCATGCCACGCTTGACCACCATGTTGATCTTGATCGGAGCGAGGCCTGCCGCGGCTGCAGCATCGATGCCCTCGAGCACCTTCGTCACCGGGAAGTCGACGTCGTTCATGGCGCGGAAGATGCCGTCATCGAGCGCGTCGAGGCTGACCGTCACCCGGTTCAATCCGGCCGCCTTGAGCGCGCCCGCGTTCCTGGCCAGCAGGGCCCCGTTCGTGGTGAGCGTCAGGTCCAGCCCGCCGAGCTCGGCGAGCATCGCCACCAGGCGCTCCAGGCGCTTGCGCAGCAGCGGTTCCCCGCCGGTGAGGCGGATCTTTTCGATGCCGTGCGCCTTGAACACGCGCGCGAGCCGCGTGATCTCCTCGAAGGTCAACAGGTCGGCATGCGGCAGGAACGGGTAGTCGCGACCGAAGACGTCCTTGGGCATGCAATACACGCAGCGGAAGTTGCAGCGGTCGGTGACCGAAATGCGCAGGTCACGCAGAGGGCGTCCGTGCGCGTCGGCGAGCAGGCCGGAGGGCGCGACGCGCGGGGCGGTTGCGCCTCGCGGCAGCGCGCTGCGCGCGTCGGTTAAGGGAATGACTCGAGCCATGACGAAAATCGAAAGGCGATGGAACATGGTAGCAGAGCGGGTTGTCCACGGGTGTATCATCGCGCCGCAAGTCGGCCCGCAGCGCGCACGCCGGCACCGACTCAAATCCATGCTGCCCTTGCGGTTTCCCGTCGCCGTGATCATGCACCGCATCCCGCTTACCAATCGGTGGGCGAGCGAGCGCTGGGAAGCGGTCGCGATCGAGGCCGGCGCCGACAGCGCGCCGGGATGCGCGCTGTTAAGCGACGGGGCGGAGGGAACGCGCTGGCGCCTCACTGGACACGCGATCGAGCTGCATCCCTCCGAGAGCGAAGGCTATTACCTCAATGCCTCGGCGCGGGAGCCGAAGGTCTTCGTCCTGTGGCGTATGGCGGAGCCCGAGGACGATGCCGAGCCGCGCGCGCGGCCGCAGAGCGTCACCGTCAGTTACGCCGAGGCGGCCCGCTTTCTCGACGCCGGCGAGCAGGTCGACGCAGTGCCGATGCCGGCGGCGATTCTGGCCGCACTCGAGGCATTTGTCGCCGCACATTACAAGCCCGAGCCGCGCAAGAAGAGCCAGCGCAACGAGCTTTATGAAGACACGCAGGCGCGCGCTGGCACGCGCCGCGAAGGGCGGCGGCGATGAGCGCCCCGCGCGGCTCCGGATCGCGCTTTTCGCTCTCGCGCTGGTCGCGACGCAAGCTTGATGCGGCGAAGCCGAAGCCGGCCGCGGCGCCGGCGGCCGCCGTGCCGGCGGTAGCACCTCCGGCACCGGCCGCAGCCGAGCTGCCGCCGGTCGAGTCGCTGACCCTGGCTTCCGATTTCACCGCGTTTCTGCGGCCCGAAGTCGACGAACAGGTTCGGCGCGCCGCGTTGAAGCAGCTCTTCCGCGATCCGCGCTTCAACATCATGGATGGGCTCGATACCTATATCGACGATTACACCCAGGCCGATCCGATCGCGCCCGACGTGCTCGCTGACCTCTTGCAGCGCGGCTTCGCTGCCTCGCCGGAAGCGGGCGACCCGGCCGTGGGCGGGGTGAGTTCGACGCCGGGAGCAGCCTCTGCGGCCGACGCGACGCCCTCTGCGCTGCCGGAGGCGCACGCAGGCGTGTTGTCGAGCGCACAACCGGCCCCCGCCGCGCCGAGCACGGACGTGGGGGCGCCCGCGGCGCAAGACACCACGGCGGCGGACGTCCCGCCGCAGGGCATGAAGCCAGCCGGCCGCGCGCCATGACACTGCGCCACAAGGAACTGCATCTGTGCAACTGCAACGGCACGTTGCCGCTTGATGCCGAGGCGCTCGCGCGCGTGCTGGAGCTCGCCGGGCCGCTGCCGGTCCACACCCAGCTCTGCCAGAAGGAGCTCGCCGCATTTGCGGAAAAAAGTCACGGCGACGTCGTCGTCGCGTGCACGCAGGAAACGCGGCGCATCGGCGAGGCCGTAGGCGAGGGCAGGACGCAGCAGATCTCCTTCGTCAATATCCGCGAAGCGGCGGGATGGTCAGCCGAAGGGCGCGCGACGACGCCCAAGATCGCGGCGCTGCTTGCCGCCGCCGCATTGCCCGAGCCCGAGCCGGTGCCACGGATCACGTTCCACTCCGAGGGGCGGTTGCTGCTCGTGGGACCGGCTGCGGCGGCCTTGCGCTGGGCCGACGCGCTGCGAGAGCAGCTCGTGGTGAGCGTGCTGCTCACCGGCCAGGCAAAAGGGAGCGAGCTGCCACCCGAGCGCAGCTATCCGGTCTATTCCGGCAAGCTCGCGCGCTTGAGCGGCTGGCTCGGCGCCTTCAGCGCCGCGTGGATCCAGGAAAACCCCATCGACCTGGAGCTCTGCACCCGCTGCAATGCCTGCGTGCGCGTCTGTCCGGAACGGGCGATCGATTTCAGCTACCAGATCGACCTTGATCGGTGCCGCGACCATCGCCAGTGCGTTGTCGCCTGCGGTGCGATCGGCGCAATCGACTTCGAGCGCACGGCGGCCGCAGCGGAGCGCAGCGATACGTTCGACCTGGTGCTCGACCTGCAGCCCGAGCCCCATTGGACGATGCACCAGCCACCGCAGGGCTATTGGCATCCCGGCGACGACCCGGCGGCGCAGGCGGGCGCGATAGTCGAAATCGTCGCCGCGGTCGGCAGCTTCGAGAAGCCCAAGTTCTTCCACTACCAGGCGTCGCTGTGCGCGCATTCACGTGCGCAGCAACCCGGGTGCGACCTGTGTCTCGACGTGTGCTCGACCGAGGCGATTCGTGCCGACGGCGACCACGTCTTCGTCGAGCCGCATCTGTGCATGGGCTGCGGTGCCTGCGCGACCGTCTGTCCCTCGGGTGCGATGACCTACGCCTATCCGCCGATGCCGACGCTCGGTGCCGAGGTGCGCACCCTGCTCGCGACCTATCGCGCCGCGGGCGGCCGCGACCCGTGCCTGCTGTTTTACGACGGCCCCGGCCGCGAGCTCATCCTGCGCCTCGGCCGGCAAGGCCGCGGATTGCCTTCGCGCGTGATTCCGGTCGAGCTGCACCACATCGCCGCGGCAGGGATCGACGCCTGGCTCGGTTCGCTCGCCTACGGCGCGGGCGAGATCGCGGTGCTCGCCACCGGTGCGGAGGCGCCGCAGTACGCGGACGCACTGGCGCAGCAGATGGCCTTTGCCGACGCCATCGTGCAGGCGCTGGGCTACCAGGGAACGCACGCCCAACTCCTTCGCGCGCCGGACAGCGCGGCGCTGGAAGCGGCCGTGTGGGCGCTCGAGCCCGCGCTGGCGGTGCGCACGCCGGCGACGTTCCACTGGACTGTCGACAAGCGCGCGACCATCGCGCTCGCCGTCGAGCACCTGGTCGCGCACGCGCCCACCCCGCGCGCGCAGGTTGCGCTCAGCGCCGGCGCGCCGTTCGGGACGATCGTCGTCAACCGCGATGCGTGCACGATGTGCCTCGCCTGCGTCGGCGCCTGCCCGGTGGGTGCGCTCCTCGATCACCCGCAGGCGGAGGCGCCGCAGCTGCGCTTCATCGAAACGAAGTGCGTGCAGTGCGGCCTGTGCGCGGCGACCTGTCCGGAAGATGCGATCGCCCTCGAGCCACGCCTGTTGTTGACTGCCGAGGCGCGCGCGCCGCGCGTGCTCAACGAGGCGGCGATCTTTGCCTGCATTCGCTGCGGCAAGCCGCTCGGAACCGAAAAGATGGTGGCCAGCATGCTCGAACGGCTCGCCGGCCATTCGATGTTTGCGGCCCCCGGCGCGCTCGAGCAGCTCAAGATGTGCGCCGACTGCAGGGTGCTCGACCGGATGCGCACCGAGCTGCCGACCGGGCGCGGTCCGGACGGCGCTGCGAAAGCATGAGCGAGGCGCCGCTACCGGTTGCCATGCACGGAGAGCTAGCGGCCGAGGACCAGGCACGCGCCAATTTCTATGCCTTGCTCTCGCGCCTTTACGCCGCGGCGCCGGATGAAGCGCTGCTCGCCACGATTGCGGCAGCGGACGAATGGCCGGTCGTGGGCGGGAATGCTGCGCGCGAACTCGCCGCGGCGTGGCGCGGGCTGATCGCTGCCAGCGCCGCCACCGACGCGGCGGCCGCCGGCGACGAATATCAACGCTTGTTCATCGGCGTGGGCCGGAGCGAGGTAAGCCTGCATGCGTCGGGTTACCTCCCCGGGGCCGGAAGCAGCCCGCTCGCCGAGTTGCGGGCGGCGCTCTCGCGCTTGGGCCTGGGCCGCCGCGATGGCGTCAGCGTCTACGAGGACCACCTAACGGCGATCTGTGAGACGATGCGAGTTCTGGTGGCCGGTGCGCCAGGGATCGAACCGGGCTCCATCGTGCAACAACGCGAGTTCTTTGCGCTCTATGTTGCACCGTGGGTAACGTCATGCTGCAATGCAATAAAAAATTCTCCTGTTGCCAACTACTACTGCCGGGTAGCAGAATTTACCGATTCTTTCATGGCGATCGAACGTGACTCGTTCGCCATCGACTGACGAGGCATTGAGCCCTTCCGATGCGACTCGACAACGTCACGGTGCAACACCCTTTACAGAGGCAGGCATGAGCTCGAGCCCCGGTAACGCACGCCCGGTTGTACCCTCCCGTCCCGAGTCGGACCCCAGAGCGCCCGTTTCCAAGCGGCGCGGTTTTCTGTTGGCGCTTGGCGCCGGAGGGATCGGCGCGGCCGCGATCGCGGCGCGCTCGCTTAAGGGTAAGGCGCCGGCCGCGCCGGTCCAACCCGACGCTGCCTCGGGCGACGGGTACCGGGTGACCGATCATATCCGGCGCTATTACCGGACGGCGAAGATTTAGATCACGGTTGCGGCCGGGTGACGCGACGGACCAAGTCGGCTTGGCAGAGCTTAGCAATCGGTTTTTAGGAGGAGGACGGATCATGCTGCTTACAAAAATCGACAGTGGCGCGCAAGCAAGCGCCCCGGCAGCTCGTCCACGTTTCCGCCCCCGCGTCGGAGCCAAGCTCGCGACGATGGATCGGCGGACGTTTTTGCAGCGTTCGGGCCTGGTGGCAGGCGCCGGAGCGTTCGCGAGTCAGCTTCCCCTCGGCGTGATCGGCAAGGCCGAGGCCAAGGCAGAAGCCAGCACGATCGAAACCAAGCGCACGGTGTGCACGCACTGCTCGGTCGGCTGCTCGGTCGACGCCGTGGTCGAAAACGGCGTCTGGATCCGCCAGGAGCCGGTGTTCGACTCGCCGCTGAACCTCGGCGCGCATTGCGCCAAGGGCGCCTCGGTGCGCGAGCACGGCATGATCGCGCATTCGCACCGGTTGAAGTCGCCGATGAAGCTCGTCAACGGCAAATGGCAGAAGATGTCCTGGGACGATGCGCTCAAGGAGGTAAGCGACCGCCTGCTGGCGATCCGCAACGACAAGGTCAAGGGCGGCCCGGACTCGGTATTCTGGATTGGCAGCTCCAAGCACAGCAACGAGCAGGCGTACCTGCTGCGCAAGTTCGTGTCCTTCTGGGGCACCAACAACTGCGATCACCAGGCGCGCATCTGCCACTCGACGACGGTCGCCGGCGTAGCCAACACCTGGGGCTACGGTGCGATGACCAACTCCTACAACGACATGCAGGGCAGCAAGTGCGCGCTCTACATCGGCAGCAACGCTGCGGAGGCGCACCCGGTGTCGCTGCTGCATATGCTGCACGCCAAGGAAACCGGCTGTCGGATGATCGTGGTCGATCCGCGCTTTACCCGCACCGCGGCGAAGGCGGACGAATACGTGCGCATTCGTTCCGGGACCGACATCGCGTTCCTGTTCGGCATGCTCTACCACGTCTTCAAGAATGGCTGGGAGGACAAGCAGTACATCCACGACCGCGTCTACGGCATGGACAAAGTCAGGGAAGAGGTGATGACGAAGTGGACGCCGGACAAGGTCGAAGAGGTCTGCGGCGTGCCCGAGGCTGAGGTCTACAAGGTCGCCGAAATGATGGCGAAAAACCGGCCGTCGACGCTGGTCTGGTGCATGGGCCAGACGCAACACACGATCGGCAACGCCATCGTGCGCGCGTCGTGCATATTCCAGCTCGCGCTGGGCAATGTCGGCGTGTCGGGCGGCGGAGCGAATATTTTCCGCGGCCACGACAACGTGCAGGGCGCGACCGACGTCGGCCCCAACCCTGACTCGCTGCCTGGCTATTACGGCGTCGCGGCCGGGGCGTGGAAACACTTCGCCGCCGTGTGGGGCGTGAATTACGACTGGATCAAGAGCCGCTACGCGTCCCAGGCGATGATGGAGAAGCCGGGCATGACGGTGTCGCGCTGGATCGACGGCGTGTTGGAGAAGAACGAGCTGATCGATCAGGACAACAACCTGCGCGCGGTGGTGTTCTGGGGCCACGCACCCAACAGCCAGACGCGGGGCAAGGAAATGATCGAGGCGATGAAGAAGCTCGATACGCTCGTCGTCATCGACCCCTATCCGTCGGCGACCGCGGCGATGGCCGCGATGGTGCGCAGCGACGGTGTGTACCTCCTGCCCGCATGCACGCAATTTGAGACCTCCGGGTCGGTCACGGCGTCGAACCGGTCGCTGCAATGGCGCGAGCGCGTGATCACGCCGCTGTTCGAATCGCAGACCGACCATGCGCTCATGTATGCATTCGCCAAGAAATTCGGCTTCGACAAGGAGCTCACCAAGAACTACACGATGTGGAAGCCGGACGGCGAGTCCAAGCTCGAAGAACCCACCCCCGAATCGATCCTGAAGGAGATCAATCGCTGCACCTGGACGATCGGTTACACCGGACAGTCGCCGGAGCGTCTGAAGCTGCATATGAAGAACCAGGCGACCTTCGACGTGAAGACGCTGCGCGCCAAGGGCGGACCCTGCGATGGGGATTACTATGGATTGCCGTGGCCCTGCTACGGCACCCCCGAGATCAAGCATCCCGGCTCGCCCAACCTGTACGACGAGTCGAGGAACGTTATGGACGGCGGCGGCTGTTTCCGCGCCAACTTCGGCGTCGAGCGCGACGGGGTGAACCTGCTGGCCGAAGACGGCTCGTATCCCAAAGGGTCCGAGCTCACCACGGGATACCCGGAATTCGATCACGTGCTGCTGAAGAAGCTCGGCTGGTGGGATGATCTGACCGAGGACGAAAAAAAGGCCGCCGAGGGCAAGAACTGGAAGACCGATCTTTCCGGCGGCATTCAGCGCGTCACGCTCAAGCGCGGCTGCCACCCGTTCGGCAACGCCAAGGCGCGCGCGATCGTGTGGAACTTTCCCGATGGCATTCCGCAGCACCGCGAGCCGCTGTACTCGCCGCGACCGGACCTCGTTGCCAAGTACCCGACGCACGACGACAAGAAGGCCTTCTGGCGGCTGCCGACCCTTTTCAAGTCAGTGCAGCAGAAGAACGTGCAGGACAATGTCGCGGAGCACTTCCCGCTCGTTCTCACCAGCGGGCGGCTGGTCGAATACGAAGGCGGCGGCGAGGAGACGCGCTCGAATCCGTGGTTGGCCGAACTGCAGCAGGAGAACTTCGTCGAGATCAATGCCCGGGACGCGAACAACCGCGGCGTCAAGGACGGCGAGTACGTCTGGGTGAAGACGCCAACCGGCGCGCAGATCAAGGTCAAGGCCCTGGTTACCGACCGTGTCGCCCCCGGAACGACATTCATTCCGTTCCACTTCTCCGGCTGGTGGATGGGCAAGGACCTGCTCGAGTACTACCCGGAGGGCGCGCACCCGATCGTGCGCGCCGAAGCGGTCAACACGGCGACCACCTACGGCTATGACTCGGTCACGATGATGCAGGAAACCAAGACGACCCTGTGCCAGGTCGAGAAGCTCAAGGCGTGACGGGGGGAGGCAGATACCATGGCTCGAATGAAATTCCTGTGTGATGCCGAGCGCTGCATCGAATGCAACGGTTGCGTCACCGCGTGCAAGCAGGAGCACGACATCCCCTGGGGCGTGAACCGCCGCCGCGTGGTCACCATCAACGACGGGGTACCCGGCGAGCGCTCGATGTCGGTTGCCTGCATGCACTGTTCCGACGCGCCGTGCATGGCAGTGTGTCCGGTCGATTGTTTTTACCACACCGAGGAAGGCGTGGTGCTGCACGACAAGGATCTGTGCATCGGCTGCGGCTATTGCTTCTATGCCTGCCCCTTCGGCGCGCCGCAGTTTCCGCAGGCGGGCGCGTTCGGCGTGCGGGGCAAGATGGACAAGTGCACTTTCTGCGCCGGCGGCCCGGAGAAGGACAACTCGCCCGAGGAATTCGCCAAATACGGCCGCAATCGCTTAGCCGAAGGCAAGCTGCCGGTCTGCGCCGAGATGTGTTCGACCAAGTCCCTTCTCGCCGGCGATGGCGAGGTCATCTCCAACATCTATCGCGACCGGGTGACCATGCGCGCGGCGCGCGGCACGCGCAGCGGACCGCCGTGGGGCTGGGATACGGCTTATGGGGCGACAGGGTCGGCTCCGCGCCCGCCGCCGGGCGCACCCGCACCCGCACCCGCAGCGCCCGGGAGCAAGTCATGATCCGCGCCGCGGGCCTGTTGCTGCTCGCGTCGATGCTGTTCACGCTCGCTGCCTGCGGCGAGCGGCCGCAGGTGGTCAACTACAAGCAGGGCACCTACCAGGGCAAGCCGGACACGCCGCCGTATGCGAATCCGCCCTTCAATGGCGACAAGGCAGCGTGGGAGCGTGCGCTGGCCACGCGCGCGCAAGCCCAGAACGAATACAAGCGTACCCACTAGGAGCGGTGATGGCTGACGCAGCGATTCCGCGGGTCGCCTTGCTGCTGGTTGCTCTGCTCTGGCTGGGCGTGACGACCGCTGCCTGCGCGCAGGACCAGCTGCCGACGCCTGCGCCGACAGCGCAGAATGCTTCGCCGGGCGCCGAAGCGAAGCGGGAGGCATCGCAGCCGCTCAATAACGCGCCGGTGTGGCGCGACGTGCGCTCCGGCGTGCCGGGTGTGACTCAGGTGCGGGGCCGGGAAACGAACATCCTGATCCAGCCGCAGGGCGAAGCCTGGCGCAGCCTGCGAGCACCGCTTGCGTTCTGGGGGGGCATCCTGGTCGCGCTGGCGATACTCGGCCTGGCGGCGTTCTACCTGATCCGCGGCCCGCTCGACCTTGCGGCCAACGAGAAGCGCGGCGGGAGGCTCATCGAGCGCTTCACGCCCATGGACCGCTATGCGCACTGGCTGCTGGCGATCACCTGGGCTACGCTCGCCATCACCGGCTTGATCCTTTCGCTCGGCAAATCGGTGCTGCTGCCGGTGATCGGCTACACGCTGTTTTCGTGGCTGGCGATCGTGTCCAAGACTTTGCACAACTTCGTCGGCCCGATCCTGATCGTCGCGGTGCCGCTATTGTTCGTCCGATTCGTGCGCGACAACGGCATCGGTGTCGAGGATATCAAGTGGTTCCTGAACATCTGGGGCTATTTCACCGGCCAGGAATATCCGTCGGGGAAATTCAACGCCGGCGAGAAGCTGGTGTTCTGGGTCGTTCTGGTGATCCTGTCCACCGTCCTCGTCGGCAGCGGCCTGGTGCTCGTGTTCCCGAACTTCGACCAGACGCGGTCGACCATGCAGATCGCCAATGTCGTGCACATGGTCGCGGCCTACGTCGCCATTTCGCTGGCGCTGGTCCACGCCTACCTCGGCACGATCGGCATGATCGACGCCTATCGGGCGATGCGTTACGGCTATGTCGACGAGAGCTGGGCTAAGCACCATCACCTGCGCTGGTACCAGGAGGTCACAGCCGGACGGGCACGCGAGCATTTCGCCGATCCGAAAGCCGTGGCAGCGGCGGGGACGCCGCCACCGCGCACGCGGCCGGCGTAGCATGAGGAGACGAGCATGACGACGTTGCGTGCACTCATTGCGGCCGGCCTCGTGGTCGGCATGTTCGGCTGGGCCGTGGCGAAGCTGCCGCCACCGCCGCCGATGGACGAGAAGGCGAAAGCCGCCGCGGAAGAGAAGAAGGCAAAGGACGCGGCGGCTGCCGCTGCCGATGCGGCCGCGCTAGCGCGCGCCGAGGATCGGGTCGCCGCGCGCTACATTGCCGAAGAAAGGGCGAAAGGCAAAGTCGTGACCCCGGAGATGGGGCGGACGTCGCAACCCGCGCCGGCAGCCCCGCCGAAGGCCGCCGCGCCCAAGGCTGCCGCGCACACGCCAGCGAAGAAGTGAGCGGACCCGCTGCGCCGGGCTGTCCTGCCGCAGCAGCAAACATCATCGCGACCGTAAACCGCTTCCCGCGTCGACGCGCGGCTCTCGGGCGCGGCCGTTGCGGCGCCAAGCCGGGCAGCCGATCAGTGTGACCCCGCAAGGCGGCATCGATCGCTTCCAATCTGCGGCGATGACAAAGCCAAGGATCCGACTGGGGGGCGACCTCCGCGCGGACCCTGGTTCGCTATTTTCTCTGCAAAATCAAACGTATAGTAGCCTAGACAACAAAAGCCTTGACAATAGTTGCTTAGGCACTATAATACGAGACATGAACTCAACCGCAACAGCGACGAGACAACCGATCTACGATATCAAGTCGTACGATCCGAAGCGCGGCGTCGGCGGCCTGCTCGGCCGCGTGAAGATGGCGATGAGTGCGGCATTGGACGCGGAGCTCGCTGCGCTCGATATCACGGCCGCGCAGTACGTCATCCTGATGTCAATCGCCCTCGGGGAAGCGGATTCTGCCTCGGGTTTGTGCAAGGGCATATCGTACGACCCGGGCGCGATGACGCGGATGCTTGACCGGCTGGAGCGGCGGGGCCTGGTGCGCCGCGTTGCGCATCCGAGCGACCGTCGTGCCTCCCATCTCGAGTTGACCGCGGAGGGCAAGGCGGTCTATCCGAAGCTCCGGGAGTCGGCGATGAAGGTGCTTAACCATTTCCTGCGCGACTTCACGCCGCAGGAAGCGCGGCAGTTGGAGGGCTTCCTGCAGCGGATGTTGGAGAGCGCTTGATTTTTTTTGCCTGGATTGTTGCCTAGGCATTTGGTGTCACAGCAATAGTACGGAGATGAACATGAAACCCAGAATCTCAATTCTCGACCGCGCGTTTGCCTACAAGCCGTCCTATGCGACCGCAATCGTTGAAACGTGGCGGCGCTTTGGCTGGCGTCCGATCAAGCGCAATGCGCAGGAACCGCAGGCGCGGCCTCGCACCTTCAGCCCGTTTGAGCGCACGTGGCATAGCGAACACGCAACCCGCCGTGGTGGAACGATATGAGAGTGGTCGAATGGATACTCGCCCAGGTGCGTTCGCTGGGTCCCTATCTGGCCATCGAACTGGTCTTGCCCGGTGGCTCGATCGTGGCCCTGCTGCTTTGGGCCTATCGGCATCGTTCGGCGGCGCGCCATGCGGCGACGCCGATGGCATGAAAGGAAGCTTGATGCGCTATGAACCCGTTGCCAAACACGATGACTCGCCGTCGTCTGCGCCGGCAGTGGAAGTGAATCTTGCAAGGCAAGGCAAGCGGCGCCCCGGCCGAAGCGGCAGCGCGGCAGCGCTCCCAGCCGACGTGGAGATCCCGGCCCGGGAGTTCGGGTCGGTGCCTGTGATCTTTGCGAAGGCGTTCGGCAAACTCAATCTCGAACGGCGGGCACGCCTTCTCGGCCGGCTGCTGGGTTCGGTCGGGCCCTTGGCGCTGGTCGTGATCGGTGGTGGTTTCTTCGCCAAATATCTGCGCAATGCGAGATCGGCCCAAGTCCAGATTTCTTCGGAGGATGCCGCTTGCGCGACCCCGCGCCAGGTGTATGACATCGTGCGCTATGTCGAGCAAAGCAATCCACGCCTTGTCGAAAGTCTGCTGGCCTTCGTGTTGCAGGATCGGATGACAGCAACGGCGCCCTGCGCATAGATTGCCGCCATCACGTGGATCCAGAAGCTCCGATTCGCAACCGGATGAGACGTCGCTGAATCACGGATGGGTCGGGAACTGACCCGGTCACGACGTGGCCTGCGCAAAGCCAATGCCGGCGAGCGCACTGACGACGACTACGAGAAGCGGCGGTGCGCGCCAGGCGGTCAGCAGCACGAACCCGACGAGGACGATCCCGAAATCCGAAGGCGTTCTGACTGAGCTTGTCCAAACCGGGTTGTAAAGCGCCGCAGCAAGCAGGCCGACCACGGCCGCGTTGACGCCGCGCATTATCGCCAAGGCCCACGTCCGCTTGCGCAGCGCGTCCCAGAAGGGCAGGGCGCCGATGAGTATAAGCAGACCTGGGAGGAAGATACCGATCAGTCCAAGCGCGGCGCCCGCGAGGCCATGCGGCGATACGCTGACGATGGCGCCAAGATAGGCGGCAAAGGTGAACAGCGGTCCGGGAATGGCTTGCGCGGCGCCGTAGCCGGCAAGGAAGGCATTGTCGCTCACCCAGCCGGGTGTCACGAACGCCTCGCGCAGCAACGGCAGCACCACATGGCCGCCGCCGAAGACCAGCGCACCCGAGCGGTAGAACGCCTCGAAAAGCGCCACTCCCGGTGCTATGCCGAGACTGCGCAGCAAGGGGAGACCGGCGAGCAGAAGAAAAAACGCGGCAAGCGCCACGACGCTTATGGTGCGCGAAACGGGCACCGCGATTTGTCCCGCCGCTTCGGGTGGCGCCGCCCGACAAAGCCACAGCCCTGCGATGCCACCCCAAAGGATTGCCGCGATCTGGGCCAGCGACGAGGTGCTGAACAGGATGATCAGGGCGGCGATGGCGGCGATGGAAGCCCGCTCACGGTCGGGAGACAGCGTGCGCGCCATGCCCCAAACGGCCTGCGCCACGATCGCGACGGCGACGAGCTTGAGGCCATGAAGCAGCCCGATTCCAGTCGGACCACCGAGCGCACCCGCACCGTAGGCGAAGAGCACCATGGCAATCGCGGACGGCAATGTGAAGCCAGTCCACGCGGCCAGACCGCCGCGATAGCCGGCCCGCATAAGTCCGATGGAAAAACCGACCTGGCTGCTGGCGGGGCCGGGGAGGAACTGGCACAGCGCGACCAGGTCGGCATAGGATTGTTCATCGAGCCAACCGCGGCGCACGACAAACGCTTCGCGGAAATAACCGAGGTGAGCGATCGGCCCACCGAAGGAGGTGAAGCCGAGCTTGAGGAACGCCCACAAGACCTCAAGCGGCGAACCCGGCTGCCGTGCTTCGGCCTCGGCAGCGTGCGTGGTCATCGCCAATCGGACATTTCCCGCTTTACGGGATAGGCGCAAGCGTAGCTCGCTCTTTCACGAGCCATATTTCAGGGCGCGATGTAGGCGTAGCCTTTGGCCTGATAAGCCATGAGCGAAATGAACCCATTGCCGACGACGCGGATCTCCGGCAGGACGAGTTCAGTCTTTATTCCCTGTTCGCGTGCCGCGACGGCACACTGCTCGAATCCGTCGACGCCGGGAGCCGCGCTCATTTCCTTGATCCGCGTGGCGATCTTCGCAGCCATTGCGCGGTCTTCCGGCTTGATCTTATCCGGATCCGTCTGCACCAGCTTCGTCGCGGGCCCGCGGAATGCCAGGATGAAATGAGGCGTTACTCCCTGCTGGATCAGCGATTGCCGGGTCTCGTCGATGATATCGAGCCGACCGAGCAAAAGCTTGCCGTCGCCATCCTTGATGTCGAACGCGACCTTGACCTCCTTGAGCCCGGCGAGCGACGCATGATCGTCGGCCGCCTTGGCGCCCCCCGAGCAGAAAAGAAAAGTCGCCAAAGCGATTGACCCAAGCATCTGTGGCAGGCGGATGAAAGTGGTGCGCATGTCTTTTCCTCTTAGGATTTGATTGGACCGAAATCTGTTTTAGAGCGACATCGCGAGGCTGGATGGCGGACAAGCCGTTCGGCAATGAACAATGCAGGATTTTCGCGAACCTCGGCGACCGCGCGGTGGCTAATAAAGGGTGACTCTCTTCGGCTTGGGGCAGCGTAGCTCCTCCCGACGTCGCCGAGGTCATTCTACCGAGGCCATTCTAGTCCAGCCGCCCAAAAATCCAGGCCGCCCCGTATCAGGCGCCGGGCGATTATTCCGCCGCCAGGCTGCCGAGTATTCCTGATTGGCAGCCGTCGCCCATAGCGGTAGAGTGGGGTTCGAGTAACGGCCGGCTACGGAGGTCTTGGCGTGCAAGGGTCGTCCGGGGTCACCACCCTGCTATTTACCGACATAGAGGGCAGCACCCGCCTGTGGGAGCACGAGGGGGAGCGGATGTCGCGCGCCCTCGCTGAGCACGATGCACTGTCGCGCAAGGTAGTGGAGACGCACAACGGTGTCGTCGTCAAGATGACCGGCGACGGCATGTACGCCGCCTTCGGCGACCCGGTGGACGCGCTCAACGCCACTGCGGCCCTGGCGCTGGGGCTCGATAATCTCGTGTCGGAGAACCACGTCGAGCTCCGCGTCCGCGCGGGCTTGCATCTGGGCATAGTCGAGCGCCGCAACGACGACCTCTTCGGCAGCGCCGTCAACCGCGCCGCGCGCATCATGAAGGCAGCGCACGGAGGGCAGATACTGCTGTCCCAGGCGGTGTTCGACCAGGCCCATGCGCGCCTGCCGCCCTCGGTTTTTCTGCGCGACCTTGGCGCTGTGCGCCTTCGGGATCTGGCGACGAGCGAGCACGTCTTCCAGCTCGTCCATCCCAGCCTCCGCCAGGAATTCCCTGCGTTGCGTTCGCTCGAGGCAACCCCCAACAACCTGCCCCAGCAGTTCACGTCCTTCGTCGGCCGCGAGCGCGAGCTGGCGGATGCGAAGCGGTTGCTCGAGGGCACGCGCCTGTTGACACTGCTCGGGATGGGCGGCTTGGGCAAGACCCGGCTGTCGCTGCAGATCGGCGCCGACGTGCTGGAGAAGCATCCGGACGGCGTGTGGTTCGTCGACCTCGCCCCGATCCGCGACCCGGGGCTGGTTCCGAACGCGGCGGCACAGGCGCTCAGCGTGCGCGAGGAGCCGGGCAGGCCAATCACGCAAACGCTATGTGCCCATCTGCGGGAGCACAAGCCGCTCCTGATCCTCGACAATTGCGAGCACCTGGTGAGCGCGTGCGCCACCCTGGCGGATGCCCTGCTTCAGGCTGCGCCGGGCGTGCGGATTCTCGCGACCAGCCGTGAAGCGCTGCACATCCAGGGAGAGCAGACATACGGCGTGCTTCCGCTCGCCGTGCCCGACCCCAAGGCGGGGGCGGAAGCGCTGCTGCGCTCGGACGCCGTGCAGCTCTTCGTCGAGCGCGCAAGGCTGCATAAACCCGGCTTCTCGGTCACCGAAACCGACGCCCCGGCGATCGCCGAGCTGTGCGCACGCCTCGACGGCATACCGCTGGCGCTCGAACTCGCTGCGGCCCGCCTCCGCTCGCTGTCGGTCAAGGACATCAACGCCCGGTTGAACGATCGCTTCAAGCTGCTGATCGGGGGCAGCCGCGTCGCGCTGGAACGCCAGCAGACGCTGCGGGCCCTGGTGAGCTGGTCCTACGACCTCCTGCAGGAAAACGAGCAGATCATGCTCGACCGGCTGAGCGTCTTTGCCGGCGGCTTCGACCTCGAGGCGGCGGAGGCGGTGTGCGGGGCTGATCCCATCGCGCCCGAGGATGTGCTCGATCTGGTGACTTCGCTGGTCGAGAAATCGCTGGTGATGGTCGAGCAGGAGATCGAGGGATCGCGTTACGGACTGCTGGAGACGATCAAGGAATTTGCGCGTGAGCATCTGGCCGGCCGCTACGGGATGCTGCAAACCATCAAGGAGTTCGCCAGCGAGCGCCTGAAGGCGCGCGATGACGTCGAGGCCACGGCCAAGCGGCACTGCGACTATTTCTTCGCTCTCGCGAAGACGACGAACGACAAACTGCTCGGCGCCGAGCAGGGCGAGTGGACGAGACGCGCCGAAGCCGATCTCGGCAATCTCCGCGCTGCGATTGCGCTGGCGCTCTCCGGTGACATCGATCCGACGATCGCAGTCAGGTTCGAGCAAAGGCTGATGCGTTTCCGCCTTCTCCGCGGGTACGCCACGGAAGGACGCAAGAACGTCCGCGCCGTGCTGGCGCTTCCCGCGATTCAGGAGCACAACCGCTTCCGCGCCAACGCGCTTTACGTCGGCGGAGTCCTCGCGTCCGATCAGGGCGATTATGCGGAAGCGACCAAGATGCTTACGGAGTGCCTTGCCATTCGCCACGGGCTGGGCGTTCCCATGGAGACGGCGGCCGCGCTATCCGAGCTAGCCACTCTGCACCTGCAGCGCGACGATCTGGCCAAGGCAGCCGAGTATGAGGCCGAAGCGATCGGCATTTTCCGCGACATCGACCACCCGCTGGGAGAGGGGCTCGGGCTGATCACCCTCGGCCAGATCTCCATGCGTCAGGGCGACAACAACAAGGCGCAGGAATTCTTCGAGAAATGTCTGGCGATTGCGCGCAGGATCGAGCACCGGGAACTGGAAAGCGATTGCGAGCGCAATCTGGGAGAACTAGCGCTGAGGGAGGAAAATCTGCAAGTTGCTCAAGCGCGCTTCACGCGTTCCCTCAAGATCTGCCAGGACGCACAAGACAAGCGCGGCGAGGCGATAACGCTGTGGCGCTTAGGGAAAACCGACGCGGCGTGTGGCGATCACGATTTGGCCCTGAAGAGGCTCTCCGAGGCGCTACTCGCCTTGCAGGCATTCGAAATGAACTCGGAAATGCTGGATTGTCTGGAAGACTATGCGAGGCTCCTGGGGGCCACCGGACACACAGAAACCTGCGTTCGGATATTTGCGGCCGCCGCTTCGGTCCGCGACGCGCTCGGCCTCCCGCACGCAGCTCACCGCGAGGCAGAAATGACACTGCGTCTCAAGTCGGCGCGTGAGAACCTGGGAGAACATGCTTTCGACGCGGCGTGGTCGATGGGCCGCACCTGGTCGCGGGACGACGCCATCGAGCATGCCCTGGCGTCGGCCACCGTCTCCGCCGAACCCGCGTGACCGTCCGCCGCTGGGGCAAAGCTCCGCAGACACCCGCAAAGGCGCTCAATGCGGCGGAGGCAATGCAGCGCGCCGCGGCTTTTTTTCGTGCCGGCGACCTCGCTTCAGCCGAGCGGCTCTGCCGTGCTGTCCTCAGCGCCAAGCCCGACGACTTCGACGCGCTTCATCTGTCGGCGATGGTCGCGGCAGGTGGCGGACGCCTCGAAGAGGCGGACCGCCTGCTGAGCCGCGCGCTCGGCGCGCATCGCGGATCAGCCGACGCTCACGCAAATCTCGGCAATATCCGGAGTGCCCGGGGGTTGTTGGCCCAGGCGCTGGCGAGCTACGACCGGGCGCTGGAGATGAAGCCCGAGTTTCCCGAAGCGCTCAACGCTCGCGGTATTGTGCTGCAGCGCCTCAGAAGGTACGGTGAAGCTTTGGCGAGTCACGAGCTCGCGCTGAAGCTCAGACCTGACTTTGTCGCGGCCCTGAGCAATCGCGGCACCGCGCTGAAGGATCTCGGACGCTTCGACGAGGCTTTCGAAAGCTATGACCGCGCGCTCGCGCTCAAGCCCGACTTCGTGGAGGCGCTGAACAATCGCGGGGGCGCTCTGAAGGACGTCGGGCGGCTCGACGAAGCGCTGCAGAGCTACGACCGCGCCCTGGCCCTCAAGCCCGACCTGGCCGTTGCGCATTACAACCGCGGCGCCGTGCTCTCCGCCTTGAAGCGGCACGACGAAGCGCTGCCGAGCTACGACCGCGCACTGGCGCTCAAGCGCGATTTCCCCGAGGCGCTGAACAATCGCGGCGCCGCGCTCGCCGTGCTGGGTCACCACCGGGACGCTGTGGGGAGCTACGATCGCGCGCTCCTGCTCCAGCCCGGCTTCGCGGAGGCGCTCAACAATCGTGGCGCGGCTTTGTCGCATCTTGGACGGAACGAAGCGGCAAGCAGCGACCTCGAGCACGCGCTCGCGCTCAACCCCGAGCTGCCCTTCGCCAGAGGGACGCTGCTTCATGCAAGGATGCATTGCTGCGACTGGCGGGCATACGAGGAGGACTCGACACGGGTGATCGCCGACGTGCGGGCCGGAAAGCCCGCCATCGAGCCATTCATGTTCCTCGGCGTTTCCGACTCCGCGGAGGATCAGCATCGCTGCTCCCGGAGCTGGGTGCGCGACCACTGCGTTCCTTCGGCGAGCAGGCTGTGGAACGGCAATCGTTATCGTCACGACCGGATACGCCTAGCTTATGTGTCGGCGCATTTTCACGAGCGCCCCCTCGGCTACCTGATGGCGCGCCTGTTTGAGCTGCACGACCGGAGCCGATTCGAGACGATCGCCATCTCGTCGGGCCCCGACGATCGGAGTGTAATGCGAGCCCGCCTGAAAGCGGCCTTCGACCGATTCATCGATGTCCGGCAGCGAAGCGATCGCGAGGTCGTGCAACTGATGCGAGGGCTGGAGATCGACATCGCGGTGGACCGGACCAGCTTCACGCAGGGCGCGCGCCCGGGCATTTTCGCGATGCGCGCCGCGCCGATCCAGGTGAGCTACCTCGCCTATCCCGGGACCATGGGCGCCGATTTCATCGACTACGTAGTTGCTGACGAGGTCGTCATTCCGCCCGAGCACCACGCGTGGTACGCGGAGAAAGTCGTTTATCTACCCGACAGCTACTTTGTCAATGACTCCACGCGCAAAATCGCCGACCGCACGCCAAGCCGGGCGGACCTCGGGTTGCCCGAGCGGGGATTCGTGTTCTGCTGCTTCAACAACAACTACAAGACCACGCCGCAGATGTTCGACGTCTGGATGCGCTTGCTGCGCCAGGTTGATGGCAGCGTGCTTTGGCTGCTGGAGGGCAACGCGGCGGCACAGAACAATCTGCGGCGCGAGGCGGCCGCGCGGCACGTGCATCCCGACCGGCTGATCTTCGCCCCCAGAGTCGCCCACGAAGACCACCTCGCACGGCATCGGCAGGCGAATCTGTTTCTCGACACGTTGCCATACAACGCTCACACCACGGCGATCGACGCCCTGTGGGCCGGACTGCCGGTGCTCACCTGCATCGGCACGACCTTCGCGGGGCGCGTGGCGGCAAGCCTGCTGCAGGCGATCGGTCTCCCTGAATTGATCACCGACTCGCTCGACGAATACGCCGCCCTCGCGCTGCGGCTGGCGGGTGATCCGGCAAGACTGGGCGAGATCGAACAGAAGCTTCTCGCTCATCGCACGAGCTGGCCGCTGTTCGATACAGACCGCTTTCGCCGGCACATCGAGGCGGCGTACATCGAAATGTGGGAGCGCCATCAGCGCGGGGAGCCGCCAGCCAGTTTCTCGGTCGCCAGCGTTCCCTGAATCCTGCCGAGGTTGTCGAAGAATTTTACATTCGCCCCGGGCTAGTGCCGGCTCGAGCTCGCTACGATCGGCGAAAGTCTATTCGAATCAAGGAGATTGGAATAGCCTCAGACAGGCGGTCTGCTTCTTGCTTTTTATTGAAACAGCGGCCGAAGCAAGGCGGGTTCCCTTTTTGGCCTTTGCCCATTTTGAGTACGACAGGAGGCTCCGTGAGCAAGAAGAGCGGGCGGGCATCGAGCACGGCGGCGGTCGTTTCGGCGCTCTCCATGTTGGTTGGCGCGTCAGCGCAAGCCGGTCACTTCCCCGCGGGCAACGATCCGGGCGGAAACGGTACGGTACCGGGTTTCACCGGCCAATACATCCTCACCATCGACGACGGCTGCTTCGACAGTCCCGGCCCCCATGCCGTCGCGCCAAACAGCTCATGCAGCTTTGCCAGCGTATTTAGCGGGACCGTCGACCTCTTCGCCTTGACCGGCCCACCGATCCCGCCGCCGCTCGACAGCTTCTCCCTGGTGAATGGCTCGTTTCTGAACGACCACTGGCAGATCTCCGAGGTTTTCGTCAACGATGACCTGACGCTCGGGGGCGTCGATACTGGGTCCATGGGGGGCTATACGACGACGGGGCCTTATAGCGGCGACACCTTTTGGCTGCAATTCAATTTTGTGGGCGATCCCGTATCGCAGGCCTTCCTTTCGACTGATGATTTCGAGACGACAGGTGGCACGTCTCCGCCAGGGACGTTGATATTCGGCCCGGCGTGCACGGATCTGAATAACTGCACCGTTAACATACCTGGCATACCTGAGCCCGGCTCGCTCGGCCTCCTCTTCGCCGCTCTCTGCGGCGGCTGGCTGGCAAGACGGCGCGCTCGAAAAAGCGCCGAAGCCTAGTAGTAGTCCGCGATAACTCCGGCCGGGCCCCGCCCGGCCGGAAACGTTCCTGGCGCATCCCGTGCGCCACGTCCATTCTCGCCCAGGCAGCTACTCCACCGGCGGCGGCGCGTGATCGCCACCGGCTGACTGCTAAAATCCGCGGACCGGTCTCGCGGCCCAAGCGGAAGGGCCGATCGTCCCCGCCATGAATACCAGCGCGCTTCTCACCGCGATCTCTGGCCAATGGGACGCGCGAATCGTCCCACAACTCATCGACTACATCCGCATCCCGGCGAAGTCGCC
>DASZFQ010000166.1:0-117056 GCA_035939595.1 Casimicrobiaceae bacterium
CACGTTCGGGCCGGCAGGATTCCATCCTGGACAACTCTGGTCACTACCTGTTTTTACAATCACCCACCCAGAAGGAATGGTCTGCCATAGGCAAACCTGGAGACCGTCGCGTGGAAGCTCTACCTCATACGTGTTTGTGCCGGTGGCCGTCCATCCCGGACAGCTCTGGTCGCTGCCGGCTTTGACAATTACGAACCCTGCGGGGACTTGCTCACTCGCACAGATAACTGTGCCTGCATCCGCCCCTGAGGAGAATGCAAAAAGGCTCAGCAAAGCAACGCTGCTCAATCTCATCCTAGCCCTCTGATTGATGGTAGAAAATCGAGTTTGACCCAAGGCGCAAGGGGCTAACTCTACCAGCCTCAGAGGGAAAGAAAAGCGGCCCACGGAGGCATGGAGTCATTCCAAGTTCCTGGCGGACGGTTCCCTCCTTGAATTCGGGGGCGAATCGCCGGTTACTCATGCGCTTTCTCCTATGGTCAAATCATCGGCCCGAAGTGCTCACGATACCAGGGGAAGTCCAGGCCAGCCAAAACCCGACATGCCAAGACGGGAAGTAAAATGTCGGAATTGACGTACTAAAGACAAAAGACGTTAGGCGCTTCGACACTTATGCCGGAAGCTCTTCCTTCCAAGGCGATTATTCGCCGCGCCGCAGCGCGAGACGAGAAACGCTGGCGCGAGTTGTTCGAGGGCTACTGCCTCTTCTACAAGCGCACCCCCTCGGAGCCGCTTGCCCGCTACACCTGGGAGCGCATCATGGACGACGCGTCGCCTGTCCATGCGATCGTCGCCGAAAAACGAAACGAGGGCGTCGTCGGTATCGCCAACTACGTCGTCCACGAACACACGCTGGGGCTCACCCCGGCCTGCTATCTGGGCGACCTGTTCGTCGATCCCGCGCAACGCGCGGCCGGGGTTGGCGAGCATTTGATCGACTGGCTAGTCGCCGAAATGAAGCGCGAGGGCTGGTCCAGGCTTTATTGGCACACCAGGCTGAACAACTACCGCGCCCGGGGCCTATATGACAAGTTCACGCCGCATAGTGACTTCGTTCGCTACACCGTGTATCGGGAAGGGTGAGACTTCGAATGATTAGAATCCAGCGAACGTCGAATTGCTTGCAGGAGCACGCTTTTTGGTTGCGCTCAGTGCCGCATGCCGCCTCGTCCGGGTGCTTTCGGCTTGGCTGACACGGCTTCGACTGACAAGGTGAAGGTGCGCCGCTCGTTGGGATTCATTGCACCCACGCCGATGAGCTTGTGCGCGATTTCTTCGTCGCGATCGTTCCGAATCGACACCACGACGGTGTATTCCCAAGCTTCGCCGTCGGCGGGGTGACGGATGCTGCCCTCGATGCGTAGGGGCGTGAGCGCAGGTTCCTGAGGCGCCTCGGCTATGGGCTCGAAGCGCAGGTAGTGCCGGCAGGCCGGACAAACGGCGGCACTTTCGAGAACCGTCTCCCGACAGTGCGGACATGTGCGCGTCGCCCCTGGGCTAGCGGGGCGGGCGCTGCTCATGAGCTGGCGTCGCTCCCGACGCCGTGGCGCCCTGTTTGACGGCTTTCGGGCCGCTGTCGTCCCAGCCGAATTCGGCCCGACCGCGCATACGCGCACCCGCTGCGACGGTCAGGGAACCGGTTTTCAGGTCCCCCGTCAAGACGCCTGTCTGTTGCAGATCGACGCGCGAGGACTCCTCGACGTTGCCTTCCAGCTCACCGGCGATGGTCACCTTGTCGGCCCGTACGCTTCCCGTCAGCTTTGCGCCACCGTCGATGGTAAGGTCGCCCTGGACGTTGACGTCGCCCTTGAACTTGCCGGCGACGCGTACGCTGCCGCTGCCCTCGATCTTGCCTTCGATGGTGATGTCGGGCGCGATCACCGATTCCTTGCGAGGCAGACTGGTGTCGGCGCGTGCCACCGGAGCGGCGGCCGCTACGGGGGTGTACTGAGGCTTCGGGGGAGTGTCGACCCGGACCGGCTCCTTCGGCTCAGGAACCGGAATGGGACTCGGCCGGGGGGCCGTATTATCTTTCCACATGGACATGGCTCAGGGGCGATCGAGAATGAGGGGCCTTCAGGCTAGCCCCAAATGCGCCATAATGCAATCGTCATAAAACGAGGTTACGGGAGTCTCAACGGGACTGGGATCCGTTGCTACCGCTCGCGCGACCCGCCTCGTGCCGTAGAAGCCTACGTTCCGGTGCCCCTTTCTTCTTCTTTGCCGCGACGCATCGAGCGCATGCAGGAGAGTGGCCTGCAACGGGTAGGTGCCATGCCGGCCTTGGCCGCCAAACGGGCCCACCTGCTCTCGGCCAAGGGTGCCGGTTAGGCCTCGACGGTGCGCCTGCCGGCGGAACTCTGGGTGCTCCCGGACGATTTCTCGGCCCCGCCGTGGGTGGCCCATGCCGGGCTTGATCGGCGCCCCTACGAGTCGGGCAGCTCGGTGCACCGGCCGCGGCGCATCAGCCAAGTCGGCAACCGCCACTAGCGCGCCGCCCTCCACATGCCCGCCCTGGTGGCCCTTCAACATGAACCTAACGCTAAAGCGTTCTGCGACAAACTCGTCGCCGCCGGGAAGAAGCCCATGCAAGCCGGGGTCGCCGTGATGCGCAAATTGCTGCACGCCATACGGGGTATGCTCAAGCACGATCGGGACTTCGACGGCAACAAGTTATCCAAGCTCCCGGAAAAAGCTACTTGACCGGCAAGAGCGTATCTGGAATTTCGTACTTCGATCCGGTGGGTACACGACTCGCTCGTTCCAACGTGTGGGAGAGGTCATGTCAAGTGCGGAAGCAAGGGGTGGTTGTCTGTGCGGATCGATTCGCTACCGAATCTCAGGTACGCCAATAGCCCAGAGCTTCTGTCATTGCCGATCGTGCCGGCTTGCCGCCGGCGCGCCATCGGTGGCATGGATCGTTGTTAGACGCGAACATTTCTCCTTTACCATGGGCGCCCCGGCGCAATTTCGTTCATCACCGCCAGTGGTCAGAACATTTTGTGGACAATGTGGAACACCACTAACCTATCAGCACGACGATAGTCCGAACACGACTGACATAACTACCGCGACGCTCGATGCGCCCGAGGACTTCCCGCCGACACGCGAAATTTGGCTTGAACATCGACTTTCGTGGGAGCCTTTGGATGAAAGGCTTCAGCACTTTCAGAGGAGAAGTTCCGACGCTTGAGGTTTGCAAACGAGGGAGGATTCAGTTCGGTAATTTGCCGCCCGTAGCGTCATCGTTCGGTACGCCGGACGGCGCGCGACAAGGCGATCCTCGGTAACCAATCCGTTGGCGGCAGCGTCGGACGCGCTGATGATTGAAGAGTTCTTCCTGCCGCCGAGCTAGCAGACGCTCCACGCACCGCCATGTCCGGCGTCAAACTTTCCCACGGCGCAAATGTCCTCGTTCGGGCGCTGATCCCGATCTTTGGTGTGGCCTTCCTCGGCTGGTCCGGCACAAAGCTGCTGGTCGTGTACTTCGCCGACTCGCTGGCTTCGTTCTACAGTGCGGCGATGCTGACGTCCTACGCCGTCATGACCAAGAGCACCGAAGATCAAACCGGGATGAAGAACAGCACGACCGTGGGCTGGCGCGTTCGCACCGGGATCAAAGTAGCACTTGCCCCACTGGCGTTTGTCCTCGTCGTCGGATTCTTCTTAGGCGTCTTACCGCTGTTCGTAATGCTCGACATCCAGGCGGTGCCCTGGCGCGAATTCCTCTCTGATCGAGGTCTGTACATCGCGGTGGGCTGCCAGTTCGCGGGCGCTGTCACGCTGCTGATGAACGAACTCGATTGGGTGCGCACGCTGGACGACCCCAAGCACTGGTTTCAGCAGCAGGTCGCACTGCTGGGCGCGCGCTGGGGAGCGATGGTGTTGTTCGGATTCTTTCTCAGCCCGCTCATTGCGCTGATCTATGCACCGTTTCTGATCGTCACCTATGCCGTCGCGACAGTTGCGCTTGAGTTGGCGCCGTCTCGCGTCCTCGATCTCCTCGCTCGCTGGACCGGCCGAAGCAACATTGCCGCGACGAAATCGGCGGCCGATTCGGCTCCCGCACGGCGGCAGCCCAGGTCGAGACGACGGTAGCGTTTCTTAGGAGGGCGGGCAACATGGTCTGCGACACCGGGCCGACGTGCTGGTGCGCTTCGTTGTTCGTGACCACGAGGCCGACCTCGCCCGAGCCCGCCTGATCCAAACACGAGGTCGGTGTCCGGGGAAAAGCTGCCGCTCAACCCGGCCTTCCCGCTTGAGACCCAACGGGCGCTGCACGGCCGACAGCCGGTGATAGACTTTCACCGTGCACCCTTGGCGATACGATTGGTAAGCTGGTCGGAGGCCCGATGCCGCGATCGCGCCTATTCGCCTTCAAGGGGACCAGCCATTCGGAAACTGGAGTCAAGAGCCCACCCAACCTGGTGTCGTGGCTACTGCTCATCCTTGGTGCAGTCGTAGCCTTGGCAGGTGCGATCGGGTTGTGGAATGCGGCGGACGCAACCTTTCGCGGCACCCCGGCCACGGCAAGAGTCATAGCCCATGAACACCGAGGCTCCGGTCGCAACAATGCTTCGGTTTACTCGCAAGTCGAAATCACGACTCCAGGCGGGCGAACTTTCCGTACCGAAGTGTTCGACCAGTTCGGGGTCGCCGACTGGGTCGACGGCGGCACCGTGAATCTGATATGCGTGAAGCTCCCGCCCGACAATCCGCAGTGCCAGCTCGACTCGGCGCGGGACCGCTGGCTGATGCCCGTGGTGCTCATGATGGGTGGCTTAGCGGTAGTTGGCTGGTGGTGGCGACGGCAGAACGCGTAGCCATACCTAACGAAGAAGGCCGGCCACGTGCCGGCTTCGATGCCCCGGCGGAAACCGCTCCCAAGCGGTCACCATGGTGAAGTATTAAATGACAATGTCGATGCGCTTTGTAGGCGCGGATGAAATCAGAAGCCTTCTGACCTTTCCGATGCTTATTGCGGCCTTGGAGGCGGGCCACCGCCGGGCGAAAATCGAAGTCCTCGACGCTATGCTCGGCAACGAGAAGGGGCAATTTTTTGTCCGTCACGCCGTCGATAACGGCAGGTACCTGGCAAGCAAATTAATCACCAGCTTTCCTGCAAATCTTGACAGTGGCACATTGCCCGCGGTGCAAGCGATCTGCGTTCTGTTCGATGGCGGCAATGGCCGACCTTTGGCTGTTCTGGACGGGACTGAAATCACCTACTGGCGAACCGCTGCGGATTCCGCGCTCGGCGCCAAGATCCTCGCGCCGCTCGAGCCTGCTACGCTACTGGTTGTCGGTGCCGGGGAAATGTCGACACGCCTGGTTCAAGCCCACCGCGCCGTGAGGCCATCGCTTCGGCGCGTGCTCGTTTGGAACCGTACCCAAGAGCGCGCAGCGCGCGTGGCCGCCCGGTTGACCAAGGAAGGAATCGAATCGCATCCGGTCGAAGATCTCGCCGCCGCGACGCGCATGGCGGACCTCATCAGCACCTGCACGCGCTCGCACGAACCTCTCGTTCTGGGCGTCAACTTGACCCCGGGCGTCCACCTCGACCTGGTGGGCGGCTACACGCCACGCACCCGTGAGGCGGACGATGCAGCCGCGCACCGCGCGTTGATCTTTGTCGACCGCCGCGAGTCTGCGTTCGGTGGAGTGGGCGATATCCTGCAGCCCATCGCCAGCGGCGCGATTCGGGAGGCCGATGTGCTGGGCGACCTGTACGACCTTATCGGCGGGCGTATCGCTGGTCGCCGGTCGGCTTCCGACATCACGTTTTTCAAGAATGCAGGTGGGGCCCATCTGGATTTGATGACAGCGGAGCTAATCGTGCAAAGACTCCGCAGTCGGAACGGCCTCCCCGACTAACGCTTCGTGCCGGCACCGGCAACTGCTTGCGTTCTATTCTGTTGATCGCACCCGGGGTCACTTGCGGGGCTGTCAAAAGTTCAACCGCTTGCGTAGCGACAGACAACAGACAGGCGCGCGCAGGCAGCTCAGTTCACCCGGAAGACACCTCGGACAAACCGGATCTGGCTCTCCTCAAGACTGCGTCGCGCGTTCCCGGCTTTTTGCGCGAGGTTGTCGACGAACACCGCCAAGCTCAGCCCTCCCGGCGCGGCGTTCCCCACAGTCCGGTTCAAATGCGCCTCGCTGATATCTTCGAAGAGTTCAGCGATGAATTCACTCTCGCCGAGAAGCGAGCGTATCTCTGCGGCAGAAACAAGGCAGCTGTCAGCAGGGTCCGTGGCCCACGGAAGCGGAAAATAGGACGTAGCGGATGCCCCAGCGGCAATTTCCTGAAATGCAAACCGGCCGTCCGGCTTGAGGACCCGGTAGATCTCGGCGTAGAGCTTGCGTTTGTCCGCGATGTTCATGCCGACGTTTTGCATCCACACGGCATCAAACGAATCGTCGGGGAAGGGTAGGTCGAGCGCACTGCCCTTGTGCACATCGATTCGGTCATCGAGGCCGGTCAGCCGATTCAGCAATATCGCGCCAGCGCAGTAATCGGGCGATAGATCGAGGCAACTGACACGGCAGCCACGTGTGGAAGCGAGCAGCCGGGCGGGACCGGCCAGCCCAGCCCCAATATCGAGAACGCGATCTTCTGCCCGAATCTTCGCCAGCCCCAACAACTCGAGCGAAGCGTGCAGTCCGCCCGTGTGGAATTGGTCAAGCGCGCCCAGATCCTCCGGCGACAGGCGTTGTTCGGGATTCAATCCGGCAGCGCGGATGGCTGCTAGGATCCGTGACTCTATGTCGCGGGCCGAATAGTGTGCTTCAAGACCGGGCATAAACGATCTCTCTTTCTGATTCGGGCCAGCACGTTTCAACATGACCAGAGAAAATTGTGGCTGCATCAGCGAAACCCGACATCGGCGTAGCCGACCCAGTGGCGAAGCGTTGCCGCTGCGGTCACGCCCATGCCGTCGAGATCGTCGACCTTGATGCGCTGGCTTTCCAGCGAGGTCGTGTAGCCGAGGATCGTGCCGACCAAAGGCAACGCACCCAGCGTCTGTTGGAGGTGCCAGGCAGTGAGCAAGCCGAAGGGAACGGAATAGCGCCCGCACCACGTCCACTTGTACTCGCGATGATCGTGATCGGCAAGCGTATAGCGGGTGAAGCGCTCGATCTTTTCAGGGCGGAGATCGCCTTCGAAGCATTCGTGCATGATTTGCCGCTCGTGTACGAGCGCCTTGGCGTAGCCTTCGGCATCGGCGCCGTAGACTGCGAAATCCTTGCCGCCCCACCCCTCGTCGCCGTAATGAACCGCATCGGTCGATGCAACCAGCGCAATGTCGGCGCCCCATGCCAGGCGTTCGTCGTCGATAATCGTAGCGATGGCCCGCGCCAGCTGCGGAGCGAGCTCGTTCATGCGCGCGAACGACATGTAGGGGACGAGAATCGGCACAAATTCCACGGCACGGTTGTAGTGCTGCAGGAACGGGAGTTTGGCTTCGACCGAGTGCTCGATGCTCTGCATCTGGTCGCTCACACGATAGCTTCCCTGGGGCAACGCAGCCATTATCTTTTCGCGCAGTGGAGAGACCGCAATATCGCCATACGGCCCCGACCAATGTGTGAAGCTGTCGAAGACGAGCTGATCCTCCAGGTCGAGCTGCCGCGCCTTGTGCGCGACACCGAAGATGATGACCATCGGCGCCGCGACGTTCCTCAACACCAGCGGATACATGAGTCCGACATAGGCATAGTCGTCGTGGGGCGCGATGGCCATCCGCCAGCGATCGCCGGCGGCTACGCTTGTGTCTTCGAGCATGCGCTCCAGCTTGGCCCCATCCTGGGCGGCGATCCGCTGTACCACGGCTTCGATCTGACGCTCGAGATGCGCGAACCCGATCGCATCGGCCACGCCGCGCCGCTTGACGGTCGGCGCGGGTGGGTGACCCTGCGCAGGGAGAGGTTGCGAGGACATGCGATTCTTGATGTGCGGCAGGCCAATATTATCGCTCCGCCACGGGCCGGTCGCAGACTTCGGTGCCTGTGCCACGTGTCGTTCAAACAGCCACGGTGAGCTTCAGGAAGGTCGCAGGAATGGACGTGGTGCCTTTGGCGTGGCTACTGTTCTCGCGCTCGCGTTGTGTGCGACGAGAGACGTTCCTTGCGCAATTTACCACTTGCCCCGCTCTTGCGTTTGTCGCGGCGACCAAGTGTGACCTACCCATTCCTTCAATGTCGCCAATGCGCCCGGGGCAGTCCATCGGCAAAGCTCCGCCACCCGTCCGTTCGCCAGCCCGGGGGGCGTCAACCCGTGATAAGGTCAAACGCAGCCTGCTCGGAGCTAGGATCCCCTATCCTTCGGAAGGTCAAAAGATTGAGTGTCAACAAAACCAACGTATGAACCCGCCAGTGAAAAGCCACGGAACGCGCGTTCTGCGCGGACTGCATGCGCTGATGGGTCTGGCTCTGTTCTTCTTCGTGGGCGAATGCCAGGCGCAGGTGGCGCCGTTGACGGCTCACGTGCGCGACGTGACCTTAAGCGGGCAGGCGCAGTTCGTCGGGAATCTCCCCGCGACACAGTCCATGCGCCTTGTCCTGGTTCTGCCCCTGCGCAACCAGGCGCAGTTGAATGAGTTCCTCAAGAATCTCTACGATCCGTCCAGTGCGTCTTTCCATCAGTTCCTCAGCGTCGAGGAGTTCACCGCCCTATTTGGTCCGAGCGAGGACGACTACAACGCGGTCATTGAGTTTGCGCAGGCGAATGGCCTCAGTGTGGTCGGCACTTCACGCAATCGCCTGAACGTGGATGTCATCGGGACGGTGCAGACCATCGACAACGCCTTCCATTTGCAACTGGGCGCCTACCAGCACCCCACCGAAGACCGCACCTTCTACGCTCCGGACCGCGAGCCCACGCCGAGCCTTTCGGTGCAGCTGTGGCACATCGCCGGCCTGGACAACTATTCGATCCCGCATCCTGCCGGCCTGAGCAGAAGCCCGGATGCGACGTCCAATGCCACCACCGGCTCCGGCCCTGCGGGCTCCTTTCTTGGCACCGACATGAGGGCGGGATACTACGGCGGGGGCCTCGACGGCAGCGGCCAGTCGGTCGGATTGGTGGAATATTACGGCACCGATTTAAGCGATTTGGAGACCTACTTCGCAACCGCGGGCCAAACGAATAACGTGCCGATCACGCTCGAGTCGACGGACGGCACCCCCACGAGCTGCCTCAACAGCGAAGGATGTGACGACACCGAACAGACTCTGGACATGACTCAAGCGCTGGGCATGGCCCCGGGGTTGTCCAGCCTCGTGGTGTACGTCGGATCGTCCGACGCCGCCATTTTCAACGCCATGGCCACGGCCGCACCGCTAAACAACCAATTGAGTTCTTCGTGGACGTGGTATCCAGCCGATCCCGGCACTGACGACCCGTATTTCCTGGAGTTCGCGGCTCAAGGTCAGAATCTGTTTCAGGCGGCGGGCGACGGTGGCAGATGGGGACGGGGTTCGCTGATTTATCCGGCGGACAATGTGTATGTGACATCCGTCGGCGGTACGGACTTGACGACGACCGGGGCAGGCGGCGCCTGGAGCTCGGAAACCGTCTGGGCTTACGGCGGCGGCGGCGTTTCGCCCGACCGATACGCGATCCCCTCTTGGCAAACGACTGTAGCCGAAGGTTGCTCCGCCTGCTCGCGAACGTATCGTAACGGCCCGGATGTTTCGGCGAACGCGAATTTTACCTTTTACGTTTGTGCCGACCAAACAGCCTGCACTGCAAACTATTGGGGTGGGACCAGTTTTGCGGCGCCCATGTGGGCGGGCTTTCTGGCGCTGGTCAACCAACAGGCGCTTGCCAACGGCCATTCGCCGCTCGGTTTCATTAATCCGCTCATCTATCAGCTTGCCTCAGGGCCAGGCTATGGCAGCGCGTTTCACGATATCACCAGCGGCAGCAATGGCGATCAGGCAGCGACCCGCTACGATCTGGCGACCGGCCTGGGCAGCCCGAATGGGGTCGGCCTGATCAATGCCCTGACCGGGACGGCAGCGTCCCCGAACTACATTCTTTCGGCATCGCCCGCTTCGGTTTCCGTGGTCCAGGGTAGCCAAGGCACGGCGACGATCACCGTCGCCATCGTCGGCGGCTTTAATTCCGCCGTCAGCTTGTCTGCGGCGGGCCAGCCCAGCGGCGTGACGGTGAGCTTCAACCCCAATCCGGTCGCTGCCCCGGGGTCCGGAACTTCGACAATGACCATGACGGTGGCTCCGACCACCGCAACCGGCGTCTACCCGATCACGGTCAAAAGCATGGGCGGAGGCATTACGCAAACCACCACTGTGACGCTGACGGTCGCCGCCGTGGCATCTGGCAACTTTACTCTGTCCGCGTCGCCGGGCAACGTAAGGCTCAATCCGGCATCCAAGGCGACGACGCAGGTCAGGATCACGCCGTCGGGCGGCTTCAATGGCAACGTCACGCTGTCTGCCAGTGGCATGGGCAGCGGTGTCACCGCGTCCTTCACCCCGAACCCCGCCGCCGGTACGAGCACGTTGACGCTGACGGCCGCTCAAAGCGCGACGGCGGAAACGACGATGGTCACCATCACGGGTGTTTCGGGTCCCTTGGGCCACACCACGCTGATCCGCCTTTCCGTTCGTTAGTCGCGGCAGGCAGCGCGGTGGCGCGAAGAGCGCCGCGCAGCCAAGTAATGACAAAGGGTGCCTCGGCCCGATTTCTGCCGGTCGCGAGCGATCCGGTTCCGGCGTCGTTACCAATCGCAAGATTTCCCCCCTACGCGCTGCGCGGCATCCGTGAGCCGCAAGAACTGTTCACGATCGTGAATGCATAAGGCTATGACGCGTCATTGTTCGCAAGGCGGCGCCTCGAGCTAATGAAAATCCCTTGACCGCGTAAGCAGATTGCCGAGGAGCGGGCTCTGATCACGCAGGCGCCCGGCGATAAGGTGCACGACCTCGCCCTCGCGCTCGAGCGTGCCGTACACCGTGAGCAGGCTCGAGCGCAGCAGCTCCTTGCGCTGGCGCTCGGCGAGGTCGCGCCAGACGATGACGTTGACCATGCCGGTTTCATCTTCGAGCGTGACGAAGGTGACGCCGCTCGCCGTGCCCGGCCGCTGGCGGCCGGTGACGAGCCCGGTGACCCGGGCGAGACGCCCGTGCGGCAGCGCCTTCAGCTCAGCCGCGGTGAGCATGCGCTGGCGCTGCAGGCGTTCGCGCAACAGGGCCAGCGGATGGCGCCCCAGCGTGAGCCCCAGGCTCGCGTAATCGGCGACGATGTCCTCGCCTTCGCTCGGCGCATCGAGCACCGGCTCGGATTCCTCGAAGGGCGCAGGCGCGAGCAGCGCGGGCATGCGCTCGACGCCGGCAACGTCCCACAGCGCATGGCGGCGATGGCCGCTCAAGCCGGCCAACGCTCCGGCCGCGGCCAGCGCCTGCATGTCGTGTCCATTGAGCTCGGCGCGACGCGCGAGATCGTCCACGTCGGCGAACGGCTGCACGCGCCGCGCCGCGACCAGGCGCTCGCCGGCGGCCTGGGACAGGCCCTTGACGAGGCACAGGCCGAGGCGCAGCTTCGGCGCCGAGGTCAAGGCTTCGAGCGTGCATTCCCACTCGCTCGCCGTTACGTCGGAGGGCAGAATGGAACCTCCGTGCCGGCGCAAGTCCTGCGTCAGTTGCGAGGGTGAATAAAAACCCATCGGCTGCGAATTGAGCAGCGCGCAAGTGAACACCGCCGGCTCATAGCGCTTGATCCATGCCGAAACGTAGACCAGCAGCGCGAAGCTCGCCGCGTGCGAATTGTGCACGACGAGATTGTTGGCCAGAAAATTATGCTCGCCTCCGATTTGAAGATCGTAGGTTGGCTGATACCCCATAGCTTCAATCCTTACGATCCGGTCCCAATACACATCCGAATCCGCCAGACGCTGCAATGGGGGGGAGTGCAGTACCTTTGCTAGACGTTCGATCACAAACCGACGAAATCCGATCTTGGTGTTGCTGCTGCGAGCCTGGATCTCTCGCATCCCGAGGCCGGTCTTTCTGCCAATTTCCGCCCAACTGAGCTTTGCGATGTCGCGTTCCCCGCGAATGATCTCCCTAACGTCGGCGGGGATGATGTCGCGGGACATTCGCCCGTTGCTGCGAGCAGCGAGCTCGGCGGAGCGCCGACGCTTCTCGGGGTCCCGAAAGCGGCGGCCGATGCGCTGCCAGAAAAGAATCAGCGATTCCTTCCCAGTCACGGTAACGACATGGTGTTCTAACTTTCGTCCCTTATATGCACGCACCCGCCGACAAAGGCGGGCGACGATACCCAAACGCAGAAGCAAATGCTGAACCTCCGCGGCCAGGCGAGGTGAAGCGGTATCGTAGGTGACATGTCCTGTAAGCGATAGCCTGCCGTCCCCCTCCCACAAACGGGCGAGCAGTAGTGCAATATTGCTGTCCGACAGCTCGAAAATCTGCGGGGGCAGAAACTTCTGACGCGCAGTGCATCCCCAAATACCCAATCTCCGGATCCAAACAACCGCGCCAATGGGCCGGCGTCGATCGACCGGCCGGACCCGAACGGAATAGCAACTCCGGTGACGTTCGACCACGGCGCGCGTGTTGGGGAAACGCTCGACGGCCTTCACGAACTCGTCGCAATGCCATGAAGCGGTCGTGTAGAAATAAAAGGTACTGGGATGACTTACGTTTCCCTCGGTGATGAGATCGGCAAGTACCAGAATCTTGGCGGCCGGCCAACGACGTCGGCCTTTTAGGGGCAATGAGCGGGCCGCAGCCACATGTTCACCGGGCCGCAGCTCGCCGAGCTTACGCCACCCCTGTAAGGTCCTGAATGGATGTTCGGCCGTCGCGGTTATCGTATGACCCAAGGCCGTATGCAAACGCCATACGGGCTTTGTCCCGCTCGTTCTGACCGCGATCACTTTCTGCTTCTGCAACCGCAGCTCGGCATCACAGACAAGCGTGTTTTTGAAGACGGCACGGCCGGAAAGGATCTCATCGATAGTCACCCACCGGCCAGTACCGGCATCCACGACACGTGTCTCGCCGACGACACATTCGGGAAAGCCGTACTCGCCGAAACCCAGGATCTGCTGATAGATCTGCCGCGCGAATTGTTCGTCGTAGCCGTTCCTGCGCATGCCGTCGATCAGCCGTCGCTCGAAAGGCTCCAGGCCGCCCTTGCGCTTCCACGCCGCCATCGAGCGACGCAGCTGGTCGGATTCGCCCGGCGTAAAGTCGGCGGCGACCACGGCGAGCTGCATCACCTGCTCCTGGAAGATGGGCACGCCGAGCGTGCGCTCCAGCACGCCCTGCACCGCCGCGCTGGGATAGCTGACCGGCTCGAGCTTTTGCCGCCGGCGCAGGTACGGGTGCACCATGCCGCCCTGGATCGGCCCGGGACGCACGATCGCTACTTCGATCACCAGGTCGTAATAGTTCGCAGGCTTCAGCCGCGGCAGCATCGCCATCTGCGCGCGCGACTCGATCTGGAACACGCCGACGGTGTCGCCGTGGCCGATCATGTCGTATACGCCGCGATCTTCGGCTGGCACGTCGGTCAGCCCGAACGGGCGCCGATAACGGACGGAAAGCAGGTCGAGCGCGCGGCGGATGGCGGAGAGCATGCCCAGCGCCAGCACGTCGACCTTGAGCAGGCCCAGCGCATCGAGGTCGTCCTTGTCCCATTCGATGACTGTGCGCTCGGGCATCGCAGCGTTCTCGACCGGCACGAGCTGCGACAAGGGCCCGCGCGCGATTACGAAGCCGCCGGTGTGCTGCGACAGATGGCGGGGAAAGCCGAGCAACGCGGTGACCAGCGCAAAAAGCCGCTGCAACACCGGACTCGAGGCGTCGAAGCCCTCCTCTTGCACCCGTTTCGAAAGCGCGCGGCTGCCATCCCACCATGCCATCGACTTCGCCAACCGATCGACCTGCGCCAGATCGAGCCCGAGCGCCTTGCCCACGTCACGCAGGGCCGAGCGGGGCCGATAGCAGATCACGGTGGCGGTCAGCGCAGCGCGCTCGCGGGTGTACTTGCGGTAGAGATACTGGATTACCTCCTCGCGGCGCTGGTGCTCGAAGTCGACATCGATGTCGGGCGGCTCGTTGCGTTCGCGCGAGATGAAGCGCTCGAAGAGCATTTCCATGCGGGAGGGATCGACCGCGGTGATGCCGAGGCAGTAGCACACCGCCGAGTTCGCCGCCGAGCCGCGGCCCTGGCACAGGATGCCTTGGCTGCGGGCGAACTCGACGACGTCGTAGACGGTGAGGAAGAACGCCTCGTAGCGCGCCTCGGCGATCAGCGCCAATTCGTGCTCGATCAGCTTGCGTACCTTCGCGCGCGCCGCCACGCTCGTCGTTTGCACCGGAAAGCGCCGGGCGAAACCGTCTTCGGTGAGCTGCCGCAGGTAGGAGCTTGGCGTCTGGCCGGCCGGCACGATCTCCTCGGGGTACTCGTAGCGCAATTCGTCGAGTGAAAACCGGCAGCGTTCGGCAATGCTGAGCGTCTCGGCGAGCCAGGTTGCTGGATAGAGACGGTGCAAGGTCGCGAGCGGCCGCAGATGGCGTTCGCCGTTCGGATACAAGGCGTAGCCAGCCTGCGCGACCGACGTTTTGAGGCGGATCGCGGTCAGCGTGTCCTGCAGCGCGCGGCGCTCGCGCTGGTGCATGTGCACGTCGCCGGCCGCCACCAGGGGCCGGCCGGTTGCGGCAGCGATGGCGACGAGCTTTTCGCACCGCGCGGCGTCATCGGCGTCGAGCAGGCGTTCGCCAGCGATCCACAGCGCGCCAGGAAAACGCGAGGCGAGCCAGCGCGCCTCCTCGCCTTCGGGCGAGCGCCCGGGCAGCCACAGTGCAACGCAGCCGGCAACGCCGGCGGCGAGATCGGCGCGGGTCAGTCGATAGCTGCCCTTGACCGCGTTGCGGCGGCCGCGCGTAATCAGCGCAGCGAGGTTGCCGTAGCCGACGCGATCGGTGGCGAGCAACAGGAAGCGCAGCTCGTCGTCAAGACGGAACTCACTGCCGATGATGAGCGGCAAGCGCTGCTTCTTGGCTTCGACATGAGCGCGCACCACGCCGGCAAGCGAACACTCGTCGGTGATCGCCAACGCCGCGTAGCCAAGCTCCTGCGCCCGCACGACGAGCTCTTCCGGATGCGATGCGCCGCGCAGAAAGGTGAAGTTGGAGATGCAGTGCAGCTCGGCGTAAGGCATGGCATCACGCGAACACGCCGTGCACGAACCAATCCCCCTCGCGCTCGCGATAGAGCCACAGCTCCTCGCCGCGCCGGCCGCGGCCGACAAAATAATCGCGGCCGACATCCTGGTCGTCCCACCAGCCGGTTTCAATGCGCTCGGGACCGGACAAGAGCGTGAGCTGCGCCAATGCCGGGTCGGTCCCGAGCGGACGCGGCGTAGCAAGCAGCCACAGCGGGCGCAGCGGGAGGTCAAGCGGGGTTTTTGCGCTCGCTGCCACGGCGCCAATCCTCGCGCTCTGTCCCCAGGCCCGCTCGGGACGGTGATCGGCGCGAAGCTCCAGAGCGCGCACCGCATCCTCACCCAGCCGCGCGCGCAGGCGTTCGAGCAGCTGCGCACCGGCTTCGCCGTCGCCGCCCGCGACGGGGAAGAAGTCGCCTGCCTTCGCTCCCAGCGGCGTGATCTCCTCGGCCACGACCCGGATCGCCTCGACCCGGTCGGGCAGCTCGATGCGCGCAAGCCGTTCGCGCAGCACGTTGAGGATGTGCTCAACCTGGCGCGTGCAGCTAAGCCCGAGCACGAGCGATGTCGGGGCTGCGTCTTCGTGCACCAGGTCGCAGCGCAGCTGCGTGACGCCCGCGCCGCGGCCGTGCAGGAAACCGGCGAGCTCGGCGACCAGGCGCTTGACACCGAACAGCAGCGCCTCGACTTCGGCAACCGGCGCGGGCAGTTCGAGCTGGCCGTGATAGCGCTCCGGCGGCACGAACGGCAGTCGCGGGTCGGGCAGCAGCCCGCGCGCCCGGTCGACCTCGTCGAGCAATGCCTGGCCGAAGCGACGGGCGGCGCCAGCGCGCGGCAAGGCGATGAATTCACCGATTGTCCGCACGCCGATGCCCGAGAGCGTGTCCAGAGCAGCTTGCGCGCTGGCGAGCAGGGCGAGCGGCAGGGCGGCGAGCTTGTGCACCCAGTCGCTGTCTTCGGCGACGAGGATCGCCTGGCCCGCGCGGGCGAACAGGCTTGCCGCGCCGGCGGTCGGCGCGGTCGCAAGGGTCCCGGAAAAGCCGATCGCGGCAAGGCCACTATCGATGCAGCCCAAAAGCTTATCGAGGCCGCCGAAGTAGTTGCGGCAGGCGGAGATTTCCAGCAGCACGCAATCGGGCGGCTCGATGCTGATCGTGGAGGTCCATTGTCCCGCCCAGAGCGCGACGCCTTTCAAGGCATGACTTTCAGCGCGCTCGTCGCGCAGATGAATCGTGAGGTCAGGGTCGAGCGCGAGCGCGGCGGCGATGGAAAGACCCGCGGCGATGCCTCGTTTTGCTGCCGCTGCGTTGGCGACCACGACGTCGGGACGATGGCTCGCACTCGCCACCACCGCAGGCTTCTCGCTCGCCGCGCCGCGGGCGAAGACGGCCAGCGGAAGATCGGGAAGGCTAAGACAGGTCCAGAGCATGCCCGCCCCGGGGATCCATCCCCGGCACGCGCCGGACCTCGTCAGCGCGCACCAGTGCCCGATTCCAGATCCATGCCTGAGGGCCTCCGACCGGATAGTGGCGATGAAAGCTTGCCGAGCGGTTCGCCGCCAGCCGGTCGCGCTGTGCCAGCGGCTTCATCGGGCTCGGTGCGCGATCGCTGGGCGCGTTTGCCGCTGCCGCAACATCGAGCAGCAACGGTGCGGACGCCACGCCCCCACGGCGTTTGAAGATATCGATGCTCAAGTGGCGTCCCGAGAGCGAAAGCCGAAGGCGCAGCGGCGAAGGCGACGGTTGCGCAGCGCGCGTGGTCGGCGCAAAGAGAAACCCCAACGTCTTGCCTTCCTGCGCCGCGAGCTGCAGCCGCCGCATGCGCTGATCGCCCAGGGTTTTGGGCCAGAACAGGAGTGCCCCCACGCTGTTTGAACGCAGCACCTGCTCCGCCGCCCACCAGCGCTGCCTGTCTTCTGCCGCCTCGACCACGATCACCCGGGTCGGATCGATGCCCCGGCCGGCAAAGGCCGGCGCGTAGGGAATGTGCGGTGGTGCCACCAACGCCACCCACTCGCCGGCTTGCACCAAGCGCTTGAGCGCGGGCCAGAGCAGTTGCAGCTCGCCGATGCCCTCCGTGTCGGCCAGGAGCTCCGTCAGCGCAGCCCTGGGCCAGCCGCCTCCCGGCAGCTCGCGGTCGAGGCTGGCAAACCCGCTGGCGAGCGTGTCATCGGCCTGCGCCAGCCGGTCTCCACGCCAGAGTAAAGGATGTTGCAGCAGTGCGGCGAACGCTGGCTTCATGGCGGGCCGGGCAACCGGAGCCCGCCCCGGAAATGAACCGGGATGGGCTCTGGTCAGACAGGAAGGGATACTCTATCGAACGATCGTTCGATAGTCAACCGTGCCCGCGATGTAATACCTGGCGTACCCAACCGCGCATCGCCGAGGGGTAGGCCATAGCCCGTAGCTGCGCGGCAAGCCTGATCCGTTTCGTTTTATCTTTCCGCCGGGCAGCGCAGAAGGATACTTCGCACCCATGCTGCCTATTCCCGTTCTTCCTCCTTCATAGATGAAAGTGCTGACGAAACCCGCTCGTCAATTGTTTGTGTTGGCGCTCTGCTTGGCAGCGAGGAAATATTGGTGGCGATGACGGAGCTTTGATTAAAGAAACTTAAGGGAAGTCGATGTCGAATGCTTCCACGTAACAGATTCTGGAGCGGATTATTCCACACACTGATACGCAAACACGGTGGATTTGTTCAAGCGAAATTAGCCTGCGACGGTCTGCAAACCGATCTAGAAAATATCAGGCTGCATTCAATCTGGGCTACATCTGCCGACGCCGCCGCGCGAAATTCTGCAACAAGTTGTAAGGCACAATTTTCGCAATAACATTCTTGACCACCGGCCTCGCGCGGATTAGGCTTCATGGACTCGCCTACGCCCCGGCAATGATCCTTGCACCTCGAAATGGATCAGATGGGGCGACCAAGCGGAGGAACCATCACGGCATTCATTTGGGCATCGCGCGCACTGGCGAGGAGTGTATCTTTTATCTTTAAAAAGGAGCGGGAAATGATTCTCGATCGGATAGCTCGATCTCTTGTAGCGTTGTGCCTGGGCATCCTGGGCTTTGTCGTATCGCCATTCACGTTAGCGGCGTCGCCTCATCAAATGTCGCCGTTGATCGCGGTCGGACCGAGTGTGAAGCCCGCCGTTCAGGGGGCGAAATTCGGTCTATTCAGGTGCCAAGTTGGAATCGACCCCTTTGGCAGGGTGTGCTACGACCCCTATCAGCTCCGCCACGCCTATGGAGCCGACGCCTTCATCAATTCGGGCATTGACGGTACCGGGCGCACGATCGTCATCATCGATGCGTTTCAGGCTCCGACGCTGGCATCCGACGTGGGCGCGTTCATATCCTTCTACGGTCTTCCCGCGATTAATTTGACCGTGGAGGCGCCCTGCGGCCAGGTGCCTTTTACGGGCACCGCCGCTCAGGTGAGCTGGTGGTCCGAGATCACGCTCGATGTCGAGTCCTCACACGCCATGGCGCCTGGGGCGAACATCATTCTGGTTCTCTCCAAAACGGACCAAGACTCCGACATCGAGTGCGCTCTGAACTACGCGGTCACCAACCACCTCGGCGACATTATCTCGATGAGCTTTGGCGAGAACGAGAGCTGCGTCGACCCCGTCGCGTTCCCGAAGTATATTCAAGACTTCACCGCCGCTACGCTGGCCGGCATCACGCTGTTTGCCTCGTCGGGTGACCAGGGCGCCGTGCAACCGACCTGCGACGGATCATCCTGGGTCAAATCGGTTTCCTTCCCGGCAAGCGTTCCGCTCATAACCGCGGTCGGGGCCACGGAGCTTCACGCTGCGGGGTACTGCTTGGCCGTGCTCGGCTGCAATCCCGCCACTGCCCCGCAACCGGGGACCTATGAGTTCGAGATCGCGTGGAACGAAGGCCCAACCTTTGGCGATTTCCAATCCCTTCTCTCTTCCACCGAGTCCACAGGCGGCGGAGAGAGCATCATCTTCGATCAACCGCCGTGGCAGAAAAGCACGGTTGGCGGGAAGTCGCGGGGCGTTCCCGACGTCGCCTACACGGGGGCTATCTTTCACGGCGAGCTGATTATTTGGCAAGGGTTGACCTTTCTCTTCGGGGGCACGAGCGTCGGATCGCCGGGATGGTCAGCCTTGACCGCGATAGCGGGTCAATTGAACGGCGGATCGCTGGGATTTCTGAGCAAGGCCATCTACAAGGCGAAACGTGGGTCGTTCAACGATATCACCACCGGAACGAACTCGTCGTTCCAACCCTTTGATGCCTTCGGCAACCCAATCACCCCCCCAGTCACCGTCATCGGATTCGACGCCGGGCCGGGGTATGACTTCACCACGGGCGTAGGCTCGCCGATTACCGAGAACCTTTTCCCGTTGCATGTCCCGCCAGGCGACGCAGTATCGGCGGTCAACAGCACGAAGGCGAAGCCCAACACACCGCCCTACCCGACCGGACAAGTGAAACCGCACTAGAGTCTCTGCTTCAGGCAGGCGAACAAAGGGCCCCGCGAGGGGCCCTTTTTTTGCGCCGGCCTTCGCGGCGATGGCCCATTCGGTTGCGACACGCTCCCGCCACCCTGCGGACGAACCGCGGCTGAACCGCGGCTAGCGTTAGCCTGCCGCGGCCACTGCTCGCGCCGCAAGCACCGATACCAGGTGCGCGCGGTAGGCCGCCGAACCATGCAAGTCGCTGCTCAGGTGGTCAGCGGGAATCTTCACCGCCTTGGCCGCGGCGGCGGTGAAGCTTTTCGTGAGCGCGTCCTCGATTGCCTTCGCCCGGTGCACGTGCGCCGCCGCGCCCGTCACCGCGACCCGGACCCCGCTCCCCGTCTGGGCGACAAAGACGCCGACCAGCGCAAAGCGCGACGCCGGCTGCGGAAACTTCACGTACGCGGCCTTCTGCGGCGGCGGGAAACTAACCGCGGTGATGATCTCGTCGTCGCCGAGCGCGGTTTCGTACATGCCGCGGAAAAAATCGTCGGCCGCAATCTTGCGCCGGTTGGTGTGGATCGTCGCGCCCAGGGCGAGCACCCCGGCCGGATAGTCGGCCGCCGGATCGTTGTTGGCGAGCGAACCGCCGAGCGTGCCGCGATTGCGCACCTGGCGGTCGCCGATGCCTTCGGCGAGCGCTGCGAGCGCGGGGATCGCCTGGCGGACGACGGGCGACGCCGCCACTTCGGCATGCGTCGTCAGCGCGCCGATGACCAGCGCACCGCCCTCCTTCTTGATGCCCTTGAGCTCGGCCAAGCCGGACAGGTCGACCACCGTACCGGGGTTGGCAAGGCGCAGTTTCATCGCCCCGACCAGGCTCTGGCCGCCGGCCAAGGCCTTGCCGCCCGACTTCGCCAGCACGGCCGCCGCGTCGGCGACACTTTTCGCGCGTTGGTATTCGAATGCGTACATGGAGCGCTCCTTGATCAGTGTCCCGCAGCCTGCAGCGCGGCCCACACACGATGCGGCGTGGCCGGCATGTCGAGATACTTCACCCCCGCACCCGATAGCGCGTCGTGCACGGCGTTCATCAGCGCGGCCGGGGCACCGATGGCGCCCGCTTCGCCACAGCCTTTGGCGCCGAGCGGGTTGTGGGTGCAGGGCGTGACCCGGGTCTCCACCTTGAACGAAGGCAGATCGTCAGCGCGCGGCATGGCGTAATCCATGTAGCTGCCGGTAAGCAGCTGGCCGCTGTCCTGGTCGTAGACGCAGCATTCGAGCAGCGCCTGGCCGATACCCTGCGCCAGACCGCCGTGCACCTGACCTTCGACGATCATCGGATTGATGATGTTGCCGAAGTCGTCACAGGCCGTGAAACTGACGATGACAACGGCCCCGGTGTCGGGGTCGATCTCGACCTCGCAGATGTGGGTGCCGGCGGGGAAGGTGAAATTGGTCGGGTCGTAGAATGCGGTCTCGTCGAGGCCCGGCTCGAGCTTGTCCAGCGGGTAGTTGTGCGGGACGTAGGCGGCCAGCGCGACCTCGCCAAAGGTCTTGCTGCGATCGGTGCCCGCGACGCTGAACTTGCCGTCCTTGAATTCGATGTCCGCTTCCGCCGCTTCGAGCAGATGCGCGGCGATCTTCTTCCCCTTGGCGAGGACCTTGTCGAGGGCCTTGACGATGGCCGTGCCGCCGACCGCGAGCGAGCGCGAACCGTAGGTGCCCATGCCGAACGGAATGCGCCCGGTATCACCGTGCACGATCTCGACGCTGTCCAGCGGAATGCCCAGCCGGCTCGCGACCACCTGCGAGAACGTCGTCTCGTGGCCCTGCCCGTGGCTATGCGATCCGGTAAAGACGGTGACCCCGCCGGTCGGATTGACGCGTACCTCGCCCGCCTCGTAGAGCCCAGCGCGGGCGCCGAGCGCGCCGGCAACATTCGACGGCGCGATGCCGCAGGCCTCGATGTACGAAGCGTAGCCCAGTCCGCGCAGCTTGCCGCGCTTGGCCGCCTCCGCCTTGCGTGCGCCGAATCCCTTTACGTCGGCCATTTGCATCGCCCCGTCCAGGCAGGCGTCGTAGCCGCCGGTGTCGTAGAGCAGCGCCACCGGCGTCTGGTACGGAAAACTGCGGATGAAGTTGCGGCGCCGGATCTCGTCCTGGGCGATTCCCATTTCCGCCGCCGCGGCATGCACCAGGCGTTCGACCACGTACGTCGCCTCGGGGCGCCCCGCGCCGCGGTAGGCGTCAACCGGGGCGGTGTTGGTGAACGCCGCGGTGACCTCGCAGTAGATGGCCGGCGTCGTGTACTGGCCGGCAAGCAGCGTCGCGTAGAGGATCGTCGGTATGCAAGAAGCGAAGGTCGACAGGTACGCGCCCATCGCCGCGGTTGTGTGCACGCGCATGGCGAGGAACTTGCCGTCCTTGTCCAGCGCCAGCTCGGCATGCGTCACGTGATCGCGTCCGTGGGCATCGGAAAGAAACGATTCGCTGCGCTCGGCAGTCCACTTCAGCGGCCGGTTGACCCGCTTCGACGCCCACACCATCGCGGTCTCTTCCGGATAAAGATAGATCTTCGATCCGAAGCCGCCGCCGACATCGGGGGCGATAACACGCACCTTGGTCTCGGGCAATCCGAGCACGAAAGCGGTCATCAACAGCCGCTCGACGTGGGGGTTCTGGCTGGTGACATAGAGCGTATAGCTGTCCTCGGCGCGGCTGTAGGTCGCCACCGCAGCACGCGGTTCGATGGCGTTGGGAATCAGACGGTTGTTGACGATGTCGAGCTTGGTCACGTGCGCCGCCTTGGCGAACGCGGTCTCGACCGCAGCCTTGTCACCCAGCGCCCAGGTGTAGCACTTGTTGCCCGGCGCGCCCTCGTGGATCTGCGGAGCACCGCCTTGCAGCGCTGCGACCGGATGCACCACCGACGGCAGAACATCGTAATCCACCACGATCAGCTCGGCGGCATCCTTCGCTTCAGCAGGCGTTTCGGCGACGACCATGGCGACCGGATCGCCGACATAGCGAACCTTGCCCTGCGCCAACACTGGATGCGGCGGCTCCTTCATCGGCTGCCCGTCGCTGCCGGTAATGAGCCAGCCACAGGGCAGGCCGTTGACGCCGGTCAAGTCCGCACTGGTGTAGATCGCGATAACGCCCGGCGCGGCCTTGGCCTTTGTCGTGTCGATCTTGCCGAGCTTCGCGTGCGCATGCGGCGAACGCAGGAAGAATACATGCGCATGGTGCGGCGGATTGACGTCGTCGGTATATTGGCCGGCTCCAGTCAGGAAGCGATAATCCTCCTTGCGCCGGATCGATTGCCCGATGGTGTTGAGATCGTTTGCGCCCATGCTCTATCTCCGCATGGCGGCGGCGCCCTGCGCCACCGCCTTGACGATGTTCTGGTAGCCGGTGCAGCGGCAGAGGTTGCCCTCGAGTTGACTCCGGATCGTCTGCTCGTCGGCATTCGGATGCCGCTGCACCAGATCGATCGCGCTCAAGACCATTCCCGGCGTGCAGAATCCGCACTGCAGGCCGTGACACTCCTTGAATGCGGCCTGCATCGGATGCATCGTGCCATCCGGGGCCAGACCCTCGATGGTCATGACCTCGGTGCCCTGCGCCTGCACGGCGAGGATGGTGCAGGCCTTGACCGCGTTGCCGTCGACGAGCACCGTGCAGGCACCGCATTGCCCGGTGTCGCAACCGACATGCGTGCCGGTGAGGGCGAGGTCGTTGCGGATGAACTCGACGAGCAACGTGCGCGGATCGACGTCCTTGCGTTCCGCCTTGCGGTTGACGGTGAGAGACAACGAGACAGACACGGTCATCCTCCTTCGGTTGGATGCCGCCCGAATGGTGGTCGTTGGGAACGTCGTGCGGCGGCAAAGCTAGGATACTCCGCGTGCCAGATGACGGCAATGCGACGCCGGAACCCGCCGCTGTCGACGAAGACGTGGCTCATGCGCTCGATCCTCGTCGGCTTGCCCGAGGCTCCGGCCGCCTGACCTCGCGCCCGTGCCGTCCGGGCATCAGTTGAGGTTGCCGATGTACTGCGAAAGATTGTCGATGTCCTGGTCGGACAATGTTGCTGCGACGCTGGTCATGTTGCCGGCATCGTTGGTGCGGCGCTTGGCCTTGAAATCCTCCAGCTGCTTCTTGATGTACTGCGGATATTGTCCGGCGACGCGCGGGATGTCGTTTTGGCCGACAAAGCCGCCCAGGTGGCACATCGGGCAGAGCACGGCGTCCGAAATTTTGCGCCCGGCTTCGACCTTGGAGCCATCGGCCTGGAAATTGATCGGCAGCGGCTTCTGGGCGGCAAAGAAGTTTCCCAGCGCAATCATGTCCTCGGGCGACAGGTTCTGCGTCAGCGGCGACATCACCGGATCGCTGCGGCGGCCGGCCTTGAAATCCTTGAGCTCGATGTAGATGTAGCGCCAGGTCTGCCCGGCAAGAATCGGGTATGCCGGATTCTGCGAGTTGCCGTCGGGCCCGTGGCAGGCCTCGCAGCCCTGCGCCTTCGCACGCGCTGCCGCCATCTCGGCCGGGCTCATCTGCGCCGGCTCGAACTGCGCCCGGGCGGGAAACACGGCCGCCGCGAGAACGAGCCCCGCAGCGTAGTTGAGCCATTTACTCATGGGTATCAAAAAAACGGCTGCCCGGTGTGACCCAGGCAGCCGCCTTTGCTTCGTCGACTAACGTCTACGGCAAGGCGAAAACGAACACGCTGTTGCCACGCTTGGAATCGATCTGATTGTTGCCTCCGGCGGCGACGGCGACGTACTGCTTGCCACCGACCACGTAGGAAACCGCAGGTGCATTCACCCCGGCACCGCAGTTGTACTTCCACAGCTCCTTGCCGGTCTTGGCGTCAAAGGCCTTGAACCAGCCGTTGGCCTCGCCATTGAACACCAGATCACCCGCCGTTGCGAGCACGCCACCGATGAGCGGCTGCGGCGTCTTCGCCTTCCAGGCGATCTTGCCGGTATCGATGTCCACCGCCACCAGCTGTCCCCACTGCTCTTCGCTGGGAATGGTCTTGAACGCGCCGCCCAGCCACAGCTTGCCGCCAGGATAGGGCACGTCCTCGACGGAGTAGGTCATGGGCTGATGCAGGTTCGCCGCGTAGGCCAGATGCAGCACCGGGTCGACCGCCATCGGCGACCATTCGACTCCGCCGTTGGCACCCGGCAGCATGCGCGCGCCCTCCTTGGTCGGCAGCACCCACATGTTCTCCTGCGGGATCATCGCCTCGGAAAAGCGGATCAGCTTGCCGGTATTGCGCTCGTGCACGTAGATGTGGCCGGTCTTCCCGCCGTGGATCACGACGTCGACCATCTTGCCGTCCTTGTCCTTCGCCTGCGTGAGGATCGGCGGGCTCACGGCGTCCAGGTCCCATACGTCGTGCGCGATGTACTGGAAGTGCCACTTGTAGGTGCCCTTGTCGAGGTCGATCGCAACCATCGAGTCGGTATAGAGGTTGTCGCCCGGGCGGATCGCGCCGTACAGGTCGGGCGAGGGATTGCCGACGACGAAGAATACCGTCTTGGTCTTGCGGTCGATCGCCGGTGTCATCCACACGCCGCCACCCAGGCGCGTATAAAACGAGCTGTCCTTGGCGAAAGCGGCCTTCTCGGCCTCGATGTCGCGGTGCATGTCGCGGCCGGTCGCATCCGTCTTCGCCCACACCCCTTCACTCTTCTCCGGGATGGTGTCGAACGTCCACAGCAGATGGCCGTCGTTGGCGTCGAAGGCCTTGACGAAGCCGCGAATGCCGTATTCGCCGCCATTGGTGCCGATGAGCACCTTGCCGTCGACGACCGCCGGAGCCATCGTTTCCGAGTAACCCTTGTCCGGATCGGCGATCTGCACTGACCACAGCAGCTTGCCGGTCTTCGCGTCGAGCGCCACCAGCTTGGCATCGATCGTGCCCATGTACAGCTTGCCTTCGGCGATGGCCACGCCGCGGTTGTTGTTACCGCAGCATACGGTCACGATCGGGCCGAGTTTGTGCTTGTAGTGCCAGTACTCTTCGCCCGTTGCCGCATCGATGGCGTAGACGTGGTTGAACGAGGTGGTGAGGAACATCACCCCGTTGTCGACGATCGGCGCAGTCTCCATCGATTCCAGCACCGCAGTCTGAAACACGAACGCGGGCTTGAGCTTGCCGACGTTTTGGGTGTTGATCTGCTTGCCGGGGTAGTAGCGCGTCTGCTCGTAGCTGCCATTGGACTGCAGCCAATCCTTGCTATCCTTGCCCGAGGCATCGAGCATCGCCTGGGATACCGGCGTCGGGGCGGTGCTCATCGCGCGGGTGGTGGTCGTATCCGCGCTCGACATTTCCTGCGCAGCGAGTGGGGCCGAAAAGCCGAGAGTCAGCGCGGACGCGACCACTGCGCCGGCCAGCCGGACAGAGCGAGATGACATGTGTGCCTCCTCAGGCGCGAATATCTTGTTGTGTGCCCTTGACCGCGTGCTGCCTGCCCAAATTTGCTTGCGGCTGGGCCGCGGGAAGCGTGCCCCGCGTGGGTGATTTATAGTCGAAAATACAGGCCAATGCAAACCGCAAAGCCAACCCGGGAGTAGGCCATGAGGCATCCGTTTCCCTGCCGCCGCGGGGCGCAGCGAAGCCATCGCGCGCAAGGCTCGAGTCCCGGCATTCGGCGCCTCGCTGCCTGGCTGTGCGCCAGCCTCGCGCTCGCCCTTTGCCCCGGCCTTGCAGCCCAGGAGCCGAGCGCCAACGCGAGCCTCGTCGCCGCAGCTCGCGCCGGCGATGGAGCGGCCATGGCGCGGGCGCTCTCGGCCGGTGCGACCCCCAACGCCCGCAACCGCCTGGGCGAAAGCGCGCTCATCATTGCGCTCAAGGACGGGCGGACCGATCTTGCCGCGCAGATGTTGGCTGCCGGAACCGACGTCAACCTCCCTGCCGCCAATGGCGTGACGCCGTTGATGGCCGCCGCCCATGGTGGCTATACCGACATCGTGCACTCCCTCCTCGCCCGCGGGGCCGACGTGCATGCTGCCGATCAGTTGCGCAAGACGGCGATGATCTATGCCGCGGGCGAGGGCCATACCGAGGTCGTGGTTCTGCTCCTCCACGCCGGCGTCGATGCGAACGCGCTCTACGCCCATGAGCTAACCGCGCTCATGTGGGCGGCCGGCTACGGCCGCGACGACACGGTGCGGGCCCTGCTCGCGGCCGGCGCCCGCGCCGAGCTCGAGGACGATCGGGGCAAGAGCGCGCAGGACATCGCGCGCGAGGAGAATTTCCCTGCGACCGCGAAGCTGCTCGACGCCGCCGTGTGCGATTGAACGACGCTAATCGCTACCCGGCTCGGTAGCGTGATCGCGCGCCGGCGGCCACCACGGCCAGATACGGCGAAACGACCCATCGCGGTCGATTACGGCGTGCTTGAGGCTTCCGGCCAGGTGCAACCCCAGCGCGCTCACCAGCACCCAGCTGTTGCCGCGGTGGATGACGCTCATCGTATCCTTGATCGCCGGGTCGGCTGCCGCCCAACCGGGCAGCGTGAGGCCGAAGAACTTGACCGGATAGCCGCTGTAGGCCGAGCCGAGGTAGCCGGTAAGCGGCTGCACGAACAGGCACACGTAGAGCAGCAGGTGCACGCCGCGGGCGAGGTGCGCCTGCCATGGCGGCATGGGCCGCAGACCCGGCGGTGGATGGGCGCCGCGCCACAGCACGCGCCAGAGCATGAGCAGCAGCACCGTCATCCCGATCGACTTGTGCAGGTTGTAGGCATTGACCCGCGGGCCTACCGGCGTCTTCGGTATCTCCTGCATCCACCAGCCGAATGCGATCATGCCCAGCACCAGGGCGGCGATGAGCCAGTGCAGGACGCTTGCGGTAGTTGTATACCGCGTGGGCGCTCCCGGCACGGTGCTCACCCCGGCGTTTTCGCCACAAGCCGGCGCGAGTTGCGATCGTCTCGGAAGACGATCGGCTGCACCTGCACCCCGGCCTCCCGCGCGCGCTGCACCGCTTCGGTGACCCGATAGTGCTGCGGCGAGAGGTCGCACACCGGGTCCGTGCTCGCCGCATCACCGGTGAGCAGGTAGGCCTGGCAGCGGCAGCCGCCGAAATCCTTGACCTTTTCCGGGCACGAGCGACAGGGCTCCTGCATCCAGGCATCACCCCGATAGCGGTTGAATCCCTCGGAGTCGTACCAGATCGCCGCCAGGTCCGCATCGCGGACATTGGGAAAGGCGAGGCCCGGCAGCATGCGCGCCGCATGGCAGGGAAGCGCCGTGCCGTCGGGGGTGACGGTGAGGAAGATCGAGCCCCAGCCATTCATGCACGCCTTGGGCCGCGTCTCGAAATAATCCGGCACCACGAAGAACACCCTTATCCGGGCCCCGACCCGTGCCCGGAAGCGCTCGGTGACCTCCTCGGCGCGCGCGAGTTGCTCGCGCGTGGGCAGCAGCCGGTCGCGGTTGAGATGGCCCCAGCCGTAATACTGCGTGTTGGCGAGCTCGACATACTCCGCGCCGAGCGCCTCCGCCATCTCCAGGATCTGCCCCACGTGGTCGACATTGAGCCGGTGCAGGACCACGTTGAGCACCATCGGGTAGTCGTGGGCCTTGATGAGCTTGGCGACCTTGGACTTGAGCTCGAAGGTGCGGGTGCTGGAAAGAAAGTCGTTCAACTCGCGCGTGGAGTCCTGGAACGAAAGCTGGATGTGATCGAGCCCCGCCTGCTTGAAGGCGGCGATGCGCGCTTCGTTGAGGCCGACGCCGGAGGTGATGAGGTTGGAGTAGTAGCCCAGGCGCTTTGCCTCGGCGATGAGGATCTCCAGATCGTCGCGCAACAGCGGCTCGCCACCGGACAGACCGAGCTGCACCGCACCCAGAGCCCTCCCCTCGCGCAGCACGCGCAGCCACGCCTGCGTGTCGAGCTCGGCGCCATGCGCGGTATAGTCGAGCGGGTTGTAACAGAACACGCAGTGCAGCGGGCAGCGATAGGTGAGCTCCGCCAGGAGCCACCGCGGGCCCGCTGGCCGCGCGGCGCTAGGGCCCGGATTGGATCCAGCCACGGGCATGGGCTTCGTGCAGGAAATCGAGAACGTCCTGGCGCAGGGCCGCGCCCGGAAACGCCGCTTCGAGATCGCCGATGAGGCCGTCGACGGTGATTCGCCCGTCGATGCGCTTCATGATTTCGCCGGCAGTCCCCGAGAGCTTCACCATCCCCTCCGGATAGAGCAAGACCCAGGCCGCCTGGGCCTGCTCGTATTGCAATCGAAACTTGCCCGAGAGCGCCGGCACATCCATCGGGCGCAGCGCCGACTCAGCTGGCATGCTCGCCTCCGGGAAGACCATAGGCCCCCTGCATCGCGTCGAGCATCGACCATAGCACGTCGAGCTTGAAGCGCAAGATCTCGAGCGCCTGCTCTTGCCGCTCGCGGGTATCGAAATGGGTCAGCGTGAGCTCCAGGCCGTGCGCCACGTCGCGTCGTGCCAGCGCCACCCGCTCGCGGAAGTACGCGAGCCCTGCCGGATCGATCCACGGGTAATGCTGCGGCCAGCCGGCAAGGCGGTGCTTGTGAATCTCGGGGGCGAACAACTCCGTCAGCGACGAACAGACCGCCTCCTGCCACGGCCGCGTGCGGGCGAAGTTGACATAGGCGTCGACGGCGAAGCGAACGCCGGGGAGCACATGCTGCAGCGAGGTGAGCTCCTCCCGGGGCACGCCGGCCGCGACACCGAGCCGGATCCACGCTTCGATACCGCCCTCGCCGCCCTGGGTCCCATCGTGATCGACGATGCGCTTGATCCATTCGCGCCGTACCTCGCGGTCAGGGCAGTTTGACAGGATCGCGGCGTCCTTGAGCGGAATGCTGAGCTGGTAGTAGAAGCGGTTGCAGATCCACCCCTGCAACTGCTTGCGCGTGCAGTGCCCGGCGTTCATGCGCACCTGAAACGGATGATGAATGTGATAGCGAGCGCCCTGCGCCAGCAGTTGCTGGCGGAATTCCTCCCGGGTCCAGGGATGCGGCGGCGCGGCAGGTGTCGACAGTGCGTGCATGATTAAAGGAAAATTTCCATCCCGTCGTGCGCGACCTCGATGCCGGCGGCCGCGAGCTGCGCGCGCTCGCGCGAGTCCTCGTCGAGAATGGGGTTGGTGTTGTTGATGTGGATGAGCACCTTCCTCGGCCGGGAGTACCCGGCAAGCACCTCGAGCATCCCTCCCGGCCCGGACAGCGCGAGATGGCCCATGTCGCGGGCCCTCTTGGCGGAAATCTGCAAGCGCAGCATCTCGTCGTCGCTCCAGAACGTGCCATCGACCAAGAGGCAGTCCGCCTGCCCGAAAATCTCGCCCACGTGCGCTTCGATCCGGCCCAGGCCGGGGGCATAGAAAAGCGTCCTGCCAGTTGCTTCGTCGCGCACGACGATGCCGACATTGTCGCCCTCGCGCGGGGCTTGCCGATGCGGCGAGTACGGCGGCGCCTTGCTCGCCAGGGCCACGGCGCGGAACTTAAGCCCGGGCACGCCCTCGATGGGAAAATAGGCATCCGGTTTGGTGTCCATGCGCTGCCAGTCGACGCCGCAATAGTGGTCGAGAATACGGAACACCGGGTTGCCGGTGGTGAGGTCCTCGCGTACGCAATCGGTCGCGAATACGCGCAGCGGCTGACCCTCGCGCAGCATGAACAGACCCGTCGTGTGGTCGATCTGGCTGTCGACCAAGACGATGCCCACGATCGCGGTATCGCGCAGCGCGCGCCCCGGCTGCAGAGGCGGGAAACTGCGCAGCTGCGCCAGGATATCGGGCGAAGCGTTGAACAGGACCCAGTTGCTGCCGTCGCTGCTCAGCGCAAGCGAGGATTGCGTGCGCGCGCGGGCGGTGATCCGCCCGCGGCGAAGGCCGTCACAGTTGCGGCAGTTGCAGTTCCACTGCGGGAAACCGCCGCCCGCGGCCGAACCGAGAACGTGCACGATCACGGGCAGCTAATCAGGCCTTCCCGCCGTCCCGCGACCGGCGAGAGAGCGTGCCTTCAGTTCGCTTCAGGCACTCCAGAGAAACGCCACAGCGGCGTCGCCAGCCGCGGCCGCAAGGTCAGCGCGTTGCGACGTACATCGTAATTTCGAAGCCAAACCGGATATCTTCGAAGGTGGGTGTTGTCCACAGCATGGTATACCTCAAGGTTGGAAGAGCGATGATCGGCGTTGCAGCCCCCATTATATTTCACTCCCCCGACGACGCAACCCCCGTTTCCGGGCGAAGAGCGGGGGGCACGCCGGCCGCGCCGGCCCCTTTCGCATAATGACCTGTTTTGGCAGCTTTAATTGTGCCCCTCGCGCGAGCGCGGCGAAGACTTCCCGGTACGCGCTCAGCGGCGCCCGGAGAGCGGGAACGAAGTCAGGTAGGATAGCCGCTCGCGCCCGTTGCCTCACCCGCCCCGATAACTCCGCCCTGGCTTGAAAAGGTCCCGCACCGATGCGCAGCCGCCTCGTCGTCGCCACCTTGGCCGTCCTTAGCAGCGGAGCCCTTGCCGCGCCGATCGCCTACGTCCCCAATGAGGGTTCGGCCAGCGTGTCGGTCGTCGACACCGCCACTGACAAGGTCACACGGACCTTCAAAGCCGGAACCCGGCCGCGCGGCGTCGCCGTGTCACTCGACGGCAAGCGCCTCTACATCAGCGACCAGACGAGCAACTCGCTGCTGACCATCGATACCGCCAGCGGCGAAACCGTCGATCGCACGCCGCTCGGCGATTCGCCCGAGGGTATCTATCTCTCCGCCGACGGCAAATGGCTGTCTGCGGCGATCGAGGAGAACAACCAGGTGCTGCTGGTCGACACCGCGACCGGGAAGGTCGCGCGGCGCATCACCATGCGCGGCAAGAACCCCGAGCATGCGGTGTTCAGCCCGGACGGCAAATGGCTCTACGTGAGCAGCGAGGAAGCCGACAGCGTCGATATCGTCGACCTGGGCCAGGACCAGGTGACGAAGTCGGTGCCGGTGGGCGACCGGCCGCGCGGCATCGGTTTTCTGCCCGACAGCACGCGCGCCTATGTCGCCGCTGAAAACGCCGATGTGGTCAATGTCTTCGACGTGTCCCGGGGCGAGGTCATCACCCGGATCAAGGCCGCCAGCCGCTCCAACGGCGTAACCGTACGCCCGGACGGCAAGCGGGTCTATGTGAGCTCGGGCGGCGAAGGCGCGGTGCAGGTCATCGACACCGCCAGCAACACCATCATCGCCAAGATCCCGGTGGGCAAGCGTCCCTGGAACATGGCCATCACACCGGACGGAAGGAAACTCTACGTCGCCTGCGGGCGGTCGAATGCCGTCGCCGTGATCGACACCGAGACCAACACCAAGATTGCCGACGTCCCGGTGGGCGAACTGCCCTGGGGCGTCGCGATCCGCTGAGGGCGGCGGCGTGCGTCGCGTCCGCTTCGCGCTCGATCCATGACCGTAACCCGGCGCAGTTTTCTGCACACTCTCGGCGGGCTCGCGCTCTCCTCGCTCGCACCCGGTGCGCGCAGCGGCCCTGCGCCCGACGCGGCGCGGGGTGCGACCGACTGGTGCGGTGCCGGTGGCGCCGCCCAGCCCCTGTTCGTTCCCAGCAGCGAGCACGGTTTTCTCGGCCGTCTGGTATTAGACGAGCAACCGCTTACCCTGCGCGCCGCGCCTCTGCCCTCGGGCGTTGCCGCCGGCGGCGGCCTGACTCAGGGTTACCTCGCGCGCTATAACGGCCGCGAGTTCGTCAATCCGACGCTCGTGCTCCGGCCCGGACAGCGCGCGCGCATCGAGCTCGAAAACCGCCTTAGTGAAACAACGATTGTGCACTGGCATGGGTTGGCGGTCGACACCGACAACGACGGCGCCGGCATGACCCTGGCCGCGCCCGGAGGGCGCTATGCCTACGATTTCGAGGTGCGCAACCGGGGCGCGCTGTACTGGTATCACCCGCATCCCCACGGATTGGCCGCCGGCCAGGCATATCGCGGCCTGTTCGGCGCATTCGAGATCACAGACGACGACGAAGCCAAACTGCGCGCAACCCTGGACCTCGTGCCGGGCAAAAGCGAGATTCCGCTGCTCTTGCAGGATCGACGCGGCGCCGATTACGTGGCCTCTCCCGCGGACCAGATGCACGGCTACCTCGGCGACACGGTTTACGTGAACGGAACCGCCTGCCCGTATCTGGACGTGGCCACGCGGCTGTATCGGTTCCGCGTTCTCAATGCATCCAACGCCCGCACCTACCGCCTGGGCTGGCGCACCGCGGCGGGCACGCCCTTGCCGTTCACGCTCATCGGCAACGACGGCGGCTTGCTGCCGATGCCGCAAACCTGCAGCGAGGCCTTCCTCGCCACCGCCGAGCGCCTCGACTTGTTGCTCGACCTGTCCGATCTTGCCGTCGGTGAAACGGTGTTGCTCGACACGCGCCGCTTCGATCCGATGCACATGGAAATGAAGGCTATGGGGCCGGAGGCCATGGACCACAACGCCAAGGGCCATGGCGGCGCGGCGCCCAAATCGGGCGCGACCGACCAGGCCGCAAGGCGTGACGGCGGCAGCTTTCCGGAAGGCGCGGCGCGAACGCTGCTGCAATTGCGCGTACGCGAGAAGACCGCCTACAGCGCGAAGGTTCCGGCGCGGCTATCCACCCTCTCGCCCATCGCCACCGCAGAGGCGACGCAAAGACCCTTTCGCCTCGGGTACGCCAAGGACAGGTGGCGCATTAACGATCGCGTTTTCGAGATGGGCGAGACGCCCATCGAGGTCAAGCGCGATACGGTCGAAACCTGGCTCATTCGCAACTACTTCAACAGCATGCCGCATGCGATGCATCTGCACGGCTTCGCCTTCGAGGTCCTCGCCCGCGAAACGAGCCCCGACCAGGTCGCGGCGCTCAAGATCGACGACCACGGTCGCCTCGCCACCGACCTCGGGCGCAAGGACACCGTGCTGGTATGGCCGGGCGAGAGCGTCCACCTCGGCGTCGACTTTCACTGCCCGTTCCCCGGCGAGCAGACCTACCTGTTCCATTGCCACAACCTCGAGCACGAGGATGGCGGCATGATGCTCGGGGTGAAGCTAACCTGAAGCGGTGGTCGGTGGCGGCATTGTGGCCTACAATACCGTCAATGAGCGACCCCTCTCTTGCGGTGGCTGTCCGCGCCGCACGCAACGCTGCCGCCGTGATCGAGGATGCGGCGCGCGACCTTGTGCGCCTGCCGAGCTCGTCGGAGGAGCACGCCCACATCGCCTCGGCGGCCCGTACCGAGGCGACGGACGCCATCATGACCACCCTGGCGGCGGCGTTTCCGGGGCACGCCATCCTGGGTGCGGAAGGGCAACCGGAGCGTAAGGGCACCTCCGAATGGCGCTGGATTGTCGACTCCCTCGACGGCAGGGCCAATTTCCGCCACGGCTACCCGTACTACGCGATCTCGATCGCGCTCACGCACGGCTCCGAGTTGACGCACGCGGTCGTGCTCGATCCGCTGCGCGACGAACTGTTTACCGCCATCAAGGGTCGCGGCGCGCTGCTCAACGGCGTCGCGCTGCGCGTTTCCGGATGCACCGCGCTCGACAGCGCCTTGGTCGGGACGGTGTTTCCCGCCGCGGAGAGTCCTCGGCTGCCGATCTATCTGCCGATCTTCACCGCCTTGCTCGCGCGTTGCGCCGGCATTCGCCGCGCCGGCGCCTGTGCGCTGGACTTGGCCTACGTCGCCGCTGGGCGGCTCGACGCCTTCTGGGTGATGAGCCTCAAGGCGCGGGAGGTGGCCGCCGGTGCCTTGCTGGTGCGCGAGGCCGGCGGACGCGTCGGGGACTTCGCCGGCGGCGCGGACTGCCTGCGCGGCGCCGAGGTCATCGCCGCCGCACCGGGCGTTTTCAACGCCTTGCGCGAGTCGATCGTGACCGCCCTGCCCTAGCCGGCGAGCGCGATCAGTCGCTGGTGCAGGGCGTCCGGAATGGCGACCCCGTCGCGCGCCGCCTGGACTGCAAGCGCAACGCGCCGAGCGCCCGGTAGCCGTACCTGGGGCTCGGCGGCCATGGCCGCAAGCAGCGCTTCGACGCGCTCCTCGTAGATCGCGCGCCCGGCCAGCGCCGCCGGATCGACGGCCAGAAACACCTGCCCGAGCCGCGGCCGGTTGCCGGCGTCGACAAAGAACGATGTCGCTTCGAAGCCCAGGGCCGCGCCGGTAAGCGCAGTCACCAGCATTTCGACCGTCAGCGCCAGCAATGCGCCCTTGGCGCCACCGAGTCCCAGCATGCTGCCTTCGAGCCCGGCGCGGGGATCGGTCGTCGGTTTGCCGTCCTTGTCCAGCGCCCAGCCGAGTGGAATCGATTGCCCTTCGTTGGCCGCCAGCATCAGCTTGCCACGGGCGATCGCCGACAGCGACAGATCGATCAGCAGCGGCGCGGCGCGCGGTCGCGGAAAGATGGCGGCGATCGGATTGGTGCCGAAAAGCGGGCGCGTCCCTCCCGCGGCGGCAAGGGCCGCAGGCGAGTTGCCAAAGGCCAGCCCGACCAAGCCCGCTGCGCCCACCGCCTCGAGGTGGTATCCGGCCACGCCGAAGTGGTGGCTGTTGGTGACGGCGGAGAGCGCAACACCGAAATCGGCAGCACGAGCGATGGCCTCGGCGATTGCCATGGCGCAGGCCGCGTAGGCGAGGCCCGAACCGGCGTCGATGAGCGTCGCGCCGCCTTTGGCGGCAAGCACCCTCGGCCGCGCACGGCCATCCGCGCGCCCGTTGCGCAAATGGGTGGCGTACTGCGGAATGCGCGCCACGCCGTGCGCGGCCTGGCCGCGCGCATCGGCATAGACCAGGGCCGCGGCCGTGGCCTGCGCCAGGTCGACATCGGCACCGGCGCCCAAGAGCGCGCGCCGGGCAAGGTCGTGCAGCGCCTCAAGGCTGACTTGCGGCATCGCTTTGCTTCCTACGCCGCTTGCGCGCCGCGCTCGAGCGCGGCAGCGACTTGTTCGGCGATGAACGTCGATACGCGAACGTTCGCTTCGCGCGTGAGGCCGGCGACGTGCGGGGTGAGCAGCAGACGGGGACAGTCAAGCAGCGCCGACGCCCTGGGCAGCGGTTCGACCTCGAACACGTCGAGTGCTGCGCCGCCAAGGCGGCCCGCGCGCAGGGCCTGCGCCACCGCCGCCTCATCGACGATACCGCCGCGCGCGGTGTTGATGAGGATGGCCTCGGGCTTCATGAGCGCGAGCTCCGCGGCGCCCAGAAGGTGGCGCGTCGCCACCGTCAACGGCACATGCAGCGATACCACATCGGCCGTGCGCAGCAAGTCGGGCAGAGCGTGGGCCTCGGTCTGCTGCTCGGCCCACAGCGGTGCCGTCAGCGGGATCGCGCTGTCGCAACCGATCACGCGCATCCCGAGCGCGCGCGCCAGGCGCCCGGTCCGCTGCCCGATGCTGCCGAAGCCGACGACCCCGAAGCACTTGCCGGCGAGCTCGCAGCCGGTGGACAACGCCGCGCGCGGCCAGTCCCCGGCGGCGACCGCCGCGGTGCTGAAATAGGCGCCACGCAGCAACACCAGGCAGGCGCCGATCACGTACTCGGCGACGGCGAGCGCGTTGGCGCCTGTGGCCGGAATGACCTCGATGCCACGCGCCGCGCAGGCCGGCAAATCGATGTTGTCCAGACCCACACCGAGCCGCCCGACCACGCGCAGCCTACCCGCCGCAGCGAGCAGCTCGGCGTCGACCCGGACCCGGTTGCGCACGATCAGCGCCTCGGCCGCAGGCAGCGCCGCAAGCAGCGCCGGGCGTCGATCCACAAGTCCGGCGTCGTAGGTCGTGGCAAACCGACGCTTGAGCGAACCGACGGCCGCTTCGTCCATGAACTCGGCGATGAGCACGCGCATGCGCCGCGCCTTAGCTTTGCATGCCCCAGCGGCGCACCGTCCGCGTCTCGACGCTGCGGAAGATCAAGTTCTCGACGATGAGCCCGATGACGATCACCGTTAGGAGCCCGGCAAAGACATTGGCGATCTCGAGCTGGTTCTTGTTCTCGTAGATGAACCAGCCCAGGCCGCCGGATCCCGACGAGACCCCGAACACGAGCTCCGCCGCGATCAGCGTCCGCCACGCAAATGCCCAGCCAATCTTGAATCCGGTGAGGATGCTGGGAAAAGCCGCCGGGATGAGAATCCTGCCGACGTAGGACAGGCCGCGCAGACCGTAATTGCGGCCGACCATGCGTAGCGTATTCGACACCGACAGAAAGCCGGAGTGGGTGTTGAGCGCAACCGCCCAGAGCACCGAATGGATGAGCACGAACACGATGCTTCCCGCACCGAGCCCGAACCAGATGAGCGCGAGCGGTAGCAGCGCGATTGCCGGCAGGGGATTGAACATCGACGTCAGGGTCTCGAGCAGATCGGTGCCGATGCGCGAGGTGATGGCGACCACGGTGAGCAGGCCCGCCAGCGCGATGCCGGCGAAGTAGCCGACCAGCAGTATCCTGATCGAAGTCCACGCCCGGGCGAGCAGCTCGCCGTGAACCATGCCGTCGTAGAAGGCTTCGACGGTGGCGCCGAAGGTGGGAAAGAGCAGCGCATTGTCGAGCCAGCGCGCGTAGATCTGCCACGTCGCCGCGAGCGCGACGAGCAGCAGGCTCTTGCGCACCGCGCCCAGGTTGTACACGCGCTCCCAGGCCGAAAGCGGCTTCGCCACCACGCCGAACCGCGCCGCGTCGACCGTTTGCCGAAAGACGTCCTCGCGTTGCACCGATGGATCAGCCATGCGTGCCTGCCTCCTCGCTCTCGACCGTGTCGGCAAAGAGCAATGCGTGGATCTTCTGCTCCAGCAGCTGCGCCTGCGCGACATCGCCGTGCCCGCGGGCCAGGCTGTTGATCTCCGCTTTGACCTGTCCTGGAGCGGGCGAGAGCAGCAGAATCCGGCTGCCGACGGTGATCGCCTCGGCGATCGAGTGCGTCACGAACAACACCGTGAAATGGGTGTCGTCCCAGAGCGCAAGCAACTCGTCCTGCATCTTGCGCCGGGTCAGCGCCTCGAGGGCGGCGAACGGCTCGTCCATGAGCAGGATGTCGGGCTCCATCGCCATGCCGCGGGCGATCGCCACCCGCTGCTTCATGCCGCCGGAGAGCATGTGCGGGAAGCTGTCGGCGAACTTGGCGAGGTTGACTTTGGCGATGTACTCGAGCGCTTTTTCCTCGGCCACCCTGACCGAGAGTCTGCCGCTGGCGGTGAGCGCGAACATGACGTTCTCCTTGACCGTCTTCCACGGCAGCAACTGATCGAACTCCTGGAACACCATCATCCGGTCCGGGCCGGGCCGCGTGACGACCTGCTGTTTCAAGCGGATCTCGCCTTCGACCGGGTTCATGTAGCCGCCCACGGCCTTGAGCAGCGTCGATTTGCCGCAGCCGGACGGGCCGAGCAGGATGAAGCGATCGGCGGCATAGACCTGGAAGTCGACCCGATAGGTTGCCGTGACCAGGTGGTCGCGCGTCTTGTACTGCAGCGTCACGCCGCGAACGTCGAGAATCGGTGCCGCCGCGTCAGGCATGCGCTCTCCCGGCCGCGCCGCCTACGCCTGCCACGGCAGCCGGTGTAAATCGACATTACCGCCGGAAAGGATGACGCCAACCCGTGCCTCGCGCAGCTCGAGCGTGCGCTCGAGCAGGCACGCCAGCGGTACCGCGGCCGAGGGCTCGACGACGAGCTTCGCGCGCTCCCAGAGCATGCGCATGGCGCGCACGATCGCCGCCTCGCTCGCCACGCCGATGCATTCGACACCGGCCCGGATTGCGCCCAGGGTGCGCGGCGAGAGCGTGGTGCGCAGGCCATCGGCAATCGTGCTCGCCGCAGGCAGCGGCTCCACCCGGCCGGAACGGAAGCTTCGCGCCGCATCGTCTGCATTGGCGGGCTCGGCGCCGTAAACGCGCACCGCGCCCACGCTCGATCGGACCGCGATCGCCGTGCCGGAGAGCAGCCCTCCGCCACCAACCGGGGCGATCACCGCGTCGAGTTCGGGCATCTGCTCTAAGAGCTCGAGCGCGGCCGTACCCTGTCCCGCAATCACCCGCGGGTCGTCGAAAGGATGCACCAGCGCCGCGCCGGTCTCGCGCTGCACCTCCGCGCAGCCGGCCTCGCGTGCGGCAGGGGTCGGCGCGCAGAGCCGGATCGTGCCGCCGTAGCGGCGCACGTTGTCCTGCTTCACCTTCGGCGCATTGTCGGGCATCACCACGAAGGCGGCGATGCCGCGTCGGGCCGCAGCGTAGGCCAACGCGGCGCCGTGATTGCCCGAGGAATGGGTCACCACGCCACGGCGCGCCTCGACCTCGGAGAGCGAGAACACGGCGTTGGTCGCGCCGCGGGCCTTGAAGGCGCCCGTGCGCTGCAGGTTCTCCGCCTTGAACGCCAGACGCGCCCCGACTTCCGCGTCGAGCGCGTGGCAGGCAAACACCGGCGTGCGGTGCACGTGCGGTGCAATGCGCGCCGCCGCCGCGCGGATCGCCGCGAGATCGGGAAGCGCAAGCGCCCCGTCGCTGGCTATTGCGTCCGGCATCAGCTGCCCGGCAGGGCGTGCACGTTCGGGAAGAACAGATCCTTCCACGACTCGGGCCTGACCTTGATGGCGCCGGTCTTGTACATGAAGTCGGCGTACTTCATCACGTTTTGCGGCGTCGTCGTGAATACGGTTTGCGGATCGTTGAGCATGCGCTCGATGTCCTGTGGCGAATCCCTGTCCCGGCTGATGCGCAGGTAGGCTTCGGCGGCTGCGCGCTTGTCGCGGTTGATCGTCGCCTCCGCCTCGTCCAGGGCGGCGACAAAGGCGGAGTAGAGTTTCGGGTTGTCGTTGCGGAACCGGGCGGTCGTCCAGACCACGTTGAAGGTCACCGCGCCACCCATCACGTCGTAGTTGTTGAGCACCAGGTGCATGCCCGGCCTGGCGAGCTCCTGGTACTGGTACGGCGGCGACCCGAAATGGGCGTTGACTTCCGACTGTCCGGAGAGCAGGGCCGCCATCGCGTCCGGGTGCGCCATCGACACGGTCAGCGCGTCGAAACGATTCTGCTGCCCCGGCCCGAAAACCTGCTCGGCCGCCATTTGCAGCGCCAGCGCCTGGACCGAAATCTTGGCCGCCGGCAGCGCGATCCGGTCCTTGTCGGACAGGTCACGGACACTGCGCACCTGCGGATCACGCGTGACCAGATAGAGCGGCATGGAATTGAGCGCGCCGACTCCGCGCACATCGAGGTTGCCGCGCGTGCGTGACCAGAGCGTGACCAGCGGGCCGACGCCGCCGGACGCAATCTGCAGGCTGTCGGAAAGCAGCGCGTCGTTCATCACGTTGCCCCCGGCAAAGGTCGCCCACGTGACCTTGACCTCGATCCCCGCCCCCTTGGCGTGCTTTTCGATCAGTTTGCCGTCTTCCATGAGCATCAACGGCAGATAACTGATGCCGTATTGCTTGGCAACCTTGATTTCGGCCAGTTCAGCCCGCGCCAACGCCGACAGCGCGAGCAGCACGGCGGAAACGAGCACGGCGGCGGCGCGTGGGAACCACGTCGATCGCATTACCCTGCCTCCGCAACCTGGAATGCCGCGATTATAGGCGTTGGCCCGCACCGCTGTGCCGGCACACGACGATCACGCGCTTTCGTAGAGCCGCGTCAACACGAACTCGCGATGCCCGAGCGCCTCGGCCGCCGTCAGGCGGCCATTGGCGGTGCGAAACATCATGTCGATGAGCTTGTCCCCGGCCTGGTCCATCGTGATCTCGCGTTGCAGCAGGCCCGAGGTGTCGACGTCGATGTGCTCCCTCATCGTGCGCACGGTGCGCGGATTGGCGCAGATCTTAATCACCGGCAGGATCGGATTGCCGATGACGTTGCCCTGCCCGGTCGGAAAGAAGTGCACCACGAAGCCTGCGGCCGCGCACAGCGTAACCATTTCCGCCGCCGCCGACGAGCTGTCCATAAACCACAGCCCGGCATGCGTCGGTGCCTCCGCCTTGTCGAGCACGCCGTCGACGCGGCATTGCCGGCCGATCTTCTGGATGTTGCCGAGCGCCTTTTCCTCGATCGTCGTCAGGCCCCCGGCGATGTTGCCCTTCGTCGGCTGCGACTCGGACAGGTCGGTTGTTTTGTGGCGGTTGATCACTTCCTGATAGCGGTCGAACACGCGCATGAATTCGGCGCGCACCTTGTCATCGCGGCAGCGTGCGGCGACGATCTGCTCGCCACCGGTCAGCTCCGTGGTCTCGCCGAAGACCAGCGTGCTGCCCGCCGCGTAGAGCTTGTCGAAGGCATTGCCCACCGTAGGATTGGAGCCGCAGCCCGAGGTGGTGTCCGATTCCCCGCACTTACACGAGACCCAGAGCTCCTTCAGATCGCATGCGACGCGCTGCTTTTCGCTCGCCCACTGCAGCTGTTCCCGCGCGGCCTTGGACGCGCGCATGATCGTGTCGTGGTCGCCGTGCAGCTCGATGCCGAAGCCGGTGACAGGCTTCCCGGTGGTTGCGATGCCGTCGACCACGCGCTTGGTCCAGCCCTCCTCGATGCCGATGACGACGACCGCCGCCACGTTCGGGTTGCAGCCGGCGCCAATGAGCGTGCGGAAATGCAACTCGAGATCGGCACCGAACTGCAGCCGCCCGTAAGGATGCGGTATCGCCAGCGTCCCCTTGACGTTGTGGGCAACCGCCTCCGCAGCGGCATTCGACAGGTCATCGACCGGCAGAATGACGACGTGATTGCGCACCCCCACTCGGTCGTTCTCGCGGCGATAGCCCCAGAACGCGGTTTGCACGTCAGTCACCAGCGCTTGGTCTTGATGTTGTGTACATGAGCGTGCTGCCCCGCTCGGATGGTCGCAACAACTTTGCCGATGTCGACGCCATACTTGATCACCGTGTCGCCGACCGCCAGCTCGCGCAGTGCGACCTTGTGGCCGAGCGGGATATCCTCGATGCAGGACAGCGTAAGCGTGCGATCTTCGTCGAGAATGAGCCCTGTGAGGGTTTGCCCGGCCGTGACACCCTCGACCACGACCACGGCCACGGAGTCCTTCGGGTCGTGAAGAACGCAGTGAATCACCAGCTCGCTCCAAGGTCTTGACCGATCGAGCCATGGTAGCGCGCCGCGTCGGCGCAAAGCAACCAGACACGCTCAACGGCCATCGAAATCGAACTCGGTCTGGGCGACCGGCGCGAAGTAGCGCCGGTGCACCGGGCAGGGACCGTGCAGGCGCAGCGCCGCCAGGTGCTCCGGCGTCGCATAACCCTTGTGCCGGGCAAAGCCATACGCCGGATAGCTGCGGTCGAGTTCGACCAGCAGGCCGTCGCGCGCGGTCTTGGCCAGAATCGACGCCGCGGCGATGGCGGCGATCAGCCGATCGCCGTCGACGATCGCGCGCGTCGGGCAGTCGACCTGCGGGCAATGCAAGCCGTCGATCCATGCCACCTCCGGCCGGGTAGTCAGGCGCTCGATCGCACGCCGCATCGCCAGCAGCGTCGCCTGCAGTATGTTGAGGGCGTCGATTTCGGCGACATCGCTCTCGGCCACGGCCCAGGCGACGGCGCGCGCCCGGATCAGCACCGCCAGCTCTTCGCGCGCAGCCGGGGTGAGGAGCTTCGAATCGCGCAAGCCGCGAATGCGTTGCACGGGGTCAAGGATCACCGCCGCGGCGACCACCGGTCCGGCCAACGGCCCCCTGCCCGCTTCGTCGACACCGGCGATCAGCATCGGACGCCTGCCTGCTGCAGCTCCGCCGTGACCGCGTCGGCGACCAGCGTCGGCGTATCGGCTGCGAGCATCCGCGCCATGGCCGCAAACAGCGCCTCCAGCCGACGCCGGGTCAGCGCATCATCGAAAAGATTGAGCACCGCCCGGGAAAGATTTCCCGCGGTCGCGTCGCCTTGCAAGAATTCCGGCACCACAAAGCGCCCGGCGAGCACGTTGGGCAGTCCGACATAGGGCAAGAGCAGTTTGCGCGCAATCAGGCGACCGGAGAGCGCATTGATGCGATAGAAAATAACATGCGGGCAGCGCGACATCGCCGCCTCCAGCGTGGCCGTCCCGGACGCAACCAGGCCGACGTCGGCCGCGCACAGCGCCTGGTCGGCATGGCCGTAGAGAATGGTCAGGGGTAGGTCATTGCGCTGCCGGCGGTAGCGCACCGCGTCAAAGTGCTCCCGCGTTTCGCGACTGATCAGCGGGACGAGGAATTGCGCCGTAGGTTGTGCCGCCAGAATTTCGCCGGCGGCGTCGAGCAGCAGGTCGCTGTGCATCTCGAGCTCCGCCATCCGGCTCCCGGGCAGGAGCGCGAATACCGGCTGTTTGGTGTCAAGCCGAAGCAGCTCGCGCGTCTCGCGCCGGCTCGCCGCTGTGGCGGCTGTCGCCGCAAGCCGGTGTCCCACGAAGGTGACCGGCAACCCCGCCGCGGCGTAGAGCGACGGTTCGAAGGGAAACAATGCAAGCAGTCGATCGGCCGAGCGGGCAATGGTGTGAATGCGCTCGCTGCGCCAGGCCCACACCGACGGGCTTACGTAGTGGATCGTGCGCACACCCCGGCGCTTGAGCCCGGCCTCCAGTCCGAGGTTGAAATCGGGCGCATCGACGCCGATAAACAGCCGCGCCTTGGCCGCGAGCAGGCGCTGCGCGAGCTCGCGGCGCATGCGCAGCAGGCCCGGTAGCGCCCGCACGACCTCGACGTAGCCGCCCACCGACAGCCTCGATGTCGGGTACCAGGCTTCGCAGCCCGCCGCCTCGAGGCGCGGCCCGGCGATGCCCACGAAGCGCGCTTGCGGCAGCCGCGCGCGCACCGCCTCGACCAGCTGGGCACCGAGCGCGTCGCCCGATGCTTCCCCGGCGACGATGCCGATGGTGACCCCTTCGGCTTCCTGCTGCATCGGAATCAGCGCGCAGTCAACGGATGATCCCGCGTCCCGGTGTCTCCAGGAACTCCGCCAGAGCGGTCAGCACCGGCGCCTTCTCGGCTGCTGCGGCTATGCTCTGGCGCGCCTCGTCGAGCGAGAGCTTCTGCCGGTAGAGCGCCTTGTAGGCTTGGCGGACGGCGACGATGTCGCTGGCTGCGAATCCGCGCCGGCGCAGGCCCTCGCTGTTGGTGCCGTGCGGGCGGGCCGGATAACCGGAGGCGGTGACGAACGGCGGGACATCCTGGAGCACGATCGTTCCCGCGGCGATCATCGCGTGCGCGCCGATGCGGCAGAACTGGTGCACGCCGACGAAGCCACCGAGAACGGCGTAGTCGCCGATGACGACATGGCCCGCCAGCTGCGCGTTGTTGGAAAACGTCGTGTCGTTGCCGATCACGCAATCGTGCGCGACGTGGCTGTAGGCCAGGAACAAGTTGCGATCGCCGATGGTCGTGGTGCCCCGATCCTGCGCGGTCCCGGCATGGATCGTTACAAATTCGCGGATGACGTTGTTGGCACCGATAACCGTCGCCGTCGGTTCCCCGCCGTACTTGCGATCCTGGGGAATCTCGCCGACACTGGCAAACTGGAAAATGCGATTGCCCGCGCCGATGCGGGTGCGACCCGCGATCACGACGTGGCTGGCGATGGTCGTTCCGGAGTCGACTTCGACTGCCGGGCCGATGACGCTGAACGGGCCGACGCGGACGTCCGGCGCGAGGCGGGCTCCGGGCGCGACCAGGGCCGTGGGGTGGACGTGCTCCAAGTTCAAACCCGCGTGCTGCGCACCGCGGCCATGAGCACGGCTTCCGCGACCAGCTCGCCGCCGACGCTGGCCTTGGCGGCAAATTTGAACACGCTGCGCACGACGTTGAGCTCGGTCGACTCGAGCACCAGCTGGTCCCCTGGGAACACCGGCCGCTTGAAGCGCGCGTCGTCAATGCCGGCGAAAAACAGCAGCGACTTGTCGTCGGGGCGCTCGGCGCGCGTCATGTAGGCGAGAATGGCCGACACCTGCGCCATCGCCTCGATGATCAGCACCCCCGGCATCACCGGATAACCGGGGAAATGCCCTTGGAAAAAGGCCTCGTTGATGCTCACGTTCTTGATCGCCTTGATGCGCTGCCCGGTTTCACATTCCAGCACGCGATCGACGAGCAGGAACGGGTAGCGGTGCGGCAGGTGGCGCATGATCTCGTGGATGTCCATGGCCGGCACGGTCAGTTCTCCTTGTCGTTTTGCCCGCGCTCGAGCGCACGCAGCCGCTCCAGCACCGGGCGCAGCCGGCGGATGATCGCCGCCACGTGCTTCCATTCGCGATGCGGCAGCGGCGGAAATACTCCCGTGTAGACGCCGGCCGCCGCGATCGATTCGAACACTCCCGTGGCGGCCGAGATCACGGTGCCATCGGCGATGTCGAGATGCCCGGCGATCATCGCCGCGCCGCCGATCTTGCAATTGCGTCCGATGGTGGTGCTGCCGCCAATGCCGACACAGCCGGCGATCGCCGTGTGCGCGCCGATGCGGCAGTTGTGCCCGATCTGGATCTGGTTATCGAACTTCGTGTCGTCTTCGATCACCGTATCGCCGATCGTACCGCGGTCGATGGTGGTGTTGGCGCCGATTTCCACGTCGCAGCCGATCACCACCCGCCCGAGCTGCGGAACCTTGATCCAGCGCCCCTCATGCTCGGCCATGCCGAAACCGTCGGCACCGATGACCGCGCCACTGTGAATGATGCTGCGCGCGCCAATGACCGAGCGCGGATAGACCACGACGCGGGCGTGCAGCACGCAATCGTCGCCAACGGCTCCGTCCTCTCCGATCACCGTGCCGGCACCGACCTCGGTGCGTTCGCCGACGCTGGCCCGGGCACCGATCACGGCATGGGCGCCTACCGCCGCGGTTGCGGCCACGTGCGCGCCGGCCGCAATCACCGCCGTCGGATGGATGGCGGGCGGCAGCGCATGCCGCGGGTGGAGTATCGCCGCCACCCGCGCATAGGTGGCGTAGGGATTCTCGGCGAGCAGCTTCGGTAGGCTCGTGGCCGGTGCATCGGCCGGCGCGACGATGACCGCGCTGGCGAGCGTCCCGGCGAGGTGGCTGCGGTATTTCGGACCGGACAGGAAGGCGATCGCGCCCTGGCCCGCCCGGTCGAGCGCGGCGACGCGGTCGATCACGACCTCGCCATCGCCGGCGAGCTCGGCTCCGCAGCGCAGCGCGAGCTCTCGCAGGGGAATCCCGACAGCGTGTGGTGAGCCCATGGGCGTTCGCGCCGCGCCGCCAAAGGAAGCCTGCCTACTTGTCGGCGAGCGCCTTGATGACCTTGTCGGTGATGTCGATCCGCGTGCTCGCAAACACCACCGGATCCTGCAGGATCAAGTCGAACTTCTCCTGCTCGGCAATCTGCTGGATGACCTTGTTCGCCCGCTCCTGCACGGCGGCCAGCTCCTCGTTGCGGCGCAGGTTCAGATCCTCGCGGAACTCCCGCTGCAGGCGCTGCAGGTCGCGCGTCATGTTGGCGAGGTCGCGCTCTTTGTTGCGCCGCTCGGCTTCGGGCATCGCGACGCCTTCCTTGTCTAATTGTGCCTGCAGGTCGCGCACGTCCTTGGACAGCTTCTGGATGTCGGCATCGCGGCCGGCAAATTCCTTCTCCAGCTTCTGCTGCGCGCGCTTTGCCGGCACGGCTTCGCGAAACAGCCGTTCCGTATTCACGAACCCGATCTTGTAGTCACCGCTCTGCGCCAACGCCGGCGTGGCTAGCAGCGCGGTCGCCAGCACGGCGACGGCGCGAATTATCGATGCTCTCATGCCCTGTCTCAACTTTCTCTCCCGCCTCAAACCTGTCTCAAAACACCGTCCCGACCTGGAACTGGAAATGCTGGATCCGATCGCCGGGCTGACGGTGTATCGGCACGCCATAGCTGAACTTGAGCGGGCCGACCGGAGAGTTCCAGGCAATACCGAGGCCCGTCGAATAGCGGAAACCCTCGAACTGCGGCTGCGAGCCATTGTCCCAAATCTGCCCGGCATCGAGGAACACCGACAGGCGGACCGATTGGTCCTGGGTCTTCGCTCCCGGCATGGGAAAGAACCACTCCGAGTTGCCGATGATCTTGCGCCTGCCGCCGATCGTGTTGCCCTGGCTGTCCTGCGGGCCGAGCGATGCCGTCTCATAGCCGCGTACGGAACCCACGCCACCGCCATAATACGCCTTGAAGAACGGCAGCGGCTTGCCGTCGAGCCCGCCGCCATAGCCCAAATCGCCGCGCAGCATCCAGACGATGCTCGCCGGCAGCGGCGTAAACCACTGCGCCAGATAGCTGACTTTGTAGTACTGGAGGTTGCCCAGCGGCGTACCCCACTCCGCCAACGCGCTCTGCAACAGACCGCGTGTGGGGAATAGCACGTTGTCGCGCGTGTCGCGTGCCCAGCCGCTGGTGAGAATGAAGGCGTTGGTGGTGGAACCGAAATCCTCGACGAAGGTGACGTAGATCGGCGGGCTGTTGCCACCGAGCGAAAGATTGGTGTGCTCGAAGCGCCCGCCGAAGTTGATGCTGTCGGTCTCGGTCACCGGCACGGCAAAGCCCATTGCCGCGCCAAGGGTGGTCGAGGAATACTGCGCGATCGGAAGCGACGACGAATTGACGGAACGGTCGTAGACCTCGGTGGTGCGCGTGACGCCATCCTCGGTCCAGTAGGGTTCGCTGTAGAGCACCGAGATGGTGCGGCCGATCTTGCTGGTATTGACCGCAGCCGTTATCGAGTTGCCCGTGCCGAAGACGTTATTCTGCGATACCGATCCGGTCAGCACGAGGCCGTCCGCGCTGGAGTAGCCTACACCGGCGAGCAGGTTGCCGGTCGCCTTTTCGGTCACGGTGACGTCGATGTCGACCTGGTCCGGGCTGCCGGCGACCGCCGGCGTCTCGATGTTGACGTCCTCGAAATAATTGAGCCGGGTGATGCGCACTTTGGAGCGCTCGATCCGGGTCGAATCGTACCAGGCGGCCTCGAGCTGGCGCATCTCGCGCCGAATCACTTCGTCACGCGTCTTGGCGTTGCCGTTGATGTTGACTCTGCGGATGTAGATCCGGCGACCGGGATCGATGAAGAAAGTAAATGCCGCCGTGAGCTTCTCGTGGTCGATCTCCGGCACTGCGTTGACGTTGGCGAACGCATAACCGTCGCTGCCAAGGCGATCGGAGATGTTCTTCGCCGACTGGGTGAGCTTCTCACGCGAGTACACATCGCCCGGCTTGACCAGGATCAGCCGCATCAACTCGGCTTCCGGCAGCAACAGCTCGCCGGCCAGGCGGACGTCGCCGATGGTGTACTTCGGACCCTCGGTGATGTTGATCGTGATGTAGATGTCCTCCTTCTCGGGAGTGATCGACACCTCCGTTGAATCGACCTGGAACTGCAGGTAGCCGCGGTTGGTATAGTAGCTGCGCAGCGTTTCCAGGTCGGCAGCAAGCTTCTGCTTCGAGTATTGGTCGTTCTTGGTGTACCAAGTGAACCAACCCGAGGTGGAAAGCTGCATCTCCTTGATCAGGGCCGCTTCCGGAAATGCCTGCGCCCCGACAATATTGATATGGGCGATCTTGGCCACGTCGCCCTCGTCGACGGTGAAGTTCACCGCCACGCGATTGCGTTCCTGCGGCGTGACCGTGGTCGTCACCTTCAGCGCATAATAGCCGCGGCTGATGTACTGGCGCTTGATTTCCTGCTCGGCGCGGTCGAGTGCCGAGCGGTCGAAGATGCGCGACTCGGCGATGCCAATGTCCTTCAATCCCTTGCGCAGCGTCTCCTTGTCGAATTCCTTGGCACCGGTGATGTCAAGCTGGCTGATGGTCGGGCGCTCCTGGACGATGACCACCAGGATGCCGTTCTCCGCTTCCAGACGCACATCGCGAAAAAAGCCGGTCGCGTAGAGCGCCTTGACCGCCGCCGAGGCCTTCTCGTCGTCGATCCGGTCACCGACCTTGATCGGCAGATAGTTGAACACGGTCCCGGCGTCGGTGCGCTGCACGCCCTCGACCCGGATATCCTTGACCGTAAACGGCTCGAAGGCCATCGCCGTCGGCGCGACCAGCGTTGCCAGCAGACCCACGAGCAACGTCAGCGCCGCCCTGATCCTGGCGGACACGCGCGGACCCACGGCCCGCAACTGCCCGCGAGGATCAGAAGAAACGCGTAAGGTCATTGAAAAGCGCCAAAGCCATCAGCAGGGCCAGCACGGCCATGCCGATGCGCTGGCCGACCTCGAGAACGCGGTCGGAGACAGGACTGCCCTTAAAAACCTCGACGAGATAATACAGCAAGTGCCCTCCGTCGAGTATCGGAACGGGCAACAGGTTGAGCACGCCCAAACTGATGCTGATGAGCGCGAGGTAGCCGATGAACGTCAGCGCGCCTGCTTGCGCAGACTGCCCCGCATAATCGGCCATCGTCAGCGGACCGCTGATGTTCTTCAGCGACGCGCTGCCGCTCAAAATGCGGCCGAGCATCTGCAGCGTGAAGACCGACAGATCCCAGGTTTTGCTGGCGCCCTGCAGCAGCGCCTCAACGGGCCCGTAACGAACCGTCACCGCGAGGCTCGCCACAGCCGACGGATCGACGCCAAGGCGCATGCCGGCGATGCCGATGCGGCGGCCGTCTTGTTCGGTCGCTTCGGGCACAACCTCGATATCGGAGGTTGCGCCTTCACGCCGCAGCGTGAAGCGCAGCCGCTCGCCTGGGTGTGCGTTGGTCGTCGTCGCCACGTCAGCCGGCGAGCGCATCGGCACGCCATCGACCGCGACGATGGTGTCGCCTGCTCGCAACCCAGCCGCCGCAGCGGGCTTGTCCGGCAATACTTCGTTCACCCGCGGTGCGCCAAGGTCGATCCTCAGGCCCAGCGCGGCGAGAAAATCTCCCTCCCAGTCGCTGCTCCGGAGCGAGCCGAGCGCGAGCTTCCGCGTCGCGTGCGTGCCATCCGGGCGCTCGACGGTGAGGGTCGCGTCGTCCTGCCCCGAGGCGCGCAACAGGTGCCAGCGCAGGTCCTGCCACGATCGCACCGCTGTATCGTCGACCGCGCGCACGATCTCCCCCGCGGCGAGACCGGCGGCCGCCGCGGGCGTGGCGGCCGGCGGCGTTGCCAGCACCGCGCGTTGCCCCGGAACTCCCACCACGTACGTTCCGGTGAAGAGCAGCACCGCCAACAACAGGTTGGCGAGCGGCCCGGCGACAACGATCGCCGCGCGCTTCCATACGCTTTGGCGATTGAAGGCTCGCGGCAGATCGGAGGGCGCGACCTCGCCCTCGCGCTCGTCGACCATCTTGACGTAGCCTCCGAGGGGAAGCACCGATAGCGCCCACTCGGTGCCATCGCGGCCGACGCGCCGCGACCAGATCACACGGCCGAAGCCGATCGAGAAGCGCAGCACCTTGACTCCGACCAGCCGCGCGATGAGGTAATGGCCTAGCTCGTGGAACGTGATCAGCACGCCCAGCGTAACGGCGAAGGCAAGCACTTTCTGCGCGATGCCGATCATGCCGACACCGCCTGCCGGCCGAGCAGCTCGCGTGCCAGCGCGCGGCCGGCGCGATCAGCCTCCAGCGCGTCGTCGAGCGAGGCGACCGGATGCACCGGCAAGCGCGACAGGGCCTGCGCACACACACTCGCTATATCGAGAAAGCCGATGGTGCCTTCCAGAAAGGCCGCGACCGCGACTTCGTTGGCCGCGTTGAGGGTGGCCGGCGCGCTGCCGCCCGCGCCGAGCGCGTCCCAGGCGAGACCGAGACAGGGAAAACGCGCCGCTTCGGGAACGGTGAAATGCAGCGCCCCGATCTGCGCGAGATCGAGTGGCGACACTCCGGCGGCGATACGCGCCGGCCATGCCAGCGCCTGGGCGATCGGCGTCCGCATGTCGGGGTTGCCGAGCTGCGCGAGTACCGAGCCGTCAACGTATTCGACGAGTGAGTGAACGATGCTCTCCGGGTGGATCACGACCTCGATCTGCTCGCGCACTGCGCCGAACAGCCAGTGCGCCTCGATCACTTCCAGTCCCTTGTTCATCATCGTGGCCGAGTCCACCGATATCTTGCGGCCCATGCGCCAGCGGGGGTGGGCGCAGGCCTCGTCCGGCGTCACCCGGGCAAGCGCCCCGATCGGCGTCGCGCGGAACGGTCCGCCGGACGCGGTGAGCAGGATGCGCCGCACCCCGCGCGCCTCGGGGGCACCGGCATAACCCGGCGGCAGGCACTGAAAGATCGCGTTGTGCTCGCTGTCGATGGGCAACAGCGTCGCCCCGCCCGCGCGCACCGCAGCCATGAAAACGCTGCCGGAGAGCACCAGCGTTTCCTTGTTGGCGAGCAGGATGCGCTTGCCCGCGCGCGCTGCGGCAAGCGTCGGTGCGAGCCCCGCCGCGCCGACGATCGCCGCCACCACGGTATCGACCTGCGCCAGCGTGGCCACTTCGCACAATCCTTGCGCACCGCTTAGCACTTGCGTCGCCAGGCCTTCGCGCTTCGCCGCGGCCGCGAGCTCGCCCGCCGCCTGCGCATCGAGTAGCGCCGCGTAGGGCGGGCGGAAGCGCGCAACCAGCTCGAGCAGCGGCCGCCATTGCCGGTTGGCCGCCAGCGCCGCCACCGCGAAGCGTTCCGGATGCCGGGCGATGACATCCAAGGTCGAAGCCCCGATCGAACCGGTGGCCCCGAGGAGGGTGATGTTGCGCACTGGGGGGTCTGCCTTGGTCATCACAGCACGTACTGTACGATAAGCGCCGCTGCGGGCATCGCTGCAAGCAATGCGTCGATGCGATCGAGCACCCCGCCATGACCGGGGAGGATGCGGCCGCTGTCCTTGATTCCGCGCTGCCGCTTGAGCAGCGACTCGAACAGATCGCCGACGATCGATACGGCGGCGAGCGCGAGCAGCAGCACCACCCACAAGCCGATGGCCAGGATCGAGTTCGCCCGCCTGCCTTCGGGCTCCGGCGCAAAACCGAGCCATGCCAGCGCGTACAGGGCCGTAGCCGCCAGTGCGCCATAAACCCCTTCCCAGGTCTTGCCCGGGCTGATTGCCGGCGCGAGTGCACGCCGGCCGAAGGCGCGACCGGCAAAGTAGGCGGCCGTGTCGGCGATCCAGACCACGGCCATGAGCGCGAGCAGCAATCCGGGCGAGCGAGCCTGAATCTGCACCAGCGCCACCCACGCCGCGACGAGCACCAACCAACCGGTCGCCGCCAGGGCGAGCTTCGATTCGACGTGCCAGCGCGCCGCGAGCCAGGCCGGCGCCACCAAGAGCCAGAACAGGGTGGCGGCGCCGCAGATGAGCAAGGGTATCGTCTTCGGCCAGCCGCCCTCGGCGCCGAAGCCGCCGCCTGGTGCCAACAGCAGTCCGCCGGCGATGGCGATCGTGCCCAGCACGAACAGCAGCCAGGCCGGTCGGCGATAGCCGGCAAGGTTTGCCCATTCGGTCGCCGCGATGACGACCACGGCGAGGGTGGCAACCGCCCAGGCACGCGGGCTCAGCCAGAACAGCCCGGCGAGCGTCAGCGGAATGAGCACCGCCGCGGTCACGATGCGCGTTTTGAGCATCAGCGGCTGGCCGCGAGTTGCTCGCTGGTACGACCGAAGCGACGCTCGCGCTGCTGGTAGGAGGCGATCGCGTTCGCCAGTGCCGCCGCGTCGAAGTCCGGCCAGAGCAGATCGGTAAAGTAGAACTCCGTATAGGCCAGCTGCCAGAGCAGAAAATTGGAGATCCGCTGTTCGCCACCGGTGCGGATGAACAGGTCCGGCTCCGGCGCGTAGGCCAGCGACAGGTACGGCTCGAGCGCCTCGGGTGCAAATCCGCGCGCGGCTTCCGGCTGCGCGGCAATGAGTCGTTGCGCGGCCTGCGCGATGTCCCAGCGTCCGCCGTAATTGGCCGCGATGGTGAGTGTCAGCCGCGTGTTGCCCGCGGTCAGCGCCTCGCCGGCCGCGATGAGTTCACGGATGCGCGGCTCGAACGCGCCGGTGTCGCCGATCACCCTGAAGCGCATGCCGTTGTCGTGCAACTTGGCCACCTCCTGCTCAAGGGTGCGCAGAAAAAGCTGCAGCAGGATCGATACCTCGTCGGCGGGGCGACGCCAGTTTTCGCTGGAGAAGGCGAACAGGGTCAGGAACTCGACCCCGGCCTCGGCACAAGCGCGCACCGTCGTGCGCACCGCCTCGACGCCGCGGCGGTGGCCGGCCATGCGCGGCAACAGGCGCTGCTTCGCCCAGCGGCCGTTGCCGTCCATGATGATCGCCACGTGCCGCGGGACTGCGCGCGGCGCGGGGATTTCGCGCGTGGAGCTTTCGAACACCGGAAGCGGCGGCAACGGCAGGCGGGGGCGGTTCGAAAGCGGTGGCAATGGATGGTGACGTCGTAGCCGGCGGCAGTTGAACCTGGCGCCGCTAGACTGCCAGCAAGTCCGCTTCCTTGGACTGGAGCACCTTGTCGATCTCGGCGATAGAGCGGTCGGTAAGCTTCTGCACGTCGGTCTGGGCGTGGCGCTCGTCGTCCTCCGAAATCGTGTGCTCCTTGAGCAGCTTCTTCAGGTGCTCGTTGGCGTCGCGCCGGACGTTGCGCACCGCGATGCGCGCATTTTCGGCCTCGTGCCGCACCACCTTGATCAGATCCCTGCGTCGGTCCTCGGTCAGCGGCGGCATCGGCACCCGGATCACGTCGCTGGAGGTCGACGGATTGAGGCCGAGATCCGAGTCGCGGATGGCCTTTTCGACCACTTGCACCATCTTCTTCTCCCACGGTTGCACCGCGATCGTCCGCGCGTCGGCGAGCGTGACGTTGGCGACCTGGTTGATGGGCATCATCGCGCCGTAGTAGTCGACCTGGATATGGTCGAGCAGGCCGGTGTGGGCGCGACCGGTGCGTACCTTCTGGTAGTCGTGCTTGAGGGCATCGATGGTCTTCTGCATCTTCTGCTCGGCAGATTTCTTCACGTCGGCGATCATCGGCTCCTCCTAGCAGTGCACGAGCGTGCCCTCGTCCTCGCCCATCACCACACGCTTGAGCGCACCCGGATTGAAGATGCTGAAGACCTTGAGCAGCATGTTCTGGTCGCGGCAGAGCGCGAGCGCGGTCGCATCCATCACCTTGAGGTTCTTGACCATGGCCTCGTCGAAGGTCAGCGACGGATAGCGCTTGGCGGTCGGATCCTTCTTCGGATCGGAGGTGTAGACCCCGTCGACCTTGGTCGCCTTGAGCACGATGTCGACACCCATCTCGCGCCCGCGCAGGGCGGCGGCGGTATCGGTGGTGAAGAACGGATTGCCGGTGCCGGCGGCGAAGATCACCACCTTGTTTTCCTCCAGATAGCGCAGCGCCTTGCCGCGAATATACGGCTCGGCAACCTGCTCGATCGCCAGCGCGGACTGTACGCGCGAGACCAGGCCCGCGCGGCGCATTGCGTCCTGCAGCGCCAGCGCATTCATCAGCGTCGCGAGCATGCCCATGTAGTCGGCGGTGGCGCGATCCATGCCCGCAGCGCCCGGGGCGACCCCACGAAAAATGTTGCCGCCGCCGATCACCACCGCGATCTGAACGCCAAGCCGCACGACCTCACCGATTTCGGCGATGATGCGGTCGATCACCTCGCGATTGATGCCGTACGGGTCGTCACCCATCAATGCCTCGCCCGACAGCTTGAGCAGCACGCGCTTGTAGGCGGGCTCAGTGCGCGGCGCGGAGGCCGTGGGCAACGTCGCGACGATCGGTGCTGTCATGGCGATGCGCTCCCGGTTCAGTGGGTCGTCGATTGCAACGCTCAATCAGTCTTGGCCATCGCCGCGACCTCGGCCGCAAAGTCATCTTTTTTCTTGTCGATCCCCTCGCCCACGACATAGAGTTCGAAGGCCTTGACCGTCGCCTTCCGGGCCTTGAGGTACTTCTCCACCGATTCGTCCGGATTCTTGACGAAGGGTTGGCCGAGCAGCGTCACCTCGGCCAGGAACTTGTTGACCCGGCCCTCGACCATCTTGGCGACGATCTCCGGGCTCTTGCCCGACTCGGCAGCCTGGGCGGTGTAGATCGCCCGCTCCCGGGCGATGAGATCCGCTGGCACCTGGTCACGCGTGATATACAACACCCGCACCGACTTGACCGACGCGGCGACGTGCATCGCCACGGACTTGCCGGTTTCCTCGTCCCCGCCCTCGTAGGCCACGGTGACCCCTATGCGGCCGCCGTGCACGTATTGCGCCAGCCTGCCGTCCGTGGCGAGGCGGACAAAGCGCCGCACCGAGACGTTCTCGCCGAGCTTCTGCACCAGCGCCTGGCGCGCGCGCTCGACTGCGCCGCCGTCCAGTGGCAACGCCGCGAGGGCCACAACGTCGGCGGGGTTGCGCTCGGTGACGAGCCGCGCCAGCGTTTGCGCGAAGGCAAGGAATTCGGCGTTGCGGGCGACGAAATCGGTCTCGCAGTTGAGCTCGACCATGGCCCCCTCTCTGCCGCCGGGGGCGATGTAGGCGCCGATCACGCCCTCCGCAGCAACCCGTTCGGCGGCCTTCGTCGCCTTGCCACTGCCGCGAATGCGCAGCAGCTGCTCGGCCTTGTCCATGTCGCCGCCGGTCTCGCTAAGCGCCTTCTTGCATTCCATCATCGGCAGCCCGGTCCGGCTGCGCAGATCCATCACCATGCTTGCGGCAATTTCCGCCATTCCAATCCTCTCCAGATCGTCGAGGGGTCGTACGGGCATCGCTTCGACGCAGCGCCGACCCGGTCGGTTGTGCACCCCGTCGGCTCGCTCGCCGCCGGCGGGTAAAACAAAGGGGCCACGGCCCCTTGCCTGCGCGCTACCTTGTCGCCTCGTCCCCGGAGACCTCGACGAACTCGTCCGGCTGGACGATTTCCTGGATCACCTGGCTCCGCCCTTCGAGAATCGCGTCGGCCGCACCGCGGGCATAGAGGCGGATCGCGCGGCTCGAGTCGTCGTTGCCCGGAATGACGTAGGCAATGCCGTCGGGCGAGTGATTGGTGTCGACCACGCCGACAATCGGGATGTTGAGCTTGTTCGCCTCGGTTACCGCGATCTTCTGATAGCCGACGTCGATGATGAACAAGGCGTCGGGCAGCGCGTTCATTTCCTTGATCCCGCCCAGGCTGCGATTGAGCTTGTCCATTTCACGCTGCAGCGTCAGCGCCTCGCGCTTGCTCATCTTTTCCATGGTGCCGTCCTGGGCCATCGCCTCGAGGTCCTTCAGGCGCTTGATCGAGGCCTTGACCGTCTTGAAATTGGTCAGCATGCCGCCCAGCCAGCGGTGATCGACGAAGGGCATGCCGGCACGCTGGGCCTCTTCGGCGATGATGTCGCGTGCCTGCCGCTTGGTGCCGACAAAAAGGATGGTGCCCCGATTCATGGCCAGTTGGCGGATGTATTTGGTCGCCTCCTGGTACATCGCCATCGTCTTTTCGAGATTGACGATGTGAATCTTGTTGCGCTGGCCGAAGATATAGTCCGCCATCTTCGGATTCCAGTAGCGCGTCTGGTGGCCGAAGTGCACTCCGGCTTCCAGCATTTGACGCATCGTGACCGACATCACTACACTCCTTGTCAGGGTTGAGCCTCGATCTGCCACCGGGCCTTGAGGCGGCGCCTTCCCAGCGCCGCGCAAGGCACCCTGAACGGGCGGATCTGCGAATTTGCTTGGGTTATGAGCGGAAGCCTCACCGACCGCGGCGCCTTCTAAGACCGCTTCGCGATGACGGCCGACACCCGCCAAACCAAGCTAACACTCGATTTTAGCACAATTTTCCCGAGCACCGGCCAGGCATCGACCCTATTCGCTCCGCCCCAACACCTTGAGTCCCTGGACTGCTTTTCTGCTCGCGCGCGGCGCGTCGTTTGATGCGACCGAGGTCGCTTCCTTCGGCGACGCCCCGGGGGAACTCGCCGCGGCGCGCGATGCCGCCGTCGTCTGCGACCTGGGCCCGGTGGCCGCCTTGGCCGTCACAGGCAGCGATGCCGCCGCCTTTCTCCAAGGGCAGCTCACCAACGACGTTGCGGCACTGGCGCCGGGAAGCTCGCAGTTGTCGGCGTGCTGTTCGCCCAAGGGCCGGGTCTTGACCAACTTCATCGTCCGTCGCGTCGAGAGCGAGCATTTCGAGCTGCTGCTGCCGCGCCTGTTGCTCGAGACGGTGCAGCGGCGCCTCGCCCTGTTCGTCCTGCGCGCCAAGGTCACCTTGCGCGATGCCAGTGAGGCGGCGGTGCGCATCGGAATCGGCGGGCCCGCCGCCGCGCAGTGCGTCGCCCACGTCGCCGCGACGGTGCCGACCTTGCAGCACTGGACGCCCATCGATGGAGGGAGTGTGTCGCTGCTGCCGGGCTCGCGCTTCATCGCCAGCGTCGAACAGGCCAAGGCCCCGAGCCTGTGGGACGCCTTGGGCGCAGCGCGCGCGGCGGGCTTTCCCTGCTGGCGCTGGCTGACCATCCGTGCCGGCGTGCCGGTCATCCTCCCGCCTACGCAGGACCAGTTCATCCCGCAGATGCTCAATCTCGATGCCCTGGCCGGCGTGAGCTTCCAGAAGGGCTGCTATACCGGGCAGGAGATCGTGGCCCGAACTCAGTATCTGGGTCGGCTCAAGGAGCGGCTGGCCCTGGCGCACACCGCCGCCGCGGCCGCACCCGGGGCACGGCTGTTTGCGCCCGGCTTTGGCGATCAGCCCTGCGGCACGGTGATCAACGCGGCGAGGGCCCCGGACGGGGGCACAGACCTGCTTTGCGTGGCGCAGCTCGCCGCCATCGCCGAGGGCGACCTGCGCCTCGAGGCGCGGGTCGGTGCCGCGCTCACGCTGCTGCCGTTGCCCTATGCTCTGCCCACACCCGCCGCGCCGCGCGGGCGGATCGCGTGACCGAGCGGCTTGCCCACTGCTATATCTACTACCGCATCGCCGCGCCGCATGCCGCCGCGGCGCGCGCGGCCATCCTGGCTACCCTGCGCGCCATGGAAGAGCGCTGCGGCATCGCCGGCCGCCTGTACGAAGGCGAGTCGGAGCCGTTGCTGTGGATGGAGGTCTACGAAAACGTCCACGACAAGAAGCGCTTCGAGATGACGCTCAACGACCTGCTCTCCGCCCATCGCTTTGCGAGCTTCCTCGCACCCGGCTCCGAGCGCCGCATCGAGCGCTTCGTGTCCCAACGGCCGTAACCTGCGCCAGCGCAACCCATGCCGTGTGCCTAGCCCTGATTGCGCTCGACGCGCACCGGCGAGTCCCGCTGCTGATCGCGGCCAACCGCGACGAGTTCCACGCCCGTGCCGCGGCCCCCGCGCACTGGTGGGCCGACGGCACTCTCGCCGGCGTCGATCTGGAGGCGGGCGGAACGTGGTTCGGGGTGACGCGCCCTGGCCGCTGGGCACTGGTTACCAACTACCGCGAGGGCGTGCCGCGCGACCCGAACGCGCCGTCGCGCGGTGGGCTGGTGACTCGCGCGCTCGCCGAACGCACCCCACCGCTCGCCTGCGCCGCATCAATTGCCGCCGACGGCGCGCGTTACCACGGCTACAACCTGCTCCTGGGCGAGGTCGCAACGGCGGCCTATGCGTCGAATCGGGCCAGCGGGGCGCTTGTGCTCGGCCCCGGCATTCACGGGCTGTCCAATCACCTTCTCGATACCCCGTGGCCAAAGGTCGTGCACGCCAAGCAACGCCTGGCCGAGTGCCTCGTGCCCGACAGCGTCGACATCGAATCGTTGTTCGCCCTGCTCGCCGACCGCACGCAAGCCGAGCCCGCCGCGCTGCCGGCGACGGACATCGCACCTGAATGGGAGCGCCTGCTGTCGAGCGCATTCATCGTCGATGAACGCTACGGGACGCGTTGCTCGACGGTGCTTACGATCGCGAACGACGGCAACGTGCGCTTTGTCGAACGCAGCTTCGACGCCAAGGGCCGCCTGACCGGCGAGGCCGCGCATGAATTCGCGCTTAGCGCAGCGTGAGGTCAGCTTTGGCGATGGCCGCAGGGCGCTAGCGTTCGGCCAGCGCCGGTGTTCAGTTTGGCGGCAGCGGCGGGGCTTGACCGTAGTGCGAAAGCTCGATGCGCGCCTTGCCGTCGTGCACCGTGAGCGCGCATCGGCCGCCGACAGGTAGCGTCAACTTGTCCGGGCCGTGGCCAAACGCCAGGCCGGTGAAGATCGGCACGCCAAATCGAGCGCGCGCGTGCGCGACCATTGCTGCGAGGTCATAGCCGTTGTCGTTGGGGCTCGGGCCAAAACCGGTGAACGTGCCGAAGAGCACCGCCGCCTGCCGCCCGAGCACGCCGGCGTAATAGAGCTGATAGAGCATGCGCTCGAGGCGATACGGATGCTCCCCGACATCCTCGAGAAAGAGGATCCCGCCGTCGATCGGCGGCAGGTAGCGGGTGCCGACGAGATGCGCGACCAGCGTCAAGGTGCCGCCCCACAGCGACCCTTGGGCAGCAAAATTCGCCGGTCCCGCCAGCGGCAACTCGAGCGCGTAATGCTCGCTGCCGAGCAGCCCCCAGCAATGCCCCATGGTATAGCTCGACACGGTCTCGGCACCGAAATCGTAGGCTGCCAGCGGACCGGCGAAGGTCACCATGCCGGCCCGCGCGAGGGCGGCCAGCTGGAAGGCGGTGAAGTCGCTGTGTCCAAGCCAGCGTTTTCGCATCGCGGCGAGCCGCCCGAAGTCGATCCGATCCAGCAGTCGTGTCCAGCCGTACCCGCCACGCACCGCCACCACGAGCTCGATGCGCGGGTCCTCCGCCATGCGCCAGAGTGCCGCCAGGCGCTCTTCATCGCTGGCCGAAAACCGCTGCCAGCGCGCGGTCGCTGTCGGATCCACCACCACCCGGTGCCCTGCGGCTTCAAGGCGCGACACCGCACGCGCCACCGCTTCCGGGGCGACCGCAAAACCCGCCGGTGCGTACAAACCGATGCCGTAGGTACGCGCGCGGTTGCCGGCCGTGTCCAAGGCGAGGTCCGAAGGCTTTACAGGCATCAGCGGCGCAGGGCGAAGAAGTCCGACAGGAGCTTACCGCACTCCACCGCGAGCACCTCACCGCGCACGCTGGTGCGATGGTTGAGCCGCGACTCGGCAAACAGGTCAATCACGCTGCCACAGGCGCCCGTCTTCGGATCGCGGGCTCCGAATACCACCCGGCTAAGGCGCGCGTGCAGGATCGCTCCGGCGCACATCGCACAGGGCTCGAGCGTGACGAATAGCTCGCAGTCAGGGAGTCGATAATTGCCAAGGGCCGCGCCGGCGCTGCGCAGGGCACCGATTTCCGCGTGCGCCGTGGGATCGTTGGCCACGATCGGCGCATTGCCGCCACGACCGATGATCGCCCCGGCGCGCACGACAAGTGCGCCGACAGGTACTTCGCCGCGCGCCTGCGCCATGCGGGCCAGGGCAATGGCCTCGCGCATCCAGCGCTCGTCGTCCGCATTTGCGCCCGGCAGCGAGCTCGCCGGCGCGATTCCCCCCGTCACGGTGGTGACCGGTCGCCAGCGAGGAAGGCGTCAGCCTCAATTTCAACCAGCATGTCCGGATCGATCAGCCGGCTCACTTCCACCATGGCTGTCGCCGGGCGGATGGCGCCGAAGGCCTCGCCGTGGGCGCGGCCGATCGCCTCCCACTGGTTGATATCAAGAACGTAGAGGCGCGTGCGCACCACATCGGCGAGCCCGGCTCCGGCTTGGACCAGCGCACGCTCGATGTTGGCGATCGCCTGTTTCGCTTGGAGATAAGGGTCTCCCTTGCCCACGATGCCGCCGTTCGCATCCGTCGCGGTGGTGCCGGAAACCCAGACATGGCTACCAACCCGGACCGCGCGGGAGTAGCCCACGACAGGCTCCCATGGCGTTCCGGAAGAGTACAGTTCGCGCTTCATCCCTCTCGTCCGCGGATTCTGCTGCCACCCGGCTCGCGACCGCTTCGAACCCCGCCGCCGCGCCGATTCTGGAAACTCGCCGCGGACGGCGTGGCAACCCGGGTCTATTGGCCCTTGAGCCTCTTGATCATCGCCGCGCCGACCAGCAGCTCGAACTGGGTCTCAAGCCGAATGACTCTGGCCGTCAGGTCCTCGATCTTTACCTGCTGCGTTTTCAGCGCATCGGCCTGGCGCCTCACGTTGTCCTCGAGCTTGATCACCGCGGTGAGGGCCTTCCACACGCGCTCCGTGACACCCATCAACCCGCCTTTCGAGTACTGCGTTTGGCCCCTGCTTCCAGGTCCGCAATGCGCTTGTTGCTCGCCTCGATGAACGCCAGCGCACTGTCGATGGACGCACTCGCCCGCTCAGCCGCTGCCGTGGCCGCATCCGCCAGGTCACCCAGCTCCTCCTCTGCGTCCGCCGACCGGTAGGCGGTCGCGCCCCGCCGCATCAATTCCGAAATTGGCAGGCCTAGCTTCTTCGCCTTGGCCGCGATCGCCTTCTTTTCCTGTGCCGTAGCCTGAACGACGATCCTTTCGACTGCCGCTGCCATGCTGACCTCCGAGCGTCCTATGTACATGTACATTATATGTACACCTGGACACGTGTCAAATCAAATGCCCGATGTCCATGACCTCTTGCTGACAGTCGTCTCTTGTCTTGTCGCATCGTCCGCGAATTGGATCCCACCCGATTCCAAGCTTCGGCCGAAGGTCAGGCGTTTTGGCCGGAGCGGTGTCGACGGCGGCGACGAAGTCGGTAGACGAACTTGACTTATATGTATAAAGTAGCCATACTGATGCATATGAGGACAACACTAATCATTGATGACGAACTGCTTGATAAGGCGCGCAAGCTGAGTGGCCTCGAGGAAAAGACCGCTGTCGTTCGGGCAGGCCTCGAAGCGCTCATTGCGCGCCAGAGCGCGCGGCGCCTGGCCCGGCTAGGGGGTAGCGAGCCACGCCTCGCGCATGTACCGCGGAGGCGTGGCCGCGTCGCTGCGTAGCCAAGGGTGCTGGTCGATACTTCGGTCTGGATCGACCATTTTCGTCGCCGCAGCGCGCGGCTGTCGGACCTGTTGGAGGAAATGCAGGTCTGGATTCATCCATTCGTGATCGGTGAACTAGCGTGCGGCACGCTGTCACGCAGAGAGGAAGTACTGGGCCTGCTTGAAGCACTTCCGCACGTGCCTCTCGTGGAGCACGAGGAGGTCTTGGGCTTCATCGCTGCCCACCAGTTGCATGGTCGAGGTTTGGGTTGGATCGATGTCCATATGCTCGCGTCGGCTCGACTCGCCGGCCAAGCGCTCTGGACCTTGGACCGGCGATTGGCCATTGCCGCTGCGGAACTCTCGCTTGTGTAAGGCCATCGTTGTTCTTGGAACACTTCAGTATGGGCTTACGCAGGTGGCTCATTCCCACTCGATGGTCGCCGGTGGCTTACCCGATATGTCATACACGACGCGGTTGATGCCGCGCACTTCGTTGGTGATACGGGTGGATACCGTGGCGAGCAGCTCGTGCGGCAACGGCGCCCAGTGCGCGGTCATGAAATCGGTCGTCTGCACGGCACGCAGGGCGACCGCATGCTCGTAGGTACGCCCGTCGCCCATGACGCCGACCGAGCGTAGCGGCAAGAAGACGGTGAACGCCTGCGCGACCTGGTCGTACCATCCGGCGCGGCGCAACTCCTCGATGAAGATCGCGTCGGCCCGGCGCAGCATATCGGCCCGCTCCCGCGTGATCGCACCGAGGATGCGCACGCCAAGACCAGGGCCTGGAAACGGGTGCCGGAAGACGAGCTCCCGCGGCAGCCCTAGGGCAAGCCCGAGCTCACGCACCTCGTCCTTGAACAGCTCGCGCAGCGGCTCGAGCAGCTTGAGCTGCAAAGTCGCCGGCAGCCCACCGACATTGTGGTGCGACTTTATCGTATGCGCCTTGCCGGTCTTCGCGCCCGCCGACTCGATCACATCAGGATAGATGGTTCCCTGTGCCAGCCATTTCGCCCCGCCTGCATGAAGTCGCAGCCTGGCCGCTTCGGCCTCGAAGACGTGTACAAACTCGCGGCCGATGATCTTGCGCTTCTCCTCCGGGTCGGTGACGTCGGCGAGCGCGCGCAGAAACGCATCACTCGCGTCGACGAGTTCAACCCGGACCCCGAGATGACGCGCGAAAGTGGCCATGACCTGCTCCGCCTCGTTCAGGCGTAGCAATCCGGTGTCGACAAAGATGCAGGTCAGCTGGTCGCCAATCGCGCGATGGATGAGCGCGGCGGCGACTGACGAATCGACCCCGCCAGACAGCCCGAGGATAACGGTGTCCTTGCCCACTTGCTCGCGGATACCGGCGATCGCCTGTTCAGCGTAGCCGGGCATCGTCCAGTCACCGGGGCAGCCGCAAATGTCCCTCACGAAGCGTGCAAGCAGCGCCTTGCCCTGGCGGGTATGCGTGACCTCGGGATGAAACTGCACCCCATACAGCCGGCGCGATTCGTCCATCATCGCCGCGATCGGTGTGGCCGCGTTGCTCGCCATGACCGAAAACCCCGGCGGCAACGCAATGACCTTGTCGCCATGGCTCATCCACACGTCAAGCAAACCATGACCCTGCGCGTTGGCCCGATCCTGGATGCCGGCGAGCAGGCGGCCGTGACCCTGAGCGCGCACCTCGGCGTAGCCGAACTCGCGCACCCGGCCGCTTTCTACCGCGCCGCCCAGCTGCGCCGCCATGGTCTGCATGCCATAACAAATGCCGAGCACCGGCACCTGCGCCGTCCACACTGCACCGGGCGCGCGCGGCGTATCGCCCTCGATGACGCTCTCCGGGCCGCCGGAGAGGATGATCCCGGCGGGCGCGAAATCAGCGATGAAGGCGTCGCCGACGTCGAACGGATGAATTTCGCAATAGACGTGGAGCTCGCGCACGCGGCGGGCGATGAGCTGCGTGTATTGCGCACCGAAGTCAAGGATCAGGATCTTGCAATGCGTGGATGGCATAGGGTCAGGCGGCGGCAACGCGCTGCACGGCGAAATGGCGCCGTGCCACGAAGAGGGCGATTAGCTGCAGCATGGCGCTGACGTAAAAGGTCGCACCGACGCGCCAATCCGACGGCGGCAGGTGGCTCACCTGGGCAAGCAGCGACGTCCCGATTGCCGGAGCGACGACGAACATGATGCTGTTGAGGGAGCTGAGCGCACCCATGGTGACCCCCTGCTCGCGCGGCCCGACGGCATTGGAGACGATCCCCTGCAGGGCCGGCCCGGCGGCAAAGGAGACGAAGTTGGCGACGATGATCGCGTACATCATCCAGCCCCGCGTGGCGAGGCCATACGCCAGGTAGGCGACGGTGCCCACGGCAAGACCGAGCAGCGCGAGGCGCACCTCGCCGAACCACCGCAGCAGGCGCCCAAGCAAAGCGCCCTGCACGACGGCTGCGACGAGGCCAACGCAGAAGAGCGCAAAACCGTTCTCGCGCGGTCCCCAGCCAAAGCGAAAGTGCGTGAAAAGCACCCAGGTCGTCTGCAGGATCAGCTGCGCCAGCACGACCAGCGCAAACACCACGACCAGGTGCCCGATCTCGCGATGACGTGACAACGCGAGAAACGCGGCGAAGGGGTTGGCGCGCCGGATGGCGAACGGCGCGCGGCGCTCGGGCGGCAGCGATTCGGGCACGATGAACGCGCCATAGATGCCGTTGACCAGCGCCAGTCCAGCGGCGGCGTAGAACGGCAGGTGCAGGTCGATGCTGCCGAGAAGCCCCCCGAGCATCGGGCCGCAGATGAAGCCGAGTCCGAATGCCGCTCCGATCAGGCCGAAGCTCTTGGCGCGGCCCTCGGCTGGGGTAACGTCCGAGGCATACGCGTTGGCGACCGAAAAGCTCGCCCCGGTAATGCCGCCGAGCACGCGCGCGAACAGCATGAACCACAGCGAAGGGGCGAGCGCGAGCAACAGGTAGTGCAGCCCCAGGCCGAAGATCGACGCCAGGATCACCGGCCGCCGGCCGAAACGATCGGACAGCGCCCCAAGCAGCGGGGCGCAAATGAACTGCATCAGGCCGTAGGCGATGGTCAGCGCCCCATACCAGTACGATTGCAGCTCCCGGCTCGCCGTGTAGTCGCCGACGAGCATGGGCAGCACCGGCATCGCCAGGCCGATGCCGAGTACGTCGATGAAGACGACAACCAGGATAAACGGCAGTCCGGCACGACGGCCTGGCGCGGACGGCAACTCAGACACGGACGGGTTCCGCCGGTTTCATTCGACCCTGTAGTTGGGCGCTTCCTTGGTGATCTGCACGTCGTGCACGTGCGATTCGCGCATGCCCGCGGCGGTGATCTCGACAAATTGGGCACGGGTGCGCATCTCGTCGATGGTCGCGCAGCCGCAGTAGCCCATCGCCGCGCGCACCCCGCCCATGAGCTGGTGAACGGCCGCGGCCAGTGCGCCCTTGTAGGGAACGCGGCCCTCGATGCCTTCGGGCACGAGTTTCTCGGCTGCGTCGTCGCCTTCGGCATCCTGGAAATAACGGTCGCTCGAGCCTTGCTGCATCGCGCCCAGCGACCCCATCCCGCGGTAAATCTTGTACGAGCGCCCCTGGTAGAGCTCGATCTCGCCCGGTGCTTCCTCGGTGCCGGCAAACAGGCTGCCGAGCATGGCGCACGACGCGCCGGCGGCGATCGCCTTGGCGATGTCGCCCGAATAGCGAATACCACCGTCGGCGATGAGCGGAAGATCGAGCTTGGCAGCTGCCTCGAGGGCGTTCATCAGCGCCGTGATCTGCGGCACCCCGACGCCGGCGACGATGCGGGTGGTGCAGATGGAGCCCGGACCGATGCCGACCTTGATCGCGTCCGCGCCATAGTCCGCCAGTGCCTGGGCACCCTCCGCCGTCGCTACGTTGCCACCGACGACCTGCACCTGCGGATAAGTCCGCTTGACCCATCGCACCCGCTCCAGCACCCCCTGCGAGTGACCGTGCGAGGTGTCCACGACCACCACGTCGGCGCCGGCGGCGACCAATGCCTCGACGCGCTCCTCGGTGTCGCCGCCAGTTCCGACCGCCGCGCCCACGCGCAACTGCCCGCGCTCATCCTTGCACGCCAGGGGATGCTCGGTCGCTTTCAGGATGTCCTTGACGGTGATGAGTCCCTTGAGCTCGAAGCGGTCGTTGACGACCAGCACCCGTTCCAGCCGATGCTGATGCATCAAAGCCTTGGCATCTTCGAGTTCCGCACCTTCGGGCACGGTGACCAGCCGATCGCGCTGGGTCATGATGCGGGCGACCGGCTGGTCGAGGTTGGTCTCGAAGCGCAGGTCGCGGTTGGTCACGATGCCGACGACTTGTCGCCCGTCGACGACGGGCAAACCGGAGATCTTGTGCTGCTGGGTCAGCGCGAGCACCTCGCGCACCGACATCGTGGGCGGAATCGTGATCGGATCCTTGACCACGCCGCTTTCGAAGCGCTTGACCTTGGCCACCTCGGCCGCCTGAGCCTTCGGCGGCATGTTCTTGTGCACGACACCAAGCCCGCCTTCCTGCGCGATCGCGATGGCGAGCCGCGCTTCGGTGACGGTGTCCATGGCCGCCGACAATAGCGGAATGTTGAGCGTAATGCGGCGGGTGAGGCGGGTCTGCAGGCTAACGTCGCGGGGTACGACAGAGGAATGAGCGGGGAGCAGCAGGACGTCGTCGAAAGTCAGCGCCTTCTGGACGACACGCATCGTGCATTTCTCCTCTGCGCAAAACGGGATTATACGCGGGTCGCCGGGGTCGGTAAACGCGGCGGCGATGCTCCGGTTTGACGCCTACGCACCGTTTGCATTACCGTGTCGTCATCGTCGCACCCGAGGACGTACGCCATGACCCTCCGCCCAACGTTTCGGCTCGTCGTCTGCGCGCTGCTCTTCGCGGCCCTGCCCGCCGGCGCGGCCCTGTACAAATGGACCGACGAAAAGGGTGGGACCGTCTACGGCGACACGCCCCCTCCCGGTGTCAAGGCCGAACGCATCAGTGCCGGCGTGGCGCCCGGCGATCCGAACGCGGTCCGGCAGATGGCTTCGAAGGATGCCCAGATCAAAAAACTGCAAGAGGACCGTGCGGCGGACGAAGCCAAGGCCGACAAAGCCGCAACCGATGCCAAGGCCAAGCTCGATCGCTGCGTGCAGCTCCGCGGACGACTGCAGACGCTCAAGAGCAGTGCGCCGGTCTACAAGTATGACGAAAACGGCGGCAAGGTGTTCTACGACACGGCCGAGCGCGACCAGGCGGTCGCCGACACCCTGAAGGTCATGAACGACCTGGACTGCCCTAACGCTTCGGCGGGTTGAGCGGCGCGTCCGGGGCGTCCGCCGGAGCGCTACCCTCCAGGTCCTTGTCCAAGCTGGCCTGGTTGATTTTCACTTCGGATTTTGCCCTGAGGCTGGCGACATTGGCCGCTGCCAGTTCGCGCCCGACCTGCTCCCCGATACGGTTAGTGAACGCGGTCAGGCGCGCCGCATCAGGCGCCGGGGGTACGATGACGCGCTCGATCCGATACAGCGAGTACCCGCCCCGCTCGTTCGCTGCCCCGGCAAAGGCCGGCAGCTTCGCCGCGTCGGCCTGAAAGATCGCGGTCAGGGCCGGTTGCGCAAATCCCTGCTGCGGCCTGTTGCGGGCGACGGTGACCGGTTTGCCGAAGGTGAGGCCCGCGTCCTTGCCCTCCTGCAGCAGCGCGAGTTTCGCCTGTCCGGCTTTCTGCGCGAGCTCACTGGCGGCGCGGTGCTCGAGTTGATTGCGGATCTCTGCCTTGACCTCGTCATAGGGTCGCGGGACCGCCGGCTTGTATTCGACCACATGCGCCGCCATCAGCGTCTCGGGCGCGATCTCGATCGCTTCGGTATTGCGCTTCGCCTGCAGTGAATCGGCGCTGAACACCGCTTGCACGAACTTCGGATTGTTCTGCCCCAGCGCCTGTACCTGAGCGCGGGTCAAAAGCGGTGTCGACTGCAGCGTCAGGTTGAGCGTCTTGGCGGCCGGCTGCAGGGAATCGCCCTGTTCGTAGACCAGGTTTTGCAGCTGTTCGGCGACTTCGGCGAATTTGCGCGCCGCCTGCTGCCGTCTGAGGTCCTGCTCGATTTGACCCTTGACCTGGTCGAAGGCCTGCTGCTGTGCCGGCTGGACGGCGATGAGCTTGATGACGTGCCAGCCGAAGCTGGTCTGCACGGGCCCGGCGATCTCGCCCACCTTCATGCCGAACACCGCATCCTCGAAGGGTTTGACCATCGAGCCATCGCGGGCGAAAAACCCCAGGTCGCCGCCCTCGGCCGCGGAGCCCGTATCCTGCGACAGTTTCTTGGCCATCTCGGCAAATTGCGCCGGGGTCTTGCGCGCCTGGGCGGCGATTTCCTCCGCTTTCTTTTTTGCGGCCGCCTGCTCTTCGGCCGATGCGTCCGGCTTGACGGTGATCAGGATATGCGCCGCATCGCGTTGCTCGACCTTGCCGAACCGCCGCGGGTTATCGTCGTATTGTTTCCTGACTTCGGCCGGATCGACGCTGATGGTCGCGCCGAGCGTGGCAGGCGAAAGCGTCAGGTAGTCGAGCTTTACCTGCTCCGGCACCTGGAACGCGCCGGAGTTGGCGTCGAAGAAGGCCTTCGCCGCCGCGTCATCGATCTTGACGTCCTTGACGAAGGCATCGGCCTCGACGTTGGCCTGGGCGGTCACGCGCTGCTGATCGAGCAGGCCCAGGGTGCGCTCGACATTGCTTCGGGCGACGATGTTGGCGCCGTTGATCGGTTCCTCCAGCGGGGCGAGCGCGAGTCCCTGGCGCACACTCTGGGCGAATGTGACCGGCGTTTGCGGCGGGTCCTGCCCGGCCAGCAGCTGCTCGTAGCGCGTCTGAGAAAACTTGCCGTTTTCCTGGAAGGCCGGAATGTCGGAGATGAACCGGCGCAGCTGCTCGTCAGAAACGGTTAGGTGGTCGCGCCGCGCCTGCTCCTGCAGCAGCCGCTCGCCGATGAGCTGCTCGAGCAGCGCGTACTTTACCTCGGGACTCTGAAAGATGGCCGGATCGTATTTGGCCCCCATCGCTCGCTGCATGCGCTGCTGCTGCTCGCGCAGCGCGTTGCCGAAGTCGGCGTCAGTGATCTTGCTGCCGGCAACCGTGGCTACCTCCCCGGTGCGATCCGCATTGCGAAAATAGTAACCGACACCGACAAATGCGAACGGCAGGGTGATCAGTCCCAGCACGATTTGGACCAGGCGCTTGCGCTTGTAGATAAGATCGTACATGGCATTCCGGCGAGTCAATGAGACAAAAAAGGCGAACGGGAGTTCGCCCTCCGGGTGTCCGCCCTAAGCGGCGCCGGCTTGGTTTCCCCCGCGGCGCGCGACGACCGCTGCAGCGGATCCCCGCTTGGCCCACGCGCGGCGCGGACCGGCATGATAGCCGATTGGGCACAGCCGAGCCAGCCTTCGCCCCACGCAGCAAAGGCGAGTCGGCTGGTATCCTCGTCCGTAGGCGATAATCGCAGGCCCTGGGCAGATCGGTGTCACCGCGCAGGTCGTTGACCTGCGCCCAGACCGTGATGCCGGCCTGGTTGGCAAGCGCATGCAATTTGACCTCTACTACATCGAAAACCGGTCGCTCTGGCTCGATCTGCGAATCCTGACCTTGACGCTTTGGCGCGCCTTTCACAGCCGTCACACGCACGGATGAATCGTCGCTTGCGCCCGCCGCTGATGCAACGCTCTTACTCTCGCTCGAGGTGACCATGCCTGGTCAAAGGACCGCGATCATTACCGGTATCACCGGCCAGGACGGGGCCTATCTCGCTGCCGACCTGCTCGCGCGCGGCTATCGCGTGGTCGGAACGTATCGGCGCACGAGCTCGGCCAATTTCTGGCGCATCGAGGAGCTCGGCATCGATCGCCATGCGGACCTGACCGTGGTCGAGTACGAGCTGCTGGACCTGAGCTCGAGCGTGCGCCTGATCGATAAGGCCGAACCGGACGAGATTTACAACCTGGCAGCACAAAGCTTCGTCGCCGTATCGTTCGACCAGCCGCTGAGCACCGCCCTGGTAACGGGCATAGGTCCGCTGCATTTGCTCGAAGCGGTCCGTATCGTCGACCCTAAGATCCGCTTCTACCAGGCTAGCACCTCGGAGATGTTCGGCAAGGTGCAGGCGACGCCGCAGACCGAGAGCACGCCCTTCTATCCGCGCAGCCCCTATGGCGTCGCGAAGCTCTATGCACACTGGATGACCGTGAACTACCGCGAGGCGCACGACATCTTCGGCGTGAGCGGAATCCTCTTCAATCATGAGTCGCCGCTGCGCGGCAAGGAATTCGTCACGCGCAAGGTTACCGACGCCGTTGCGCGGATCCGGCTCGGCAAGCTTGACGTGCTCGAGCTCGGCAATCTGGACGCCTGCCGCGACTGGGGATTCGCGCGTGATTACGTCGATGGCATGTGGCGCATGATGCAAGCGCCGAAGTGCGATACCTACGTTCTCGCCACCGGGCGCAGCGAGAGCGTCCGCCATTTCGTCGAACTCGCGTTTGGCGCGGTCGGACTCGACCTGGCGTGGCGCGGGACCGGAATCGAGGAAGTCGGCGTGGACGCCAAGACGGGCCGTACGCTGGTCCGCATTAATCCGGCGTTCTATCGTCCCGCCGAGGTGGAGCGGCTTGTAGGAAGCTCCGTCAAGGCGAGGAAGGAACTCGGCTGGCAGCCGACAACCTCGCTGGAAGAGCTTTGCGCCACGATGGTCGCGGCCGATATGAGGCGAGTGGAACGTGGCGTCTCGTTCTGAGCGGGTACTCGTCACCGGATCGCGCGGCTTCACCGGTCGCTACCTGTGCGAGCACCTGCGCAAGAACGGATACGAGGTCATCGGCCTGGTCGATTCCATGCCTTCTTCCCCCGGGGAGGTGGCCGCGGATATTCGCTGCGCATCCGCAACCGACGAGGCGGTGGAGTCGATCAGACCCGACCTGGTGGTCCACCTCGCCGCGGTCTCCTTCGTCGCAGATGAGGATATCGAGGGCGTATACCGCACCAATCTGCTCGGATCGCTCGCGCTGCTGCGCGCGCTCGCGGCGCGGCCGGCAAGCCTGCGCTGCGTCATTCTGGCCAGCAGCGCCAATGTCTACGGCAACGTCGAACAGCCGGTGATCGACGAGTCGGTGCCGTGCGCCCCGACCAGCCACTACGCGATCAGCAAGCTGGCGATGGAATACATGGCCGGCACCTTCGCCGACAGGTTGCCGATAGTCATCACGCGAGCGTTCAACTATACCGGTCCGGGACAGCCCGAGTCCTTCCTCGTGCCCAAGATCGTCGACCATTTCCGGCGCAGGGCGGACGCCATCGAACTCGGCAATATCGATGTCATCCGCGATTTTATGGATGTACGCACCGTCGTCGATGTGTATCGTCGCCTGCTTGCCTGTCCCGCGGCACTCGGGCAGACGGTGAATATCTGCTCGGGTCAGGGCATTTCTCTGCGCGAGGTCATTTCGCTGCTCGAAGCCGAGACAGGGCATCGCCTCGAGATTCGAGTCAATCCGAAGTTCGTGCGCGCGCGCGAAGTGCGCCGCCTGGTCGGGTCGCCGCAGAAGCTGCGGTCGTTGGTCGGAGAGGGGCCCGTGATTTCGTTTACCGCAACCCTGCGCGACATGCTCGCACAGCGGTGAGTTATGACAAAAGAGGTCGCAATGCGACCAAGGATGCCTCCGCAATTATAATAGCCATGATTGCCTCCAGATCGGCGGGGGCGCATTACGCAAAGGCGACCATTGGAACCGACCACTCCTCCGGCCAGTAGATGCCGTGAGCAAGAAACGCTTCGTCGGCGACGCGCAGGCGAGAGAAGCCGGCCGAGGCAAATGCGCGTTCGAGGGACGCTCGCGAGAACTGGCGCATTTCTAGGGTAGTCCCGAGGCCGCTATGAAACATCAGGTCCGTGAACGTCTGGTGGTGACCGTCGGCAGTGCGGTTATCCAGCCGCCACCCTTCGGTCGATTCGATCAAGCGGTAGTCGTACAACTCGGGAAAGTGCTCGATCGTATCGGCGGTAAGCATGAACGGGGCCGAAAAAATCATCACGCCGCCGGCTCTGAGGAGCCGCCTGGCATTGGCAAACGCACGCGCAACCGGCGGCGCAACGTGCTCAAAAACATCGCTGGCGATGATGAAGTCGTAGCATGCGTCGAGTTCGGGCGCGACATTGACGATATCGAGCTTAGGTTTGGCATCAAAATAGGTGTTGGTGTACGCGAATTTTTGCCTAAGCGGGTAGGCGTACGTGATCGAATCGGAAAGCCCGATTCCGCGAAGATCGAAGCGAGGCGCCAGATCCGGCAGCGCGACGCTGCGGCCCAAAAGCGCGCCAGTCAGGAGGTGGACGATGGCGCGCTCACGCACCGTCGAGCCGCATCGTGCGCACGAGGGCTGCTCGCGTTGCAGCGCTTTCAGGGCAACGCTATTGGCTGACCCGCACAGGTTGCAACGGAAATCGACCTTCGGCTCGCCAGTCGGAGGCGATGTGCGTGGTGCCCTCGACAGGCGCCATAGCCGGTACAGGTATGCGAATCTGGACGGTCGGCGAAGCAACGAACGGATCGATCGTCGCGCTGGGTTCATGCGGTGTATCGTTTAATGCGTAACGGGCTGGTGGCGATGCTCGTGCTGCTGCTTCGACAGTTCTCGCGCTTGTTAATTGTTGCCCTGCGGCCACGGCCGTGAAGATCGCAGGAGCCGGTACTTCCACGCCAGGAGTTCGCGCCGATAGTCGGCGAGGGCTCGCCGGCACCCGTAACCTGGCTGCGGCATATTTCGCTAAACTCGGGAACAATTGGCATTTGTGCTGTGAAAGTCGCAAACATGCGACCACCCCATTAGTCTGCCCCAAACGAGTCCGAACGGCGGAGTCTTCAAAGCAGCCATAAAAGGAAATCCGACCAGGTAGGAAAGAAGCGTATCACCGCTATACTTTGTGTACGAGCCGGCGAGCTCCCTTGTGGCTCAACCACGATGAAAGCTTGCGCATATCTGCGCGCGCCGCGCCAAATAGAGTTCTCTCGACTATCTCCTTCGTCGATCGAAAAGCGCAATTGAACTCAACACTATGGCGATTTACCCTTGACATGATCCATCCAGATGTAATTGGGCGTTCAGCGGAAATTCAACTTGAGTTTCAGCAGGCCAAGCCGTTTCGCCACGTCGTAATCGACGGGTTTCTACTGTCGGACAATTGTGAATCGCTGCTTCGGGACTTCCCCGCTTTCGATGAAAAGCGTGCGACGAACGAACTTGGGTTGATTGGCCGCAAAGCGGTCGTTGAATACGTTTCAGATATAAGCCAGTCATACAGGACCTTCTACGACTACATAAATTCCGTAGTGTTCCTAAATGCGATGAGCAAACTCACCGGCATCCAGGATTTAATCGCGGACAAGACGCTCTTTGGCGGGGGTACTCACGATAACCTCAGTGGTCAAGGCCTCGATGTTCACGTAGATTTCAACATCGACGAACGCACCATGCTGCACCGTCGCATCAACCTGATAATTTATCTAAACAAGGAATGGGAAGAAGCATGGGGAGGCGCGATCGAGCTCCATTCGAATCCGCGCGATGCGTCCGTGAACGAGACCGTGAGTTTTCTTCCACTATTCAATCGGGCGGTCATCTTTGAGACCAATGAATATTCATGGCATGGATTTAAGCGTATCACGCTGCCGCCAGACAAGCAGCACCTGTCACGCAAATCGTTCTCGATATATCTGTACACCAAAGACCGACCTGCCGAGGAAGTTCTCGCTCCGCACACAACCTTCTACGTGCCGCAGCCGCTTCCATCTAACCTGCGAGTCGGGCATACACTTACGGAGCAAGACATGCTCGAACTCCAGATTCGCACCCAGGGGCGGGACGGCCTGCTAACCATGTATCAGAAATTGTTAATTGAAAAGGAACAGCGCCTTCGCGACTTCATGAAACGTTACCAAGGCCGGGATGGTGACTATGCCGGGATTATGAACTCGCCCTGTTGGCGGTTAGTAGAGGGATTGCACCGGCTAAGGTACCGACTGCGTCAACTATTCTGAGTCCAGCGCGATGCGATTGTTTCAATTCAAGCCAAACGAATCCCTGACGATCAGGTCTTGCCCGGTATGTGGCAACTCTCGCGCCAGAATGATCGGGCAGTTGAAAAACACTTTCGTTCTGAGTCTCAGCAGGGGCGAGTGGGACTTCATTCAATGCAAGCACTGCGAGCTTCTTTATATATCGCCAGAGCCTTCAGCCGCCGACCTTCGGATCATCTACGTTGAGTCAGGACAATTTGATGATCCGGCGTATACGGATCCTGTGCGAGTAGCTCTTATCATTGAGTATATGAATCGCTCCTTTCGCGGAGTCGTCGAACGATCGGGACATAGAGCGGACGATCCGGTGGCGGTATTGGAAGTCGGCGCTGGCTTAGCGTGGATGTGCCGCGCAGCAAAGGCAGTCAATCCCGACAATGTCACAGTCGCACAAGATATTTCCCCCGAAGCAGCGGACAAATGTCCTTGGGTGGACTTCTATGTCCTCGGCGAAATGTCCGACACAAGACTAAGCCAGCACGCACCTTATGATGTTATTTCACTTACTCACGTAATAGAGCATCTTGTTGAGCCCATGGAAGTGATTCGCCGCTGCAAATCCCTGCTCCGCAAGGATGGCGTTATCTTCATAACCGCCCCGCATAGGCCAATTGGCTGGAGAGACAATGAAAGGGACATCGCTCTCTGGGAGAAGTATTCATACAATCATGTCCCCGCTCATATTCAGTATTTTTCAAAAAAGAGCATGCGCCAGTTGGCAGAGAGAGCGGGATGCACTCTAGACTTTTGGAGTCATAACAGCGAGGAAGGTCAAGCGTTCGAGGCATGGCTCCGATAGGACCGCCTCGCGCTTCTTTGCGACGCCCATCTGTCAGTCGTGGCGCGCATCGCAAGTAGAGGCCGTCTCCAAGATGCTTGCGGCTCTAAACCCAAATGATTCGAGTTTTCCGCGCCCGCTCCGCCAAGGCGCCACCATGTTTATTTATAGTCGGATCGGAGGCGCTCGAGCGCTGACGCTGGGATCTGGAGTCCGTGCGATCGTGACAGCTCGCGGCCTACCGCGCTATCCTGACGCACAATTCGAGTACTCCTACAGTTTGCACAAGCAGGGTCACCGCCGCGGACATCGTTGTCTGGCGTGTCTTGTGCCAGTGGTCGGCCCACGTACCCACAACCGGGGCACATCCAGATCTCATCCATCAAACACCTCCATAATCGCCACTTCGCGTACCGTCATGAGCCGTGTCACGGACGACATTTGTACCCTGCGGTTCAGAATACGCTGTGTTACCCGCACAGCGGCCATTTGATGGAATCCATAGTGCCATTTCCCGGACGAAGATACGACCGCGTGCCCGCCCACTTAGCTTCCCAACCAGATGCCGTTCCGGTCGAGGAAGTGCCGTTAGGCATAATTCCGTCCCACCACGTCTGTTCTTGCAGGATAGTGGCGGCAACCCTATTGCTCGTGAGCATCAGCAAGCGAACGCCTGCTTTCCCGGACCGTCCGCCGCGACGTTTGGACCCGCCGCACCCGCCGGGGTAAAATTATGCCTTGTGGCAGCGACTCTGGTGTCGTGCTCGTGCAACCTCGAAGCCTCGCTCAGTCTGAAAGCCCGTTGAGCGCCCCTCTTCAGTTCACCGGTGAACGGTTCACGCCCGAGCGCGGCGGCGCGATCTGGTACGAGCATTGGCACCGCTACTGCGCCGCGCTGCCGGCCGCTGCGGGCAAACGCGTCCTAGATGCGGCCTGCGGTGAAGGTTACGGCAGCATGCTGCTCGCCGGTGCCGCGGCGAGCGTGATCGGCGTCGATATCGACCCCACCGCCATCGGCCACGCGCAGTCGCGCTACGCGCAACGGACCAACCTGCGTTTCGTCCAAGCCTCGTGCGCGTCGCTGCCGCTCCCCGCTGCAAGCGTTGATCTCATCATTTCGTTTGAGACCATCGAGCATCTTGCCGAACAAGAACAGATGCTTGCCGAGTTCCGGCGCGTTCTGGTCGAAGACGGCGTGATGATGATCTCTTCCCCGAACAAGGCGATTTACACCGGTGAGAGGGGAAGTACCAATCACTATCACGTATGCGAGTTGACGCGCGAAGAGCTGGCCGCGCTACTTCGACGCAAGTTCCCGCAGCAGACCTGGTACGGCCAACGAACGCTTGCGCATTCGCTTATTTGGGACGAGGGTGCGCACGGTGATCGCACCGTGAGGCTGATGGCGCTCAGCGATGGCGAGATCAAACCTCTCGATGCGCCGGCGCCGGCGCTGTATTTCATCGTGGTATGCGGAAGCGAACATGCCATCTTGCCGCAGCTGCCGCCGCTTGCCCTCTTCGACGATGGCATGCAGTCGCTGTACCGGGACTACGAACGCGCCCTGCTGGTCGAGGAGCTACTAGTCGACGCGCGAAAGATTGCCCAGGAGCGGCTCGACGAGGCGATCCTGGTCACCAACGAACTGGCCCGGGCGCGGCAGCGAGAGGATGCCATGCGGCAGTTGATCGCGCGATTGCAAATTGAGTTGGAACGAACGCAATTGGCATTCGCTGGAGCAGTTGCCGGGGTGGAGTCACGGCTGCGCTTCCGCGAGTCGTGGAAGGGCTGGATGCGCTGGCCCCTGCACCGGCTCCGATCTTCGCTTACCGGGGCCCGCGACTCGTGACAAGCATCGACGTCGTCGTCCCGGTAAATGGCAACGCCGGGAGCGTGCGCGCTTGCTTGGACAGCCTCCTAGCTGCTCCGCAGAAGACCGCGTTCGATCTCATCGTCGTCGACGACGCGAGTCCGGAGCCGGAGCTCGGACCCATGCTCAGCGCCATGGCGGACAGCGGCCTGATCACGTTGCTGACGCAGCAGTCGCCCCAAGGCTTTGCCGCCGCGGTCAATCGCGCCGCAGCGCTGCATGCCGATCGCGATATCGTCGTGGTCCACCAGGACGCCGAGCTTGCCAACGACTGGCTGGATCGACTTTCGTCTCGGGCCTCCGACAGTGCAGAGGTTGGCACCATCACGCCGTTTGCCAACTGGGCGGGGCTCGCAGGGTATCCGCGCATGGCTACGCGCAACGCCGTCCCGGAGGGTCACACTGCGGCATCGCTCGACTTGCTCTTTCGCCGCGCCAATGCGGGCCGGTCGGCCGTGGTTCCGTTTAGCTACGGACCCTGCGTCTACTTTCGGCGCAGGTGCCTCGATTCGGTCGGCCCGTTCGAAGACGGTGGTCCCGGCGGTGGCCTTGGGGTGGAGCAAGGCTTTTCGTTGCGCTCGGCGCGTGCGGGCTTTCACCACCTGCTGGTGGGCGACGTGTACGTCCGGCACCGCGGCGGGGATGCTGCGGTCGACCGGGCGACGGAGCTGCGCACGGCAAGTGCGGGCAAGCCCCTCCCCCCGTACGCTGCGCCGCGCTCCGAGTTGCTTGCAGGCGATCCGGCGCGGCCGTTTCGGCGGGCGGTGGATCTCCTGCGCCTGCGCGAGTCGTCACGCCAGCTCATCTGCTTCGTTGCGCACGCATGGGGCGGTGGCATTCGGCGTCACATCACGGACCTCGCGAGCCTGGTCCGCGGACAGTGCGAGGTGCTGCTGCTGGAGCCCGCCGTCGGCGACACGGTCAAGCTCTCATGGCTCAAGGAAGGAGAAGACTTCAGCGCCTACTTCATCCTGCCAGCCGACATGGAAGCGCTGGTCTCGCTGCTGCGTGCGCTCGGCGTTGCACGCCTGCATTTCCATCATGTTCACGGCCTCCCGCGTTCGGTGCTCGACTTGCCGGGGGGCTTGGACGTGCCCTACGACTGTACCTTGCACGACTACTACCCGATCTGTCCTCAATATCACCTCAATACCGAACACGGAGCCTACTGCGGCGAGCCCGACGCCAGCGGCTGCGCGGCCTGCCTCGCGCAAAGACCCGGCCAGTGGGGCCTGAACATCGGCGCATGGCGCGCCGCGTTCGGCAAGCTGTTGCGCGGCGCCGAGCGTGTATTCGCTCCTTCGCGCGACGTGGCACAGCGGGTCGAGCGCTATTTTCCCGGCTTGGAACCGATGATCATGCCGCATCCGGAAGGCGCAACCCGGCCGCTGCGACGCATGGTGCGGGTCGCGATTTTGGGCAACCTTACCCCGGAGAAGGGTTTGCACGCGGTTGTCTCCTGCGCAGCAGACGCACGCTCGCGCGGCTTGCCGCACGTGTTCCGCGTACTCGGATCGACCTCGCAGCCTGCGCCGCAATGGCCGGATACGCCGCTGTCGATCCATGGCCAATACAGCGAGCACGAGCTCGTGGCGTTGATTGAGGCCGAGCGCCCGGACGTGTTTTGGTTCCCCGCGCAGGTTCCCGAGACCTATTCTTATACCCTGTCCGTCGCCATGGCCAGCGGCATCCCCATCGTGGCATCGGCACTCGGGGCGTTTCCGGAGCGGCTCGAAGGATACGCTCGCTCGACGCTGCTGCCTTGGAACGCGTCGGCCGCGCAATGGAACGAAGCCCTGTCGGCCGCGGGGGGAACCATGGTCAGCTCGGGCGCCCTATCTGAAGATCTTCCGCGTCGGAGCGAAAACGCGCGCTATGGCGCGCTCTATCTCGCGCCGCTTGCCAGCGCTGCACGTCGGCGCGAACCGGGTGCTTCGCCGACGCTCGACACGCACCAGTTCTACCTGCCGCTTGGACAAGGCGAGCAGGCCCCGATGTCATTGCCGGAACTGTTCGCGAGCGGTGTCGAATGCGGCCATCGTGGCGCACGCCTGGAGCTTAAGCGCCAGCTCGATGTGGCCAACGCGCAACTGACGGATTTCAACGCCGTCCTCGAGCAGGTCAAATCCGACTATGCACAGGTGGCGGCGCAGCTCGTTGCGACGCAACGCGGCGAGCACGCTCAAGTACAGGTGCACATTCGCAACCTGGAGACCGCGCTGGGGGCGGCGCGGGCGCGGATCGATGAGCTCGAGGCGAGCCGTATCTGGCGGGCAACGGCGCCGCTGCGCCGCGGTGTTCACAGCCTCAAGGTGCGGGTGGCGAAGATTCGCGGCCAGTGGGCATCGCTGCGCGGATCGCCGCGCCATTTCGGGTATGCGCTCACCATCCTGCGTGACGAGGGCACGCGCTCGCTTGCCCGCCGTGTCTGGCGCCGCGTCCGGCGCCCACACCACTACGTTGCGACGAGCAGGAAGCCGTTCGTCTCCGAAGCAGTGATTGAGCCGCTTGCGTTCCCGGAAGCGGAAGAGCCCGCGGTGACGATCATCATCCCTGTCCATGGCAAGCCCTTGCTGACCTACACCTGCCTGAAAAGCGTCCACGGCAATACGCCGGCGGGTAGCTACGAGGTGATCGTAGTCGATGACGCATCGCCGGACCCGGCGGAGGTCGCGCTCAAGGAGATGAATGGAGTCAGGTTCGTTCGCAACGAAGCGAACCTGGGCTTCGTCGGCAGCTGCAACAGGGCGTCCCAGCTTGCGCGTGGCGATGTCCTGGTGTTCCTTAACAACGACACGATCGTCACCCCCGGCTGGCTCGAGTCGCTTAGCGCCGTCCTGCGCGACCGACCGGCGGCGGGGCTCGTGGGGGCCAAGCTGATCTATCCGGATGGGCGGCTGCAGGAAGCCGGCGGCCTGGTCTGGCGCGATGGATCGGCGTGGAATTACGGCCGGGGCGATGATCCCGACCGGCCCGAGTACAACTACGTGCGCGAAGTCGACTATTGCTCCGGTGCGTGCCTTGCCGTCGAGCGCACGCTCTTCGAGCAAATCGGCGCCTTTGACGTGCGCTTCGCGCCCGCCTATTACGAGGACGCCGACCTCGCCTTCGCCGTGCGCGCGGCCGGGCGCAAGGTCTATTACCAGCCCCTCGCCACGGTTGTGCATTTCGAAGGCGGCACCGCGGGCACGGATCTGGCGAGTGGCGCCAAGCGCTATCAAGACGTCAACCAGGGAACGTTCCTGCGCAAATGGCAGGAGTCGCTGGCGCGCCACGGGCCGAACGGGCTCGCGCCAGGGTTCGAACGCGACCGCTGGGCAAAGCACCGCGTGCTGGTCATTGACGCCTGCATGCTCACTCCGGACCGGGACGCCGGGTCGCTGCGCATGCGCGAAACGCTCGACCTCCTGACCGGCCTCGGCTGCAAGGTCACCTTCATCGCCGACAACATCGAGCACCGGCAGCCTTATGTCACGCAGCTGCAGCAAGCGGGCGTCGAGGTCCAGTTTCATCCCTATGTGCGTTCGGTCGTCGACTTCCTCGGCAAACGCGGGACTGATTTCGATCTCGTCCTCATCTCCAGACACTACGTTGCCGCTAAGTACCTGGACATCGTGCGCCAGTTGGCTCCGCATGCCTTGATCGTTTTCGATACCGTCGACCTGCACTTTCTGCGCGAAGAACGCATGGCCGAACTCAGCGGCGGCGTCGCCGCGCGGATAGCCGTGCGGGGAACGCGAGAAATGGAGCTTGCGCTCATCCGCAAGGCAGACGTCACGCTGGTGGTCAGTGACCTCGAGAAGGAGCTGCTCGAGCGTCTCGAACCCGAGGCCCGGGTCATGATCCTGTCTACGATTCACGAAGCGCGGGAGGGAGGCAAGCCGTTTGAGGAGCGAAGCGGACTGGTATTCATCGGCGGCTTTCGCCATCCCCCCAACACCGACGCGATAATCTGGTACGCGACCGAGATCCTGCCCCTGGTGCGCCAGCGGCTACCGGGTGTCAAGACCTACGTGGTTGGCGGCGATGTGCCGCTGACGCTCAAGGGGCTTGCTGCCGACGATCTCGTATTTACCGGCTACGTCCCCGACATAACGCCCTACCTTACCGGGTGTCGGCTTTCGATCTCGCCGCTGCGTTATGGGGCGGGCGTAAAGGGAAAGGTGAACCATGCGATGAGTTACAGCCTGCCGGTCGTCGCAACGTCGCCTTCGATCGAGGGCATGCATCTGAGCGCAGGTTCCGACGTAATGGTCGGCGACAGCCCGGAAGCGTTTGCCGACGCGGTTGCGCGCGCCTACCACGATCGGCCGCTCTGGCATTCGCTGGCCCGAGGGGGCCGGGAGAACATCCGCACCCACTTCTCGCGTGCCAATGCGCTGCGCGCCCTCACCGGCTTGCTCGCGTTGACGTCGGATCATCGCGTCGGCAAGACAGCTGCGCTGCAGAACGCCTAGCACGACCGCGGCGGCTAGCTGATCCTCTCCGGCGCGGCTCGTCAGGAACGCCGGCGCGGTTTCGCCCCGCGCCGGTCTTCCACGCAGCTCGCGTCGACCCACTGGCTGGGCAATCGTCCCAGCGTCGCGTAGCCCACCATCGGCAGCGACCACGGTTCGGGCCAGACGATTCCGTGCTCGGGGCAGGCCTTGTCGGCGATGCGCACACCCGCGAATCGTGCGGCGGCGAAGTCACGCACCAGGCCGGAGCGGGAAAACAGGCGCATCTCGAGCGTCGACCCCGGGCCGCCATGGAAACACAGGTCCGTGAAGACCTGCTTCCTTCCGTCGGCGGTACGGTTTTCCAGGCGCCAGGATCCGTCGAACTCGATAAGCCGATAGTCGTAGAGTTCCGGAAAATGCTCGCGCGTTTCCGGTTCGAGCGAGTACGGTGCCGAAAAGATTAGCACGCCCTGCGGCTTGAGCAGGCGCCGGGCGCTGGCGAAGCTTCGCGATACCGGAGGCGCAACATGCTCGAACACATCGCTGGCGACGATGAAATCAAAACGACCGGTGAGATCCCCCGGCGGGGCCGTGATGTCGAGCCTTGGCTCCTCGTGGAAGAAGGTGTTCGTATAGTCGAGTTTGTCGCTCAGCCGCCTGGCGTAATGCTCGGCATTCGAAAGCCCTATGCCGACAAGGTCAGCGCGTCGCGGCAGCTCGGGGATGGTCATGCTCCGACCGAACAGTTCGGTGGTAAGCAGGTGCACGATGGCGCGCGTTCGCACGGTCGACCCGCAACGGGCACAGGATGGCAGTTCACGTTGCAGTGCCGCGGCCGGCACGGTACAGGCGCTGCCGCAGATGTTGCAGCGAAAGCTGACTTTCCGGTCGGCAGATGAAACAGCGCCACCTAAACTTGCCAGCTTGTGCAAACGCCGCGCGATCCGCGACGGCCAGCCTTGGGGCACCGACGGCTGCCTCGTCACACCCTCTTTCATAAGCCTATGCGGGTCGCGGCAAATTATCGGGGAACTGTCCTTGGAATCGACGAAACGGAGTAGCGCCGTCAGTCGTCCGGGCAATTCCGCCCGACTATAAACTCCTTGTTGCAGGCGGTGTAGGGTTCTGCCTCCGCCCTGCCGCCCATCCGCCGCCGCTCAGACTCGACGCCGCGACCTTAGTGATCGTCGACGGGCACAATGCCGGCCTCGTCGAGGCATTCCCCGCGCTGCGCCCCGATCACCGGCAGCGGCTCCGAGCGTTGTTTTTCCAGCCGCTGCGGCGACCCGACCAGGATGAAGTCGATTCGTTGACGTGCGCCGCGTGGACGCGCTCGCCGCTGGTCACGCGAGGCCTCGCCGATAACCCGGTAGCGGCGCATCTGGAGCCGCTTTGGGTGCGCCCGATTCCCCGTTGGATCGGGGCGGATAGGCTGCGTCTATGCCACCGAGCGGCCTCCACTGGGCCTGCTAGCGGAACGCGGGATGGTGCCGGATTCCCTTGGCGGATCTGAGCGCGGCTCGTATCGCCGACTCCGTCTTGCGCGGCTGAGCGCGCGTTGAGCCGGTCTGATATTGCCAATTGGCGGGGTGGGCGTCCGCCACAACCCGCGACAGCATTGGGTTTCCGGGGACGGGCTAAATTAGGCCTTCGGAAACCCCCCCATTTCTAGGCGATTTCGCGTTGTCGCTCTACCTCGCCGAAACTGACCGCGCAGCAGCAATTAGAAGCGCGTGATGGTCACGTCCTCAAAGGGTATAAGGTCGCGCATGGCGTGGCGCTGGTTCCGATCCGCCTTCTTTGAAACTGCCATCGCGCAAAATAGCAGCACGCCAGTACACGAAACCACGAAGATGCTAATAACCCACCACATGATGTCTTCCCCCTAACGCCGGTGGTCGATGCCGGCGAGCAGCGCATTAATTTTTATAGCCCCCACGTTCGGCCAGGGGTTGGTCAAAACAGCAAGCATAAATCGTGCGCCGAATCTAACTCATTGAGAAAATGGACTAATGGTTGAATCGCCTGGGTGCCAGTCGTCCGCATTGTAAAGTGGCCCGACAGGAAGGCGATGGGACGCAAGCCGGCGTGACGAAGTCGCGATTGGCGAACAAGCCTGCCGTGGCTACGCTGCAACCAAACGGCACGCAGGACTTCCACTCCCCGTACGGTAGCAACTTTGGCCACAACGGGCAACGCAGTCTTCCGCCGCCGGCAAGACGCTCATTCGAGCTTACGCATCAAGCGATAGACCGCAATTAGAATCCCGAATCCGACGTACATCCCCAACAACGCAACGAGCATTAACTTCGCTATCTCGAGGGTTACGATTCTCATTACCAACAGAAAAACGATCGTGCCAACGAGTCCAGCAAAGGAAGCGGCGACACCGGCAACCACTTTGAGCGTTCGATTTCTTGACATGGGTTATGCCAATGTCGTGACGTCACCGCTTGCGGCCGCATCTGCACGCAGCGCAAACGCATCAAGGTCTCCCACGTCCTGGCTGGTCAGCGTGTCGGCATCTGGGGAGTCGACGAGGGGATTTGGATCGGGGGCGTCGCGATCGTGCAGCGGGTAAGTGAAATCGGATCGCCAACTCTATGCAGTACGATCTCCGCTACATCGACTTGGCGCAAAAAAGCCCGGCAACCTCCGGACAACCCGTTCGGCTCGCGGCTGTTACCTATGTCTTAGGTACGGCCGGTCACCGATGTATCCGGGTCGTACAATCAGGTGGATGGCGGAGTGGACGGGACTCGAACCCGCGACCCCCGGCGTGACAGGCCGGTATTCTAACCAACTGAACTACCACTCCCGGAACTGTACCGCGCACCATGCGCCTGTTGGTGGGTGCTGAGAGGCTCGAACTCCCGACATTCGCCTTGTAAGGGCGACGCTCTACCAACTGAGCTAAGCACCCGCTAGTCGTGCCAGGCGCTACGGTTTTCCGAGCCCCGCAGCCCGCCGCGGCCGGCTCACGAAGCGCGCGCTAGTTTACCGAATCCTTGAGTGCTTTGCCAGCCCGGAACTTCGGCACGCGAGCCGCCTTGATCTTGATCGCGGCGCCGGTGCGGGGATTGCGGCCCTGGCGGGCCGTGCGCTTGCCGACGTAGAACGAACCGAAGCCAACCAAGGTCACGATGTCGCCCTTCTTGAGCGAGCCGCGGATCGAATTGACCGTGGCATCCAAAGCGCGGCCGGCCGCCGCCTTCGAAATGTCAGCGTGCTTGGCAATCGCGTCGATCAGTTCTGACTTGTTCACGAATGTCCCCTTTCGATGCGGAGTAGATTGGGCGATAACTGGGTCGGCCCTGCACGATGAGGCTGGCAGCAAGGCACATTGCGAATCGGCGAACGTGCTTTATAGCAATCGCCAAAACACCGTGTCAAGCGGCGCACGATAGCGCCTTGCTTTTATTCACCGCGACCGCACTGACTGCAACGTTCGCGCCACGGCGACGCACGGAACATCGCCGCGTCGACCGTGTCGCCGTTTCGCTGCTAGTGCTTGATGACCGCAGTCGGCTCCTCGACCGGCGTCGCCGGCACCGCCGCTGGCTCGGCGACCGCGACTTCGGCCACCGGTTGAGGCTGGCGCTCCAATGCCCGCTCCAGCACTTCCTCGATCCACCGCACCGGGTGGATGTCGAGTCGGTTCTTGATCTCGTCGGAAATCTCGGTCAGGTCCTTGACGTTCTCTTCCGGAATGAGCACCTGCTTGATGCCGCCGCGCCCTGCCGCCAGGAGCTTCTCCTTCAGCCCGCCGATCGGCAGCACCTCGCCGCGAAGCGTGATTTCGCCCGTCATCGCCACGTCGGCGCGCACGGGGATGCCGGTCAACACCGACACCATCGAGGTGCAAATCGCGGTACCGGCACTCGGCCCATCCTTGGGCGTCGCGCCTTCCGGCATGTGGATGTGCAAATCCGTCTTCTGGTAGAAGTCCGGCGGAATTCCGAGCTGCTTCGAGCGGTGCCGGACCACCGACAGCGCAGCCTGGATCGACTCGTTCATCACGTCGCCCAGTTTGCCGGTCGTCGTCGTCTTGCCCTTGCCCGGCAGCGACACCGCTTCGATCGACAGCAGGTCGCCACCCACTTCGGTCCAGGCGAGACCGGTCACCTGGCCGACCTGGTTCTTCTTCTCGGCGATGCCGTAGGTGAACTTGCGCACGCCCAGGTACTTGTCGAGGTTCTTGGCGGTGACCTCGACCGGGTTCTTCGCCGCCCGAGGCTTACCTTCACTGGCCCTGAGCAGCAGCCCCTTGACCACCTTGCGGCAGATCTTTGAGATGTCGCGCTCGAGCGCGCGCACGCCGGCTTCGCGCGTGTAGTATCGCGTGATGTCGCGCAGCGCCGATTCGGCAATGTGCAACTCCTGCTCCTTGAGCCCGTTGTTCTTCATTTGTTTCGGAACCAGGTATTGCTTGGCGATGGCGATCTTCTCGTCCTCGGTGTAGCCGGACAGCCGGATCACCTCCATGCGGTCGAGCAGCGCCGGCGGAATGTTGAGCGTGTTGGCCGTGGCCACGAACATCACGTCCGACAGGTCGTACTCGACCTCGACGTAGTGATCGACGAAGGTGTTGTTCTGTTCCGGGTCGAGCACCTCGAGCAGCGCCGAGGAAGGGTCGCCGCGGAAATCCATGCCCATCTTGTCGACCTCGTCGAGCAGGAACAACGGATTGCGCACGCCGACCTTGGTCATGTTCTGCAGGATCTTGCCCGGCATCGAGCCGATGTAGGTGCGCCGATGGCCGCGAATCTCCGCCTCGTCGCGCACGCCGCCGAGCGACATGCGCACGAACTTGCGGTTGGTCGCGCGCGCGATCGACTGCCCGAGCGAGGTCTTGCCCACGCCCGGAGCGCCAACCAGGCACAGGATCGGCGCCTTCAGCCGATCGACGCGCTGCTGCACCGCGAGGTACTCGACGATGCGCTCCTTGACCTTTTCCAACCCATAGTGATCGGCGTCGAGCACCTTGACCGCATTGCCGAGGTCCTTGTTGATCTTGCTCTTCTTCTTCCACGGCAGGCCGAGCAGCGTGTCGATGTAATTGCGCACCACGGTCGCTTCGGCCGACATCGGTGACATCATGCGCAGCTTCTTGAGCTCGGCGATCGCCTTGCCCTCGGCCTCCTTTGACATCTTGGCCGCCTTGAGCTTCTTCTCTGTCTCGTCGAGATCGGCATTGTCATCGCCTTCGCCGAGCTCCTTCTGGATCGCCTTGACCTGCTCATTCAGGTAGTACTCGCGCTGGCTTTTCTCCATCTGCCGCTTGACGCGGCCGCGGATGCGCTTTTCGACCTGCAGAATGTCCACCTCGCCCTCGAGCAACCCGAGCAGGTGCTCGAGCCGCCGGCCGACCTCCTGCATCTCGAGGATCTCCTGCTTCTGCTCGAGCTTGAGCGGCAGATGGGCAGCAATGGCATCGGCCAGCCGACCGCCGTCGTCGATGCCCGACATCGAGGTCAGAATCTCCGGCGGAATCTTCTTGTTCAGCTTCACGTACTGGTCGAACTGCCCCAGCAGTGCTCGGCGCATGGCCTCGATCTCGTGCGTCGCGTCGTCTCCGCCGACGAGCAGCGCCGCCTGCGCCGACAGATAATCACCGACTTCATCGACCCGGACGATCTGCGCGCGTTGCGTGCCCTCCACCAGAACCTTCACCGTGCCGTCTGGAAGCTTGAGCATCTGCAACACGGTCGCGACGCTGCCGATCCCGTACAGGTCCTCGGCGCCCGGCTCGTCCTTGGCTGCCGACTTCTGGGCCACGAGCAGAATATGCTTGCCCGCCTCCATCGCCATGTCCAGGGCCTTGATGGACTTCGGCCGCCCGACGAAAAGCGGTATGACCATATGCGGGAAGACGACGACGTCGCGCAGAGGCAGCAGCGGAAAGCTCGTCAGCTCGGGAGAACGGTTCGCAGGATCAGTGGCCATGAGTACTCGACAATTGAAAATGGGTTAGCGCTTGCACCTGCGCAGATGGGGGCAGCAGCCGGCCGTTCAAGCCGACGCCTGCTGCCCGCGCCTACGCCAAAGGCGCTTAGGAATGCGCCGCAGCCACCTTGGGCTGCTCGGCGAACATCAGCAGCGGCTTGCCCTCGTTGGCGATCGTTGCCTCATCGACGATGACCCGCGACAAATTCGCCTGCGACGGCAAGTCGTACATCACATCGAGCAGTACCTGCTCGAGAATCGAGCGCAGACCGCGAGCGCCGGTCTTGCGCGCCAGCGCCCGGCTGGCAATCGCTTGCAGCGCCGGCTCGCGTACCTCCAGCTCGACGCCTTCCATGCGGAAAATCTTGTGGTACTGCTTGATCAATGCATTCTTTGGCTCGACGAGGATCTGAATCAGCGCCGCCTCGTCGAGCTCTTCCAGCGTCGCCACCACCGGCAGGCGGCCGACGAACTCCGGAATGAGCCCGAACTTGATCAGATCCTCAGGTTCGGTTTCGCGCAACAGGAGGCTGATATCCTTGCGGTCGTCCGGGCTTAGAACTTCCGCGCCAAAGCCGATGCCGGTCTTGGCCGTGCGATGGCGAATGATCTTTTCCAGCCCGTCGAACGCACCCCCGCACACGAACAGGATGTTGGTCGTATCGACCTGGACGAATTCCTGGTTGGGGTGCTTGCGTCCGCCCTGCGGCGGCACCGAGGCGATGGTGCCCTCGATGAGTTTGAGCAGCGCCTGCTGCACGCCCTCGCCGGATACGTCGCGGGTGATCGACGGGTTGTCGCTCTTGCGCGAGATCTTGTCGATCTCGTCGATATAGACGATGCCGCGTTGCGCTTTCTCGATGTCGTAGTCGCACTTCTGCAGCAGCTTCTGGATGATGTTCTCGACGTCCTCGCCGACGTAACCGGCCTCGGTCAGCGTCGTCGCGTCGGCGATTACGAACGGCACGTCGAGCAGGCGTGCCAGCGTCTGGGCCAGCAGCGTCTTGCCCGAGCCGGTCGGCCCGATCAACAGGATGTTGCTCTTGGCGAGCTCGACATCGTCTTCCTTGACGCTCGTGTCGAGACGCTTGTAATGATTGTAGACTGCAACCGAGAGTATCTTCTTGGCCAGGTCCTGGCCGATGACATACTGGTCGAGGATCTGCCGGATTTCGTGCGGCGTCGGCAGCTTGCTCTTGTCGGCGCGCGCCGGGTCGGAGGTGGCGCCCTCCTCGCGGATGATGTCGTTGCAGAGTTCGATGCACTCGTCGCAGATGAATACCGACGGACCGGCGATAAGCTTCCGCACCTCGTGCTGGCTTTTGCCGCAGAAGGAACAGTAAAGCAGTTTGTCGCCCGATGCCTTATCGGCCATTCATTCCGCCTCGGTGGCCCTTTCCCCGCGTCTTCGCTGCATTGCGTCGCTGCCCCTGCCCGCCTCTCCCGCGCCCGGCGCCGGCCGGCTCCGCGCCGGCCCGCTCGAACACACTTTACAGGCCTTAAGCCCGCTTCTGCAAGACTTTGTCAATCAAACCGTATTGCAGCGCCTCGTCGGCGGTGAGGAAATTGTCCCGGTCGGTGTCCTGCTCGATCTGCGTGATCGGCTTGCCGGTGTGCAACGCCAGCACCCGGTTCAGACGCTCCCGCAGGCTCAATATGAACTTGGCATGGATGGCAATGTCCGACGCCTGGCCCTGGAACCCGCCCAGGGGCTGGTGAATCAGGACGGTGGAATTGGGCAGCGCGAAGCGCTTTCCCTTACTGCCGGCAGCGAGCAGAAAGGCGCCCATGCTCGCCGCCATCCCGACGCAAAGCGTCGACACGTCGGGCTTGATGAACTGCATCGTGTCGTAGATGGCAAAACCCGCGGCGATCGAGCCGCCGGGGGAATTGATGTAGAAGTTGATCTCCTTGTCGGGGTTTTCCGACTCCAGGAACAACATCTGCGCCACCACCAGGTTGGCGGTCGCCTCTTCGATCGGACCGACGAGGAACACGATCCGCTCCTTGAGCAGACGCGAATAGATATCGTACGCCCGCTCGCCGCGCCCGCTCTGCTCGATCACCATCGGGATCAAGCCGAGGCCCCTCGGTTCTTCGTCTCTTCTGTCGCTCATCTGCCCACCCACGTTGGTTACCCTGCCGGACTATTCGCCGTGCCGGCCGCTGCAGCAGGAGGCTCCATCAAGGTGGAGAACGCCGTTGGCTGATCCTCCACCCGGGCCCGCTGCAGCACCCAGTTGATCACGTTGCGTTCGACCGCGCGCACTTCGTATTCGTTCAGCCGATCCGGCTGCTCATAGTGCCAGCGAATTACCGCGTCGGGTTGCTCGAAGCTCTGCGCGGCTTCCTCGACCAGCGCCCGGATCTGCTCGGGCCGCGCCTGTAGCTGGTGCTGGCGAACGATCTCGCCGATGATTAGGCTGAAGGCGACGCGCTCGGCAGCCCGCTCCCGAAACACCTCGGGGCTAAGCTCGAGCTTCTCGATCTCCACCCCGCGACCCTTGAGATCGGCGACAGCGCGATCGTGCAGACTTTGCGCTTCCAGCTCGACCAGCGACTTGGGCACCACCAGCTCGCAGTGCGACTGCAGCGCCTTCATCACCTGGTCCTTCAGGACCCCCTCGATCTTGCGCTGCAACTCGACGCCAAGATTGGTGGCGATCTCGCGCCGCAGTTCGTCCAGGTCGCCGCTTGCGATGCCGAAGTTGCGCGCGAACTCCGCATCGATGGCAGGCAGGTGCGGCTCGCCCAGCGACTTGACCTTCAGGGTGAATTCGGCCTGCTTGCCGGCGACGTCCTTGCCGTGGTAGTCGGCCGGAAAGGTCAGCGCAAAGTGCTTCGTCTCGCCGGCTTGCATCCCCGTCAGGGCGACATCGAATGCCGGCAGCATCTTGCCTTCGCCAAGCACAATAGGAAATTCGCGCGCCTGCCCGCCGGCAAATTCGGCGCCGTCGATCGTACCGGTGAAGTCGACGATGGCGCGATCGCCCTTCTGCATCGGCCGCGTCACGGGCTCGTAGCGCACGCGCTGCTGACGCAGGATCTCAATGGTGTGGTCAACTTCGACCGGGGTGACCTCGACCACCGGACGCATAATCGTCACAGTCGACAGATCGCCCACCTTGATTTCGGGATAGACCTCGAACACGGCCGAGAACTCGAACTGGTCCTCGGCCACATCCTGCTTGGGCTCGATGCGCGGATGGCCGGCCACGCGCAGATTCTGTGTCCGGATCGCGTCGTTGAAACTCGCCTGCACGGTGTCCGAGATCACGTCCGAGCGCACCTGCGGCCCATACTGCTGCGCGACCATCTTGAACGGTACCTTGCCGGGGCGAAACCCGGGGACCTTCGCCGTCTTGGCCAGCTGCGCGAGACGCTTGTGAATCTCGCCTTCGATCTGCGCCTTCGGCACGGCGACATGCAGTCGCCGCTCGAGCTGGCCGAGTGTCTCCAGGGTCATTTGCATACGCTACGATTCCTTGCTATGGTGCGTCGGTGCCTTGCCCACGGTGCGCTGGTGCGAAAGGAGAGACTCGAACTCTCACGCCTTTCGGCTCCGGCTCCTAAGGCCGGTGCGTCTACCAATTCCGCCACTTTCGCGCCCGGTTTCGCCAAACAAATAAGTATAGCGCAAACCTCCGGCCCGCGCCATGAAGCGCCGTGGCATGCAGAGGGCTGGCGCGCTCGGTTCGGTGTACGCTTTGGCGCTGGAATCCGCGAAATCCGTGTCTGTCGCGCATTACGAGAACTTTCCGGTCGCCTCCCGGCTCGTCCCCGCCTCCCTGCGGGCTGCGGTCGTGGCGATCTACCGCTTCGCGCGCGCCGCGGACGACATCGCCGACGAAGGCACTGAGCCACCGGCGACGCGCTTGGCCCAGCTCGACGCCTACGCCACCATGCTCGACTGCATCGAGCGCGGCGAAGTGCCTGCGGTGGAGCCGTTCGTCGAGCTCGCCGCCGCGATCGACCGCCACGCCCTGCCCCTGCGCCCGTTCCACGACCTGCTGTCGGCGTTTCGCCAGGATGTGCTCAAGCCCCGCTACGCGAGCTTCGACGAGGTCCTCGATTACTGCACGCGCTCGGCCAACCCGATCGGCCGGCTGCTGCTCCACCTCTATCACATCCACGACGCGGAAGAGCTCCGCCATGCCGACGCAATCTGCACCGGATTGCAGCTGACCAATTTCTGGCAGGACATCGCCCTCGACTGGCGCAAGGGCCGCGTCTATCTCCCTGGCGAGGACCTGGACCGGTTCGGGGTGAGCGAGGCCCAGATCGCCGAATCCCGCTGCGACGAGCGCTGGTCGCAGCTGCTCGAGTTCGAGGTGGCGCGCGCGCGCGCGCTGCTCGAAGCGGGGCGCCCCCTCACGCGCGCGCTGCCGCTGCGCCTGGGACTCGAACTCAAATTCATCCTTGCCGGGGGTCTGCGCGTTCTCTCTGCGATCGACGCTGTGCGCGGCGACATTTTCCGGCGCCGACCGCAGCTGCGCCGGCGCGATTGGGTGGCCATGTCGGCGGCGGCCCTTACGCGATGAGCCCGGACGCCTACTGCGAAGCGAAAGCCGCGCAAAGCGGCTCAAGCTTCTATTACAGCTTCCGCTTCCTTCCGCCCAAGCGAAGGCGCGCCATCATCGCCCTGTATGCGTTCTGCCGCGAAGTCGACGACGTCGTCGACGAAGTCGCCGACCCGGGCGTGGCGCGCCTGAAACTCGCCTGGTGGCGCAATGAAATCGCCGCCGTGTTCGGCGGCGAGCCCCAGCATCCGGTCGCCCTCGCGCTGGTGCCGACGGTGGCGGCCTTCAATCTGCGCGAAGAGCATTTGCAGGCGGTCATCGACGGCATGACGATGGACCTGGACCAGAATCGCTACCGCGATTTCGCGACCCTCGAGCGTTACTGCGATCGCGTCGCCGGCGTGGTCGGCCTCATGTCGGCAGAAATCTTCGGCTACGAGCAGCCGGCCACGCGTGACTATGCGCGCACCCTCGGCATCGCGTTTCAGCTCACCAACATCATCCGCGACGTCGGCGAGGACGCGAGCCGGGGCCGCATCTATTTGCCCCAGGACGAGCTCGCGCGCCACGGCCTGACGGCAGCGGATCTCTTCGGGCGCCGGGTCACCCCGGCGTTTACCGCTCTGATGACCGTCCAGGTGGCGCGGGCGCGGGCGTTCTACGCCCGGGCGCTCGCTGCGCTGCCGAAATCCGACCGCCGCGCGCAGCGCCCGGGACTGATCATGGCCGCGATCTACCAGGCCCTGCTGCGGGCAATCGAGCGCGACGGCTTTCGCGTCCTCGACCGCAGGATCAGCTTGAGCCCGCTCGCCAAGGCGTGGATCGCATGGAAGACCTCCTGGTCCTATTGAAGCGCGGCGATGGCTGAAACAGCCGGGCGCATCGCCATAGTCGGCGGCGGCTGGGCAGGGATGGCGGCTGCCGTCACGCTGGCCGCCGCCGGACGGCCGGTCACGGTATTCGAGGCAGCGCAGGTGCTTGGCGGACGTGCGCGGCGCGTCGACATCGACGGGCGCACGATCGACAACGGGCAGCACATCCTTTTGGGAGCGTACGCGCAAACGCTCGCCTTGCTGCGCACGGTGCACGGCGAGCGCGCCGAGCGTGAGCTGTTCGACCGGCGGCGGCTGCACCTCGAGCAGCCGGGCGCATTTCGTCTCAAGACGCCGGCCTTGCCGGCGCCCTGGCACCTCGTTGTTGCGCTGCTCGGCATGCGCGGTCTGCCGCGCCCCGATCGGCTTGGGACGGTCGCCTTTGTGCGTCATCTGCGCCGCGCGCGCTTTCGTTGCGCTCCGCAACTGACCGTCGCCGCGCTACTGGTTGATCAGCCGTCGCTTGCCGTGAGCCTGCTCTGGGAGCCGCTGTGCGTGGCCGCCCTGAACACCCCCATCGAGATCGCGTCGGCGCAGATCTTCCTGAACGTGCTGCGCCACGCGTTCGCCGCCCACGCGCGTGATTCGGATGTGCTCGTGCCACGGGTTGACCTGACCGCCCTGTTTCCCGCCGCCGCCGCCGCCTATGTGGCCGCGAGGGGTGGCGAAGCGCGCCTGGGCAGCACGGTCACCCGCCTCGCCGTAACCGATGCCACGGTCGACCTGACGACCAATGCGGGCGAAGAGCGCTTTGTCGCGGCGGTGCTCGCCGTCGCGCCGCACCAGCTCGCGCCGCTCTCGGGATTCGCGCAACGCTGCTGTGCTGCCGTGCCGCTGGCCCAGGTTGCCGCGTTCGCCTACGAACCGATCCGAACGATCTACCTGCAGTACCCGTCGGCGCTGGACCTGGTGCAACCGATGCTCAAGCTCGACGGCGATCCCGGGCAGTGGGTGTTTGACCGCGGCCAGCTCGGCGGCGCGCCGGGCCTCGCCGCCGTCGTCATCAGCACCGACGTGGCCACGGCGCGAATCGCGCACGACGCGCTGGAGCGCGCGATCGACGCCCAGCTGCGCCGCTTCTTCCCGAAGCTGCCTGCGCCGGCGTGGGCGCAGACCATTGCCGAGCGCCGCGCCACCTACGCCTGCATTACCTGCCTGGCGCGGCCGGCACCCGGGGCGCTGGAAAAGCGGCTCTACCTGGCCGGCGATTACACCGACCCGGAATTCCCGGCGACGCTCGAGGCGGCCACCCGCAGCGGCGTCGCGGCCGCGCGCCAGCTACTCGCCGCGCGCCCCTAGCGCAGTGCCTCGGGATCGCTGCGGCCAAGCGCCTTGGCGCGCTCGCGCAGCACGTACTTCTGGATCTTGCCGGTAGAGGTTTTGGGCAGCGGCCCGAAAACGACGCTGCGCGGCGCCTTGAAGTGCGCGAGGCGCTCGCGACACCAGGCGATCAACTCGTCGGCGCCGATGCCCTTCGCCTCGGTGCGCAGCGCGACGAATGCGCAGGGCGTCTCGCCCCACTTCGGGTCGGGCCGGGCGACGACGGCGGCTTCCATCACCTGCGGGTGGCGATAAAGGCACTCCTCGACTTCGAGCGAGCTGATGTTCTCGCCGCCGGAAATGATGACGTCCTTGGCCCGGTCCTTGATCTCGATGTAGTTGTCGGGATGCCACACCGCGAGATCGCCGCTGTGAAACCACCCGTCGCGCAGGGCCGCCGCGGTCGCCGCCTCGTTCTTCAAATAACCCTTCATGACGGTGTTCCCGCGAAGCAACACCTCGCCCACGCTCGCCCCGTCGCGCGGCACCGGCCGGTGCGTGGCCGGGTCGGCGACGGTCAGCTCCGAGAGCGTGGGCATAGGCACGCCCTGGCGCGCCATCCGCCGTGCGCGCTCCTCCGCGTCAAGATCGCTCCAGCCTTCCTGCGTGGCGCACAGGGTCGCCGGCCCGTAGGTCTCGGTCAGCCCATACTGATGCGTGATGCGAAAGCCCATCTGCTCCATTGCTTCGATGATCGCCGAAGGCGGCGCCGCGCCCCCGGTTCCTACTTCGACCCGGTGGTCGAAGCGCAGCTTCACCTCCGGCGCCGCGTGCACCAGCATGTTGAGCACGACCGGCGCACCGCAGAGATGGGTGACGCGGTGGTCGCGGATGGCCGGGAAGATCCGCATCGGATCGACGCGGCGCAGGCACACGTGCGTCCCGCCGGCCGCGGTCACCGCCCAGGTATGCGTCCAGCCGCAGCAGTGGAACATCGGCAGCGTCCACAGGTAGACACTGTCGGGGTTCATGCCGAAGGCGAGCGCGTTGGCCAGGGCGTTGAGATACGCACCGCGGTGATGGTAGACCACACCCTTGGGGTCGCCGGTGGTGCCCGAGGTATAGAGCAGCGCCAGCGCGTCCCACTCGTCCTCGGGTCCCGGCCAGACGAAGCCCGGATCGCCCTCGGCGAGCAGCGCCGGGTAGTCGATCGCACCGAGTCGGGCGCTGCGCGGCGCTTCGCTATCGTCGATGTCGACGATAAGGATGTCGCGATCGACTTCTGCCAGCGCGGCCTTGATCGTGGGGGCAAACTCGGTGTCGGTGAGCAGTGCCTTCGCCTCGCCGTGCACCAGGCAGAAGGCGATGCTGCGCGCATCAAGCCGGTAATTGAGCGGGTTTAACACCGCACCCAGCGCCGGCATGGCGTAGTGCGCTTCGAGCAGGGGCGGAATATTGGGGGCCATGACGGCGACGGTATCGCCGCGACCGATCCCCCGCTGTGCCAGGGCCGAGGCAAGTCGCCGACAGCGCGTCTCGAACTCGCCATAGGTGTACGCCTCCGCGCCGTGGCGCACCGCGATCTTCTGCGGCCAGATCAGCGCGCTGCGCTCCAGAAACTGCAGCGGCGAGAGCGGGACGTAGTTCGCGCGGCGCTTGTCGAGGGAGCCAGTGCGCGGCGGAGTCGCGGGAGCAGCGGAGGACGCCATGATCGCGTCGTCTAGGCACGCGTTGGCGGTTGCGTGCAGCCGGCGCCCAGCGGGCGCTGCATGAGCAGGCTCTCGATCCAGAGCCCAAACTTCCAGCCGACGCCGGGCATGCGACCGACCTCGACGAAGCCCAGGCCACGGTGCAACGCAACCGAAGCCGCGTTGCCAACATCCCCGATCACCGCGACCATCAGCCGATCGCCGCGTTGCGTGCAGGCCTCGATCAAGCGCGCCAAAAGCATGTGCCCGATGCCACACCCGGCGGCGCCGGGCGCAACATAGACCGAATCCTCGACCGTGTAGCGATAGCCTGGTCGCGATCGATAAGCGCTGGCGAAGCTATAGCCCACGATGTCCCCCTGGCCGCTCTCAGCGACGAAATAGGGATACCTGGCGGCGACGATGGCATCGTAGCGGCGCTCCATTTCGGCAAGCGAAGGAGGTGTGTACTCGAAGCTCGCCGTCCCGCAGGCGACCTGCTCGGTGTAGATTGCCGTGACCTGCGCCAGGTCGGCGCGCGCTGCCGCGCGCAGGGTCACGCCCGACGACCGGAGTCCCGTCATTACCCGCGTGGCGTACGGTTGCTGCCGGGTCGGCCGCGCAGCAGCCGCTGTTTCTCGCGATTCCACTCGCGTTCCGTGGTCGCCGCCCGCTTGTCGTACTGCTTCTTCCCCTTGGCCAGACCGATGTCGAGCTTGATCCGGCCCTTGCTGAAGTGCAGGTTAAGCGGGGTGAGCGTGTAACCGGCGCGTTCGACCTTGCCGATCAGACGGTTGATTTCCACGCGGTGCAGCAACAGCTTGCGCGTGCGCGTCGGGTCGGGTCGGATGTGCGTCGAGGCGGTGCTCAGGGGCGTCACGTGCGCGCCGAGGAGAACGATCTCGCCGTTCTTGACCACGACGTAGGCCTCCTTGAGCTGCGCCCGGCCGGCGCGGATGGCTTTGACTTCCCAGCCCTCGAGCGCGAGACCGGCCTCGAATTTTTCCTCGACGAAATAGTCGTGATAGGCTTTTCGGTTGTCGACTATGCTCATCGCAGGGCTCTTCGCTCGCCGCTCGTTCGGGGACGGGGACGAAACGCGCGCAATCCTATTGTAGCAATGGCCCCCATGGCGCACCGCTTAGTCGCCGATAGCCGGACGTGAGCGAGATCCGCGTCACCGTCGTCCAGGCCCTGGCGGATGAGGCGATTGAAGTCGCGCTGCGCCTGCCCGATGGCGCCACGATCGCCGACGCGATCGAGCACGCCGGAGCGAATCTGCGGCTCGCCGTCGCCGACCGATCGCGCTGCGCGGTCGGGATCTACGGCAAACGGGCCCGCCGCGACACCGTGCTCGCCGACGGCGACCGGGTCGAGCTCTACCGCCCGCTCAAGGTGGATCCGAAACAGGCGCGAAGACAGCGCGCAACGGATAAAAAACGTTAGATAGGCTTTGCAAGCTATTTATTATTAACAACATTATAGCTTGCAAGACCAGGCCAGGTGCGCACCGGCCCGCACCCAGGTTCCATCCCCCGACTCGCCGCGTTCGGCCTATCCAATCGCGCCGTGCGCGCGCAGCGTGCGAGCGATCGCGTCGAACCCGCCGCGCACCGCCCAGGAGAGCGCGGTGGCGCCGTTTTCGTTGTGCAGGTTGACGTCGGCGCCGCGGGAGAGAAGCAGGTCGACGGTCGGCGCATAGCCGCCACGCACCGCCATCATCAGTGGCGTGGTCCCGTTAGGCGATACCGCATTGACGTTGGCGCCGGCGTCGAGCAGGTAGCTGGCAACCTCGGTCTGGCCGCCGCTCGCGGCATAGAGCAGCGGCGTCCAGCCGGGACCATCGAGCGCGGCGCCGCGAATGAAAAGCGTCTTCACGATCGCAAGGTGGCCACCCAACGCCGCCACCGTGATCGGGCGGTCACCGAAGTGGTTGGGCAGGTCGACCTTGGCGCCGGCACCTAAGAGCGCGTCGACGGTCGGCTGCCAGCCTGCGCGCGCCGCGACCAGCAACACCGGGTCGCCGTTCGGATCGAGGGTATCGGGATCCATGCCGCGCGCGAGCAGGGCGCGAACCTGGTCGCTGCGGTCGATCGCCACCGCCTGCACAAACGTATCGTAGGACTGATCGGCGTTTGCCGCCGGCGTTGCGGCGAAGAAGAGCCCGAGGGCGAGGCACCAAGCTCCGAGCGCTTGCCATGTGGACTTAGTGCACATCACGAGCCACCCCGAACAGGCGAAAGAAATTCTCTGAAGTCGCCGCCGCGATTTCGGCGACGGCGACGTCGCGCAAACGCGCAATTTCTTCGGCAACGTAGCGTACGTAGGCCGGCTGATTGGTCTTGCCGCGAAACGGCACGGGCGCAAGGTACGGCGAGTCGGTCTCGATGAGCATGCGCTCGAGAGGTACGCGGCGCGCCACGTCCTTGAGCGCCTGCGCGTTCTTGAAGGTGACGATGCCGGAGAAGGAGATGTAGAAACCGAGCTCGAGCGCGCCGGCTGCAACTTCCCAGCTTTCGGTGAAGCAGTGCATGACGCCCCCCACCTCGCCGGCACCTTCGTCACGCATGATCGCGAGCGTATCCTCGGCGGCGGCCCGGGTATGGATCACCAGGGGCTTGCGGCAGCTGCGCGCGGCGCGGATATGGGTGCGAAAACGGGTCCGCTGCCAGGAAAGATCGCCCTTCAGCCGATAGTAGTCGAGCCCGGTCTCGCCGATGGCGACGACCTTCGGTTGTGCCGCCAGCCGCACCAGTTCGTCCGCATCCGGCTCCGCCGTATCCTCGACGTCGGGATGCACTCCGACCGAGGCGTAGAGCTGCGCATGGTCGGCGGCGAGCTTCACCACCGTGGGCATCGCCGGCAGGTTGACGCTGATGCACAGCGCATGGGTGACCTGGTTTGCGGCCATGGCCTCGAGCAGCGCCGGAAGATCGGCGGCGAGCTCGGGGAAATCGAGGTGGCAGTGCGAGTCGACGAACAAGCGCTACATCGTGTGCGTCGGGCGGTTCGACGCCAGCGTCTCGCCGAGAACCTGCTCTATTTGCGCCCGCGCCGATGCGCCGATATCGTCGTTGGTAAACTGGACACCGATGCCCTGGGTGCGATTGCCCTGGACGCCGTCGGGTGTGATCCAGACCACCTTGCCCTGCACGGCAATGCGCTGCGGGTCGTCCATGAGCGAGAGCAGCATGAAAACCTCCTCGCCCAGCTGATACGGCCGGTTGGTCGGGATGAAGATGCCCCCGCCCTTGAGAAAGGGCATGTAGGCGGCGTAGAGCGCGGCCTTCTCGCGAATGTTGAGCGACAGCACACCCGGCCGCGACACCGACGAGGAATTGCCGTTGAAGCGATCGCTGCTGCTAATGGACGTCTCCCGTACCGAACAGGGCGAGATACTCGAACAGCAGCGCTTCGACGACCAGCCGCGGTTGGAGTGGATGGCCGAGCAGCGCGCGCTGCTGGAGCAGCGTTCCATAGTAGCGGAACAGCTTCAGCCGCGCCACCTTCTGCCCCAGGCGCCGCAACACGTCGCGCCGGTCCGGGTTGAAGCGCGGGATCCCGCCGCCGCTGCTGGCCGCCAGGTCGGCGATCCAGGTCTGCAACCAGTACACCACAGCCGCCAGCTGCGCCTTGCGCTCCTCCTTCGGATACGCGTCCAATCGCGCCCCGAGCAACACCGGCCGCAGGCGCTCGGGTCGCGCCAGCGCGTCGAGCAGCAGCTCGCGTTCGCGCTGCACTGCGGCATCGGCAAACGTCAGCGCAAGCAGTGGCGCGCCGCCGGCCTGGGCGAGCAAGAGCGACGCGTTGGCAGCGCCCTGCGCTTGCAGCCACGCGCTCGCCGCCGCCGCGTCGGGCTCGGGCGCCAAGAGCCGCTGGCAGCGGCTCAGGATCGTTGCCGGCAGGCCCCCGGGAAGATGACTGACTAGGATCAGATAGGTTGCCGGCGGCGGCTCCTCGAGCGTCTTGAGCAGGGCATTCGCTGCCGCCGTATTCATACCTTCAGCCGGCGCGATCAGCGCCACCTTGGCACGCTGGCGATGGCTCGAGAGCTGGGTAAATTCGGTCAGCTGCCGGATGCGGTCGACCTCAATGCGGTCGACGGGGGTCAGATTGCCCTCCTCGTCCGCCTCGAAGAGCTCGACGAGGCGAAAATCCGGATGCGCTCCCGCCAGCATGTAGCCGCAACTCGGGCAGGCGCCGCAGGCGCTGCCATCCGTGTTCGGGCGCTCGCATAAGAGCGCCTGCGCAAAATGCAGGGCCAGGATGCCTTTGCCGATACCGCGCCGGCCGGTGATGAGCAAGGCCTGCGGCCAGCGCGCGCGCGCTTGCAGCGCGGCGGCGGCCGTGGCGCGCTGCCACGTCGGCAACGGCTGCCCTGGCGCCAAGGCCGTCGCACGCTCGTTCATAGCGCCGCCAGGAGCGCCGCAAGCTCGGCCCGGATCGCAGCGGGCGAACCGGTGGCGTCAATCACCCGCATGCGCAGCGGCTCCGCCCGCGCACGCTGCAGATACGCCGCGCGCACGCGGTCGAAGAAAGCTTCCGGCTGGCGCTCGAACTTGTCCTGCGCCCGGGCCCCGGCCACCCGCTCGCGGCTGACTTCGACCGGGATGTCGAATAGGAGCGTGAGGTCGGGGCGGAACTCGCCCAGCGTCAGCCGTTCGAGTTGCGCGATCGTCTCCAGAGGCACCCCGTGCCCGGCCCCCTGATAGGCGTAGGTTGCGTCGACAAAGCGATCGCAGACGATCCACGTCCCGGCGGCGAGCCGCGGCCAGATCTCGCGTTCGCAATGCTCACGGCGCGCGGCAAACATCAGCAGCGCTTCGGCGAAGGGCGTCATCGGCTCCTGCAGCAGCAGTTCGCGTAGCTTCTCGCCGACGCTGGTGCCGCCCGGCTCACGGCTCACCCACACCGCATGACCGTCGCGTTCCAGCGTTGACTTGAGCCACGGCAGGTGCGTGCTCTTGCCGGCTCCGTCGATGCCTTCGAGGGTAATGAAACGGCCGCGGGGGCGAGGGTTTGACATGCGCGATGCAACGGCCGTCCTAGCGCCCGTTCTTTTGGTATTTTGCCACCGCGCGATTGTGGTCGGGGAGATTGGCCGAGAACTCGCTCGACCCGTCCCCGCGCGAGACGTAGTACAGGTAGGGTGTGGGCGGCGGATGCAATACCGCGTCGAGCGACGCTTGGCCCGGCAGCGCTATCGGCGTGGGCGGCAAGCCATCGCGGGTGTAGGTGTTGTACGCCGTGTCCGCGTCGAGGTCGCGCTTGCTCAGGTTGCCGTCGAAGCGCGCGCCCAGGCCGTAGATCACCGTCGGATCCGCCTGCAGACGCATGCCGCGCTGCAGGCGATTGATGAGCACCGAAGCGATGAGCGGCCGATCGGCGCCGCGCCCGGTCTCCTTCTCCACGATCGAGGCCAGGATCAGCGCCTCGTACGGCGAGGTGAATGGGAGTCCGGACGCGCGTGCGGCCCAGGCCGCATTGAGTCGCTGCTGCATCGTGCGGTAGGCGCGCGCCAGGATCGACACGTCGCTCGTCCCGTCGGAAAAAAAATAGGTGTCGGGAAAGAACCAGCCCTCCGCCGGCGTTTGCGGGGCGCCCAGCGCGCGCATCAAGTCCGGGTCGGCAACATCACGCGCGGTTTGGGTAATCTCGGCGTTGGCGCGCACGGCCTCGCGCAGATCGCGCAGCGTCCAGCCCTCGACGATGGTCAGACTCGTCTGCGTGGCGTCGCCCTGCGACAACTTCGCCAGCAAGGCGGCAAGCGTCGTGCCCGCCGGGAGCTCGTAGTTACCGGCCTTGATGCTGCGATCGACACCGAGCACGCGACCCAACAGCACCAGTGTCCAGTCCGCGCGCAATACGCCGGCGGCCGTCAACTCGTGTGCGACCGCGCGCAGCGTCGCGCCGGAACGCACGCTGAAGGCATACGGCTGCTGCGGCAGGGGCAAAGGAGAACGCGTCACCCACCACCAGGCGGCCGCCCCAGCGACCAGGGCGATGATGATCAACGCGAAGAGACGGCGCAACAGAAAACGCTCGCAGGCGGAAAACGGAATCGCGCGATTATAATGGCTCCATGGTCCGACCCGCCGGCATCAAACCACGCGCGCCCGGCTTCACGTTAGTCGAGATCCTGGTTGTCATCGTGATCCTTGGCATCCTCGCCGCCCTGGTCGTGCCGCGCATCATCGAACGCCCCGATCAGGCACGCGTCACCGCCGCCAAGGCCGACATCGCCACCCTCATGCAGGCACTCAAGCTCTATCGCCTCGACAACCAGCGCTATCCGACCAGCGAACAAGGTCTAAACGCGCTCGTGGCAAAACCGACCCTGCCACCGCTGCCTTCGAACTGGAAGCCGAACGGCTACCTCGAGCGGCTGCCGCTTGATCCGTGGGGTAATCCCTATCAGTATCTCAATCCGGGTTTGCGCGGCGAGATCGACGTCTTCAGTTTCGGTGCGGACGGCCAGCCCGGTGGAACGGGCTATGACGCCGATATCGGTTCGTGGGATCTGTGACGCGCCGGCAGGATCGCGGCTTCACGCTCGCCGAGATACTCGTCGTACTGGTCGTGATCGGCATTGCCGCCGCGATCACGTATGCCCAGCTGGAAAGCGATCCGCGCCAGACGCTGCAGCGCGAAGGGCGGCGCTTGGCCGGCGCGCTCGAACATGCGGCGCTGCTCGCGCAATGGAAGAACGAGACCCTTGGCGTTTCGGCCAACGGCAGCGCGTACCGGTTCTGGCGCCGCAGCGTCGACGGCGATGGCGAGCACTGGGTCGCGCTTTCCGACGACGACCTGCTTACGCCGCGGGCGCTGCCGGCACCCTTGATCGCCGTGGCGCGCGCCTATGCCGGACAGGCGGTGCCCAACGAGGCGGTCCTGCCGCTTGTCCCCAGCGGCCGCAATGAGCCTTATGTCATCGCGCTGGCTGCTCCGGAATGGCAACTGCTGCTTACCTCCGACCCGCTGAACCGGGTCGCGCTCGTCGGCCCGATTCGGCGCTGAATCGCACCGCCGCCGCGCGCTGGCGCGGCTTCACCCTGGTCGAAGTCCTGGTCGCGCTGGCGATCGTCGCGGTCGCGCTTGCCGCCGGATTCCGCAGCGTGGCGCAGAGTGCCGACAGCGCGACCGCGCTCAAGGCACGCACGCTGGCGCTGTGGGTGGCGGAAAACCGCCTCGCGGCCGCGCAGCTCGAAACGCCGGGCCCGGCGGTGGGCGAGAGCGGCGGCAACGACACCCAGGCCGGCGCCGGTTTTGTCTGGCACGCAACCGTCGTCAGCACGCCGAACCCGGCGTTTCGACGTATCGAGATCACCGTCGCTGAGACCGCGCGTCCCGATTACGTGCTGGCGCGGCTGGTCGGCTACGTGGGCCAAAGCGCGCAGTGATGCCGATGCGCTGCGCCGTTCGCCGCGGCTTCACGCTGCTCGAAGTACTCATTGCCGTCGCCATCGTGGCCCTCATCGCCACGCTCGGCTATCGCGCTGTCGCGGCGCTGAGCGCGAGCGAAACGAAGCTCGCGGCCGAGGCGACGCGCTGGCGCACGCTCGACCTTTTCTTCGCCCGCCTGGAAGGCGATTTGCGGCAGGCGATGCCGCGTCCTGCGCGCTTGTCCGACACGCTCCAGCCGGCATGGGTGGGAAACGCCGACGCCGAGGGCAACAGCGTGCTCGAATTCTCCCGCGCCGGGCCCGAGTTCACGTTCGAAGCGGGGAGCGCCGGCCAGCGGCTAGCCTATCGGCTTCGCGATGGCGCGGTCGAAGTGCTCTATTGGGCAAGCTATGATCGGCCGCGCGGCGTCGACCCCACGGCGTACCCGCTGCTCGACGGCGTGGCGCGCTTCCAGCTCGCCTACCTTACGCAGGGCGGAACCTGGGCCGACAGCTGGCCCCTTGCCAACGAAAGCCCGCTGCCGCGCGCGGTGAAGGTCGACCTCACGCTGGCTTCGGGCGAAGTGATCGAGCGATGGCTCGCGCTCCGCTAAACGCGCGCGGCGCGGCCATCGTCATGGCGATGCTGCTCGCCGCGCTGGCGGCGACCATCGCCGCCGCGCTGCTCTGGCAGCAACAGCGCTGGGCGGGCGAATACGAGCGCCGCCGCGATCAGGTGCAGGCGCAGGCGCTGGCGATGGCCGGAGTGCAATGGGCGCGTCAAATCCTGTTCGAGAATGCGCCGCCGACGCTGGTGCAGCTGGGCCAGCCGTGGGCCTTTCGGCTGCCCACGACGCCGATCGAGAACGGCTCGATCGGCGGCTACATCACCGATGCTCAGAGCCGCCTTAACGTCAACAACCTGGCCAACAGTGCCACCGTGGCCACGGCGGCGCGGCTGGAATTGCAGCGCCTGTTCGCCGAGCTCGGCGTGCCCAATGCCCTGCTCAACGCCATCGCCGACTGGGTCGACAGCGACGACCAGACGACGCCGAACGGCGGTGCCGAAGACTCCTACTATCTGGCGCAGGACCCGCCGGGGCTGGCCGCCAATGCTCCGGTACGCCGCGTCGCCGAATTGCTCGCCGTGCGCGGTGCCGACCCGACGCTCATCGCGCGCCTGGCGCCGTTTGTCGATGCGCTCGACGCGCCCACCCCCACCATGGTCAACGTCAATACTGCGCCGGCGGAAGTGCTCGTCGCGGTGGTCGGCGGGCTCGGCGCCGCCGGCGCCACGGCCCTCGTGGCGAGTCGGATCAGCAAACCGTTCGCCAACCTCGGCGATTTCCGGACGCGTCTGCCGTCCGGCAATTTCGACGTCGACGAGTCCACGCTTACCGTCACCAGCGACTGGTTCGTGGTAACCATCGAAGCGCGGCAAAGCGATACCGTCGCCCGCGCCCGGGCCCTGCTGCGACGCTCCACTGCCCCGAGGGCGTGGCCGGACGTCGTCTGGCAGACCGTCGAGTAGCGTCTTGGGCGCCGCCGGTCCCGCCACGGGCATCACAGCGGGTCGAGTACAATCGGCGCCGATCGAGGGCACCTCGGAATCTGTCCGCTAAGCGCCCTGGAGCGCGACGTCGTGTCGCACCCTTGCGCGACGCCTGCACCAGCTGCCTTAAATCTCGCGATGGCACTCACCGCAACCACACTGCGCGTATGGGTCGACGACCCGCCCGAGGCGGGCCGCGAATTCGCCTGGGTGCTGTTCGACGCCGCCGGTGGGCAGGTCGGCAGCGGCCGCAGTGCGCCGTCGGCATGGCCCGCGGCCGAGCGCAGCGAAGCGGTCGTCGCGGCGCGCCATGGCCGCATCGTCACGCTGACGCTGCCGCCGCTACCGCCCGGCCGCATCGTCGCCGCGGCGCGGTTCGCGCTCGAGGACCAACTTGCCGACGCGCCTGACGAGAGCCATGTCGCGGTGGGCAGCGAGCGCGGCAGCACCGGGCTGCGCGTGGCGATCGTCGCCAGCAGCTGGATGGCAGCCTTCGTTGCCGCGTCGCAGCGGGCGGGCCTCAACTGGGACCGCGCCGTGCTCGAAAGCGACCTGGCGCTGGCACCGGCGCGCGGCTGGCGTTGGTGCGCGGCCTCGGTTGGGGAGCCCGGATTTGTCCGCACCCATCGTGGCGCAACCATCGCGGTGGGGCCGGCGCAAGGTGATGCGCCGCCAGCGGAGCTGGCCCTGGCGCTGGCCCGCGGCGGTGCCGACGCGCCGCAGACCGTCCGTGTCGACGCCGCGGGTGCCACGCCGATGCTTCTCGACCGCGCCCGCGCCTTGACCGGGGTTGAATTCGTCGCCGGGACTCCATGGCGCTGGGCGGATGCGGCGCCGGGAGCGTTTGCCGGCGCGATCGATCTGTTCTGCGAGCGCTTTGGCAGGAATGCGGCCCGCCCCGCGCTCGATTTTCGCCGCCTGCTAAGGCCCGCTCTGTGGATCGCCGCCCTGGCCATCGGGCTGCATGTGGCCGCGACGCTCGGACAGTGGGTCTGGCTGCGCTGGGAAACCACGGCGATCGGCCGCGAGCTCACCGCGCTTGCCGCTACCGCCGTGCCCGAATTCGCCGCCGGCACGACCGCGCCCGCGCTGGCCTTGGCGCAGCGCGAGCGCGACCTCAAGCACCGCGCCGGTCTGCTCGCCGGCGACGACTTTCTGCCGTTGCTCGCGCGCGCGGCGCCGGTGCTCTCGGCACTTCCGCCCGAAGCGATCCGGTCGTTGACCTATGCCGACGGCCACCTGCTGCTCGATCTGCAAAAGATCGAGCCAACGCGGCCGGCCGCCTTGCAACGCGAATTGCAGCGCGCCGGCCTGGTCGCGATCGCCGCACCCACCAGCAACGGCGCCCGGCTGCGCGTAGGGTTGAACTGATGGCCAGCACCGCCTCGAGCCGGCGCGAGTCGGTGGGCCAGTGGTGGCAACTGCGCTCGCGCGGCGAGCGCGTCGTGCTCGCGTTGGTCACGGCCGTGGTCGCCTTCTCCCTCGGCTGGCTGCTCATCTGGCAGCCGTTACTGCAGGACACGGACCGGTTGATGCGGCAGCTCGCCGCCGATCGGGCAACCTTGGCCGAAGCGCGGCGACAAGCCGACGCGATTGCCGGTCTCGCGCGCACCGCGCCCGGGGTCGCCGCCGGCGATCCGCGCGCCGCGCTCGATGCGGCGTTAGTCGAGCACGGCCTCAAAAACGCCGCGACGTCGATTGAACGTGGCGACAACGAGCGCATCCGCGCGACCTTCGACCGCATTGGTTTCGATGTGCTCACGTCGTTCCTGGACGCCCTGCAGAAAAGCGCGCAGCTGCGGCCGGTCGAGCTCATCGCCACCGCCCGCGTCGAACCCGGACAGGTCCGCGCCGAACTCACCCTGGCACACTGATGCGACCCGCGTTGGCCATCGCCGCGGGCGCCGTGCTGCTCTCTGGCGCGTTGGTCATCACCGCGCCCGCGACCCTGCTCGATGCTCGCCTTGCCGCGCTCTCCGACGGACATCTGCGTCTGGCGGACGCCGCGGGCACGATCTGGAACGGTTCGGGCGAGGTGGTGCTCTTGCCGACCGCCGCGCGCGTGCCGCTGCGCTGGCAACTCGAAGCGTGGCCGTTGCTCCGCGGCGAGGTTCGGGGCGCCATCGACACGCAGGCGGAGCTCGCACCCGGCGCGACCCTGGTGTACGGTCGCGATCGCTTCGAGCTCTCCACGCTCGACCTGGCGCTGCCAGTGGAGAGCATCCTGCCCTTTGTCACCCGCGCGAAGATAGCGCTCGGCGGCACGCTGAGCGTGCACGTAAACCACCTGGCGTGGGTTGCCGGCGCGCTCGACGGGCAACTGACGCTGCAATGGCGCGACGCGAGCTTGCCGGGGCCGAGGGCCGACACCCGCATCAGCTTGGGCGATATACGTATCGATCTCAATGGACGCGGCGTCGAGCTTACCGGCCCGGTGCGTAACAGCGGTGGGGACGCGGAAATCAACGGCCAACTCGCACTCACGGCGGCGGGGGCAACGAGCCTAGACGCCACGCTGCGGCCACGAAGCGCCGATCGCGAGCGCGCCGAAAGGGTCACGGCCGCGCTGTCGACCCTGGGCCCCGCCGATGCCCAGGGCGGCTACCGCGTGCATTGGACCGGGGCCTGGCGATGAGTCGCCGTCGCCACCGCGGCCGCAGCAGGGCAGCGCACCCACGAAGCGCCGCGCAGGCGCCCCCGCCGCAACGCTTAGCGGCCATCGACGGGCTGCGGGGATTCGCGCTCTGCATCATGGTTGTCTATCACTGCATGTTCGACTTGGCCTGGTTTCGCGTCCTGCACGCCGATTTCAACCACGACCCGTTCTGGCTCGGGTATCGCGGCATCGTGGTGACGCTGTTCCTGGGTCTGGTCGGCGTGAGCCTGGTGCTCGCGCGGCGCGCGCATCCGGGGCCGCGAGCGTTCTGGCGCCGCGTCGCGCTGATCGCCGCCTGCGCCATGCTGGTCAGCGGCGCGAGCTACGTGGCCTTTCCGCAGACTTTCATCACCTTTGGCATTCTGCATTGCATCGCCGTGAGCTCGATCCTGGCGCGACCGCTCGTCGATTCGCCGCGGCTCGCCCTGGTCACGGGCATCGCCATCATCGCGCTCGGCAACACGCTGCACCTGCCACTCTTCGACACGCCGTGGCTGCACTGGGTCGGCATGATGACGCACAAGCCGGCCACCGAAGACTACGTGCCGCTTTTTCCGTGGCTCGGCGTGGTGCTGGTCGGGGTCGCGGTGGGCCACTGGCTGCTCGCACGCGAACCGGTCGCCGTCGCGACGCTCGGCCGCGCGACGCCGGCCTGGCTGGCGTGGCTGGGACGCCACAGCCTGCTCGTCTACCTGGTGCACCAGCCGCTGCTGGTCGGCATCCTGCGCGTGTTCGTCTAGCTTCGCCTTGGCCTGCCGCAGGAGGCTCCCGTATAATCGCTCGCTTACAGGCGCGTAGCTCAGCTGGTTAGAGCACCACCTTGACATGGTGGGGGTCGTTGGTTCGAGTCCAATCGCGCCTACCAATGTGCACGCACGAAGGAACGAAAGGCAGCGTTATGACACCGCGAACGCGGCAGGAGTCTGATTGATCGAAGCGCGAGTTCGCACGCCGGTGTGAGGTGAAAGAAAGTGCGGCTCGTCCGCACTTTTTTTTCAAGGATCCGCCATGCCTGATGTCCGCCTGCCCGACGGCGCCGTAAAGCACTTCGACGCGCCCGTCTCCGTGTCGGCTGTCGCCCAGTCCATCGGCCCGGGCCTCGCCAAGGCCGCGCTCGCCGCCAAGGTCAACGGCCAGCTCGTCGATACCTCGTATGTCATCGCTCGCGACGCGGACCTCGCCATCGTTACCGAGAGGGATCCGGAAGGACTCGAGGTGCTGCGCCATTCGACCGCGCACCTGCTCGCCTACGCGGTCAAGCAATTGTTTCCCGATGCCCAGGTGACCATCGGCCCGGTCATCGAGGACGGGTTCTATTACGACTTTTCCTTCAAGCGGCCGTTTACCCCCGAGGATCTCGCGGCGATCGAGGCGAAGATGGCCGAACTCGCGAGCCGCGATGAACCGGTGGTGCGCAAGCTGATGACGCGCGACGACGCGGTGCGCTACTTCGAGTCGATTGGCGAACACTACAAGGCCGAAATCATCGCCTCGATCCCGGACGACGAGCCGATTTCGCTCTACAGCGAAGGTGACTTCACCGATCTATGCCGCGGCCCGCATGTGCCGTCGACGGGCAGGCTCAAGGTGTTCAAGCTCACCAAGCTCGCCGGGGCCTACTGGCGCGGTGATTCGCGCAACGAGATGCTGCAGCGAATCTACGGCACGGCGTGGGCCAAGAAGGACGATCTCGACGCCTACCTGCGTCGCCTCGAGGAGGCCGAGAAGCGCGATCACCGCAAGCTCGGCCGCCAGCTCGACCTGTTCCACCAGGAGGACGAGGCGCCGGGGATGGTGTTCTGGCACCCGAAGGGCTGGACGATCTGGCAGCAGATCGAGCAGTACATGCGCAAGGTCTACCAGGACAACGGCTATCAGGAAGTGCGCGGCCCGATGATCCTCGAACTGAGTCTGTGGGAACGCTCCGGCCACTGGCAGAACTTCAGGGAGAACATGTTCACCACGGAGTCGGAAAAACACAACTACGCGATCAAGCCGATGAATTGCCCCGGGCACGTGCTGATCTTCAATTCGGACCTGCACAGCTATCGCGAATTGCCCCTGCGCTATGGTGAATTCGGCTATTGCCATCGCAACGAAGCTTCGGGCGCCCTGCACGGCATCATGCGTACCCGCGCGTTCACGCAGGACGACGGCCACATCTTCTGCAGCCCGGAACAGATCCAGCTCGAGTGCACGTCATTCAACCAGCTCGCGCTGGCGGTGTACAAGGACTTCGGGTTTGAGGACATCACCATCAAGCTCGCCTTGCGACCGGACAAGCGCATGGGTGGGGACGAAGTCTGGGATCGCGCCGAGGGTGCGCTGCGGGCGGCGTTGCAAGCCTGTGGGGCGAGCTGGACCGAGCTGCCCGGGGAAGGTGCGTTCTACGGGCCGAAGATCGAGTACCACCTCAAGGACTCGCTGGGCCGTTCCTGGCAATGCGGCACCATGCAGGTCGATTTCATGATGCCCGAACGCCTCGGCGCCGAGTATGTTGCCGAGGACAACACGCGCAAGGTCCCGGTCATGCTGCACCGGGCCATCATCGGCTCCTTCGAGCGTTTCATCGGCATCCTGATCGAAAACTACGCCGGCGCGCTGCCGCTTTGGCTCGCGCCGGTGCAAGTTGCAGTCCTGACCATCACCGACCGCCAGGCGCCCTACGCCCGGGAGGTCGCGGCGGCCCTGCAGGCGGCCGGGTACCGCGCCGTGGCCGATTTGCGCAACGAGAAAATAACTTATAAAATTCGGGAACATAGCCTGCAAAAGCTGCCGTACCAGGTGATCCTGGGCGACAAGGAGCTGCAGGCGCGACAGGTGGCCGTGCGTACCCGCACCGGCGAAGACCTGGGGGCGATGCCCCTGGAGACCTTCGTGTCTCGACTTGACCGCGAGGCAAAAGCTCGGCGTTGACCCATCGGCGGCGCGCGAGCACGGACGGGCGGCACGGCCGGATTTTTCAGCTTTCAGGAGAACGCAATCGCCCAGGAAAGAGCGCAGCGAATCAACGGGGAAATCACCGCCCCCGAGGTTCGCCTAGTAGGCGAAGACGGTGAGCAAATCGGCGTCGTGCCGGTCGCGGATGCGATGGCACGGGCGGAAGCGGCGGAGCTCGATCTGGTCGAGATCGCGCCGCTCGCCAAGCCCCCGGTGTGCCGGATCATGGATTTCGGCAAGTTCAAATACCGCGAGGCGAAGCGAGCGCACGAGGCAAAGCTCAAGCTCAAGCAGATCCAGGTCAAGGAAGTGAAATTCCGCCCCGGCACCGACGAGGGGGACTACAAGATCAAGCTCCGGAACCTCATCCGATTCCTGGGCGAAGGCGACAAGGCCAAGGTGACATTGCGTTTCCGCGGCCGGGAGATGGCGCACCAGGAATTCGGCGTACGCCTGCTGGAGCGAATCCGCGGCGATCTCGAGCCGTTCTGCGTCGTCGAGCAGTTTCCAAGACTTGAAGGCCGGCAGATGGTGATGCTGCTGGCTCCGAAGAAGGTCGTACCGAAGCATCACCCGAACAAGCCCGAGGCCGGTCAGGCGCCCGTGAAAAAGGCGCCAAAAGCCTCTCCGTCGGAGAGCACCGCCGTGGGCAGCAAATAGGAAGATCGAGCATCATGCCCAAGATGAAAACCAAGAGCGGCGCAAAAAAGCGCTTCCGCGTGCGCGGCAGCGGCAGCACCAAGCGCTCGCAGGCGTTCAAGCGCCACATCCTTACCAAGAAGTCGACCAAGAACAAACGGCACCTGCGCGGCCCCACCGGAGTTGACCGCACCAACGCGGCTTCGGTGAAAGCCATGCTGCCGTACGCCTAAGGGAGCCGGCCATGCCACGAGTCAAACGAGGCGTTACCGCCAAGGCACGGCACAAGAAGATCCTTTCCAAGGCGAAGGGTTATCGCGGCCGTCGCGGCAACGTCTACCGCATTGCCAAGGAGGCGGTGATGAAGGCGGGGCAGTACCAGTACCGCGATCGCCGCAACAGGAAGCGCGAATTCCGCGCGCTGTGGATCGCTCGCATCAACGCCGCCGTGCGCGAGCTGGGCATGAGCTATAGCGTGTTCATGAACGGCTTGAAGAAAGCGTCGATCGATATTGATCGCAAGGTCCTTGCCGATCTGGCGGTGCACGACAAGACAGCGTTTAGCAAGATCGCAGAGCAGGCCAAAGCCTCTCTGGCCTGAGCGCAGAAAACCAACGAGGGAGGCGACAATCGCCTCCCTTTTTTTGTTTCCAGCGATGCCCGAACTCGACTCGATCGTTGCCGCCGCCCTGGCCGATTTCGCCGCCTGTACCGACGCGGCTGCGCTCGAAGACCGTAAGGCGCAGTACCTTGGCAAGACCGGCCACGTTACCGAGCTGTTGAAAGGGCTCGGCGCGCTGCCGGCAAGCCAGCGCCCGGCAGAAGGGGCACGCATCAACGCCGCCAAGTCGCGCCTGGAGGGGGCGCTCGAACGCCGGCGCGAGGAATTGGCCGAGGCCAAGCTTACGCGGCAGCTCGCCGCCGATGCGCTCGACGTGTCCCTGCCGGGGCGCGGCACGGGTGTCGGCGGGTTGCATCCGATCACGCGCACCGTGCAACGGATCGAGGCGCTGTTTCACTCGCTCGGTTTTGCCGTGGCCGATGGCCCGGAAATCGAGGACGACTTCCATAACTTCACCGCGCTCAATACACCGGAGAACCATCCCGCGCGTTCGATGCAGGACACGTTCTATGTCGAAGGTGGCATGGTCCTGCGCACGCACACCTCGCCGGTCCAAGTGCGGTACATGGAAACGCATCAGCCACCGATCAAGATCATCGCCCCCGGCCGCGTGTACCGCGTCGACAGCGACGCGACCCATTCGCCGATGTTTCACCAGGTCGAGGGGCTGTGGATCGACGAGCAGGTGACTTTCGCCGATTTGAAGGGTGTCTTCACCGACTTCCTGCGCCGCTTCTTCGAGCGCGACGACCTCAAGGTGCGCTTTCGCCCGTCGTTCTTCCCCTTTACCGAGCCCTCGGCGGAGATCGACGTGGGCTTCGGCGACGGCTGGCTCGAGATCTCCGGTGCCGGCCAGGTGCATCCGAATGTGCTCCGCGCGGTGGGCATCGATCCGGAGCGGTTTCAGGGCTTCGCCTTCGGCATGGGTCCGGACCGGTTGGCGATGCTGCGCTACGGCGTAGATGACTTGCGCCTTTTCTACGAGAACGATCTGCGCTTCCTGCGCCAGTTCGTCTGATTTCGACGGCGATGAAATTCTCCGAGCACTGGCTGCGCACGCTGGTCGATCCGCCGGTCGACAGCAAGGAGCTTGGGCAACGACTCACGATGGCCGGGTTGGAAGTCGAGGACAGCAGGCCGGTCGCGCCACCTTTCACCGGCGTGGTCGTCGGCCGGGTGGTCAGCGTATCCCCACACCCCAACGCCGAGCGGCTGACTGTATGCCATGTCGACGTCGGCGCCGACCAACCGCTGGCGATCGTCTGTGGCGCGCCCAATGCAGCGCCGGGGGTCGTGGCACCCTGTGCGCTCATCGGCGCCGAGCTCCCCGGCGGAGTGGTCATCAAGCAAGCCGCCGTGCGGGGTGTGGATTCCCAGGGCATGCTTTGCTCCGCAGCGGAATTGGGCCTTGCCGAGGACGGCTCGGGTCTGCTTCTGCTCGAGGCAACTCTCGAACCGGGCAAGGATCTGCGCGTCGCGCTCGACCTCGACGACCAGCTGCTTACGCTCAAGCTCACGCCCAACCGCGCCGATTGCCTGTCGCTACTCGGCATCGCGCGCGAGGTGGCCGCGATTACGAGTTCGCGGCTTACGCCTCCGCCCCTATCCCCGGCCCCGATCGGGGCCAAGTTGCGACGCAGCGTACGGGTCGAGGATGCGCTCGCCTGCCCGCGCTTCTGTGCCCGCGTGATCGAGGGCATCGATGCGCAGGCACCGACGCCGGAGTGGATGCGGCGCCGGTTAGAACGCTCCGGTATCCGCACGATTTCGGCCGTCGTCGACGCCACCAACTACGTCATGCTCGAACTCGGCCAGCCGCTCCACGCCTATGACGATGCGCTGCTCGAAGGCGACATCGCCGTGCGCTTCGCGCGCCGCGACGAAAAACTCACCCTGCTCAACGGCCAGACACTTGAGCTCGAACCCGACCTGTTGCTCGTCGCCGACGAGAAAAAGCCCCTTGGCCTCGCCGGCATCATGGGCGGTGAGCACAGCGGCATCGCCTCCACCACGCGCAACGTGTTTCTCGAAGGCGCGTTTTGGAACCCGGCGGTGATTCAGGGCAAGGCGCGCCGCCTGGCGTTCGCAACCGACGCCAGCTTCCGGTTCGAACGCGGGGTCGACTTCGCCATTGCGCCGGTGGCGGTCGAACGGGCCAGCCGGCTCGTCATCGAGCTTTGTGGCGGCGCCGCGGGCCCGCTCATCGACGTGCGGGGCGAGATGCCGCGGCGCGACCCGGTGCGTGTGCGTGGCGCGCGCATCGCGCGCGTGCTCGGCGTCAGCGTTGCGCCGGAGACGGTTGCCGATATCTTCGGCCGGCTGCAGCTGCAACCGCAGCGCCATGGCTCGGATTTCGTGTGCACGCCGCCGTCGTTCCGCTTCGACCTCACCCTCGAGGAGGATTTCATCGAGGAAGTCGCGCGCCTGTATGGCTACGACCGCATCCCTTCAACGCCACCGGTGCAGCCGCAGACGATGTTGCCGGAGCGCGAGGACGTCCGCCCTGCGGCCGCAATTAGGGCCCTGCTCAACGCCCGCGACTACCAGGAAATAATCACCTTCAGCTTCGTCCATTCGGAGTGGGAGCGCGCGCTCGGCATGCAGGAGAGCCCGATCCGGGTGCTGAACCCGATCGCGAGCAACCTGGACGTGATGCGCAGCAGCCTGCTCGGGGGCCTGCTTGACACACTGCGCACCAACGTCAATCGCAAGCAGGAGCGGGTACGGATTTTCGAAATCGGGCGCTGCTTCCTGCGCGGCCGGGACGGCTACGAGCAGCCGCTGCAGGTAGGCGGTCTTGCCTTCGGGTCCGCCCTGCCGGAGCAATGGGGTGAAACGAAGCGGCCGGTCGACTTCTTTGACGTCAAGGGCGATCTCGAAGCGCTTGGGGCACCTTGGGCGGTAAGGACTGAAGCGCTGCCACACGCCGCCCTGCACCCCGGCCGTTCGGCCCGTGTGCTGGTCGATGGCGAGGTTGCCGGATGGCTGGGAGAACTGCATCCGCGTCTGGTGCGGGCCTTCGAGCTGCCACAGGCGCCGGTCGTGTTCGAACTCGCCATGGCACCCTTGAGCCGACGGCCCAAGCCGTCGGCCCAGACAGTCTCCAAGCTGCCCGTCGTGCGCCGCGATCTGGCGGTCGTCATCGACGAAGCCATCCCGGTCCAGAGCGTTCTCGACGCCCTTGTGGCCGCCAAGCCGGCGTCAGTCGAGCGCCTGGCGCTATTTGACGTCTACCGCGGACCCCGAATCGGGGTCGGCAAAAAAAGCCTTGCAATTCTGGTGCTTATGCAAGATACTGCACGTACTTTGACGGACGCTGAGATCGACGCCGCAGTCCTTTCCTTGCTGCGTGTGATCCAAGATCGGTTCGGCGGTGCATTACGCCAGTAGGCATTCGGGGGACTCCGATGACGCTCACCAAAGCTGAACTCGCCGACCTGCTGTTCGAGCAGCTCGGACTCAATAAGCGCGAAGCCAAGGACATGGTCGAGCGCTTCTTCGAGGAGGTTCGCATCGCCCTGGAGTCGGGCGATAGCGTCAAGCTCTCCGGCTTTGGCAATTTCCAGCTCCGAGAAAAGCCGCAGCGGCCGGGGCGCAATCCCAAGACCGGGGAAGAGATTCCGATCACCGCCCGCCGCGTCGTTACCTTTCACGCCAGTCAGAAGCTGAAGGCAATGGTCGAAGCTGCGAACCATGGCCGAACCCAGGCAGATTAAGGCGGACCTGCCGCCGATCCCCGCCAAGCGCTACTTCACGATTGGCGAAGTCAGCGACCTGTGCGCGGTCAAGCCGCACGTGCTCCGCTACTGGGAGCAGGAATTTACGCAACTCAAACCGGTCAAGCGCCGGGGCAACCGCCGCTACTACCAGCACCACGAAGTCCTGCTCATTCGGCGCATCCGGGATCTGCTCTACGAGCAGGGGTTCACCATCAATGGCGCCCGGCACCGTCTGGAGACCGAGGCCTTGGGGGACGCAGAATTGCCACCGCCGCCCCGGAACGCGCGGCCGCCGGCAAGCCCCCTCGCGTCGCTTTCACCTGCCGAAATACGGCAGGTCATCGAGGAAATCCGTCAAATCCTGGGTCCGGACAGCTGATGCCGGTACAATGCTCAACACGGTGTCGGGGCGTAGCGCAGCTTGGTAGCGCACCTGCATGGGGTGCAGGGGGTCGTGTGTTCGAATCACATCGCCCCGACCATTCTCCCCTAGGACGAGAGGCCGGCAAGTCTGGGCTGGCCGCCTCGTCGCCCGTGCGGATTGGCCCCGCCGAGGCACGGCACCGCCTTCCGTCAGCCCGAAGCCGCCCTGCCACCCCGAAGGTAGCCGAAACTGCTTCGACACGGCATACTGGTTGCTTGAGTTATCAATCCCTTGCCCCTTTTTTCTAAAGAAAATCATCTTATGAGCCTCGCTCAATCGCGTACCGTCGGCAAACCCGGCGTCATTTCCGAGTTGGCGTTGGCTCGGGCGCAGCGCAACACGGTCGTCATCGTCGACGACCTCTTCAGCAGCCGGCTGCTGCTGGCGGAGATCGTGCGGCAGATCGATGGCAAGCTCAACCTCGAACTGTTCGACACGCCAAGTCGGGCACTGGAGTTTGCGCGCAACAACCGCGTCGACATGATCCTGACCGACTACAAACTGCCCGAGTTCGACGGGGTGCAGCTCGTCCGGCAACTTCGCGCCCTACCCCACTGTGTAGACGTCCCGATTGTCGTGATCACCGTGGTTGACGACCGCCGTGTCCGCTACGAAGCGCTCGAGGCCGGCGCCACCGACTTCCTTATCAAGCCGCTCGATGAGCACGAGACGCGAGCACGATGCGCAAACCTGCTCGAGCTGCGCCGGCACAAGATCGTCCTGTCGGATCAGGCTCGCGTGCTGCAATACCAGGTCGACAAGTCGGTCACCGAGATTCACGAGCGCGAGCTGGAGACGCTGTCGAGGCTGGCCAAGGCCGGCGAGTTCCGGGACCGCACTACCGGCAACCATCTGACGCGCATGGCCAAGTACTCTGCCCTGATCGGCACCAACATCGGCCTGGCGCCAGAGACGGTGCACGTGCTCGAGTTCGCCGCTCCGATGCACGACATCGGCAAGATCGGCATCCCCGACTCGATCCTTCTCAAGGAAGGCCCGCTGACGCCGGCCGAAGACACGGTGATGAAAAATCATCCCCGAATCGGATACGACATCCTGAAGGGCAGCCCGTCAAAGTACCTCGCCATGGGAGCGATCATCGCGTTGGGGCATCACGAGAAATACGACGGCTCAGGCTACCCGACGGGAATGCATGGTGAGGACATCCCTATCGTTGCCCGCATCGTCGCCGTGGCCGACGTGTTCGACGCGCTGGTCAGCGAGCGGTCCTACAAACATGCCTGGACCGTCGACGATGGGCTCGCCTACCTCGTCTCCCAGAAAGGCAAGCACTTCGACGCCACCTGTATCGATGCTTTTTTGGCTAATACGGACAAAGTGCGGGAGATTCAGGGGCAGTACGCCGATAGCTAGGTATCATTTGACCGCATTCTTGGCCATTCGATTCATCAACCAGAGCGCTAGGAAGGTGTTTATCGAATAGAACAAATAGAATGGTTGACTTTCACTCGGCTGATCCTACCTAATAAGTTCTTGTGCGCGCATCCATGGGATCACTCGCGCCCACAGCGTGTCACTAAAGCGCGACCGAAAAAACCCGAAGTGTCCGATCTTCTTTCCGCCGACGTCGGCGGGTCGCATGACCATTCGCGTGGCCGGGCAGTTCCGATACAGCCCCAATATCCGATCCGTCGCCGCTTCACTGGCGAATGCATCGTCGGAAAAACGTAGCGCCAGCGTCGGTGCGCGGATGGCTTGAAACCGACCAAGAGCACTTTCCCTCCATACTGTATCGACCGCGCCGTCGGTTGTCTTTTTATTCCACCAGAAATCTGGCCGTCGCCGATTAGCCCACTCGAGCGCCACGCCCGCGGGCAAGTCTTCAAGCAGATGCAGTCTGCGGCCTGGGAAGTAGCCAACGACACGCGTCAGTGACGGCATCAGCGCGTGCCAAAGCACGTACATACCGAGCCGCGCCCTGGGAGCGTAATCGCGCCAGTACCCCGTATGAGCACCGACTAGTAACATCCCGTCAATCTTAGCGCCATTTGTGACGAATCCAGTCACAAACCCTCCGACGCTGTGCCCAACGACAACCCGTCGTGCTCCAGGAAATCGATTGGCAAGCCAGTCAAGCGCGGCGGCACAATCCTTGCTTCCCCAGTCTTCGACGGATGCTCG
>DASZFQ010000167.1:0-2447 GCA_035939595.1 Casimicrobiaceae bacterium
GCTCCTATGTTAATCACGTTGGCTATCAGCAGAAGTCCGACCAGGGGATAGAGAATAGCTGCTGAGTAGTGACGGCGGATGTTGCCGGCAATACCTACACCGGTTACCCGCCCGATCCAGGCGCTGATCTCCTGTATCGCAGCCATTAGGGGGTAGCTGAACAGCATCGTCCAGAGCATCGCGAATCCGAACTGAGCGCCGATTTGCGAATAGGTCGCGATGCCGCTGGGATCGTCGTCGGCAGCACCGGTGACGATGCCAGGACCTAGTGCTTTGAGGTAGATGGGAAGCCGCGAGAGCCAGGACGATTTCGATTTCGCCGATGCGGTGCGCCGTGCGCCGCTGGTAGCTTCTTTTGCCATTCTCGCCGACTACTACGAGTATAGCGAGAAGGTATATTTGAGCCGAGTTTACGCGCGGAGCAGGAAATCGCTCAGGTCCATCGCATATTGCCCGTCGCTCAGCGTCATCGACTTGGGCGAACGCTTGAGCATCAGGCGCGAGATGTCCTGCCCATGTGGAAGCAGGTAAACGATGTCCCCGCTCCCCATCGAGAACACGCGTACGCGCTCTTCGCCACGGCGCTCCTGGCCGCCGACCTCGTAAGAGCTGACGTGAAAGACGAACCCGCGGGCGCGAACCAAGGCGCCGTCGGTAGTCTCGACGATGCCTACGAAAATCCGGGTGTTGTCGTCTTTGAAGAGCCTGCGATCGATGAGGACGATCCGGTCCCCTTCCGCGATTGCCGCCATCGTGCGTTCCTCCTGTGGCCTTAGCCGCAGCGCGATTCTACTCGATCGCGGAGGCTAACACGACGCGCCAAGATCAACGGTAGTGGGCAATCCACCCACTACCGGATCTATCGGCGCCCCAGCTCAGCGACCGGCCATCAAGCGCTCGGTCTGCTGTCTCTCCCCCTGGGAAGCGGTCCATCCCCGTACCACGTCACTTAGCTCACGCGCCCTAATCAAGTCGAGTCCGAAGCGAATCGGCAGCGAACGCGGCAGCGTCTCGATCGCCTCACGTCCGCCGGCGCGCATCGCAAGCCGGTCGAGCAGCCGCGACGTTACCGTGCGACGCTGCCCGCGCAAATACTGGTCGTTGTACATCTTGACGATCAACTCCGCCGCCAGCCGCACCGCATCCGACATATTCATCAAGTCGGACGCAAACTGATCGAGCGCCTGCTTCAGCGGGAACTGATCGGGATTCCACACCGCGACCGAGCCCGCGCGCATCAGCGTCTCGATGCTCGGCGTTGTGAACGAGTAGCCCCATCCGGCGAGCTTGGTGCTGGCGGTGGCCAATTCGGCGGGATCTAGATTGCCTGCCTGCGCACGTGCTTGCAGCGCAGCCTCGGTCCATACGCGGCGCACGCCGAACTCGGTCTTGGCGAGATCGGCGAGGATCATGTCGTCGGTCCACAGCACGTGGCCCGGCATCGAGGCGATCACGATGCTCTCGGCACCGTGACGGCCGAAGAATTTCACCAGCCGCTCGCGGCGTTCAGGATCGATCGAGGCAAGCACCGCGCCGTCGCGCACGCGGCACACAGACTGCAACGCATCGGCGAGCCCCTTCAACTGCACGTCGGCGCGCTTGCCGTCATTGGCGTTGCCGGTGATCGATGCGGAGAACCCCGGCGGCAGGCGCAGGAGAGTATCCTCGAACGCGAGGCGCCGAAGTTCGGCGAGTGTGGACTGCGATATAACGAACTGACGTGGCCAGGTCGGCAGCAAGCTCAAACGTCCGAGCATGCACAGCGTCGCAATCGCGGTCAAATCCAATACCACGGCGTTGGCGCGCTCGAAGGCTCCCAGAGCGGCCTCTAGCTCCTCGGGCGATCCGGTGCAGCACTTCAGCGGCGCCTCGGGGCGCTGCGCCAGGATGAACACCGTCTGCAAATCATTGAGGTTGAGCCGCTCCGCCACCGCATGGATCGGAATCGCATTGTCGGCGTAGGTGCGCTCGGCCTGCTTTAGGACGTCGTCGCGCTTGCCGTTGGCATGACCGTTCGCGACGCCATTGGCTTTGCCGTTGACTACGCCGTTACCGTTCCCGTTTCCATTGGCGGCGCTCGCTTCGAACAACGAGTCGAAGCTGTCACTCACTTCGCTCCAAGGAATCGCGGCGGCGCGCACGTAGCTCATTTCAATTTCGGCCTGGCCGGGGAAACGCGCCTGCCAGTTGATGAGCACGTCCATGTAACGATAGGCGTACTTGCTGATCATCTGTTTGACGACCGCCTGACGACGGCTGAAGCGGCCCTCGGGGAGTTGGAACTTCTCGCCGGCCTTCTTGCCCTTGACCGCCTTGGTCATCGGATGTTGCGGGCCGTACTCGTCGAGCGCTTCGTCGGCGTCGTTGGAGTCCTCGAGCAGAATCCATTTCTCGGTGTTGGAACCCTCTTCGAGAAAGCTGAGCGCGCAGCCTGATCCGGCCATTTC
>DASZFQ010000168.1:0-7234 GCA_035939595.1 Casimicrobiaceae bacterium
GGCAGCGAATGGTACGGCCCGTTCTCCTTTCGCCCCTTCGGCGTAACGTCGAGATACCGATAGGTCCCAAGAAACTCTTCGCCGCCGCGGCCGTATGTCGAATAGGTGTGAAAGATCTGCCCCGCATCGTCCTTGAAGAAAACGCTGCGGCCGGAGAGGTCTTCCATGCCGGGATCGGTGTCACGAAAATTGTAGTACGCGCTTCCCGCCGCGACCTGCTCGGGCGTAAAGGACACGTTGAAGTCATAGTTGAAGTCAGTGTTGTAAGACGAAACCCAGGTGAAGCGCCAGCCCATGCGCTTGCGAACGACTTCTATTTCCTCGATCGGCGCACGTGCCACCACCGCGTAGGTGACGTCATGGTTCTGGAGATGCTCGAGTACGCCGTCGACGTGGTCGACCTCGAACGAGCATCCGACGCATTGGTGCGTCACGCCGGGCCCCATCATGAAGTGTTTGATGAAGAGCTGGCTGCGGCCGTCGAAGAGTTGGTCGAGCGTCACCTTTCCCGAGGGCCCGTCGAAGACGTATTCCTTCACAATCTTAACCCATGGCAGCGCGCGCTGTTCTGCGCTCAGTTGGTCGCGCAATCTAGTGAACGCCTTCTCCTTGGCGAGCAGGGCAGTGCGCGCCTCGAGCCATTCGTTGCGCGAGACAACGCGATGCGAGTGAACCTCGTTTGTAGCAACATCAGTCATATCTTCCTCCTTCGTTTGACCGTCATGGCGATGACGAATTCCCGACACGGCCCACCAACACCTCCTTCTTGGCGGTAGCGATCCCTAACCCTGGACACGCTGGATGTTCCTCGTCGGCTTCCACTGCGCCGCGTACCCTCAGGATCCAACGCTTGCGAAAACCGGGGAGCGCACGGGCGACCTGCGCCGGTACAGGAAAAGCAACAGCGCCAACAGGGTTCCCCCAGGCAACATGATTTCCAGTACGAGATAAGGGCCCAACGTCAGTCCCCATCGGCGCAACAACCCCAAGATGCTGGTCACTACTTGCATTCGCAGCTCCCGCTCGTTCGAACGGCCCTGAACGCGGTGGGCCTTCACTACCTAGTCGAACGCGGGAGCGCGAAATCGACAGATCGGTTCGCTGGAATTGTCGTTGCCGGGTGCAGAACGGCGCGGTGAGGGGCGTCGACGCACTTCACCGGATTGCCGAGCGCCGAGGAGATGATCGCGGCCGCCTCGTCGGTCGAGAGGTCCTTGGGACCGTGGACCCCGACCCGGTGATGCCAGCTCCAGCCACGGTCGAGGAGCGAGCAGGCGGCCTTGGCGGCGATGTCGGCCGTCGCCACAAGGGGCCACTTCTTGCCCGCTGGGATCGGAACGAAGATCTGGCCGGCCCTGGAATCGGCATTGACCGTTCCTTTCTCGGCGCAGGCCGCGACGTTGCTACACCCCGAAGCCAAGCGTCAACAGAGTGATGTTACCGATCGAAGCCGAACTCGTCGCCCTGACCCGTCCTCACGTCAACAGAAGCAAGAACCCGCGATGACTCGCGCCCTCTTCAATGATTGCGAAGTGCTTAGCAGTCGGCAGGCCTTGCAATTTTGCCCCCACCTCCCCAACTGCTTAGATGATTTTGCTAGCCGTTTGGCTGATGCGCGGAAGTGAAGGCCGAGGTACCTTCCGCTCTCGAACGGAAAGGAGCATTAACATGACAAGCACTATCGATAACCCGGGCACGAACCCCTTGATCGCGATCTCTGATGCCCTTGCCACGGTCGTGGACAATGTCGGCAAGAGCACACTCGCCGTGCGCGGTCGCCGCCGGGGGGTGGCCTCAGCCGTAGTGTGGCGACCGGGTATCTTGGTAACGGCAGCCCATGTGTTTCGTCGCGCCCCTGCGGCGATCTCCCTGGTCGCAGGGGGTGGTCGGAACCTGGATGCCGCTCTAATCGGCCTTGACTCCACGACGGACATCGCGGTGTTCCGGTTGCCGGACGAGTCGGTCGCAACCGCGGAGATCGGTGATGCATCGAGTGTCAAGGTCGGCCATTTCGTCATCGCCATCGGCCGCGGATCGGACGGCGAGGTTACCGCGAGCTACGGGCTCGTCAACCGGACTGGGGAGGCGTGGCAGACGTGGCTTGGTGGCCACATCGACCGACTCATCCGTCTGGACGGCGGCGTGTACGACGGCCTCTCCGGCGGTCCCGTCGCGGATGCGAAGGGATCGGTCATCGGCATCGCCACCTCAGCTTTGTCGAGAAGCTACGGCATTGTCGTGCCGGCCTTGACCGTTTCGCGAGTCGTCGATGCCTTGTTGACCAAGGGTCACGTCACGCGCGCCTTTCTCGGGATCGGCGCGCAACCGGTTCCGCTGCCAAGAACGGGCGGTGAGCCGGAGGCCGAAGGTGACCTTAAGGAAGGGCTGCTCATTACATCACTCGCCCCCGCCGGCCCAGCGGACGAGGCCGGAGTTCTGATCGGGGACATCCTTGTCCGTGTAGCGGGCCAGCCGGCCCCCAGCCTGCATGAGGTTCGTAACGCCCTGGCCGGTCACATCGGCGAAGAAGTCCACGTGGACGTGCTTCGTGGCGGCGCGCCGACTGAGTTGCGGCTCACAGTCGGACAGTGGCCTGCGGAACGACAGTGCTGATAAGCTGAGGACGCGGCTTTGGCGCTGCGTATCGCACTGATTTCAACATCCCCGCTGGTCTTGGCGGGGCTGCGTACTGGACTGAGTGACCTCGGGGGGGTTGATGTCGTCTGGACGGGTCAGATGGCCGACTGGCAGAACGCGGGATTGGCCGGGTTGGATGTGGCCATCGTCGATGTCGGAGCAGATGCTGCCCAGACGCTTGACGCTGTCGGCTTTTGCGGTGGCCCCGCATTTGTTCTGCTCGCCGATGACCAAAGCAATCACGCTAATCTTTGGCTGGAGGAAGGGTTCACTGTTCTTCCACGCGACGCCACCCTTGATATGATTGCCGGCGCAGCACAAGCCGCCGCCGCTGGTCTGGTCGCATCGTCCCGCCAACTATGGGCGGACACCCTGCGATTCACTCGCTTGGGTGTACGCGACGGTGCTTCTGACTTCGAGCCATTGACGCCGCGCGAGAGGGAAGTCCTCGCCAAGATAACCCTTGGCCTGGGCAACCGCGAGATCGCGGACGCGTTGCAAATCTCGACACACACGGCCAAGTATCATGTTGCGCAGATCATCAGCAAGCTTGACGCGAACTCGCGTGCGCACGCCGTTGCCAAGGCACTGAGGGCGGGTCTGGTCGAGCAGTGAGGCAGGTGGCAGCCGGCGCGGCGAACAGACTCATCGGCAAATAGCCCGGGCTCGGGCCGATCGATGCTGGCCGACTCGGCGGCGCCCGTTGTCTCGGGCCCTTCGGCTCGCTGATGGTGCAGAGCGCGTACAGGCAAGGTCTGGACAGTTTTATGGCAACCGGACTCCCACGCATAATCGATCGTAAGAGCAATATCTTATGCAAAAGCCAATCCGAATCCTGCTGCAAACGACGATCCCAGAAATTGCCGACGACTGGCATATCGGGCGTTTTGCCTTGCTGTGCGATCATCTTGCGTCCCTGACTGACGAGCGCGGCAAACCGCTTGTGGAAGTGACAGCGCGCAATCGCCGGGATATGGAAAGCGACGATTCCGTTCTGAGCACGCTGGACGGATCCACCATCGATGAACTTTGGCTGCTCGCGGTGGATATGGGCAATGGGTTAACCAGCGACGACTGTCGTGGCATCACCCGGTTCCATGAGCGGGGCGGTGGGCTGTTGGTTATGCGCGACCACCAGGACCTGGGGTCGTCGCTATGCACGCTCGGCGGCGTCGGCCGCGCCCACTATTTCCATAGCAAGAGCCAGGAACCCGACGCCGCGCGCCATGTTGCCGACGATACCGGCACACCCTCGATTTCCTGGCCCAACTACCACTCGGGTAGAAATGGTGATTACCAGAAGATCACGCCGGTAGCGCCGGTTCACGAACTGCTGGCGTCGCCTTCCGGCGCGATCGAGTTTTTACCGGCGCATCCGCACGAAGGCGCGGTCGGCGTGCCCGATGGCGAGCGCCACGCTCGCGTTATCGCGACTGGAAAAAGTCTGACATCGGATCGCTCATTCAATCTCGCCGTCGCCTTCGAGCGAAGGAATGACGCGCACGGCAACCGGCTCGGCCGCGCCGTCGCCGAGTCGAGCTTTCACCACTTTGCCGACTACAACTGGGATATCGAAATGGGCTGTCCGAGCTTCGTGGACGAGGCTCCGGGAAACGAAGTGAAGAAAAATCCGGCGCGGCTCGCCGATGTCAAGGCCTACGTGCGCAACCTGGCCCTGTGGCTGGCGCCCGTGTGCAACAATGGAGGGCTGCCAAGGAATTGACTCCGGCCGTTCCGTTGCGCATGACGGCTCCGTTGTTGATTATTGCAGCTGCTCAATTTTTGCTTGCTCGCTTACCCGCAGGGATTGCCTTGCGGCAACCCACTTCTCGATGGTTGAGGTTTGGACGTTGAGGGGATCATGAAACCGAACCAAGACATGAAACGCCCCAACAAGTCGCTTGGTGTATCGAGGCGAATCGGGGGGCGTCGGGTCACGCTGCTTGGCGGGAGGCGGTACGACTTCACTGACCTCTACCATCTGATTCTGACGCTTTCGTGGTCGCAATTCTTTGCACTCGTGTTTTGTTTCTATCTCGCGGTCAATGCGATTTTTGCTCTCGTATTCCTCGCCAGCTCGGACAGCATAACCAATGCCAGACCTGGGTCCTTTGCCGACGCATTCTTTTTCAGTATCGAAACACTCGCAACGGTGGGTTACGGATACATGAATCCGCACACCATGTACGGCCACACGGTGGCATCGGTCGAGATCCTCGTTGGCATCATGATCTTCGCCGTGGTAACCGGCCTGGTGTTTGCGCGCTTTTCGCGGCCCACTGCTAGAGTGATCTTTAGCCGGAACGCGGTCATCGATTCGTTCAATGGCCAGCCCACGCTGATGCTGCGTGCCGGTAACCAGCGACAAAATCAGATTCTCGAAGCCTCCGCGAATGTGTCGTTTGTTCGGGACGAAACTACGTCCGAAGGGCAGCCCTTCCGGCGGTTGTACGATTTGCTACTCGTGCGCAGCCGCTCGCCAGCGTTTGCTTTGAGCTGGACGATCATGCATACCATCGACGCGACTAGCCCATTGCACGGGCTGACCCAAGAGAGCCTGCGCGACTGCACGGCGAACTTCGCAGTGACCATCAGCGGATTGGACGAAACAATTATGCAGGCTGTTCACGCGCGACATGACTACACAGCGTCGGACATACTGCTCGGCCATCGCTTCGTTGATTTGTTCGTGACTAATCCGGATGGCGAGCCGGTTATCGACTTGAGTCGAATCGATGACGTGACGCCAATCGCGGCCTGATCGCATCGCTGCGGATAAGTAGTCGCGCAAAGGTCGCGCAGGACTGGCTAATGGATAGAGGCTCCCCGACCAGGGCTCGAACCTGGGAACTGTCTAACAGTCCGTCGATCCCGACGCCGAATTCATCCCGAAAAAAGCCCGGAGTGAACGCAATCGCGTTCTGACCAGAAGCGCATCTGCGACATCGGGCATAGGTTCCGGTGTATATTAAGTTGGCGGAGGGAGCGGGATTCGAACCCGCGTAAGGGAGTTACCCTTAACACGCTTTCCAGGCGTGCGACTTAAACCGCTCATCCATCCCTCCGTTCCGCTAGCGATTTTACGCCATGCCGTCGCAGGCTCGCGCGGTTCGAAACGATTGCTCCCGCTAGAGGGGGATTCGAACCCGCGTTAGGGTATTAGCCTAAACACGCTTTCCAGGCGTGCGACTTAAACCGCTCATCCACCTCTCCGGCGGGCGCAATTCTACGCCAGAACCGGCTGCGGGCCGCTAGGCCGCCCCGGCCGGACGGCCGTGCTCCTTGCTCCAGTCGTTGACGAGCGCGAAGCCGATCGCGAGCAGCGTCGGTCCGAGAAACACGCCGATAAAGCCGAAGGCCACCACGCCCCCGAGAATGCCGAGCAGGACGAGAATAAAGGGCAGGTTGCTGCCGCGGCTGATGATCAAGGGCTTGATGAAATTGTCGACGCTGGCCACCACCAGCACGCCCCAGGCGACCAGGAATACCGCCCAGCCGGTATGCCCCGTGTAGAAGAGCCAGATCGCCGCGGCCCCCCACACCAGCGGCGGGCCGATCGGCAGCGGCGAGAAGAAGAAGGTGGCGAGCCCCAGCAGCGGCGCGGCGGGAACGCTCGCCAGCCACAAGCCGATCCCCGCCAGCACCCCCTGCGCGATCGCCGTGCCGAGGATGCCGTAGACGACGCCGCGCATGGTCGCCACCGCGACCCGCATCAGCCGCAACCCACGCTCGCCCGCGATGTGCTCGACGCCCGCCGTGAGCCGGCGCGAGATCGCCGCACCGTCGCGATAGAGAAAGAAGGCGATGAAGATCGATAGCGCGAGCTCCAACAGGCCGCGCCCGAGCAGCGCTCCGCTGCCGATGGCGAAGGCCTGCAGCGGCTTGATGTACTGTTTGAGGTCGCCCATCAGCTCCGCGGTATTGTGGGCGATGCTCGCCCAGTAGTCCCGAGCCGACGCGCCGACGAGCGGAATCTGGCCCACCCAGGACGGCGGATCGGGCGGCCCGGCGTCGATGAAGTGTTTGGCCTCGTCGAGGAGCTCGTTGGCGTTTTCGGCGAGCGAGATCCCGACAATCACGAACGGCGCCAGTACCACCAGCGCCATGGCGAGCGTCACCGCCAAGCTCGCAAGCGTCAGCCGCCCGCGCATGACGCGCTGCAGACGGTCGAACAGCGGCCAGGTGGTGCAGCAGAGTATGATCGCCCACAGCACCGCGGAGAGAAACGGCTCCAGCACCAGGAAGCACCCAGCGATGAGAACGACCACCACGACGAGCGTGATCCAGCGCTCGATTCCTAAGGCGGGCGGTGCGCTTTGGCCCGGGGCGGACGAAGGCTTACTCAAGACAGGTGCCTGTGGCTAAAGAAACTTTGCATCATGGCGCGATGTACGCCGTTTTCACGACGGTAAAGAATTCCGCCGCGTAACGGCCCTGCTCGCGCGGACCGTAACTAGAGCCCTTGCGACCGCCAAACGGCACGTGGTAGTCGACGCCCGCCGTCGGCAGGTTGACCATCACCATCCCAGCCTGCATGTTGCGCTTGAAGTGCGACGCGTGCTTGAGCGACGTGGTGACGATGCCTGCCGACAGGCCG
>DASZFQ010000169.1:0-6261 GCA_035939595.1 Casimicrobiaceae bacterium
AGCATCCCCAGCACGATCCCTACCGATGTCCTCAAGATTCTCATTGCATTCTCCACAGTTTGGGTGACTCCCCTGCACTTCGTTGCCAGCCCGGCAGGTATGCCGCGTAGCATGCCAGAAGATCCCCCCTGCTCCAATCCCATCGCGCAGAGGGCCCGGTGCGACGAGACCATGCGGGGTCCGACCGATCGCAGGTATGCTTGTGCCGGGGACTCTCCGATCGGGCAGCATCCGAACGACGGGACCTGACCCGACGCGGCTCCGACCGGGGATCCGCGTTCGCCGGCCTAGGAGGAGCGAATCTTGACCCAGATCGCCGTGCTTGATGATTGGCAGCGTGTTGCGCGCGCGAGCGCAGATTGGGCGCCGCTTATGGCCCGAGCCGAAGTCACCTTCTTCGAGGCACCGTTTGCCAACGAGGACGCCGCCGCGCAAGGGCTCTCCCAGAGCGACATCATCCTGGCCACCCGCGAGCGCACGCCGTTCCCGCGCTCGCTGGTTGCCCGCCTGCCTCGTCTGCGCATGTTCGGTCTTACCGGGTCGCGTGCGGCGCTCATCGATATCGATGCCATGCTCTCCGGCAGCATCACCGTGTGCTACACCGGGTCAGGACCGTCGGGGAGCTCGACCGCGGAACTGGCGCTCGGCCTTCTGCTCGCCGCGGCCCGGCGCATTCCCGCTGGCGACCGCGCCGTTCGTGCCGGTCGGTTCCAGCTGGGGACCGAGGCGGGCCCGGTTCTCGACGGCAAGACGGTCGGGCTCATTGGACTGGGCCGAATCGGCTCGCGCATGGCGGCCTATTGCCGCGCGATGGGCATGAGCGTGCTGGCATGGAGCCAGAATCTCACTGCCGAAGTGGCGACTGCGGCGGGCGCAGTCCTGGCGTCAAAGGAGGAGCTGCTTGCCCGCGCCGACGCGGTCAGCCTGCACCTGGTGCTGTCAGAGCGTACCCGCGGCATCCTCGGTGCCGCCGACCTGGCGCGCATGAAGCCCGGTGCGATCCTGATCAATACCGCGCGCGCACAACTCATCGAGGAGGCGGCGCTGGTCGCCGCCGTTGTGTCAGGGCGGATCATTGCCGCACTCGATGTGTACTATCGCGAGCCTCTGGCGGCGGATCACCCCTTGGCCGGCGCACCCAACGCGGTGCTTACGCCGCATCTGGGCTACTCGGTGATCGAGGTATACCGCGAGTATTACCGGCAAAGCGTGGAAAACGCCCTGGCGTTTCTCGACGGCAAGCCGATACGGGTATTGCAGGCGAACGCAACCTGACGCTACGCCGTGCGCGCCGCCTCGACCATGGTCCGGAATTTCTTGACGTTGTCCTCGCCGGCGTAGGCTGCGATGCGCTTGTAGGCGGGCTCCATCTTGGCCCGAAAGGGCGCGAGGTCGGGGCGCGTGACCTGCATGCCGGCCGCCGCGAGCTTGACCAGCTGGTCGGCCTCACCCTCGGCGATGAGCTTGCGCATGAGCTCGCCGGCGGCGGCACTTTCCTCGCGGAAGATCGCCTGCTGCGCAGGCGTCAGCTTCTTCCACGAATTGACGCCAATGGTGTGGATCATGTTGTTGTAGATGTGCCGGGTCAGCGCGAGATGCTTCTGGACCTCGTAGAACTTGCTGTAATAGATCACCGGGATCGGGTTTTCCTCGCCGTCGACGACCCCCTGCGAGAGCGCGAGGTAGAGCTCAGGAAACGCAATGGCCTGCACGGTGGCGCCGAGCGCCTCCATCGAAGCCTGGATCTGCAGCTCGGGCGGCGTGCGGATCTTCAGCCCCGCGACATCGGCCGGGACGTTGATCGGGCGCACGCCGTTGGTCACGTTTCGAAACCCGTATTCCCAGTTGTGCAGCAAGATGAAGCCCTGCTTCTCGGCAAGCGGCGCAAGCCACACCATAGCCGGCCCGTCGAGGACTCGAAATACCTGAGCCGGACTGTCGAAGATGAACGGCAGCATGACAGCCCCAAACGCGGTGTCGTACTTGTCGAGCTGTCCCTGGGTGGGCAGCCCCATGTCGATCGTTCCGAGCTTGATCTGCTGCGCCTGCTCCGGCGGCCCGCCGAGCACGTTGTTGGGAAAGATGTTGATCTTGATCGCGCCGTTGGTACGCATCTCGACCCGGCTCGCAAACTGCTTGGCCGCAATATTGGCCGGATGATCTTCCGGTGCAAAGTGCGCCCAGCGCAACGTCAGCGGTGCCTGTCCACGCGCAACGTAGGGAGCGGCCAGCGACGCTGCGGCGCCGGCAGTCTTCAGAAACCTTCTGCGGTCCATAGGCTCCTCCTCCTTAAGAACTGCCCCGGATGCTGCCGGACAGTGTTAGCCACGAAAGCCGAAATGATGCGGCAGAAACAGTGCCAGCGACGGCACGAACGCGACGATCAGCAAGCCGACGAGCACCATGGCCAGATAGGGCAGCATGGCGCGCGACGCGGCCTCGATGTCGGCACGCATGATCGCACAGCAGACATAGAAACCCACGCCGGCAAGCGGCATGAAGCCACCGATGCCCATGGCGATTATCAGCACCAGGGCGTAGTGCAGTTCGCTCAAGCCGAGCTTGCCGGCGATGGGAATGAGCAGGGGTGCCAGAACGTTGAGCGAGGGCAGGCCCTCGAGCAGCACGCCAACGACGATCAGGAGCCCGATCGAGCCGAGCATGAAGATGGCGGTGCTGTTGCCCACCGATTGCAGCAGGTCGACCAGCCGCTGCGGCAGGTACGCCACCGTCAGCGTCCACGAAAATCCCGACGCGGCGGCGAAGATGAAGAGGAGCACGCCGGTCAGCGCGGCGGTATCGGCGACCGTGCGCAGAAGTCCCTTCAGGCTCATCTCGCGATAGACCAGCATCGAGAGCACCAGCCCGTAGACGACGGCGAAGGCGGCCACCTCGGTCGGCGTGGCGATCCCCAGCAGAATGCCCGCCAGAAGCATTCCCGGCATGAGCAGCGGCAGCAGCGCGCCGAGACCGGCGCGGAGCAGGGTGGCGAGCGGCACGCGGGGGATGCGGGGCGTGCCGGCACGGCGCGTGCGCAGGTCGATAAGCAGCATCAGACACAAGGCCATCACCGCCGCCGGGATGAGGCCCCCGATGAACAGGCCCGCCACCGAAACACTGGTGATGGAGCCGACAATCAACATGGCAATGCTCGGCGGCACGGTCTCGCCCATGATCGCCGCCGCGGCGAGCACCGCCGCGCCCTCGGCTGCGCCGTGACGGTCGCGCAATTCGTCGCGCATGACCGTGCCCACCGCGGCGACGTCCGCAGGCTTGGAGCCGGAAAGGCCGGATACCACATACATGCTCAGTACGGCGACCTGGAGCAGTCCGCCGCGGGCATGGCCGACCGCGCTCTGGATGAAGCGGATCAGGCGCACGCTGATGCCGCCGCGCTCCATGATCAACCCCGCCAGGATAAAGAACGGCACCGCGAGCAGGATGAAGTTGCCCGTGCCGTTGACCATGCTTTGCGGTAATACCACCAGCGAAGCCGTGCCGGTGCCCCACATGTACGCGGCCGCCGACAGGAGCAGCACGAAGCCAACCGGGACGCCGGCCAGGATCGCCACCAGGAAGAATACGAGGACGGCGCTGATGGCGACATCGGCGGTGAACCACGCCTGCCAGGTTGTGCGCGTCAGCATCGCCCCGGCCAGCGCCACGGCAAACACCGATCCGACCTGCCACGCGATCCGTCCGTGCTCGCGCCGGAGATGGACGGATGCATAGATCGCAAGCAACGCCATGCCCAGGGGAAGCGGCAGGCCGATGATCGCCGCCGGAAGCTGCAGCACCGGCGTGCGTTCGTTCCAGCTCGAAGCAAGGAATTCGATCGAGGCAATGCCGGTCAGGCCGGCGACGAAGAGCACCAGGACATCGGCGAGCGCCAGGCAGGCGCTGCGCGTCGGTGCCGAGCAGAGGTTGAGGACCACGCGGACAAAGGCATGATCGCGGCGCCGATACGCGACCGCACCGCCGATGAACGCCAGCGTCGAGAGCGTCAGACGCGCCAATTCGTCGGCCCAGAGAAACGAATGATGGAAGAATGCACGCGCGACGACGTTGGCCAGGACCATGACCAGTTCACCCAGGAGCGCCACCACGACAACCGACTCGGCGAGCCGGTCCAGTGCGCGCAGCGCAACGCCGTCGTGCGCGGCGAGCGGATAGGATTGGGAGGGCACCGCCTGCTGCGTTTCGACGCCGACCGGTTGCACTGCGTTTTGTCCGTTGTGGCGAAGAGCTGGTAACGACGGCGACTGCCTGAAAGGTGCCGCTACATGGCCCGCCGGCGACCCAACGGCCCGCCGGCGCCAATTGCAGCGACCATCCGACGATGCTCCGACCGGATGTGCCCGTGAGTGCTAGTATTTCCCGGCCGTCGGGCGCGAGTCAATCGCTGTCGGCATCACCGTGGCCGTCGGGCTGGAGTTCCGGATGACAGACTATCGCAAACTATTCGATCTGACCGGGCGCAAGGCGCTCGTCCTCGGCGCCGCATCCGGCATCGGCAAGGCGGCGGCGGAAGCGCTTGGCGCGCTCGGGGCCGCAGTCCATTGCGCGGATCTCGATCTGGCGCGGGCGGAGGCGACTGCAGCGGCGATCCGCGCCGGCGGTGGGATGGCCGATGCATCGCGTGCCGACGCCGCCAGCGGCGATGAGGTCGCCGCGCTGGTGAACCGAGTCCAAGGTTCCCTTGGGGGCATCGACGTCGCCGTGACGACGCCGGGCATCAACATCCGCAAGCTGTTGCTGAATTACAGCGAAGCCGAATTCGACCGCATTCTCGATCTCAATGTCAAAGGTACGTTCTTTTTCTTGCGCGAGGTCGGCCGGGTCATGGTCGCGCAGAAACGTGGCAGCATCATCGCCTCATCGTCGATACGCGCTTTCACGATCGAGCCGGGGCTGGCGGTCTACGGCGCGACTAAGGCGGCGATCTCGCTGCTCGTCAAGGGGTTTGCCGCCGAGGTCGGCGGCTACGGTGTCCGTGTCAACGCGATCGCCCCCTCTATCATCGAGACGCCACTCACTGCGCCGATCAAGACCCGTTCAGACATCTATGATACCTACGCCAAACACACCGTCTTTGGGCGCTGGGGTCAGCCGCACGAAGTCGGGAGCGTGGTGGGGTTCCTTGCATCCGACGCGGCGAGCTACATCAGCGGCAGCACCCTGATGATCGATGCCGGATGGACGGCGATCGACGGCCCGCCGACGGGATTGACGCAGGTCAGCTGACGCACTGCGGGAGAAGAAAAAAAGCCCGGTTGCCCGGGCTCTCTTGATTCACCGCTGCGATTGAATTAATCGAGCATTCTGATATTCGCGGCCTGATCCCCTTTGGGACCGGTGGTGACGTCGAAGCTCACCTTCTGGTTCTCGCGCAGGCTCTTGTGGCCTTCACCCTGAATCGCCGAGAAGTGGGCAAACAGATCCTTGCCGCCGCCATCGGGAGTGATGAAGCCGAAGCCCTTGCCATCGTTGAACCACTTGACTGTACCTGTACTCATGTCTACTGCTCCTGGGAAAGTAAATGACGGGCCTTAGCCCGGCGCTGGAACTTCAAGGGAGAGAGACGAAGACCTGATGAGTACCGCCGAGGCGGCAACGCGGGACTGGCAATTCGCTTGAGGAACCGGCGCGTTATCTATACACGCATTTGGCAGGCACGTCAAATAACCTTCAATTACCTTCGCGTTTTACCTGGGACGTGAATGCAATACCGGTATATAGTCCCATTATTGCGGCAGGTGCCGCGCGACGCTTGGAGGTTGGCTCGCAATGGGGCTTGGGTGCCCAATCGATGGAGGTGGACGGTGACTACGGCAGCCGTCTTCGGGTCCGGTCGGGCTTCGGCCGGCTTGCGTGACCAGTTTCTCTGCGCGCTCGACGCGAGCGACGAGCTCCTGCTCCGCGACCTGGCCACGCATCTGCGCAGTTGCACCAACATTCTTCCGAGCACGACGTGCATGTTGTTGGGACTTCCGGCCGGAAGTACCTACGCCGTGGGCGCGCGGGCTGTCATCGAGCGCAAGCCATGCTGAAGCAGGCAACCGTCGCCGTCCGGCCAGCGAGCAACGAATACGCTGACTCAGGACCGATCGCCACCATCCAGGAGTTCACCGCGGCGCTGCTTGCCACGCGTGACTGGATCGGCATCTCGCCAACCCAGCTGCAGATGCTTCAGGCGCAGTGTCGGGCGCCGGAAGCGACCATCACCGCGGCGCAGCTCGCCACGCAGCTCAGCTTCAAGAA
>DASZFQ010000170.1:0-1706 GCA_035939595.1 Casimicrobiaceae bacterium
CGGGTAGGGGGTCAGCACCATCATGTTGGCGATCTGCTCGGCCGCCTCGATCGCCATCGCGCGCTTTTCCTTGGCGGGGATGCGGAAGCCGCCAAGCTCCATGCGCGTTGCGCCTTCGCCGATGCCGAAGTCGAGCCGCCCGTCGCAGAGGATATCGAGGGTGGCGAGGCCCTCGGCCGTACGCGCCGGGTGATTGTAGTTGGGGATGACCTGACGGATGCCGTGAGCGAGGCGGATGCGGCTCGTCAGCGCGGCCGCACTCGCGAGGAACACCTCGGGCGCCGAGGAATGAGAATATTCGTCGAGGAAATGATGCTCGACCTGCCACGCGTAGTCGTAGCCGAGCCGGTCCGCGAGCACCATTTGCGCCAGCGCGTCCTTGAACAGGCGGTGCTCGTCGCCTTCGCCCCACGGCTTCGGCAATTGCAATTCGTAGAACACGCCGAACCGCATGGGCTTTTCTCCGCGAGGTGGCGGCGCGGAGTATAACGCATCGTAGCCTGCATGACGTCCGCGAATGCGGGCGGAAATGCGGGGGCAGTCCCGGATGTGGCCCGCTGCGCGGGCTCATCCGGGCTACATAATCAAAATTCTTCCGGGCAGGGGTCGACCAACGCCCACAGCTCGGCGCCGTTGGTGACGTGCTTCATCTTGCTGGTGAGCCCGCCGTGGCGCGCAATCCAATCCTTCACCGGCTGGGGATAATACTGCATCAGCTCCTGGGTGCCTGAGTAGCTGGTAATTTTCATGCCGGCGGTCCAGCGCTGATCGTAATAAGCCAAGTGGAACCCGAGGCTCGCGCGCGGCGTCACGCAAATTCGCTTCGCCGGAACGATGCCCAGAACGAGCGTGCAGGCGGAATTGCAGATGCCGTCGATGATGACGCGCTCGCCCGCGTCGCGCAGGCGCTCGTATTTTGCTTCGTACGATTTGATTTCGCCGCCGTGGTCGCGGGTGATGCGGTAGTCCGCAAGCGCCGGTCCGGCGCCCAGCATGAGTGCGAGAACAAGCCCGCGCCCAAGCCATGCCGATCCCGCCCGTGTGGTCCGTCCCGTCCCCGACATCCCCGCTCCCACCAGCGGCGTTGCTCGAACTGCCCCAACGCCGGCAGAAAATGGGGCGATTGTGGTAAAAGGAAGGTTAGCGGACGTTTCCCCATTTCATGCTCGGCCTTGTGGCGGGCATCCACCTCTCAGAAGCGCAGATATATCAAAGACGTGGATGGGCCGGGACACGCCCGGCCATGACGGGTCGGTTTAACCCTCGCGCGCGATATGGCGGCGGCGGATGCGGCGCACCACCCACCAGATCACCAGAACCGTGACGGGCACCAGTCCGGCGATGATGTACGACGGGTCGACCGGTTCGCCGGCGTCGTGCGCCGCTTTCACGACGTAGCCGAGGAGCCCGATAACGTAGTAGCTGATCGCCGCGACCGAGAGCCCTTCGACCGTTGCCTGCAGGCGCAACTGCAAGCGCGTGCGTTCGTTCATCGATTGCAGCAGGTTGCGGTTTTGCTGCTCGAGTTCGACGTCGACGCGGGTGCGCAGCAGGTTGGCGGCGCGGGCGAGCTTGGTCGAGAGATTGGCTTGCCGTTCCTCGACGGTGGCGCAGGTGCGCATCGCCGGTGCCATGCGCCGCGCCAGGAACGCCGACCAGGTCGGATAGGTGCTCACCGGCCGTTCGCCGATCGTGTGCAGGCGCAG
>DASZFQ010000171.1:0-2767 GCA_035939595.1 Casimicrobiaceae bacterium
AAGCCACGCGGCGTGCCCAACAGCGCCTGCCAGCGTTCGACCAGCCCGGGACCGACCAGGGGCAGGCCTTCCAGCCAGGCGGGAACGGCCACTCCTGTTTTTTCCGCCAGCAAGAGCTGGCCCGCCCACCTCTGCGCCTGAACAATCAGCGCCCCGAAGGCGAACACGATCGGTCCGAGCACGAACACGGCGACTAGCCCGGTGAAGGCGAGAGGCGTCAGGCTCGAAGCCATCCACCCGGGCAGACTGCGGGCGAAGCGCCGGTAGATCGGCCAGCTTGCGATCGCGATGATCGCCGCCCACAGCAGCGGTTCGACAAAACTGCGCAGAATCCACACCGAGAGCAGCAGCACCAGCGCCGACCATACCCAGCGGGTGTTGAACTGAAGCCTCAATACTCGCGCGCCATCCTGCTTGCGCTCTTCGACGATCACATCAGCTCCGGCAGCGATCGAGTGCTTGTCCAGGTCCGGTCGCGGACACCCTTCGATTATCGCGCGGCAATTGTTGCCGGCGATGCCGGCCTGCGCGCAGCGGGGCGTAGCCGATCACGTCCTTCTCCTTGGCCGAGGCGAACGGGCTGGGCCACGCGGCTTGGCAAGCCTGCGGCGCAGCCGGATCAATGCCAGTAGCGCCTCATCGCGCTCACGAGCGAGTTGCTCGAGCGAACGGTTCCCGGCCTCCGACAGTGCGCCGTCAATCAGGGCTTGCTTGATCTTTGGGGTGAGGTCAGGCGTGCCCAGATCGTTCCAGCAGCTGGTTATCGGGCCGGGCCGGTGCTCCATGAATTCGTGGATCCCGCCTGGCCCCGCGGCGAGATGAAGTAGCAGATTGGGCCCCATGACGCCCCAAAGCAGGCCAGGTCCCCAACTGACCACCGCATCCGCGGCGGCGACGTCGATCACGTCTTGGTCAATGAGATGGGCGAGCTCGCGATAGAGCGCTGCCTGCAGCCGGTTCGCCACGTGGCCGGTGATTTCCTTGCGCACGTGGATCGGCTTCTTGCCGATCGAGGCGTAGAAGGACATGGCCTGTTGCACCGCTTCTGGCGCGGTCTTCGCCCCCCCGACCACCTCGACCAGAGGCATGATGTGCGGGGGACTCAAAGCGTGGCCGATGACGCAGCGCTCGGGATGAACGCAGGCAGACTGCATGACGCTCATGGTGAGTCCCGCCGAGCTCGACGCGATGATCGAATCGGGAGGGGTCGCGGCATCCATCTCGGCGAACAGGTCGATCTTAAGCGCGCTCTTTTCGAGGCCATTTCCCTGGACGCTTTCCTGTACCAAGTCCGCGTCCGCCAGAGCCTGTCGCAGCTCGTTCTCGAAACAAAGATGCTCGGGCGAGGCCTTCGGGGAAATACCTAGGCTTGCCAATGCCGGCCACACCGTGTCGACATAGCGGCGAAGATCGGCTTCCGCGCTCGCGCTCGGCGCCGGATCCGTTGCCATGACATCAAACCCCTGCGCCAGGAACAAGCTCGTCCAGCTCGCGCCGACCACGCCGGTGCCGACAACCGCGATCCGGCGGACCGGTTTGCCCAATGACATGATCCCTATAGTCCTTTCGCCGGCGCAAGGTCACACTCCACACACCGGATATGCGGTACCCGCGCCAACTGCGCCGTCGCTGTTATGACGCCCCAAATCGGATGTTTGTCTCCAGACCTCAATCTACGGACGCGACAAACGACGGTCTTGCATTGGTCTGCATGGGCTTTCGAAATCCTGCTCCTCACCCGGCGGCCACCGATGCGTCGGCGTCGGGCAGGTCGTAGACGCGATGCAGCAGCGCCAGCAGTTCGCCGCGTTCGGCGGCGTTCGCCTGGCCGAGCGCCTGTGTGGGCAACTGTAGAGACCGGTTGGTCAGCGCGTACGCCAGCTCCTCGAGCACTCGAACCGGCGGCGTCCCGTCGGTCAGCATTCGGCGCGCGCGCTCAAGCTCGGCGGTGCGAAGGTCACTGTGGTGGCGTTGCAGCGCAGCGATCGTCGGCACCACCTTGCGCCCGTCGAGCCAGCGGAGGAACCTTTGCACCTGCTCAGCAATCACCGCCTCGGCCTCGCGCACCGCCTCACTGCGAACCTGCAGGTTGTCCTTTACCATGCGTGCAATGTCGTCGATCGTATACAGGAAGAGATCATCGAGCCTGGCCGCTTCGGGCTCAACGTCGCGCGGGACGGCGAGGTCGACGATGAACATCGGTGCCCGCCGGCGCGCCCTGATTGCCCGCTCGAGCAGGCCCTTTCCCAGAATCGGCAGCGAACTCCCGGTCGAGGTGATAACGATGTCAAAGTCGCTCAGGCGCTCCGGCAATTCGTTCAGGGTGATCGCGTCGGCCGCTAAGCGCGCCGCGAGCTGTGCCCCACGCTCCAAGGTGCGGTTCGCGACTGTGATCGAACGCGGCTTCTTCGCGGCAAAATGCGTCGCCACCAAGTCAATCATCTCGCCTGCCCCAATAAGCAGCACCCGCATTTCGCCGAGCGATGGGAAGATCCGCTCGGCGAGCTTCACCGCCGCCGCGGCCATCGAGATCGATACGCTACCGATGTTGGTGTTGCTGCGCACTTCCTTCGCCACGGCGAAGGTGTGCTGGAACAGACGATGGAGTACCAGCCCGAGCGATCCGGCAGCCTCCGCAGCCTTCACGGCATGTTTCATCTGCCCCAGGATCTGCGGCTCGCCCAGCACCATCGAATCGAGCCCACTGGCCACGCGGAAGGCATGCGCGACGGCCTTGCTCTGCTGCAGGGTATAGAGATAAGGCGCA
>DASZFQ010000172.1:0-11414 GCA_035939595.1 Casimicrobiaceae bacterium
GCCGGCAGCACTGGCTGGCTGAAATAGTAGCCCTGCATTTCGTCACAGCGATGCTGACGCAGGAATTGCGCTTGCTCGCGCGTTTCCACGCCCTCGGCAACGACTCGCAGCCGAAGGCTGTGCGCCATCGCAATGATCGCAGTGGTGATCGCCGCACCATCCGCGTCTACTGCAATGGCGCCGATGAATGAGCCATCGATCTTGAGCGCATCGATCGGGAATTTCTGGAGACGAGCAAGCGAGGAGTAGCCGGTCCCGAAATCGTCGATCGATACCTGGACGCCCATCGCCTTGACCTGGCGCAGTGTCTCCAATGCGCGCTCGTGCTGGTCGACGATCACGCTCTCGGTGATTTCCAGTTCCAGCAGGCGCGGATCGAGCCCCGTTTCGCTCAGGGCCGCACGGATATCGGCAGCAAGCTGTGGGTCGGTGAATTGCCGCCCAGACAGGTTGATCGCGACGCTGAACGGTGGCAACCCCAGCGCCTGCCATGCCATGGCCTGGCTGCAGGCGCTGCGCAGCACCCAGCGGCCGAAGGGCAGAATGAGCCCTGATTCCTCGGCCAATGGAATGAACACGCCAGGTAGCACTAAGCCACGCTCTGGGTGCTGCCAGCGGATCAGCGCTTCGACCCCGACCATCGCACCGGTGGCGACGGAGACTTTGGGCTGATACAGCAGCAGCAACTGGTTCAACTCGAGCGCGCGATGAAGGCTCGCGCCGAGAAGCATGCGTTCCTTCTGCGGTTTGTCGAGCGCTTCGGAGAAAAAAGCGAACCCGTTGCGCCGCGAGGCCTTTGCGTGGTACATCGCAATGTCCGCATTCCTGAGCAGTGTGGGAGCGTCTTCGCCATCGGCCGGATACATCGCGACGCCCACGCTCGCGCCGAGCCGGCATTCCTCACCGCGCACGAGCAACGGCTCGGCAAGGGTTTCGACGACTCGCTGCGCTAAGTCGGCGACGCTCTGCGGCGACTCCGCGTTTTCGGCCAGAAGCACGAACTCGTCGCCGCCGAGTCGCGCGAGCGTGTCCGCGCTGCGCACCGCCTTCTGCAGCCGTTGCGCCATCACTTTCAACACTTCGTCGCCGACGATGTGGCCCAGCGTATCGTTGAGATCCTTGAATCGGTCCAGATCAATGAATAGCACGGCAAACTGATGGCTGTCCCGGTCCGCCATGGCGAGCGCGTGATCGAAGCAGTCGAAAAAGGTCGATCGATTCAGCAGACCGGTCAACGTGTCGAAGCGCGCAAGGCGGGTGAGTTTTTCTTCGGCCATCTTCTGCTGCGTGATGTCGCGGCCTATGCCTCGATAGCCCAGGAACTTCCCGTTGTCGCCGAACACCGGCTCGCCGCTGACCGAAGAATACGAATACGAGCCGTCAGGCAGGCGCCGCCGCAGTTGGAGGTCGTGGAACGTCATCCGCGCCGCGAGGCGAACACGATGCGCCGCCCATCCTTCGGGGGGCGGTTCCACACGGGGCAGCTCCCAGCGGGCTTTGCCGATGTGATCCTCTTCCGAGATACCTGTCGACTCGCAGAAGTGGCCCGAAATCGACGTGAATCGCAACTCCGCGTCCTGTTCCCAGAACCAGTCGGAGCTGAGCGACGTGAGGCTGCGGAATCGACGTTCACTTTTCTGCAACTCGGCGGTATGCTCCTTGACGCGCCTTCCGAGGGTGTCGCGTTCCTTCTCCAGCGCCTCGTAGAGTTCCTGCATCTCGGCCGACGAGATCTCCAGCGAGCGCTGCGAAAGATAGCGTTCCTGATCCGCGTCGCCATACGACCGGCTCACTTTGACCAGGAATTCGCGCCACACCGCGGCGTCAGGCGCCTGTTCGGTCTCGAGACCGAGCCGTCGCAGCTGGCGCAAGAGCAGGTTATGCAACGACTTCACGTAGGGTCGTCAGCGTCATTGTCTGGTTGTGCAGATCACAACCGGATAATCCATTCGGCGAAATCTCGCCGTACGAATAGAAGCCTATTTGCTGTGAACCACCAGGCAGCGCATGCAGCACCGCTTCGGTTTCTTCCTCGACTCGCTGCCCGAGAACCAGTCGGCGCCCAACGCAGCTGATTGCGAGCGACAGCACCGGGTCGCTGGAGCCGCCGACCATGGCGCTCGCCGCGGCCGACGCGGCACCTTCGATCAGGCGATCGTCGGTGGCGCGCATCAGCCGCGCGCGCCACCCCTGCGGCACGTCGCCCGCGAAGGTCATCGACTGCGCAGTCTCGTCAACCGCCAGGACCGTGCGCACGACCGCCTGGTTGTCCTCGACTCCGTCGCGGATAGCGAGCGGAAACAGCAACGCGGTCGCCGGCAGTCCTTTCGCCAATTCGCCAAGGTAGGTTTTGTAAAGCGCCAACGCCGGCTTGCCGTCCAGTTCGTAGAGCACATTGCCCTCCGAGCGAGTTACGCGCCGCTCCGGACCAAAGATATCCCAGCCGCCCTTGGAACCCGTGGTGACCTCGACCGCGCCCGAGAGTGCGACGGCAGTCACGTAACCGCTCCGCGGTTGCCCGTCGACGATAACCCAGGTGCGCGCGAAGCGATCACCGTCGCCGGCCAGGCCGCCGCTGATGATCGTGTCTGGCGGCAGCGTCCGGGTCAATCCTTTGACCAACTCGCTGCCATTGACGCGTAGCCCGTCCGAAAGCGCGAGCACGAAGCGGGGATGGATTGCGGCGAGTTCGGCGCCGATGCGGGTGCCGGCCTGCGCGGAATCGCCCATGACGGCAATCGGTGCCGTCGCATACGCCACCGTCGTGTGCTCGAATCGCGCGACGCCGACGACTAGCGTGTCGTCCGCAACCAGATCGGCATGGATCTCGCCTGCGCTCGAGCACCCGATTACCTTGCTGCAGGGGAAGGCAGCCATCAATTCGGTCAATGCAGCCGGCGAATCGATGTAGCTCGCGGCGCCGAATACGATGACCAACGTATTCGGCCCGTCGAGTTCGGTCGGCAAGGCGCACGACCAGCCGGCGCCCTCCCTGTGCGTCAGAGTCTTGATATCCATGGTAATCCTGGCCGTGGAACTTGACTGACCGCTGACTAGGAGCAATTTGCGGGCCAAGCACCGGAGTTTGGGATACCTAGGGAAAGTACGACACGCTCACGCCAGGATCGCAGCGTCCCTTGGCTCAGGCCGGCAAGTTCTGACGCGGTTCGTCCGTTCGCTCGCCGTCGCACGCCGCAGTTTTTTCAACGCGGCGCCAGGACCAGCCGCTCGGTGTAGGGGTCGGTTGCGCGTTCAAAAGTTCTATCGACCCGCGACCTAGTCTAGAAAATAACGCAGTGCAACATAAGGCTACGAAGCAGCACGTCGCGGCTTCGAATCCCACCCTCTCCGCCAACTTTGCATGCACCAATGCAATCCAGGAATTCCCCGACTTTTTCTCCAGCAAACCCTTCATCGATGTTCTAATGGGGGTCTGCTTTGGTTGTTTGCCATCCCGCGGCATGCAGAGGTAGATCTGGGGGTATTTCTTACATTCTCGTACAACGTGCGGCTAGGCGCGCCGTCCATTCGGCGTACCCCTTCATGCTTCTTCGGTAGAACGCAATGAACGATCAGCACGCCGAGCGTATCATTCGCCTCCTCGAAGAGATCCGGGATGGGCAGCGACTGCAACTGGAACGTCAATCGCAGGCGCTCGAGCGGCAGGCAGAGGTTCTCGCGCAACAACGTGAACGCCTGGCGGGATTGTCCAAGGGTGAGAGCGAGGCCCAAGGCATTGGGGAGCGAGCGGGACGGATCCTGGCCGAAAGCTCGAAGCTGGTTAGAAGTGCGCGCATTCTCGTCTTGATGTCGCTTCCGTTTGCGCTTTTATTGTTGGCCTTTGTGCTCTGGGCGTTGTTTGCTCAGGTAGCGCGCTAGCATCAAACTTGACGCTACGGCCGAGGCGCTGCACAGCGTTTGCTGGGCAGGGGTTGGCGTCATCAGCTGACGCAGCCTCCTCGACGCAATCGGCAGTCAGCGATTCGGCTTTGCGGTCGGCCGCGGTGTCAGCCAGCCAGGAGACTGGGTTATGCGGAAGCCGGTCACTGGATCGGGAGCGAGAAGGTGACGCCGACCACCTCCGTCCCCGGGTTCTCGCTCTGACCCAGGGCTTTGCCGTTGGAAAAGTGCTGATAGGCGAAACCGACCCGGAAGCCGTGGTCGAGGCGGTATTCGACGTCGATGCCGAAGCGACCGAGGATGGGCGGATGTCCCAGGTCCTTGCCCTCGCCGCGGGCATAGGCGCCAAGCGCAAAGCTCGGCGTGATCACCAGGTGCTCGCCCCACGAGGTCTCGATGCGCATGCCACCGTAGCCATAGAGGCTGTGCTGCGAGGTGAAGCCGGCCCCTGCGAACGGCCTGAGCTCCCACCACAGCAGGTGGCTGGCGCGGTATTCGCCGCCGAAGGCGTTCGCCGGCTGCACGTTCTTGATCGCGTCGAAGCGACCGACCTCGAGCGCGATGGCGTCAGGCTCTTCGCGCCGGGCGGTGTCGGCGAGGTTCGCCGCGACGACCACGACCCCGGCGGCGATGGCGAGGGCCTCAACCTCCGGATCGGCGCGCGCGGTGGCCGAAACCGTGGCCAGCAGTGCCGCGGCGCTGCGCGGCAGGAGGTTTGAGCGCATGTTCGCGGGAAACAGCGTCTAACCGGTTGCCTTTAAGGCCATTGGGGCGGTGGCGCAGGAGCCCTCGAAGACAAGGCGAACTTGGGCGAGAAGGACAAGGACTTAGAGCATGATCCAGGGCTCTTCCGTGACCGGTGGCGGGCATACCAGGCGCACCCCCCAAGCCGGGAACGAGGCCGATTAGAAGCCTACGCCAGCGAGAAGGGGCAAGGCAAAGGCCCGCCTTCGCGCTGCCCTAAAACGGCGGCGACGGGGAAAGAAACGCTTCCCGCGCGGTGCCCTTCGCGTGCGGCTTCGGTGAGGGGGCGCCGCTTGGGGCGCTAGAGATCCGCCCCCTCGCGAGCCCTTGGCCTCGCGCCGCGAAAGCCCCAAGCACCTTTGACGAGGGCGAGGGGGTGTGTCGCGCCGGCGCTTTTTCGAGAGTGCTTTAGCCCGATCGAACGCCCGTTGACGGCGCGGCAGCGGGCTTTGCGCTAGTCCAACAGCGCCGCGAAGTGCAGCACCTGGACGCAGCCGGCGGTCGTCGTTGCCGACCATTTGCCTTCGATCCCCTGGCCGGTTTGGTCGAGCAGATCGACGCTGCCCGATACGATGCTGCCCGGGCTGAAGCCCGGAGCGGTACAGGCCACTTGTGCGTTCGGGATCGAGTAGAGCGTGCCGTTGTGGGTCAGCGCACCGCCGAGCGTGCACACCATGCCGTTGTAGTTGGTGTTCGGATCGACGAAGTTGAAGGTGAGCGTTGCCGACGCATCCCCGACCTGCGCCACGGTGAGGTTGAAGCGGCCATTGACCCCGGATTTATTGTTGGCGGCATCGGCGCAACTCGAAACCGCGCCGGCAACGGACCCACTGTAGCTGCCGCTCAAGGCGTAGGCGGTAAGGGTTTGGCGCACGATGGGCTTGGTTACTGTCACGCCGTTCACCGTATAGGTCAGCGTAGCGTGGGAGTAATCTTCGGCCACGGCGGAGCCGGCAAAGGTCGCGCTGCCAACCGCGGTGGCGATGTCGCCCTGCCACGGGGCGCCGAAGTAGGTGCCGGTGGTCGCATAGAGGGGACCGGTATAGTTAAGGCCCGTGCCGTCGCCGTTGTTGGTCAGTTGCGCGGTGTACCACGTCGGCGGCGCATTGCTCCCCGCACCGGGGCCGTAGACGAAGAAGGCCAGAAATTGAAAGGTGTTGCTCTGCTTGACGAACACCCCCCATCCCGGCTCGGCGGCATCGTACCAGACGTCGCTATAGGTATTCGCGCCGGCGCAGGTCGCGGCAAGGAAGAACAGGGCCGCGAAGAACAATCGTTGCATCATCGTAAATCTCCTCTGGACGAATGGCCTGACATCTTAACCGCCAATGCTTGCAGGCGGGTCAGGTCCGGGCCGAGGCGACCCGCCTTCACGCCAACCCGGGTCGCATGGCCAGGGTTGTCGGGCTGACCGGCCGGTTATCGTGCGCGAACGTCGGGTAAGGGCAACTTCTATTATTGCCCCGACATCTTGCCGGTTAAGCTTTTGGACTGTTTGCTCCGCCCTGTACTTTTGGCAACAACGAGCGCGACCCCGGAGTGCCCCGTTGCCAGCGAAGAAGGCCCGCCTGGCAGACGACACTTCGGTTTAGTCTAGTCTGTTCGGCACTGCACCCATGACGTATAATGGGCTCGCTCCGCAAGGCGGATACAGCGCAATGCCGGACGGAGTTAACAACTGCAGGAGGTGGCCATGCAATGGTCCAAGCCGTCCTTTCAGGACATTCGCTTTGGCTTTGAAATCACTATGTATGTCGCCACGCGGTAAGTGGCTGGCGCGGCGCCTCGCCGCTTAGGTAGGGCAGGGCGCCGTTTTTCTTGCAGCATTAAGGTTTTCGGGTCTTCGCGGCGGCTTCCCGCCCTGGATTGGCAACGGACGCAAGCGCGGCGACGCGCCTGGCGACCTTGTCGACGCTCCTCGATCGCATCAAGTGACGGCGCGCTGGCGTCGGGTGCTTTTTTGCTCGTTGCGCCACGCCCTCGCGTCAATCCACCACTGCGAAAGCGCAAGCTACGGCGCTCGCGCCCTGTACCTGCCGCGAGCCTGGCTACGCGCCTTAGAGATGGCGCGCATGGAAGCGCAGATGGTCGTCGATGAAACTGGCGATGAAGAAGTAGCTATGGTCGTAACCATCCTGCATGCGTAGGTCGAGCCCGACATTGCGCCGGGCGCAGGCCTCGCTAAGCAGGTGCGGCTTGAGCTGGGTGTCCAGGAAAGGGTCCCGGGTACCCTGGTCGACCAGAAGCGGGGGCCCGCGCCACCCGCGCTCTTCGAGCAGTGCTGTCGCATCGTATTCGCGCCATCTGCTGCGATCGTTCCCCAGGTAACCCGCGAGGGCCTTTTCGCCCCAGGGACAGCGCATCGGCGAACAGATTGGGGCAAACGCCGATACAGACCGGAAGGCGTCGGGATTCTTGAGGGCAATGGTCAACGCGCCATGCCCTCCCATGGAATGTCCGAAAATGCCGGCACGCGACGGGTCGATGGGAAAGTTCGCGCCGATCGCCTTGGGTAGTTCCTTGGCCACGTAAGAGTACATGCGGTATCCGTTCGACCATGGCGCTGCCGTGGCATCGACATAGAAACCTGCGCCAAGGCCAAAATCGTAGCTCTCAGCCTCTCCTGGGATATTGAGACCGCGGGGACTGGTATCCGGAACGACGATGGCCAGCCCCAACTCGGCGGCGACACGCTGGGCGCCGGCTTTGACGATGAAGTTCTCCTCGGTGCAGGTCAAACCCGAGAGCCAGTAGAGCACCGGCACCCGACCTGTCGCCGACTGGGGCGGCAGGAAGACTCCGAAGCGCATCGGGCAACGCGTTTCGGCCGAATCATGCGCGTACGTTCCCTGCACGCCACCGAAGGACCTGCTCTCGGAAATTGTCTTGACGGTCATGAAAAGGTCTGGCAGCGCGTTGCCGCCGCGATGCGGTGGCATACGAATGGAAACGAAGGGTCGAGCGCTCGATGGCGCCCGACCCTCCGCTTGACGATCGCCCTCGCGGCTGCGTCGGTCTGCCGGTGTGTTACCCGGCAGGGGCGCTAAGCGTGATGGAGGGTACCTTTGCTTTTTGCCGTGTGCGTGGCGATGGCGTCCATCAGCGGCGGAGACAGACAATCGTAAGGCTCGAGGCCGAGCTCCTTAAGCCGGGCCCTGACCGCACCCATCTGGGCCGGATCGGCGCCGGCCTCGATGATGGACGAGACAAACGCCGCAAATTCCGGTGGCGCCCAGCCCGCGTCGGATGACAGCTCGGTATGGAAAAAATCCACACCGTAGAGCGGATGGCCGGTGTTATCGATCCGACCGTACATGTGCACGCCACAGCCCGTGCACGCGTGGCGTTTGATCGTCGCATTCGGGTCGACGACCTTCAGCTTCTCCTCATGGGCGGTCACTTTGAGGTTTTCGCGAGGCGTAACCGCGATTTGTGAAAACAGCGCTCCGGCAGGCTTCCAGCATTTCGTGCAACCGCACACGTGGTTGTGAAGAGCCTGTCCCTTGATCGATACGGTTACTTTTCCATCAGAACACTTGCACGACAACGTGCCACCGGCGAAGGTTGCCGCTGCGGGCTTAAGGCCCTTGTCAACGCCTGGATGAATGGAGACTGCCATGGTCAGTTCCCTCCTTTATCGATATAACAGCATTCACTGCTTCTCGGCTCGCGGATTCGTAATCGTTACGCTACCGATCTCATTGCACGACGAACGCATTGACGCTAGTAGGTTACCACCGCCCGGATCGATTTGCCCTCGTGCATGAGGTCGAATCCCTTGTTAATCTGATCGAGCGGAAGGACGTGAGTAATCAGGTCATCGATATTGATTTTACCCGACATGTACCAATCAACGATCTTTGGCACATCGGTGCGCCCCCGTGCGCCACCAAAGGCCGTGCCTTTCCACACTCTGCCGGTTACCAGCTGGAACGGACGCGTCTTGATCTCCTGCCCCGCGCCCGCAACCCCGATGATTACCGATACCCCCCAACCACGATGGCAGCACTCGAGTGCCTGGCGCATGACCTCGACGTTGCCGATGCATTCGAAACTGTAGTCTGCGCCGCCCCCGGTCAGATTGACAAGGTAAGGGACCAAATCTTCCTTTACTTCCTTCGGGTTGACGAAGTGGGTTAACCCGAACTTGCGCCCCAGCGCCTCGCGCGCCGGGTTGAGATCGACGCCCACGATCATCCCGGCACCTGCCATGCGCGCGCCCTGAACCACGTTGAGCCCGATGCCGCCCAGCCCGAACACCACGACGCTGGCGCCCGGCTCGACCTTGGCGGTGTTGATCACCGCCCCGATTCCGGTCGTAACGCCACAGCCGATGTAGCAGACCTTTTCGAACGGTGCGTCCTCGCGAATCTTTGCCACCGCGATCTCGGGCAGGACGGTGAAGTTGGCAAAGGTCGAGCAGCCCATGTAGTGATGTACGGGTTTGCCTTTGAGCGAGAAGCGGCTGGTTCCGTCAGGCATCACGCCCTTGCCCTGGGTGGCGCGAATCGCGGTGCAAAGATTGGTCTTGCGCGACAGACACGATTTGCATTGCCGGCATTCGGGCGTATAGAGCGGAATCACATGATCGCCCTTCTTAACGCTCGTCACGCCGCTGCCGATGTCGACCACGATTCCGGCGCCTTCGTGGCCCAGGATCGACGGAAAAAGACCCTCCGGATCCCCCCCGGAGCGTGTGAATTCGTCAGTATGGCAGATGCCGGTCGCCTTGATCTCGATGAGCACCTCGCCTGCCTTCGGACCATCAAGCTGCACCGTCTCCACGACCAACGGGGCCCCAGCGCTATACGCTACAGCAGCACGAACGTCCACGACGCCCTCCTTTGAAAGACCGTGATGTATTCAAGACAACTAGCGCTGCAACCGCCTCACTGAACGGTTAAAGCCGCACCCACACGCGTCGGGCTGACCTTCAGGCTCGTTGTGAACTCGAGATCCTGGTTATCGATTACTTTTGCGTCGAGCTCGTCCTCGACCCCGGGCAGGAAGTAAAAGCGAAAGTTCGGGTTCTCGCTGATCGAAAAATCCACATCGGCACTGAGCACGAGCTTGCTCCCGTAACGGACATCGATACTGCGCACAAAATGCGGCACCGCGTAGGTGCGGGTCAGCTGATCCATCGCCAGGCCTGAATCGTTCGGATGGCTGATCATGAGTTGGGCAAGGGCGGGGCGGCCTGCTGCGAGGGGATCGTCGACGCGCAGTCGCATCCTTCCAAGCGTCGCTTGGGCGGCCGCCGCATCCTTGCTCGAAGGCGCAGAGCAGCCACCCGACGCCTTGATGTAATTGGCGGCCATGTGCAGCGTGCCGTCGCTGGTCAGCGCGATCGCCCGAATCGGAGTGTATTGCTCGACGCGAATGCGGGTCTCGATGTCGGCGCGTCCACTCGCCCGCGTAAAAGCGAAGATCGCGGCAATGGGCGACGGATTGTTGTCAATGATCAGCCAGACCTTCGCGATATACCGATCTTCAGCTTGAGGAAATTGTGCGCGAATTGCGATCGGAACTACCGCAGCATCCTCCGCTCTCTTGGGAGTCTCCAGCACGATGACGTTATCGCCGGTCGCAATCGGCACCCCGGAAAACAAGTCTTCGCGCACCTTCTGCCAGACCGGGCTCGCCTCAAGAGCGACGTCCTGTGCCCAGGCCGCGCCCGATAATGCGAGCCAAAGGGCTACGCCTGCAGATAAGTTTCGGAGATACATGGAGGGCGGTCCTGCCGGTTGCGGCCGCGGCTTTTGAGCATTGTATGCCTCAGCGATGCGGCTAGCCAGCCATAGGCTCACTGCTCCCATTCGAGCTCGGCGTACGCCGCGCTGACATTACGCTTATGGAACTCTTCGACAAGCAGCCAGTGATTCGCGTCGTCGCAAGCCACCGTTTCCATGGCCTCGGCGATGGGGACCCTGGCGGCAAGTGCGGCTCGGATGTCGCGTAAAAGCGCTTTGAGATAGCGTTCCTCGGGTAGCAACGCGGCGGGCCATGCGTCGGCCTGCCCATGCCCGGGAATGACCCTTTGCGCCGGGACGTTCTTGAGCTCGTCGATCACGGCGATGAAGCCGCGAAGGCTGCCGTCGACGACAGGCAGATGTCCGACAAACAGAAGATCACCGGGCCAGAGCGTTCCGCTCGTCTCATCGAAGACCGTAAGGTCGGTGTCCGTATGGGCGGTTGGCCAGGCGCGCAGCGTCAAGCTCCGGCCACCCAGGTCAAGCCGCTGGACGTCGGCCACGGCCATCGTCGGCAGGACGATCGTGCTACCTTGCGCTGCGTCGCCCACATCCCGCATCAATGCGCGAAGATAATTGGGGCCGCGCCGGCGCAGGGCTTCGGCTAGCCGGGCATGGCCCACAAACTCCGGCCTATCTTCGACAAATGCCTGGTTGCCGAACACATGATCGGGATGGACGTGGGTGTTGACGACATAGCATACGGGCAGAGAAGTTATGCGACGAATGGCCGCCCGCAAAGCGCGCCCGACGGCGTAGGTTCCGCCGGTATCGATGACAGCTACGCACGTTGTGCCGACCACGAAGCCCAGATTGGCGGTGTCCCCCGCGTTGGCGGCAGTCATTTCAGCCTGGGCGCCATAGTGAACGTAGACCCCCGGCGCGGGATTGGCCACCTGGAAATCGCGCAGGTCGGGCAGCTCCGCCCAGACGCCAGGCGCCCATGCCAGCACGACGCCGGCAACAAGACGCGCGTTGCGCCAGGCGGCCGAACCTGCGCTGCGGGCCACTAGTGCGCCG
>DASZFQ010000173.1:0-1588 GCA_035939595.1 Casimicrobiaceae bacterium
TGCGCGATGCCATAAGCCTGGGGCGGATCGACCTGGATAAAGTCACGCCCGGCCCGCAATCCGCCGAAGCGCATCAGGTTCTCGACGTCCTGCGTCGAATAGAGGTGGCGGGCTCAATAACCAAGTGCAACACCTTTCTGGCAGGGTGTTGCGATGGGAACCAACTACGAGCATTTGACGGCCGAGGAGCGGGCGACGCTGATGGTGATGCGGGCGGATGGCTGCAGCCAGCGCGCCGTTGCTCGCTGCCTTGGTCGCAGTCCGTCCACCATTAGCAGGGAGCTGGCGCGCAACGCATCGTGCTGCAAGCCCGTCGGCGACACGATCGCCGTCATACCCTACGATGCATCACTGGCCGGCAAACGGGCTCTGGAGCTGCGCCAGGAGCCACGGCGAAGCCCAAAGCTCGCTGCCGATACGGCGCTGTTCGCCGTCATGCTAGACTATCTGCGCGAGGGCTGGTCGCCCGAGCAGATCGCCGGCAGACTCAAGCGCGCGTGGCCTGATGACCAGAGCAAGACCGTGTCGCACGAGACCATCTACACCGCGCTCTACGCCATGCCCCGTGGCGGCTTGCGCAAGGATCTGATCGCGTGTCTGCGGCATGGGCGGGCCAAGCGTCGTCCACGCTCGCGCGGCCAGGACCGGCGCGGCCAGATCTCCGATATGCTGAGCCTGCACGTGCGCCCACCCGAGGTCGAGGATCGCCTCGTTCCCGGTCATTGGGAAGGCGATCTGATCAAGGGTGCGCGCAATCAGTCCGCGGTTGGCACCTTGGTCGAGCGCACGAGCCGCCTGGTTTTGCTCGCTCGCATGGAGGGTGCAACCGCCGAGGCCGCGCTCGCGGGCTTCACTTGCATCCTCAATCGCGTGCACATGCCGATGCGCAAGACGCTGACCTACGATCAGGGAAAAGAGATGTCGCGTCACCAAGACCTGACGGCCGTCACCGGCGTCACCGTCTATTTCGCCGATCCGCATAGCCCCTGGCAGCGCGGCTCCAACGAGAACACCAACGGCTTGTTGCGCCACTATCTGCCCAAGGGCACCGACCTGTCAGGTCTGACCCAGGAGGAACTGGATGCTATCGCCTGGAAGCTCAATACGCGCCCTCGCAAACTCCACGGCTTCCGGTCGCCGATCGAAGTCTATGACGAGCATCTCGCCAAGGCGCGAACACGCCCCGACCTGTAGACACGTTGCCAGCAGCGCCTCCCATTCTCTCTTCTGACCTCATCCTTTTGTTCGGCCCCTGCGGAGCCCATCCTTCCATCCCGGCCCGCACATCGTAACCACCGACGAGCGCAGTGGCAGTCAAGGCCGCGCACTTCGCGCGCCCGCCAGGGCTCGGCCTTGACGGCCGCGAGCACGGCGATAACATCAGAGTGCGTCGGGGCTCGGAATATTCAATCAGAACGCTTCAGAACGCTGACGAAAAACACGGCGCATCAACAGACTTCTTCAATCGTTGCACTTGGTATTTGATTCCAAGCCGGCTAAGTAAAATCAATGAGTTAGCGGCTAAGTCCGACAGGCTGCTAGGATCGGGTTGCTACGACAGGTCTCACGCTGCACGTCAACCACTATC
>DASZFQ010000174.1:0-5116 GCA_035939595.1 Casimicrobiaceae bacterium
GCGCGGAAGCGTGCCGGCTTTACGAGGCGGCGCCAATCGTCTTGAGCAGGTCGATGAGGCGCTCGGCTTCATAGGCCGCAATGGTCACGACATCGCCGCTTCCGGCGATGCGCGCATAGCGGCCGAAGCCGTCTTCCGCCACGTTGCCGATCTCGATACGCGCCAGCGGCGCCGAGTTGTCTCTCTGGTAGACGAGAGCGATCAGCATGGGCCGATCGAGCCCATAGTGGTCGAGCTGGCTCGAATCTGGATGATGCGCGACGAGCCCTTCGATCTGAGACTGATCGAGGGCCGCGAGTGCCGTTGCAATGATGCGGGCCTGGCCGGGGTCGGCGAAATGGGCAGGCGTATTGCCGGAATGCGTGTGCTGGCCGACGTGCAGGAGCCAGTTGCCGGCGCTGTCCCGCTCCAAGCGGTGGAGCTTGCCTTTGAAGGCGATCTCGACCGCCCAGATCCGGTCGATCGAGACCGGCAGCAGCAAGCCCGCCAAGCGCTTGGCGTCCGCTGTCGCGTCACCGCCGCTCTCGGCGACCGGCGGGGAGATCCGCTTGGCCATGTCGGCCGTCAGTTCCCACTCCGCCCCCACATGCCGCGGCATGAGGTAGAGCGTCGGCTGGCCGACGAGCCTGACATACTGCGAGGTGCTTGCCGCGTTTAGCGTGCCGAAGTCCGCAACGACCACGGATCGATCGGCTTTCTCCAGCGAGACCAGATAAGCGGGCGGATCGAGTCCGAAATCGGTAAAGCGCGCGCCAGCGTAGTCGGTCGGTTCGAGGGTCCGAGTCGGCTCCGACACGTGCATGAATTGCAGGGCGTTGTCGAGATGTGATGCAAGTTCGGTCGGGACGCTAGGCCCGTCCGGCCGATCAAAGATCCACGAGCCCGATCGGGCGCGATGGAACGCAACCAAGTCCCCCTCGGTCCTGATGTCGACCCTGACGACGGCCGAGGGTTGCCCACGCACGATGCCGTGCGATTCGAAATGAAGCTCCGGTAAGCCCGAACGGCCGGTCAACGCCAGAGCGGCGATCAAGGCGACCATCAGCGCGCCCGCCGCCAACGCGGCATAGCTGCGGGCCGCCCGCGTCAACGCCGTCTCCACCAGACGACGCCCCCGAACAGGACGACGCTCATCGGCAGGATGAGCTCGACCATAACGAAGATGTCGCGCATCTGATCTCGCGTCAGCGTGATCCGCTCCAGGGGGCTGAAGGTCTGCGGCTTCGCTGCCGGCCTTGCCTCATCGTCGGCGAGCCAGCGAATCATTCGCACCGCGAGCTCGCCGTTCGACACGTACGGAAAGTAGGCATTGGCGGCAAAATTGGCGTCGCCGACAAGTACAAGCCGGAACGGTTTGGTTGCGTCGACGGGTGCGTCCGGCCATCGTCCCTCGACCGCGACCGCCAGGACCGCTGCGCCATGTGGCGCGGCATGCGGTTCGGGCGAAAGCGCGCCGTCCGACGCCTGCGGCGTCGGGCGCAAGTAGCTGTCTTTGCTGCTGGCGGCGAGAATGCTTGTCTTGATGCCGGCGGGGGCCTCTCCCACGCTGATCGGCCGCGCGTCGGGAAAGATCGTCAACGCGACCCGGTCGGTGATCGGGTGCGGCGGATAGTAGGGAATCGCGACCTTCTCCTCGTCGGCTCCGTAATGATTGAGCGGATCGATGACGATCGCTTGCTCCGAACTGAGCCCCACCTTGCCGAGAAGACCGCCTAACTCCTCCCCTAGCGGAAAGGCCGGGTCGATCATGACCAGAAGCCGGCCTCCACGCGCGAGATAGTCCGACAGCCGGGCTGCTTCTCCCGGCAGATAAGCGCGACGCGGGCCGATTTCGGCCACCACGTTGCAGTCCCCCGGAATGGCCGACAGCGTCGTCAGCACGATCGGGCGTACGGTGTAGCCGAGTGTCGCCATCGCCAGTTGCAGCCGGTCGAGACCGTCTGGCTCGCCTTGCAGAATGTCTCCGGCGCCCGGCACCTCATGGCCCTTTAGCGTTTCGACATGCGAGTAGTGAAAGTGCGGCGGCCCTTCAGCGATGACCTCGCCATGTCCGCTCACAAAGCAGACGACATCAACCTGCTTTTTGAGGACCCTGAGTGCCGCGAAGGCCATCTGAGCCAGATCGACGGTGTTCTCGACGACGACTCGCCGACCTTCGGCCTGCAGCAGCGCTGTGTTGTACGCTCGAACCCCGAACTCGCGCGCCTTCGCCGGCTCCTTGTCGAGGTCGACTGCCTGGAACTGGAAATGTCGGTTCTGGCGGGCCGCGACGATTAGCAACTCCTTGGCCTTGCGGGCGTTCGCATCCGAATGATTGTAGAAATAAAATAAGGACACGTCGGTGCTCAATCCGTCCAGGACCGATTCGAGCTGCGGCGGAGGGGTGTTGGCGGCCTCACGGCTGAGGTCCAGAAACACGTCATTGCGGAAGATCGCGACATTCGCCAGACAGGCAATGACGATGGCGCCGACCGCGAGCGCAATGTTGAAAAGCATCGCGCGAAACCGTGAACCCGGATTCCGCGGCGGCAACCGCAGCCCGAACACGAACAGCAGCAGGATGGCGGCGCACCACGCCGCAAAGAACAGGATGTTCGAACCCCTCTCGTCCCAATGCTGCGACGCGCCGAGCGCGCCCAGGATGAGCGCGGCTACGGCGAGGGCCAGGACTGGAAGCCATGAGAGCGTACGCGACATTGCGATAGCGCGCGCCGTCAACGCCACGCCAGCGCGCGAACGCTGAGAAACAAGGTGAGCATGGCCGCGCTCACAAAGAACGCGGCATCAGAAAAATACAACGAGCCGGTCGCGAACGAGTGGAAATGCACGGACAACGACAGGTTCACGACCAGCGTGTCGAATGGACTGGGGAGGACGTAGCCGTATTCGTCGATGATCCACAGCAGCAGGAACACACTCAACGACAGCAGCGCGGCGATGATCTGATTGTCAGTGAGCGCGGACGTCAGCAGGCCGAATGCGATCAGCGCTGCAGCCAACAGCACTAGGCCGAGATAACCGCTGAAGATCGGTCCCCAATCGGGATTGCCGTAGACGCCAAGCACGATCGCATAGGCGGCCGACAGTGCCAGCATGAGGGCGATGAGGCTCATGCTGGCGGCAAATTTGGCGAGCACGATCTGGGCCTCGGTCGCCGGCGAGGTCAAGAGGACCTCCAGGGTCCCGAGTTTGCGCTCCTCTGCGATGAGCCGCATGGTCATGATCGGGACGGTCAGCAGGAACAGAACGAACATCTGGAAAAACATATGCACCAGCGTTGTCAAATGACTGACGAAGAGCGCCAACGTGAAGCTGTACCCCATGATCAGCAGGAAGACCGTGATCAGCACGTAGGCGATCGGCGAGGAGAACAGCGCCTTCTCCTCCTTGAGCCACAGGATCAAGAATCCTCTCACGCCGCGACCTCCTGCGGATGCCGGGTCAAGTCCAGAAATATCCGTTCGAGGTCAGGTGGAAGCGGGGCCAGCTCGCAAAGCGCCAAGCCGTGCCCGACGAGCGCGGCAGCGAGTTCCTGGGCGAGCTGCGGGCGTGGATCTGCGTCAACCAGGTACCTTGCCGGCCCGGCCGATGCCGCGTTATCGATCGTAATCGAGCGCACGCCCTGCACCGCGCCGATGCAGTCGCGCACCGCTTGCTCGGTTCCAGCGACCTGCAGCCGCAGGCGCTGCGTCTGCACACCAAGCGTCAGAGCGTCGGTCGTCAGCAGTCTGCCGTCGAGCAAGATCATCACCCGGTTGGCAATCTGCTCGATCTCGGTGAGCACGTGCGAGGCGATCAGCACGGTCTGCCGGCCGGCAAGCTCGCGAATGAGGTCGCGAACGGCAATGACCTGACCGGGGTCGAGCCCGCTGGTCGGCTCGTCGAGCACCAGCAGCTTCGGCTCATTCAACAGCGCCTGGGCGATCGCGACCCGCTGCCGATAACCGCGGGATAGCTTCGATATGGTCAGGTTCAGTACTTTTTCCAGCTGAAGGCGTGCCGCCGCCGCCTCAACGGCACGGTTCACCACGCGTCCGCTGAGCCCCTTTAGCCGCGCCATGAAGCGGAGAAATTCCAAGACCCGCATGTGGTGGTAGAGTGGCGCATCCTCCGGCACGTAGCCGACATTGTGACGCAAGGCGAGCGATTCGGTCCTGACGTCGAGGCCGGCTACCGAAGCGCTTCCCGAAGAAGGCGTCAGATAACCGGTCAAGATTCGAAAGATGGTGCTCTTGCCCGAGCCGTTTGGTCCAAGCAGTCCGACGACCTCGCCCTCGCTGACCGCGAACGAAACATCGCGGACGGCCACGCGGGGCCCATACCACTTGACCAGATTTTGCGCGAGGATGATCGGCGAACTCATCGCGGCCGGCGTGCCTTATTCGTTGATGCCCGGCGCGGGGATCGTCTTGTGTCTGAGTCAAGTTACCGAGCCGTTGCACCAGAACTCTTTAATCGCAATTCGCCAGACTGCGCAATGGCGGGTGTAACCTATTGTGTCAGGGCGTGCTTGGCTCCGGTCGAGAGCCCGGTCTGGCAAGAAAGTGTGATCTTGTTGCCCACAAAATGGTAGACCCGCGCTTACCATGACCGTCACGTCGGGGCGCGACGTCGGTGAGAAGTGATCTTGCGACGAATGGTTGAAATCTCGATGAACAGCCGCTGCCGTTCGGCTCAAGATTGTCTGTCAGGTCGGTCCCGTCGAATTCCGGTTTCACGGCATGCATGACATGTTCGGGCGTGCGGCTCATCAGGGCGCATTTCCGGCTTGCCACGTCCGGCTTCTCAAGATGGCCGGCCCGCGACAGGGAGAGCGTGATGTCTAAGGTCATCTACGAGAAGGACGGGCGGATCGGACGCATCACGCTCAACCGGCCCGAAGTCATGAACGCCATCGACGACGACGTGCCGGTCGAACTTGCCGAATGCGTCGCCAGGGCGAACGCCGACGCCGGGGTCCACGTCATCGTGCTGGCGGGAGCCGGCGAGGCGTTCTGCGCCGGCTACGACCTGACCTATTACGCGCAAGGCAGCGGCGGCACCGGCGTGACCCAGGAGATGCCCTGGGACCCGATGAAGGATTACGCCTTCATGATGCGCAACACCGAGCTGTTCA
>DASZFQ010000175.1:0-36668 GCA_035939595.1 Casimicrobiaceae bacterium
CCCGGCCGAATCGAAGCAGGTCCTTGCGAGCGCCATCGACCAGGCGGCCGAGGCGATCACAGAGGGACGCGACACGGTACAAGGACTGCGTGCCTCGGCGGCCGAGACGAACGACCTCGCCGACTCTCTACGGGCGCTCGCGGAAGACCTCGCGCACGAGAACGGCGATCATGCGTCGCTGCATATCGAAGTGCAGGGCACGCCACGGGCGCTCCATCCGATCGTGCGCGACGAGGTCTTCCGCATCGCCGGCGAGGCGCTGCGCAACGCCTTCCGCCACGCCGATGCGAAGCAGATTGAGGTGGAGCTGCGCTACGATGACCGGCACCTTCGGGTGCGCGTGCGCGACGACGGCAAAGGGATCGACCCGGAGGTGTTGCGCGCGGGGGGGCAGGAAGGGCATTTCGGGTTGGCGGGAATGCGGGAGCGCGCAAAGCTCGCCGGTGGGACGCTCACCGTCTGGAGTGGCCTAGATGCAGGAACTGAGGTGGAATTGAGAATTCCCGGGCCACGCGCGTACAGTAGCCCTTCACCGGCCCGATCGTGGCTCGCTCAGAAGGTCTTCGGGCCGAGCGATACTGGCGATTCATGAGCGACGATTCCCAACGCATCCGGATCCTCTGTGTCGACGATCATCCCATCGTGCGGCAAGGCATCGCCGGGCTGCTCGCCGCAGAGCTGGACATGGCCCTCGTGGCAGAAGCGGCGAATGGACGTGAAGCGATTCAGCAGTTCCGCGCGCACCGCCCGGATGTCACGCTCATGGATCTGCAGATGCCCGAGATGGGCGGGCTCGACGCGATCGGCGCGATCCGAGGCGAGTTTCCTGACGCGCGCATCATCGTGCTTACTACCTATGCTGGCGACACGCAGGCGCTGCGCGCGTTGCAGGCTGGCGCTCGCGGCTACCTTCTGAAGAACGCATTGCACAAGGAGCTGCTCGACACTATCCGCGCGGTGCACGCTGGGCGCAAGGCGCTCGCTTCGGAAGTGTCGTTCGAGCTGGCCGAGCACGCCACGGACGACGCGCTCACCCCGGCGGAGATACGTGTCCTTCGGCTCATCGCGCAGGGCAACGCGAACAAAGAGATCGCCAAGGCACTTGCGCTGAGCGAGGAGACCGTCAAGGGTCAGGTACGAAACATCCTGTCGAAGCTGGGTGCCAAGGACCGCACGCATGCCGCGATGATCGGACTCAAGCGCGGGATCATCCAGTTCTAGGCTGGCATCACGCCTCCTCGATCCACCCGGCCCCTCGGCCGGGAACCGAAAGGGGCATGCGCCTTCACTCTTTCGAGGGTTTCCGCGTCGTCCGGCCGTTCGTAGACTCGACGTGTGCGAAGACTTTTCTCGACGTTCGCCCGTGGTGCCCCCGGCGCCGGGCTCCTGCTCATGCGCGTCGCCGCAGGCGGCGCGCTGCTGTTTCACGGCGTCGCTGCGTTAACCGCCGGATTGGCACCCGCCTCGGTCGCGCTTTACATCGTCTGCGCTGCGATGGGCGTGCTCCTGGTCGTGGGCCTGTGGACTCCGATTGCCGGTGCGCTCGCGGCGATCGACGCGGCGCTGCAAGGGTTCTTCAACCCCGCTGATACGGGCTTCTACGTGCTACTCGCAACCCTCGCCGCTGCGCTTGCGCTGCTTGGGCCGGGTGCTTGGTCGTTCGATGCGCGCCTGTTCGGCTGGAGGCGCGTCGAAATCCGCAACGGCAACAAACGCTGTCAGAGGCGCGAACCACGCCCCTAATGAGGGTGTCGCGAGCGCCTTCCAGTGGGCGCCGCCTACTCCTCAGTGGATCGTACGCAACACCGATCGAGCCGCAAATCCACACCAACAGAGGCTCGCCCGCGAGTCCCGTCCGGCGCGATAGTACGGACCAGAGCACCCTAGTTGCGGAGGTTACCAATGAATGTTGCGAATGTCATTCCGCTCAGCGCGCGTCAAGCAGTCCCCTACGCAAAGAGCGGACGCCCGGCTGCCTTGGATCCGGTACGTGTGCGCTTCGACCGATTCGAGCTCGACGAGGCGAACGCACGCTTGTTTGACGACGGAATGGCTGTTGCGCTCCCGCCGACGCCATTCGCCGTCCTGTGCGCGCTCGTGCGGCGACCTGGCTCCCTGCTTACCACAAACGCTTTGCTCGATGATGTCTGGGGTCACCGGTTCGTCACGGACTCGGTGTTAAGAACAGCCATCAGCGAACTCCGCACAGCGCTTGACGACGACGCCCGCAAACCGCGTTTCATCGAAACGGTGTCGCGGCGCGGGTATCGCTTCATCGCCGCCACTACGGCCATATCGACAACTACTACAATGCCGAGCGCGGCGCGAGCCCTTGGCATCAACTCCTCTGAACACCCGTCCTTAAAGAGGAGCTCGCAGACGCTGCCGCGTCCTCGCGGCGCAGCCCAAGAAAACTGCAGCGGCAAGGGTGCCGTTGTCTGTCCCATCCGCACGCTCGACACGCCGGCATGCGAGAGCGATTGTGGGTTGCCAAAGCCGGTATTCGCGACGATGGAAGAAGTGCGCTACGCACACGAGTTGCGGCTGCAGCTGCGGGCGCGATTGCTGCGCAACGCCACGCCGGCGGCGGAGCCCCTGCTCTATGGGACCCCATTAACATGTGATTGCTACACCGATGAGTAAGCGCTCGTCCGTCGGGGCGGAGCAGCCTGCCCCCGATGGCAATCGGCGCTCGGCAACCGCGCGCCGCGCGCGATCATGCCCGTGTATTCGTGGAGCTCGGCCGTGTCACCGGCGCTTGCGCTGCCATGGCGTGCCGCCCAAACACCTGCTGGCGAGTGATGATGCGCTCGGCGCGCCCGCCGCCGAGGAAGGCGACGGTCCAATTGAAGAGAACCGAAAGGCGGTTCCTGAATCCGATGAGCGCAGTGAGGTGGACGACGAGCCACAGCAGCCAGGCTGCGAGGCCTCCCACCCGCACTGGGCCGATCGCGGCCAGCGCGCGGAAGAGCGAGATGGTCGCCATCGAACCGAGGTCGCGGTAGCGGAACGGGCGGCCTGTCTTATCGCCCGCGATCCGTAGTCGGATGGTATCCGCGGCATGCCGACCGGACTGGATGGCGACTTGGGACACTCCGGGGAGCCCGTCAAGGCTCATCAGGTCGCCGATCACGAACACCTCGGGATGGCCGGCAAGCGAGCAGTCGGGCTCGACTTTCACGCGGCCTGCGCGATCGAGCTCCGCGCCCGCGGCGAGGGCGAGCATCCCGCCGAGCGGCGACGCCTGTACGCCGGCGGCCCAGATCTTGGTCGCTGCCTCGATGCGGCGCAGTCGCGGATCGGCCGAATTTGTTTCCACCCCGCGCTCGTCGACGTCGGTCACCGCGGTGCCCAGGAGAATCTCGACGCCCATCTCTCGCAGGTCGCGCGTGCCGCGTTGTCGCAGCGAGTCGGGAAAGGCGCTGAGAATCGTTGGCGAAGCGTCGAGCAGAACGATCCGCGCCTGAGTCGGATCGATGCGCCGGAAGTTGCCGCGCAACGAATGGCGTGACAGCTCGACGAGCTGGCCCACGAGCTCGACGCCCGTCGGCCCTGCGCCCACGACGACGAACGTCAGCCACCGACGCCGGGTGTCCGGATCGGGCTCGCGCTCCGCCATCTCGAAGGCACCGAAGATGCGCCCACGCAGCTCGAGCGCGTCATCGATCGTCTTCATCCCCGGCGCATGGTGCGAAAACTCCGGATGCCCGAAGTACGACTGGCTCGCGCCTGTGGCGACGATCAGGCTGTCGTAGGCAATCTCGCTGCGTTGGTCCAACGTTTGCACGGTGAGGCGGCGGCTGCCGAGATCGATCTCAATGACCTCGCCGAGTACAACGCTCGTGTTGCGTTGGTTACGCAACACCTCGCGAAGCGGCGGCGCGATGTCACCTTCGGAGAGGAGCCCGGTCGCCACCTGGTAGAGCAACGGCTGGAACAGGTGGTGGTTGGTACGGTCGATGAGCGTGACGTCGACATCGGCGCGCGCGAGCCGTTGGGCGGCAAAAAGCCCGCCGAAGCCGCCGCCTACGATCGCGACGCGGTGCCGGCGTCTAATCATCGCGCGATTCATCTAACTGACTCCGACATTGCGGCGCGCTCGATGGAACGACGATTGAGTTACCCTTAAACATTGGCGAGCTCCCGTTGCGGTTCTGGATGGCACGCGGCAGTGCACCCCGCGCTTTCGGCGAGGTAGTCAAAGGCGACCTGACCAAGTCCCAGCGTGAGGTCCGCGACCAGGTGCTGCCCCGACACGATCTCGAGCACCGGCAGCCGCGCGACGTCGGCGATGACATGACGGAAGAGCTGGAGCTCGGCGGGCGTATTCCACGCTTCCTTCAAAACGATGTCCTCGAGGTGATAGCGCACCAGCTCGCAGATCCGCACCGTGCCGTCGACGTGGGGGATGACCTTCAGCAGGAAGTTCGGCTGGCGCAGGCTCTTCAGCACGGCATCCTTAGCCGCCGCGCGGTGCTTGTAGCCGAACGTGCCGAGCGAGCACAGCGCCTGGCCGTAGTGCAGCGTGCCGACTATTACCTCGCCTTCGTGGCTGATCTTCGGGTTCGCCAGCTTCTTCGGAAAGCCCCACAGTTCGCGGCCGCCGGCGATCGGTGCATCGTCGTCGAGATACATCGAGTGCACGTACACGCCGTCCTCGCCGGCAAAGCGCACCGGAATGACCTGGCCGGATTCGGTGTAGTCGCCGAATCCGGTCGAGTCGGGCATGCGAATGAATTCATATTTCACCAGGGGCTCAGTGATTTCGAGCGGTTCCGGTACGACTTCGCGCAAGGCCTGGGGGTCGGTGCGGTAGGTCACGATCAGGTACTCGCGGTCGAAAAAGCGGTACGGTCCGGGCGGAAACGACGGACTGGTTAATGGCATCGCGTAGGCGCGCCGGACGTCGTCAATCTTCATGTTTGAACCTTGAGTGTTTAATGATGGATGGGCCGATGAGGGAGCCGTGCCGCGTCGGAACGAGCCCGGACAGATCGACCGTCGAGCGTTTGCCAACGGCTTTGCGGTGATCCGCGAGCCAGCCGTCCGCGACGCGCGTGCCGATCTCGCACAGGTGGGCGAGAAAGTCGGGGTGGTTGTTCATTTTGCTCGATGCGCCGAAGGCGCCGAGCGCTTCGTCGCCGATGCCGTGGACAAAAAGACGTCTGAACCTTCGATCCGTTGGCCGCGACTGCATCAGCTCCTCAAAGAACGCGATCGCTGCCACCTCGCCCATGAAGGTCGAATTGAAGCTGATCTCGCCGATGCGGTCGGTAATAGCGCGCGCGGTACGCGGGACTTCTGAGCGCACGATCGGGTTGATGCCGACTACGATCAAGTCGCTCGCTTGTGTACTAAGGTAAAGCGGTGCCAGCGCGGGATTGCCGGTGTAGCCGCCGTCCCAGTAGTACTCGCCGTCGATCTCCACGGCCTGGTAGACCTGCGGCAGGGCGGCAGAGGCTAGCAGCACATCGGCCGAGAGTTCCTGGTTCTCGAATACGCGCCGCAAGCCGGTCCGAACGTTCGTCGCGCAGATGAAGACGCGCGGTGCCTTTGGATCACGACGCAGGCCATTGAAATCGATCCGCTCGAGCAGGCTGCGCAGCGGATTGTAGTTGAGCGGATTGGTCTCATATGGCGACCACATACGCGTGAGCATCTCCTGCGCCAGGAAGACAGGATTGCGCTCCAGGTTCCACGTGCGCGGCGCGCCCGGCAGCGCCGGCGGCGCAAAGCTGGCATAACCCGGGAAGCGGCCCACGTCCTTCCAGTAGTTAGCGAGCGCCTTTCGCGCTTCGGTAGCGCCGCCGCGCCGCAGCCCATCGGCGAGAATGCCGGCGTTCATCGCGCCGGCGCTCGTTCCGCTGATGCCAACGATCTCGAATCCCGGCTCCTGCAACAGCCGGTCGAGCACGCCCCATGTGAACGCGCCATGCGAGCCGCCACCTTGCAAGGCGATGGCCAGGCGCCGGATCGGGTATTTACTCATTGGACAAGGTACGCATTGAGTGTCGTCTCTATCTGTGATCAGGATATAAGAAGGCGACGGAAGAGTTGTCAGCGAACCATCGCGGTTTGGTCAGCGTTGCGCCGGTGCGAGTTCTGCCTGGATCGCGCTCACGGCGGTCTTGCATGCGTGGAGATCAATGCTTCGGCACCCCCCAGAAAGGCCCCACGATATGTTCGAGGGGTCGGCCAGGCTCGTTCGGCCGCAGACCGTATCGCAGCATCGCAATAAAGTCGGCGCTTACCCGCGGATCGGAGATGAAATACCTGTGGTCGATGAGGTCCGTTGTCTCGCGGACCTGGATGATGTCGACCGCGCGCAACGAGGCGATCGCTTCGATCTGGTCGGCGCTGAACATTGTCGTGTCGAGCCGCCCGAGTCGGACGATGCTGCCAGACAGCCAGCTCGACATAGCGAGCGCCTTGTCGTCGGGCGAAACGTAGAGGGTGACCCTGAGGCCAGGTGAAGGGGGAATGACGGCGCCCGGGTCTGCTTTCCCGCCAAACGGCAAGTCAGGGTCGGAGAAGACCTTGAAGATCTTGCTCAGCGCGACGTCGCCATCAAGGTCGGGGGCGATGAGGACAACGTTGCCGATGTGAAACTCGCGATCCAGTGAACTCTGGTGTGCATAGGCTTCGACGCTGAGCTCGGAGAGCGCCGATGCGAGAGTGTCCGTGCCGCGGCTATGCGCGATGAGGTGGATACGGTCTACGCCCGGCGTCCGGCCGATGATCCGGATCACCTTCAACAGGTCCTCGACCGCGTATTCGGCCGACTCTCGATCGAAGTCGTAGCCGAACATTGTGCCGCGCCATCCGCCGGCAGGCCACGAGAAGATGCCGCACACGAAGTCCCGTCCCAGGAAATGGCACAGCTCGCCCATGGTTAGTGCGGCACTCTCGAATGTGCTGTGGTAGCCGTGCACGTACAGCACGACTTCCTTACGGGGTGCGATAGCGAGCCGCCTCGCAATCTCGGCTTCCAGCTGCTGCTTCGCCTTTTCGTATGCGCCGACGACGGCCGGTGCACGTCTTATGCCATCCGGCGCGACAGCGACTTCATAGGGTATAGCGGGAAAGCGCCCGAGCTCCTTGGTCGGCCCGAGCTCGAGCTGCAGCGGAGTTACGCGTTGCGCCGCGGTACTTTCCTTAACCAGCACATCCCAGGAGACATCCTCGCCAAACTCGATCATCGTCGATCCGAATGCCATCGAACGCGATCGACTCGCGGTATACGGCACGCCATCGGTTTGCTCTGCCGGCGCGCGATCGGTGATGAATAGCAGATCGAGCGGCGGTCGGCTACTGTCGATTGGCGACTCAGTGAAAAGCGGCCTGGCATTCTCGCCTGTGTAGAGCACCGGGGTTGGCATCAACGAGCGGTTGGTCGCGCATCCCGCCAGGACGAAAGCGGTGGCGGCGATGACAATGGCTGATCGCGCCCCGGTCGAGGACGGCCTCGTCATGCATCTCGGAGTTCGCTTAGACATGGCTGCCAGCATATTGATCGAGTTTCGTCTCGGAGAGTTCATGGGCGCCTCATGCCGCCGGCGCCGGCGCCAGCGCGGACGATTGCGGAATCGATGCAGCAGCCCGATCCACCCTGAACCACGCCGCGTAAAGCGCTGGCACGAAGAAGATCGTCAGGAACGTCGCGACAGTGAGCCCACCCATGATCGCGATCGCCATCGGTCCCCAAAAGATGCTCCGCGTCAGCGGAATCATGGCAAGCACGGTGGCCGCTGCGGTCAGCGCCACAGGACGTGTCCGGTGGACCGCCGCGTCGACGACCGCATTCCAAGTGTCGCGCCCTTCGGCGATCTCCGCCTGAATTTGGTCGACCAGGATCACCGAGTTGCGCATGATCATCCCGCACAGGGCGGTGATGCCAAGGATCGCGACGAAGCCGAGCGGCGCCTGGAATATCAGCAGCGCGGCAACGACGCCGATGAGTCCGAGCGGCGCGGTCAGGAACACCATGAATATCCGGGAGAAGCTCTGCAGCTGCAGCATCAGGATCGTCAGGATCGTGACCAGCATCACCGGAGCCACCGCCATCAGCGCGCGGTTGGCCTTGTCACTTTCCTCGACTGCGCCGCCGACGTCGATGCGGTAGCCGAATGGCAGCTTCGCTTCGATGTCCCTCAGCAGCGGCCGGATCTCCTGCGTCACGGACACGCCTTGCTCGCCGTCCTTGACATCCGCGCGCACGGTGATCGCCATGTCGCGGTTGCGGCGCCAAAGCACCGGCTCTTCGAGCTCGTAGCGGACGCGCGCGACCTGCGACAGCGGCACGACCGTTCCCTCGCGTGTGTAGAGATTGATGTCCTTCAACGTGTCGAGGTCGAGACGCTCAGAAGGTACGGCCCGGGCGACGATGTCGATCAGGTCTTCGTGCTCGCGTAGCTGCGACATCGTCGCGCCGTTCAAGAACGTCTGCGTCACGAAGGCCACATCGGCCGGCGCCAGGCCGAGCGCGCGCGCCTTATCCTGGTCGAGGTCGACTCTCAGCGTGCGAACCGGATCGTTCCAGTCGAGCTGGACGTCGCGCACCTTCAGGCTCGACGCCACCACCGCTTCGACCTCACGGGCAATTTCGCGCACCTTCTGCGTGTCCGGGCCGACGATACGGAACTGGACCGGGAAGCCGACCGGTGGACCGAGCTCGAGGCGCGTGACGCGGACCCACACCTGCGGGAATTCCTTGTCGACGCTCGCCATCAGACGTGAGCGCACGCGTTCACGCGCCTCCGTGTCGCGCGTCATGACGATGAAGACAGCGTAGCCCGGGTTCGGCAGCTCCGGATCGAGCGAGAGATAGAAGCGCGGCTGGCCGGCACCCGTGTACGCGGTGAAGAACTTGACGTCCTCGTCCTTCTTCAGCACGGCTTCCATCTTCTTGACCTGTTCGGTCGTCGCCGCGAATGAAGCGCCTTCTTTGAGGCGCAGCTCCACGACCAGTTCTGGCCGCGAGCTGTTGGGGAAGAACTGCTGCGGCACGAACCTGCTCCCGACAATCGCGACGGCCAGTGCGGCGACGGTGGCGCCGATGACCCACCAACGCCGCTCGAGCGCGCGGTCGATCCACCCGCGCAGCTTGCGGTAGAACGGCGTGTCGTATGGGTCGCCGCCGTGGTGCTTGCCGAAGTCCGTCGGCAACATCTTGACGGCGAGGTAGGGCGTGATGATCCCCGAGACCACCCACGAGAACAACACGGCCGTGCCGACGATCCAGAAGATGCCGCCCGCGTACTCGCCGGTGGTCGACTTCGAGAATCCGATCGGCATGAAGGCGGCCACGGTGATGAGCGCACCGGTCAGCCGGGGCATGGCGGTCGCGGCGTACGAATACGCGGCCGCTTTCAGGCGGTCCCAGCCTGCTTCCATCTTCACGACCATCATCTCGACCGCAATGATCCCGTCGTCCACCAGCAGGCCGAGTGCGATGATCAAGGACCCGAGCGATACGCGCTCGAGGTTCCAGCCCATCGCTAGCATCACCAGCGCGACGACGCCGAGCACGATCGGAACCGAGAGCCCGACCACGATGCCTATGCGCCAGCCGAGACTGACGAGGCTGACCGCGAGCACGATCGCGAGTGCTTCCATAAGCGAGCGTTCGAATTCCCAGATGGATTCGCTGACGACCGTCGGCTGATCGGCTACGCGCTCGAGCTCAACACCATAAGGCAGCTCTGTCTGGGCGTTGGCGACGGCTTTCTCGATCGCCTTGCCGAAGTCGACGATGTTGCCGTCATTGGTCATCGTGATGCCGAGCATCAGTACCTGCTGGCCGTTGTGGCGCACCGTGTACGTCGGCGGATCTTCGTATCCCCGCGTGATGGTCGTGACATCGCCGAGCTTGATTAGCCGGCCGCCCGCGGCGATCGGCACGTTGCGGATATCGTCCGGGCTGGCGAACTGGCCGCTTACGCGGACCATCACGCGGTCGCCATGCGTGTCGATCTGGCCACTCGCCAGCACGCTGTTCTGGTTTCTTAGACTTTCGGCAATCTGTAGCGGCGTGATGCCAAGCGCGGCCAGCCGCTCGTTCGAGAACTCGACATAGACCTTCTTAGTCTGCTTGCCATAAATGTCGACCTTCTTCACCATCGGCACCCTGAGCAGGCGACGCTTGATGTCCTCGGAGACATCGGAAAGCTCCGCGAGGCTCACGCCGTCGCCCTTGACGGCATAAAGCAGCCCGGTCACGTCGCCGAATTCGTCGTTGAAGATCGGGCCGATGACGCCTTCGGGAAGCTCGAGCTTGATATCGCTGAACTTCTTGCGCGCCTGGTACCACGCTTCCCGCTGGTCCGCGTGGGAGGTGCCGCCCGCCACCGTGATCAGCATGGCGCCGTAGCCTTGGCGCGCGTAGGTCTTGACCTTCTCGAAGTGGTCGAGTTGCTCGAACTTCTTCTCCATCCGGTTGAGTACCTCGTCCTGGATCTGTTGCGCCGTCGCGCCCGGCCAGTACACCATCGCCGTCATCGAGGGCACGGAGAAGTTCGGGTCTTCGAGCTGGCCGAGCTTTGTGAAGCCCAGCACGCCGCCGATGACGATTACGAGGATCAGGAACAGCACGATGGCGCGGTGGTTCAGCGCCCATTCGGTGAGGTTGAACGATTTCATCGGGTGGCCTGCTTGGTTTCAAGGTTGAGTGGGATGCCGGGAAGCGCGACCCGCAAGCCGGGCGCCATCTTCTGCACGCCGGCGGTCACGACGAGCTCACCGGCGGGCGGCCCGGAGACGAGCACCTCGTCGTTGCGATAACCGCGCACCGAGACGCCGATCAGGTCCACCGTTGCGACCGGCTCAGACCCCGCGCGTCGAATGACCCAGACCGCGGGCTGGCCCTTGTTCTGCGTGATCGACGACGCAGGGATCGCGGCCGCCGGCGTCTCACCCAGGGGGCGCTCGACGATAAGCCTGGCACTCGCGCCAAGCGGGAGCGCGCGCGGCGTTGCGGGCTTCAGACGAGCGCGGAAGGTTCGCGTGGTCGAAGCCGCTTGCGGCGAGAGTTCCCGCAACACGACGTCGAATGGCTGGTCGGGCGCGCTTGTCAGCGTGGCCTTGTACCGCGACGCCTTGAATACCGATAGCTGATCCTCCGGTACGTTGACGATGATTTCCGGCTCGACTTCCTTCGCGATCGAGACGATGGGCTGCCCTTCGGCAACGACTTGGCCGACTTCGAACTTCACGCTGGTGACCACGCCGTCCTGCGATGCGTGGAGCGTCGTGTACGCGAGGCGATTGCGCGCGAGCTCGAGCTTCGTCGTCTCGGCTTCCTCGTTGGCATGGGTCGTTTGCGCGTTGCTCTGCGCTTTCTCGTCGTCGGAAGGGCTGACCGAGCCGTCGATCTTCAGCGCATTGAGTCGTTGGCGATCCGATTGCGCCTGCCGTGCCTGCGCTTCCGCGGCCGCCAGCTGTTGTTGAGCAGCCGCCACCGCGAGCTTGTAATCAGTGTCGTCGAGCACCGCGATGACGTCGCCTTGCCGCACCTTCTGCCCGACATCGACCTTGCGGCCTACTATCTTGCCGCCGACGCGGAAAGCCTGGTCGACCTCGTAGCGCGCCTGCACAGAGCCGAAGTAGCGGTCCGTTTCCTGCGTGTTGTCGTAGCGGATCTCCACGGTGCGAACGGCCCGCAACGGCTCGGAGGGAGGCTTATGCGAGCAGCCGCACAGGATCGCGACGATCGATGTGGCGACAAGCGGCACGGCAAGAGAGCTTTTCATGAAAATTCCTCGTTTTGGTCTATAGATTCAAGATTTCGGCGAGCTCACCATGCCGGCAGAGGGTTCAACCATGGGCTCGAACACTTCCCAGCCGCCGCCGAGCGCTTTGTACAATTGGACGCTGTCAAGCAGCATTTGCGTGTTGGCATCGTTTGCACCGACGCGCACCGACAATCGCTCACGCTGCGCGTCTAGCAGCGGCAAGAGGTCGATCTGTCCGCGGTCGTAGAGCGATTGCGCACGGCCGAGCGCCGCGTCGGCCGAGGCGGCCGCGCTCTGGAGCAGTTGTGCCCGTTGCCGCTCGTCGTCGAGCGCGACCAGCGAGTTCTCGACATCCTCGAGCGCGCGCACGATGGCGTCCTCGTAATGGAGGACAGCTTCCTTCTGGCCGCTCTCGGCGATGTCGTTGATGGCCTGCGTGCGTCCCGCATTGAAGACCGGCATCGCGATCAATGCGGCGACATTGCTGAAACGCGCAGCACCGAAGGCGATGCCATTTACGTCGAGGCCCTCGCCGCCGAACATGGCGCCGAGAATGAGCCGCGGGAACCATTCAGCCATCGCCTGCTGCCGGCGCGCATTCGCGGCGTCAAGCTGCGCCTGAGCGGCGAGTAGATCGGGCCTGCGCTGCAGCAGCGTCGCCGGTTGTCCGGCGTGCGTGGGTGGAACGGCGATGTCGCTGCGCGACACCGCGATGCTCGACGCATTGAACGCCTGGTCGCCGATCAGCACTGCAAGGCGATGCCGCGACACGGCTGCGATGGTTTCGAGCGGCGGAATTACGGCGCGCGCTCTCGACGCGTCGGTCTGCGCACGCTCGACGTCGAACGGCGTGGCCAGGCCCACGCGTTGTCGAGCGGTGACGAGGCGCAGCGTTTCGTCCTGCGCGGCTGATATCGCGCGCACGCTGTCCAACTGGCGCAGCGCGCCGACGAGTGTGAAGTAACTGGTTGCGACGTCGGTGACGACCAGTAGACGGACGCCCCTCGAGGTGTATTCCGCCGCCCTCGTGTCGGCGGCCGCGGCCGCGGCACCTGCGCGCAGGCGCCCAGCGATGTCGATTTCCCAGGAGACGTCGACGCCGCCTTGCCAGCCCTTAGTGTCCGCCGCTTCCGGAATGACTTGCTTGACGGCGGAGCCGTAGCCGGTTTGGTGATCGAAGCCGGCGCCGTGAACGCCGATGCTCGGGAACAGCCATGAGCGGCTGATCTTCTCGCCCGCACGCGCGGCACGCACGCGCTCGGCTGCGATCTTGACGTCTCGGTTCTCACGCGCCGCCCGGCGGACGAGGTCTGACAGCACCGGGTCACCGTAGCTATCCCACCAGGCGACCTCCGGTTCATTGTCAGTTGCGGAGGCGGCCGCGAACCGGCCGGGAACGTCGATCGATGGCTGCATGAGGGGTGTGGCACATCCGACCAGAGCGAACGCGAGTAATGCAGCAAGTCGGGCGGCAACGTTGTGCGTGGATGTCCGAGCGCCAAGGGGCAGGTGATTGCGCGCTTTAACGCCGTGGCGTGCCGTCGACTGGGCCGGTTCGCGCCGTACGGGCTCGCGCGAGGTGCGACAGTAACGCTGCCACATCGCGGGGCAAGACGACTGAATGAGGGGTGCGAGTAGGGGCATTGGTGTGTTGGCGTCGTTGGAACTCGATAGGGCGCCAGAGTAGTGGATGAGGCGCAGGGAGTCGTTAGCGAAGCATCGGCATTCTGTCGGGATTTGGTGAGCGTGGCTGGCGCAGCAAGACTGCCCGTCATTCAGGCTCGAGTATCTTCAATCGATGAGCCCGCATGTCGCCAAGCACGATCGCTTGGACCCGCCGCCGTCCATGCTGGCGAGCTTGGGGACGACTCGAAACCCCTGGCTTCAGGGCCGTCTGGCACGAAAGAGGCGATCTAGCGGGGTGACGAGAGGAACGCCAGACGGACTCGTCAGTGAATTTCCGATGCATCGTCATCAGCGCCACGAATCGCGGACCGTGACTACACCCGCGCTCGGATCGATTTGAGCTCTACCCGGCAAGCTTCGCCGAACGACTTGAGCGGATCGGCGCCCTCCGAACGGGTCAGTGCGCGCATTTCTTCGAGCGTCAGATTGCGCGAGAAGTATTGCTCCGCGACGCGCGTCAGCAAGCGTTCCGCCTCCCTAAGAACCGGCTGGGAGGCGCATAGCCGTATGCGGTTGATCAGCGCGTAGAGGGCCAACAATGTGTCGGGCTTGTCGAGCGTATGCGTGAACGCATCTATAAGGAGCTTCGCGCATTCCGCGACGAATTCGCCGTAAAGCGCCTCGCGCCTGCGCATCTCCTCCTGAATCAGCTCGCGCTTGCTTTGGGTCTTCTGGGTAATCCAGGCGGTGGCAACGGCTGCCGAGGCGCCGACAAGCGAGCCGAGCACGCCTGCCATCGCGCTGACGATCGCACTATCCATGCGGTCGCTCATTCACGCGGGCGGTTTCAGTCATGAATTTGCTCCTTCGCTTGAATCGTTATGATTGCCGACGTTGAACGGCATCGGATTACTTGGATTCCGCATCGGATGGCCGCTCGTGGAGGATCGCCACGAGATCGCTGGCAATGGATTCGAGCAACTCGCGACCGGACGCAAATTCACATTGCCGGCCGGTTATGAGGTTCTCGAGGCGGCCCGCGAGCGCATGAGGGTTCGCGTCACCGCGCACCTTCACCACGTATGCGCGTCGGGTCGGGTACTTGGAATCAGTGCTGAAAGTCATCTCAGTTGTCGGTAGCGACGAGCCCGTTGAGCTCGACGTGATTGAGCTTAGCCGCAAGGCGATGCTGGGTTGTCAGCGAAACGTCACCAATTCGTCGGCATTGTGTGGGAGCCACGACAGCGCACCGCCGTATGCCACGAAAGGGTGGTCAATGAGCGTCCATGGCGCGGCGCCCGCGACCGCGCCCGCATCGAGAATGACCGTCTCCTCGAGTCTAGATAGCGAGGCTTCGCTGGGGGGGGCCGCAAAGACAGATGATCCGAACAGGCCGTGCGGCGTCGCACGTTGACACTACCGCAGCGCGCTGCAGGGGTAGGCGTGGTCTAGACGGACTGTGTCTTGTCGAGCAGTGCTCGCGCTTTCCGACCAGCAGGTGTATTGACCGCTTCCGGAAGCTGGTCGACGAGCGCGGCAAGCGCACGCCGGTCTTTGGCCGTTGCACTGCGGCAGTCGCACAGGTCAATCAGCGCCATCAACTCCAGCCATGGTGCCTCCTGTGCTCTGGCTTCCGCGATCGCCCGTCGAATCGCGTCGTCAGCGGCTGCGCGGTCGCCACGCGCGCGCGAGATGGCAGTCTCCATCATGAACAACTGTGGCAGATACACGCGCTCCCCGAGCGTGTTCGCCACTTGCAGCGCGCCCTCGAGTTCCTGTTGTGCGCCATCCCAGTCGCCGTCAAGGACTAGGGCCTCCGTGGCATACCCTAAGACTTCACTTCCTCCCGCCAGCATCCCGAGCCGGGTATTGTCTTCATACGCTTCTCGAATGCGGCGATAGCCGTCGCGCGGGCTTCCCAGGCGGGCGTCTGCCCAGCCGCGAAACCACCGGCACGCATTTCGCCCTTGCGCCACCTCAGATTCGTCGACGAGTGCACGCATTTCGTCGGCCAGAGCCGCGACACGCTCCGCGTTGCCGAGTCGAACCTCAAATAGCGCATCGAACCAGAGAGCTGCCAGCCGCGTGTTTGGCCATCCGAGCAGGCGAGCGCGTGTGTGCGCTCGCTGCAACCGCGCGCGTCCCTGTTCGACGAACCCGGAATGAAGAAGGTACATGCCGAGCAGCCCCAGCAGCGTAACCTGCGGATCGGCCACGAAGATTTCGCCAGGCGCAAGTTCGAGAGGCTCTGCGACTGCGAGGCCGCGCTCGATCCATGCGCCAGCGGCACGCGATCGGCCCTGAACCTGATCCACCTCTCCATGCACGATGCAAGTGGCGAGCAAAAGCACTTGGTCGTTTGTTGCAGACGAGAGCTCCTCGGCTTGTTCCGCCACCGCCAGCGCCTCGGCATAGTCCGCCCGCAGACCAAGAACGAACCCGAACCCGTGCAATAGCCGTCTACGCATCGGATGTTCGGGGAAGGCGGCGAGAAGGGAGTACGCACGCTGGAACGCGCTTTTCGCCTCAGGATGACTGATGCCATGTACGTGAGTGGCCGATATCCCGCGAAGCGTCGCGAGCGCGATCTCCAGCCCGTCGCGTTCGGAGCCTTCCGGCGCTTGACCGAGAAGGGTCAACGCATGCTCGGTGAGGTTCAGGCACTCGCGCGGGCTCAGGAGCCCGAGCGCCGCTTCGGCAGCGTCAACGTAGCAGCGCAACGCGGCGATCGGCTCGCGGCCAAGCTCGAAATGCATGGCGAGTTCCGCCGCGGCGACCGGTCTGCCCGCCGCACGCTCGCGTTCGAGCGTGGTGCCGACCCTGCAGTGGAGATGCGACCGAACCGACGGATTCGTGCGCTCGTACAGCACCTGGCGGAAGAGCGCGTGCCTGAAAGAATACGGCGACTCTCCCGCATTGCCACCCTCGTCGGCACGCGGGGCGACGAGCCACAACTGCTCGCGAGCGAGCTCATCGCACAACTGGCCGATCCATATGGCGTCCCGCTCCAGCGCTGCCGAGATCGTATCGATGCAGAACTCGACGCCGCAGACTGAGGCGGCCGAGAGCACCAAACGCTGATCGCTTGTGAGCTTCGCGATGTAATGGTCGATGATGACCGCGAGATTATCCGGAACCGCGATTTTCGCGAGCCGCGACCCGCCTGCTGCGTCATCACTGGGTTGCGCGGCACCGGCGAGTACCTCCGTCAACACTGACGCGACGAACAGCGGCAGGCCGTCAGTGCGCTCGTACAATGTGCGCACGAACGCTTCATCGGTGATGCTCGCTGGCGATCGTTCCGCCACGTAGTCGGCGACCTCGCTTTCGGAGAAAGGATCGAGCACGATCTCCTCGGACAAATCATGCAGGCGGAGCTCGTGCCGTAACGAATTGAGCGGATGGTCGAGCGCCACGACCTCGGCGAGACGAAAGCTTGCCAGCCACATGAGCCGCGCGCCACCGCGCCGCCGTGCGATGTAGTCGATGAGCTGGATCGTCGCGCGGTCGCTCCAATGCAGGTCCTCGGTCACTAGCAACAGCGGATGACGCTCGCTGTAGCGATCAAGGAATTGGGACATCTCACGCAACATTCGATCCGGGCTGACGCCAGCAAGCTCTCGTCGTAGCGCTTCTCGCTCCTCCGTCGTGCTGAGCCACGGTAGCTGTAGGAGCCAGGTTGGCGCCACGGCGCGCAGTAACGACGGCACCTCGCCGTCGCTGCGGCACAGCTCCTCCAGCGCTTCTAGAACAGGAAGATAGGGCTCGCCCGTGCCGTATTGCTCGACGCATTGGCCGCGTGCACAAGCGACGTCCCCGCGGCTTGCAATGAACTGCTCGATCAGCGTCGTCTTGCCAATACCCGGTTCACCCGCAATCCAGACAATCTCGCGCTTACCGCTGCATGCAATGTCCCAAGCGCGGCGCAGCCGTGACAGCGGTTCGGCCCGACCGATGAAGTAGGGCGCGCGTACAGTGGCTAGCCCCGGAACGTTTGGCTGGATGCCTGGCGCAGCGGCGATCGCACTGGGGGCGGCAATGAAGCGGTACCCGCGCCGCGACACCGTTTCGATGAAACGCGGTTTGCGGGCATCGTCGTCGAGCGCCGTCCTGAGCTCGCTGATGGCGGTTCTCAGCACCGAGTCGGTGACGAACTGGTGGCCCCAAACGTCATCGAGCAAAGCGTTCGTGGTGAGTAGGGACCCGGGTTGCCGCACGAGCGCGCACAGGACGGCGAATGGTGTCGGCGCGAGCGGGACAGCCGTTCCGTCGCGCAACAAGCGTGCGTTCGCCTCGTCGAGCTCGAATCGATCGAAGCGCACTCGTACCGGATTCGTACCGGTCGAGGATCGGGCGTGGTCGGTGCGTTTAGCCATCTGGCTCAGCCTATTTGTTGGTCTTAAGCACCGCGAGCTCCTTCCGAGCTTCCTCGCGCGCATTGGTCACGATCAGCGGATCACGCACGGCAGCGGTCGCCAACATCGCACGCACCTCGAAGAGCGCTTCCAACGCGGGACCTTCAGTCCCGCCCCTGGCTGTCGCCCGCAGCTCGGCGAGCATGGCGCGGACGTCGGCAAGTGCTTCCTGTAGCTCTCGCGCTTGGATGCTGCGCACGATCGGGTTGCGCACATACTCGGTAGTGGCCAGTCCCACTTTGCCAGCCTCCGCGGTGAGAAACGCTACCTGCTCTTTGCCCAGCCGCAGCGTGAGTCGACCGGCTGGATCCTTGGTCCGCGCGCGGTGCCGCGGTTTGGGTGGGGTGGCAGCCACGATTTCCTCCCTCGAATCAGAACGTTACCAGCCACAATACGCTTTTCCGTGTCGGCCTGAAACGAGGGGTGGCTGCCGACATAAAGTCTTATGCAACATGGCCTTAAGGCCTGCAACGCGAGTTGCGTAATGTGTGATCCGAACTGCGGGTGCGGGGCGAAGCCCCGGGGGGTCGATTCGCGGGAGACTGCCTGGGCGAGACTGCCTCGTCCCTTTAGCGAGCCTCCAACAGCGCTGGCCTGATGCGGCTCAAAGCTAGGCGTAGTGGCGAGGCTGATGGTAAGGCTGGCGAGCCTGGTATATCTACGCGCGACTTCTCCGATGGGAGGAGGCCGTCAGTTCTTGCACAATGGCTTGGACAATAAGCGGTCGCCTTGCGGCCCAGTACGGGGCGGCAGCGAAGAGCCACAGTGAGCAAGGCTTAGAATTTGCAAATCTCTCGTCCCGTGGGAGACTTAAACCATGGCCTTCAAAATAGGCGATCAGGTCAAATTGAAGTCTGACAGTCCGGTGATGACAGTGACCGCTGTCGACAAGAAACCAATTTTGGTTCACACCGTTTGGTTCACCGACAGGGGGATAGAAAGACGTGCTCACTTTCCGCCTGCAGCGCTAGAAGAGTATCGCCCTGTCGATCCACGATAACATTCCGGCACCGTCGAAAGCAATCCAGTTTGATATCCTAAGCCAGCGTCAATGCTGGCTTTTTTGCCTCCGTTTATTCCAGGAAAGTCCACTTAGCAGGGACTCATCTGCCATAACGAAATCTACATCGCCAAGGGTTGCGCTCGCGTGCCAGCCGCGCCCGCCAGCGTCTTGAGAGCGCCAACACGATGCCGGTCCCGTGCGCGCCGAGCAAAGGAGGTAGACACATGCAGACGAGCATGAAGTATGTGATTCCGATACCAGCCATTTCTCACCGCGCCTTGCTCGTGGGCCAAAAAAAGGGGCGGCAAGTCGCTTGTCCGAGCCGCAAGCTACCTATATAGCCGCCATTTCCGACGAGTGCGACGGAGGGCCACGAAGATAACAGATGAGTTGGGCGACCGTTTACGACCCGCAGGGTCAAGGGTTCGCCGTAACAAGCCTCGACCGCGGGGTCCTATATCATTTGGGTAATCCCGCCGAGTTACCACATGCCACCTGCCGACAAGAAATCCCCCAACCGCTTCACGCCGTACCAAACGTTTGTCGTAGCCTCGCTCGCGTTCTTGCAGTTTGCCGTGATCTTGGACTTCATGATCGTGGCGCCGCTGGGCGCGTTGGTGATGCCGGCGCTCGAAATGTCTCCGCGCGATTTCGGGTTCATCGTGTCGGCATATGCATTCAGCGCCGGCGCCAGCGGTCTCCTGGTGGCCGGCTTTGCCGACCGCTACGACCGCAAGAAGCTGCTGCTATTCTTCTATACGGGCTTCGTGCTAGGCACGCTGTGGTGTGGTCTGGCCAACTCGTTCCATGCCCTGCTGGTCGCCCGCATTGTCGCCGGCATCTTCGGCGGCGTCATCGGCTCGGTGGTGCTGGCCATTGCCACCGACCTGTTCGAGCCGGATCAGCGTGGCCGCGTGATGGGCTTCATCCAGACGGCGTTTGCCGCGAGTCAGATCCTGGGACTGCCCGCGGGCATTTACCTGTCCAACCACTGGAACTGGCATGCGCCGTTCCTGGTGATGGTGGTGTTCGGCATCGTCGGCGGCTCGGTGGTTGCATGGAAGCTGCAGCCGGTGGTGGCGCACCTTAAGGAGCCGCAGGAACGCAGTCCGTGGATGCACCTGTACGACACGGTGCGCGAGCCGCGCCACTGGAGCGCGTTCGTCACTATGATGCTGCTGGCGACCGGTGGCTTCATGCTGATGCCGTTCGGCAGCGCCTACCTCGTAAACAACCTGGGCATCGCGCTCAGGAGTTTGCCGACGATCTACCTCATTACGGGCGCGTTCACGATCTTCATCGGGCCGCTAGTGGGCAAGCTCGCCGACAAGCAGGGCAAGTACCCCGTGTTCCTGGGGGGCAGCATCCTATCCATCGTGATGGTGCTGATCTACACGCACCTACCGCCGGTATCGCTGACGGTGGTGATCGTGGTCAACGTGGTGCTGTTCGTGGGGATCTTTTCGCGGATCATCCCGTTCCAGGCGATGTCGACCTCGGTGCCCGAGATGACCAAGCGCGGGTCGTTCAATGCGCTGGGCGCGGCCATCCAGCAAGTCTCAGGTGGAATCGCGTCGGTGATCGCCGGCCATATCGTCACGATGGCGCCTAACGGAAAGCTTGAACAGTTCCCCGTCGTCGGCTACGTCGTGGTGTGCGCCACGCTGACCGCGATGTTCACCACGTGGAAGGTGAAGCAGGGCATTGAGCGGCGCACGGCGACGGCAGGGCCCGCTGCTGCGTAGCGCACCCCCGGCCGCGTCGGCAATCGGCGGCAAGTCTCGCAGCCGGCCCCGATTTCTATCTCGCGTCGCCGACGCAAGGTCGCTCAGCAACCGCCGTACACGACTTGCCCTCACTGGTTGATGTGGCGCGTGCAGCCGCGAATGGCGCGCATATCGTAGTCGTACGCGGTGTTGCTGCGGCGCTGCAAGTTCGCGAACTGCGCGTTGTTGGCCGGCACGCTCGCGAGGTCGGCATTATCGCGCCAGTGTCGTCGTGATTGGGAGGCCCTGCTTCAGCGTCAGCGTCACCGGCGTGCGCTCGGCGATGTCCACCAAGCGTGCACGCTGCTCGTCGTCCAGCTCTCCCTCGAAGCTCAGCAAGCGCGCGATGGCACCTTCCTTGCCCTCTCGTGTGAAGTGCACGTCGACATGCACGGCGCGCAAGGGCCACTCCTCGCGTTCCGCATACATGCGCAGGGTGATCGCGGTGCACGCACATAGGGCCGAGCACAGCAGCTCATAAGGAGCCGGCCCGACATCCTTGCCGCCCAGCTCGAAACCTTCGTCGGCGCTGATCTCGTGATGGCCGGCTGTGATCGAGACCGCGTAATTCTTCGTTCCGATGCTTGCCTTCGCGTGCGCCATGTCTTCTCTCCAAAACCTCCGGCAGTGCCTGCCACACCCCCGCAAAGGAGGGACTAGGACATTGCCCCGGCGCTCGGCGCCGGATCGGCCGGCAGCGGCGTGAACTCCGCATTGTCCAGGTCGGGCAGCTTCATACGCCCGGCACGCCAGTCCGCCTTCGCTTGGGCGATGCGCTCCTTTGAGGACGACACGAAGTTCCACTCGATGAAGCGCTCACCTACAGGCGTGCCGCCCAGCAGCATCAGCACGCTCGGCGCGGTTGCTACTACCACCGCCTCCGCGCCGCGGGCGAACACGGCCATCTGCCTCGCCGCAATGGTGCGCCCATCGACTTCCGCCGCGCCCGAAACGAGAAAAGCCGCGCGCTCCGCGTACTCGCGCGGCAGCGAAATGCTCGCGCCGACCTCCAGCGCAACATGCACGTAGAACAGAGGCGAATGCGTCTTGACCGCTGCCCGCAAGCCGAAAGCCTCACCGGCTAGTAGCCGCAGCCAGACCCCGCGGTCCCGATGAACCGGTAGATCATCGCCTTCGTGATGCGCGAAGGCGGGCGTGATTTCTTCCTCGCCGTTCGGGAGCGCGACCCAGGACTGGAGGGCGTGGAGTGGGCCTCCCTGGCGGCGGGCCTGCTCGAAGCGTTCGGAATGCGTAATGCCACTGCCGGCGATCATCCAATTCATTTCGCCGGCCCGGATCGCCTGCTCCACTCCGGTGGAGTCGCGGTGCATGATCTCGCCCGCGAACAGATAGGTGACGGTCGAGAGTCCGATGTGCGGATGGGGAAGAACGTCGGCCGCGCGCGGCAGTCCCTTGGGCAGATCAACCGGCCCCATGTGATCGAGGAAAATGAATGGTCCCACCATGCGCCGCTTCGCGAACGGCAAGACGCGTCCGACCTCGAAGCTGCTTATGTGGCGCCGTCTCTCTTCGATCACCAGTTCGATCATCGATTGATCCCGAAACGCCTGGATACTGGCACGATGCTCAGCAAGCTATACCTCGAGATAGGCGGCGGTCGCCATGCCTTGCGCAGTACACACGCCGACGATGGCGTGATGGGCCCCGCGTCGGCCGAGCTCGAGCAACGTGGAGCCGAGATAGCGGATGCCCGACATCCCGTAGGGGTGCCCAAGCGCAACAGCGCCGCCGTTGACGTTCGTGATCGCCCACGGCGTTTCGAGCTGCGCCTGGTTGTAGAGCGTCGTGACCGCGAAGGCTTCGTGCAGCTCCCACAGATCGATGTGGTTCATGGCGAGCCCGTGCTGCTTCATGAGCTTGCGGATCGCCGGCGTGATAGCAATGCTCATCTCCTCGGGCGCGACGCCGGCGAGCTGCATGCCGCGGAACCGGCCGAGGATGGGGAGCCCGCGTCGTGCGGCGAGGTCGGCGTCCATCATAACCACCGCGGCGGCACCGTCCGAGAGCTGCGACGCGTTACCCGCCGTCACGGTACCGCCGGGATAGACGGGCTTGAGCGCGGCGAGTCCGGGGAGCGTGGTGTCGGCTCGCGGTCCCTCGTCGTGATCGAGCGTGACTTCCTGCGCGTGGCTCTCCTTGGTCACCTTGTCCGTCACCTTCATCGTGGTCTTGAAGGGCACGATCTCAGCGGCATACTTTCCCGCCGCTGTCGCGGCCGCGACACGCTTCTGGCTCTCCACGACGTAGGTATCCTGTGCCTCGCGGCTGATACCGTACTTCTCGGCGACAAAGTCGGCCGTCTGGATCATCGTCCACCACAGGTCCGGCACTCGCTGCCGCAGCGGCTCGTAGACAAAGCCGTCAATGTACATCGTGGGCTGAACCAGGCTGATGCTCTCGACGCCGCCGGCGATGGCGATGCTCGCCTCGCCTGCTGCAATGCGATTGGCTACGATCGAGGCGGCGGTGAGGCCCGAGCCGCAGTACCGGTTGACGGTCATGCCGGGAACCCCCATGTCGAAGCCAGCCTCGATCGCCGCGGTGCGCCCGATGTTGTGGCCGGTCGCGCCCTGGGGCAGGCCGCAGCCGAGGACGACGTCCTCCACCTCGGCCGGGTCGATCCGCGCGCGCTGGACGACCTCTCGCAAAACGTGCGCGGCCATGGGAATCCCATGCGTCTGATTAAGCGCCCCGCGGGCGGCCTTGGCGATCCCGGTGCGGCAATAACCAACGACGGCAACGTCCTTCATGCGTTCACCTCGTCAAGCAGCAACCTGCAGACCGATCCCCCCGCGTCTGCGGGGCCTTTGCCGTCGAGCGTCTTATGCGCCGTGCGTGCCTCCGCCGGCGGCAGAACCGTTCCAACGGAGGTGATCAGCTCGCGCGTGTCGAACAGGTCTAGCAGACGCGCCAGGTCGGCCGCATTGACATCGACGACAAAAAGTACAGCGCGCACGCCACGCTGTCGCGCCAGCTCGGCGCTCGGCTGCGAGACCGACGACACGATGATACCGCCTGGCTTCGCCAGCGCAAACAAGGGCTCTTGCGATGGGCCTCCAACGGTATCGATCACGGCGTCTGCGCAGTGCGCGAAATCCGGCAAAAGCCAGCAAAAGCCAGCTTCGCTGAGAGGACGCTCAGCACGCTCGCGGCGGGCGCGACAGCGCCGTCATCGCAACTCCCGTTACATACGGCGAAGCGGGTATCATGACGTTCATCGTCGACAAGCAAGGCACGGTGTATCAGCGTTACCATCTGCCCGTTCCGCGACCAGCATGGGCGCACACCGCAGAGCGGGCAGGCTCACCACCGCGAGATCCTAAGCGACGAGCTGCGCGGACTTTTCCCGCACTCAACGCTTGCGTGAAAGGCTATGCGGTCGATGCAGTTACGGGCACCTCGCTAGAGGCGCACAATATTTGGTTCGATCGTCTTCGCCGAACGGAGCGAGGCCGATGTGACGAGGAGACCTGTTCATGGCAGAGATGAAGGTGACACTAACAGTGAACGGCCGGCAGCAGACCGTCAACGCGCTTGAGGACACCCCGCTTCTGTGGGTGTTGCGTGAAGAACTGAAGCTCACCGGAACAAAATTTGGTTGCGGTGTGGGTCAGTGCGGTGCATGCACGGTCCATATCGATGGCAGCCCTACCTACGCATGCTTGAATCAGATAGGAACGCTGCAAGGGCGAAACGTCACGACGATCGAAGGTCTCTCTCCGGACAGCAACCACCCTCTGCAGAAGGCCTGGCTAGCCGAGCGCGTCCCACAATGCGGCTACTGCCAATCAGGTCAAATCATGCGTGCGGCAGGATTACTCAAGGAGAATCCGAAGCCGTCGAGAGAAGCGATCGTCGCCTATATGGCAACGAACATTTGCCGATGTGGCACCTATGTTCGGATTGTTCGAGCGATCGAGCGCGCGGCGCGGGAGGGCTGAACATGACACAGAGAGCACACAACGAATTGGCGCCTGAGTCCATAGCCAGGCGACGTTTCATGGTTGGCGCAGCCGGGCTCACTTTTGGCGTGACCATCGGGGCGTCGGACACCTTATTGGCACAAGGGGTGGCACCGACGAACGCGGGGCGAGTCGGCAGGGCGAGCACCGTAATGTCACCCTGGGTGACGATCTCGACGGATGGCACCATCAGCATCATGTCCCCCGCCGTCGAAATGGGACAGGGGTCGCTGACTTCGCTACCGCTTATCCTTGCTGAAGAGCTCGACGCAGATTGGGAAAAGGTGCGCGCGATTCCGGCTCCGCCCGACGATGCCCTCTATGCGAATCCGGCATTCGGCTTTATGTATACCGCGGGGAGCACCGCAGTTAAGGCGTACTACACGGAACTGCGCACATTCGGAGCTCAAGTCCGACGGGTCTTGCTCCAGAATGCGGCGAAGCAGTGGAACGTCCCGATCGAGGAATTGACCACCGAGCCCAGTGTCGTTTTGCACAAACCAACGGGGCGACGCCTGTCTTATGGTGAAGTCGCGGCCACAGCAGAGATTCCGGCCACGGCCCCACAAATCAAGCCGGAAGATTTGAAGAAACCAGACCAGTTTCGGCTCATCGGCCGGGACGTCATGCGAGTTGAGCTTCCTCAGAAGGTCAACGGAACGGCTCAGTACAGCATTGATGTGCAGGTGCCTGGCATGGTGTATGCGGCTGTGCTGCGGGCGCCGGTGGAAGGCAGTAGCCCCCAGAACGTGACTGACGACGACGCGAGGAACGTTCCCGGCGTCCTGAAGATCGTGGCGTTACCCTACGGCGTGGGCGTCATCGCCACGGCGCCGTATGCGGCGTTCAAGGCGAAAAATGCCTTGAAAGTCGAATGGGCCAGGCAGGGCAGAGCATGGGGCTTTGATAGCGAGAAGCAGAAGGCCGCATTCTCAGCTGCAGCGCGGGACATCAGCAAAACGGGTGTGCCTTGGGAGACCGTGGGCGACGCCGCGAAGGGGCTCAAGGAGGCGGCGACGGTTCTCGAAGCGGAGTACACGAACGATTTCGCCTACCACGCGCAAATGGAGCCGCTCAACTCCGTGGCCTCGGTAGCACCGGACGGTGGCTCAGCGGAAATCTGGTGCGGCACTCAGGGACAGACAGCAGCCGTTGCCGCGGCGGCAAAGGCCCTCGGGATCTCCCCCGACCGGGTCAAACTGCATAGCATGCTGCTCGGTGGCGGCTTCGGACGGCGAGGTCATCGCGACGAAGAGTTCCTGGTCGACTCTGTATTGCTTTCGAACGCCGTCAAGAAGCCGGTCAAGGTAATCTGGACACGCGAAGACGATGTCCACAACGGCCGCTTTCGACCCCTGAACGTTCATTACCTGCGCGCGGGTCTTGATTCGAAAGGGCAGCTGGTCGCTTGGCATCACCGGGTCGCTTCCGACGTCGTGCTCGCCTTTATGGACCCGGTTCGGTACGAGAAGTCAGGCCATAAGGACTACATCGCGATGGGCGGTGCGCAACTCAAGGGGTATGACATCCCCAATCGGCTCAGCGAAGATATTCCCCAAGATACCGGCATACGCACGTCTGCCCTACGTGCGATCGGCTTCGGCCCAAATAAATATGCCATCGAGGCGTTCATCGACGAGGTGGCAGCGAAGGTAGGCAAGGACCCGCTCGCCTTTCGGCTCGAATTGCTGAAAGGGAGCCCGCGCGGCCGGAACGTGGTCGAGACTGTCGCTCGCATGGCCGACTGGGGCACGCGGCGCGACGGGAGAGCACTTGGACTTTCCTACGTTGACTATGACGGTAGCCAAGTGGCGAGCGTTGCCGAAATCTCCGTAGACCGTGGTTCCGGTGCTATTGCGGTGCATCGGTTCTGGACCGCGATAGATCCCGGGAGAGCGGTGCAGCCGGACAACGTCGTGGCACAGACCGAGGGTTCAATCATTTATGGTCTTGGACTCGCTCTTTCTGAGCGGATCACCATGGTCGACGGCGTGGTCCAACAGTCCAATTTTTACAATTACCGGGTGATGCGGATGCTCGATGTTCCTGAAATCCGCGTCGAGGTGATTTCCACCGACAACGACCCGACTGGAGTTGGGCAAATGGCTACACCGCTCGTGGCTCCGGCAATTGCCAACGCGTTTGCAGCGTTCACCGGGGTCAGGATTCGGCAACTCCCAATGTCGGGCGATCGCGTTCTTAGCGTGCTCAAAAACGAGCAAGAGAAATCCTGATTCGGAGCCTTAGGTAGGGAGATTACCGGAGGGGAGGCAACGAATACTGAGAGGAGAAAAGCAGAGAAACTTGTGAAGCCGGAGCCCGTCGCCGAAAATGGGCTTCTGCACCGACGGGCCTTTCTCAGGTGCTTATCTCGTTTCTCTCAAACCTCGATAGGGCTACCACAAAGCATAGAGTGGTCATCGCTCGACCGCGCGGAGACTACGAGGTGTGATTGGTGATCGCAGGAACCAGACCCGCTGCTCGGTTTCGTCGATCCCGTCCCTGAAAACAATCGGGGCGAGTCTTGCGGCCCACCCCGATTTCGATCTCACGTCACCGACGCGAGGTCGCTCAGCAACCGCCGTACGCGACTTGCCCCCACTGGTTGATGTAGCGCGTGCAACCGCGAATGGCGCGCATATCGTAGTCGTACGCGGTGTTGCTGCGGCGCTGCGAGTTCGCGAACTGCGCGTTGTTGTACGCCTGGCCGGCCTGATTGGCGGCGTTGATGCTCGCGCGCAGCGACTCGTTGGTGACTCCGGTTGGCAGCGACGGGCCCGTGTAGCCGGCGGCGCGAAGCTGTTGCATGTAGCGGTAGTACGTCATCGCTGCGTTGTGGGCGGCTGCGTCTCCCTGTGCCTGGTATTGCATCTGCGCGCGGATGCCCCAGGACATGTCCATCGGAGGCGCTTGCGCGTGACCGAGCGACGGGAACATGGCGGCGATGCCGAGAACGAGTGCGACGATGCGGCCGATCCTGCCGGCGTGGTTCAGTGTGTCGTTGAACATGGCGAATCTCCTTGGTCGTTGGTTGGACTCGATGCGGTTGTTCTCACACCTTGGTGCGAACTTTAGAAACCGACCGTTAGGCAAACGCTAGGAGAATCGCTGGAAAAATGGACTGCCCTTTGACGGCAACGAAACAGCCATAAAAAAACAATAACTTAGTAGCGACCGGCCAGAGCGAGCTGTACCGCCTCGGCCAGCGACAACGCCGCGCCTTCCGCCCACAAGGTCTTGGCGCGCTGAGCGCCGAGCTTCTTCGCAGTGCTCTTCCGCTGCTTCTCGACGACTCCGGCGTCATGCGCCGAGAGCGGGCCAATGCTGCGCTCCCAGAAACCGACGGCGAAGGAGGTCAATCGCTCGGCAGCCTCGACCTCGCCCAGCATCAGCAAAGGCTGCGGCAGATTCCACAGCGCCGTGGCGAGCCACAGATGCGCATGACGCTTCCATGCCAGTTGCACGACGCGGCGGCCAGCCACGAGTGCTTCCTTCCAGTGTTCCTGCGCGGATTCGAGAAAGCCCGTCATGTTGGCCACCGCAATGAGGTCGGCGACCGAATCGAGCTCGCCGAAGTATCTCTCGCACTCGGCGAGGAGCTTCCGCGCTTCCCTGTAGCGCTTGAGCCCGGTGAGCGCTCCAACGCGCGACAGAAGCACACGATGCGCCTTTCGCGGACGGCCAATCTTCCGATACAGCGCCTCGGCGCGCTCGAAGAACGCGTCGGCGGCGCGAAAGTCTCCATCGTCCTCGCCATGCTTGAGCGCGATAGTGCCCTTCACGTGCAGCGCATCGGCTTGCACGTCCTCGGCACTTGCCTTCGCGGCGAGAGCAAGCGCTTCGTCGAGGCTGCGCGCAATTCCTTTGTCGTGCTGATCCCGCTCCCAGTCGATGCGCGCCAGCATGGTTAGCGCCGCCGCCTTGGCCGTGGGCGCGTCGGTTTCCTTAAGCGCGCGTTGTGCATAGCTGCGCGCCCGCGCGCTGTCGCCTGCGGTCAGACTGAGCTGCGCGAGCAGATTCAGGCCCGCGTGCAGGTTCGGGGCGCCCTTCGTGCAGCGATCCGCAGCCTCGCCGAGCAGTCGCAATTCGTCGGGCGCGGTTCCGTGCGCTTCCCAGTGCGGGCGAAGCGCCACCGCGAGATCGAGCGCGTACGCAGCATCGCCGTCTTCCATCGCAGTGACTAACGCGTGCTTGACATTCGGAATCTCGCGCTCGGCGACCGCATCGTCGGCCGCTCGGCGCGCAATCTCCAGGTAATACGCGCGATGACGCGCGCGCAGCCCGCGCGCATCGCTGAGCCGTTCCTGCGCGAATTCACGCAGCGTGTCGAGTATCGAAAAGCGCGTGCTGCTGGTTGCATCCACCTCGGCGCGTAGGAGCGAGGCCGAAGCCAGCGCCTCGAGCTGCGCGCGCGCGTCGGCGCTTCCGCAGACCGCTTCGACGGCGGCGAGACCGAATCCCGCGCGAAACACCGACAGCGCCGAGAAAAACCTCTGCTGCGCACCGCTCAGGAGATTCCAACTCCACTCGATCGTCGCCTCCATCGAAGCGTGCCGGCCATAGCGCGTGCCGCGCTGTCCCTGTCGGGTGAGCAGATCGAAACGCTCCGCGAGCGCGTCGCGCATCTCGCGCGGCGAATAAGTGCGGATGCGCGACGCGGCGATCTCGATCGCGAGCGGCAGGCCTTCGAGCGCGCGCGTCAATTCGATGAGCGTTTCGCGATTGTCATCGGTGAGTGCGAAATCGGCGCGGGCGCCGCGCGCGCGATCGATGAAGAGGGCGAGGCTCGGCGTAGCCACCGCTTCCGACGCGTCCATCGACGGCTGGGGCACGGGAAGCGGATCGATCCTGAGCACGTGCTCGCCGGGAACGTCGAGGACGCGACGCGAAGTCACGAGGCAGCGCAGACGCGGCAGCCGCTCGAGGAGGTCGAGGACGACGCGCGTGCCGTCGTCGACGAGTTGCTCGAAATTGTCCAGCACGAGAAGCACGTCGCGCTCGCCCAGGAAAGCGCACAGCTGCGCTAGCGCGTTCTCCTGCGTTGCTTCCATCCGCAGCGCGCCGCGGATGCAGTCCGCGATCAGCGCAGCGTCGTTGCACTCGGCCAAAGGCACAAACGCCACCGGGTCAAATCCTTCCGCGGCGCGGGCCGATTCCACCGTGAGACGCGTTTTTCCGAAGCCGCCCAATCCGGCAAGCGTGATCAGGCGATACTTGGCGAGCGCATCGAGAATGCGATGCTTTTCTTCTTCGCGATCGAAGAAGACGCTGACGTAGGAGGGGAGGTTGCGCGACTCGCGCGTGCGCTGAGCCTGGTCTTGCGCCAGCTCCTGAGAGCGTGACTTCTCGATCGCCGCATCGCCGCGCACGAGCGCGCGAGCGTGCAGCGCGCTCAAGCGCGTGCGCTCGTCCTCGACCCACTCGTCGAGAAACCCAGGCAGGAAATCGCCGCGATAGCACTCCAGCGCCTGTGCGATCGCGCCTCGGCGCAGCAGCTGCTCGAACTCGCTGGCATCGCAACTGACCGCGTCCGCGTTCAACCCAATCGTCTGCCGATCCGCGAGCAGCACCGATTCGGGCGGGACGCCCGGCGGCTCGAGAAGGCGCCGCAAGGTCGAGAGCACCTGGCGCAGGCGGTTACGCCCGACATCCAACTCGACCCCGGGCCACAGCATCTCGATCACTTCCTCGCGCGAATGCCGCCGCTGCGGATTCAGCGCGAGCAACGCGAGCAGCGCCGCGACCGGGCGACTCGGGAACTGCGCGAGGACGGCGTTACCGCGCGTCGCGCGCAGGCCGCCAAGAAGTTGGATCTGCCACACGTCCCTAGCGTAACAGCATCGCCCTCGTCACATCCAGACGCGCGTGGGATGACTACGCAGAAGGCTGTCTATACTGTAATCATGAGCACGAAGGACCCTGCGGACAACGAAAGGCTGCCGAGCCTCGACGAAAGCGGCGCTCGGCGAATCGCCTTGGGTCGCGTGTTCGCGCTGCGGGAGCGCATTGCCCGGGCGTGGCTTGGAGTATTTTTTCGAGATCGAGAAGCAATCTTCATGCGGCGTCTTTGGGTGGAGCAGTCGTCGAGCGTACGATCAATTCGGTAGCTAGCTGCGTGTTAACTTGACGAACTGGTGTCGACAGGTCGGCCTTCTGTCGGCGCAGGAGGATGTCGACGGCGGTGCGCCCTGCCGATTCCATCGGCATCGACACGGTCGTCAGCGGCGGTGCACACATAGCCGCGTAAAGGACGTCATCGAAGCCGACGACGCTGATGTCCTCGGGTATACGTATATTCCGCGCATGCAGCCGGCTGAGGACGCCGAGAGCCATAAGGTCGTTATAGGCAACGATTGCCGTAACGCCTTCCTCGATGGCGAGATCGGTACCGTTAATACCTCCTTCGAACTTCGGCTCGAAGGGGCCGAGCTCAATGAGTCGAATCGCCTGCGATTTTGCGGCGGCTCGCAGCCCGCGTTGGCGCTCACGGTTGGACCAGGCATTGCGGGGGCCGCCCAGGTACGCGCAGCGGCGATGCCCCAGGGCTACGAGATGGCTCACGACCTGCCGCATGCCGTTCGCCACGTCCATGAGCACTGCCGGTACGCCACGCAGTCGTCGGTTCACCAGAACGAGTGATGTTATTTTGGCGAGCCGAACAAGCTGAGCATCAGAGGCGAAAGGTGCACATATGATCACTCCGTCGACCTGCTTGGCCATCGTGTGCACTAACTTTTCCTCGGCGGCCGGATCCTCCTCGCTATCCCCGAGGAGAATGGAGTAGCCGGCTTGGCGTGCTCCTGCCTGCACGCCTCGCAGCACGCTCGGATAGAACGGGTTGGCGATGTCGGGGACAATGATCCCGATATTTCCCGTTTTACCGGTGATTAGACCGCGTGCAGCAGGGTTCGGATGGTAGGCGAGCTGTCTAGCGATCGCGAGAACGCGCTCGAGCGTCGATTGCCGCAGTAGGTGAGGTTCCGCCAGCGCCCGCGACACGGTCGCTACCGAAACTCTCGCCTGCCGCGCGACATCGTGAATGGTTATCGCCACCGATTCCTTCCAAGCCGATCAAATGAACACGCGACCATCATAACAGTGACCTTGAAAAGCGGGTCGCATCAGGAGATGCGTGTGGGCTTCCTGGAAGCCGCGCTCGTCGCAACAATGAGACACGCCCGCCAAAGTGCGTTTGGTGCAAGATCTGCAGCCGGGCTCGCTCTGGAATCAAGAGCGAGCCCGGTGCTCATTTTTTGCGCCGGAAAGTAGCCCGATCCAAGTTTTTGAGCCGGCTTTTGAGTATCGAGAGATTTTCCGCCCTTCCGCTGTCAGGCACGGACCTGGGCGAACCTTAGGGCCGTCACCGAAGCCCTAGTTTTGCGGATTGCGCGCGCAAGGCAGGCCCGGCGGGATCGTCAGCGACCCCAGGCGGGGCGTGCTCGTGATGGCCGGCGTCGTGCCCGCGGTGGTCACGATCACGTTCCCCTGCACCACGAACGGGGGATCCTCATTGGGCAGGGCGCTAGACACGTCGGTGAACGTACCGGTCATGTTCCGCAGTCGGAGGCCCGAGCTGCGCCCCGTGATGCTTACGTTGCTGAGACTCACGTTCCGGATACAGGATTCCGGCAGGCCGACAATGAGGCTTTCTGCCGTCGCACCGGTCGCGCTCAGGCCCGAGATGGTGATGTCGTGGAGGTTCGGCGTGAGCGCCGTGATCGCCTGCGGCGGATCATAGGGGGGTTCGACCGGCCCCCCAACCGGCGGGTCATAGGCGCTTATCACCAGTGGCTGCCGGACGCCGGTCAGGGTCAGGTTCTGCGCCATGACGTTGTAGGCGCCTGTAGCATGGTTGCCGCGGCCCCGGCCCGACTTGATCAGCAGACCATAACCGGTGTTGTTTTCGACGATGTTGCGCGCGACCACGTTGTAGACACCGTTCACCGCTTCGCTGCCGATCACCATCCCGTTGCCGTTTGTGAAAGTGGAATTGACGATCTGCACGTCGTGGGTAGGCAGTTGTGGCAGACCGGCTTCGTTCGGATCGTCGGCGATCGGAACGTTGAGCGGCAGGCCGGACTTGAGCGCGACCGCGTCACCCCCGGTAGCGATATTCAGGAACAGCAGGGTCGCGGAGCTCGAGCCGACAAGGTCGATACCGTCGGTATGCGCGATCGAAGGATCGGGCGTGACCGTAGCCGTGTACTCGGACACGGTGACGTGCTTGCTGTAGCGAAACACCAGGTTCCACATCGGCGCGTTGGTCAGCGTGATGTGGTTCACCGTGACGTTGTCGCACTCATAGAACTCCACCAGCCACGGTCGCGGCACGCCGTTGGAGGTCGGGATGTCGGCATAGGGCGCGGCATACCAGGCGGTCCCGTCGATGGTCGCGCCCGACGGCTGCGTCAGCTTCCACCAGCTCGGCCCGCCACCAAGCGCTGGCGCGCCGCCTTGGCCGTCGATGGTCCCGGGCCCGACGACGCCGGTGTAGACGGTCTGATAGGCCGAGACCAGCGCCTCGCTTGCGTGGTACGGATAGTTGAGGAATGCAATATGATATTTCGTGTGATCGGTGGTGCCCAGCAGGGTGACCCCCTTGTCGATCTGCAGCGTGACATAGCTGGCGAGGCTAATCGGGCCCGTCAGGTAGATGCCCTTCCCGCTCTCCAGGGGCAGCCGTACGGGACCACCGCCCGCCTTGGCACAGGCATTGATCGCGGACTGTATCGCAGGGGTGTTATCGGTGATGCCGTCGCCGACTGCGCCATAGGTCAGCGGACTGCAAGGATCGCCGCGGAGGACCTGGGCGGCAGCCGTGCTCGTTACCAGCGCAAGCGCAAGCGGCACCAAGCCGGCGGCACCAGCCAGACGTAAACTATGCACGCGGTAGTCGTCGCTGCGTCCGAATTCTACTGATCCGACCTGGCTGGCCAGCCGGCGCGTTCGTCACAGGCCGCGCCTCGCGCATCGCCCGACGCTGCCGCTATCAGCCGCGAAGAACCCGAGGCGGAGCCCAGGTCCTTCGTTTCCAAGCACTGGACTTACGGGATGGTTCCTATCGGATACACATTACCCGGTGGATAGACCGCGCACACCGCCCCTGGTGGGGTCGTCGCCAGTGGCCCTGTGCCCGTGCCTGGCCCCGTGTACGGGAAGGGCATGGCCGGCGTGGTGCCCGCGGTCGTTACCTGTACGTTCTCCTGCTCCGCCCATGGAGCTATCGCAGGCGAGCGCGTGGAGGTCAGCGTCACGTTGGTGAAGGTCCCGGTCACGTTGCGAAGTTGAAACATGCCCGCGGGGAGAGGGCTTGGTACGGCCGTCGTGACTCCCGACGTGCTCGACGTAATGCTCACATCGTTGAGGATCACGTTCAGGATGCAGGCCTCCGGCACGCCGGAAATCACGGCTGGCGACGTCGCGCCAATCGCCGTCAATCCCGAGATGAAGATATTGTAGACATTCGGCGTGTTCGGCTGGATCGCCTGCGGAACGTCCCAGGTTGAGGAATTGCTGGTTTCGGTGGGAGGATTGCTTGCCGGGTAGTAGTCATACACCAGGATTGGCTGTGTGGCGCCTGTCGCAACCATGTTCCGCACGGTGATATCGTGGATTCCCGTGGTGTAGTTTCCCCGGGTCCGGCCCGTCTTGATCCGCAGAACCTCCGACAACCCGGAGCCGCTCGCGTTGATGTTCTGGATGAGCACATTGTAAACGCCGTTCGATCCTTCGCTGCCGATCGAGATGCCGTGGCCGCCGGTTATGGTGGCATTGGTGACCGTGATGTCATGCGACGGCAACGTCGGCAGGCCAACCACGTTTGGATCCTCCTCGGGTGCGCCGTTCACAACGTTCAACGGCAATCCTGACTTGATTGCCACATCGTCGTCGCCGACCTGCTCATTGATGTTGGAGATGGTCACGTAGCTCGAGCCGACCGGGTCTATACCGTCGGTATTTGTTCCGATCGAGGGAGCGGGTATGGTGGCAGCGGGGTCGCTGTAGTTTTGAACGTGATAGTTGGTTACCGTGACATGGCTGTCGTTGCGCAACACCAGATTCCACATCGGCGAGTTGACCAGCGTGATGCCGTTCACCGTCACGTAGGCGCACTGATAGAATTCCACCAGCCACGGCCGCGCCGGGCCGTTGGACGTCGGAATGTCGGTTTGCGGCGCCTTGTACCACTGGGTCCCGTTGACGCTGATGCCGTTCCCCGGGGACGGGAACGACGTGCACGAATTTGGCGGCCCTGGGCTCCACCAGCAATTTTGTGTGGTAGGCGATTCAACACTGTTGACGTAGGATGGGTTGGCCGCGGTTATCGGGCCGGCGGCAAAGCCGTTGGTTCCGGTGCCGGCGGGGCGGTTTGTCGTCGTCGACGTGACGTTGCCCTGGCCGTTGATGACGCCCGAACCAATGATCCCGGTGTCGACCGCCTGAAAGGCGAACACCAGCGCTTCGTAGGGCGCGGTCGGCGTGTTCGGAAACACATTGGTCCCCGGCATCGGGTAGTTGAGAAAGGCGATGCTGTATTGGCCCTCGTCGGTGGTGGCCAGCAGGGTCACGCCCGCGTTGATCTCCAGGTAGACATGGCTCAGCAACTGGATCGGGCCGGTCAGGTAGACATTCTCGCCGCTAGGCACGGGGCTGAGCGCGACGATGCCGCCGCCCCGCGCGGCGCAGGCATTGATCGCGGCCTGGATCGGAACGGTGTTGAGCGTTCCGTTGTTGGTGCCGACGGTCCCGTCGCCGACCGCGCCGTAGGTCAACGGACTGCACGGATTGCCGGCGGCGATGACCGCTCCGGCGTTCATGATCAGGCCCAGCAACGCCAAGCCGATGACGCCACCCATGTATGAGCCACGCATCTGATATTCCTTTGGACTGGTTTTACTCTCGAACGTCTATTGCGACCGGCCACGTGGGCCGGCCGGACTCAGGCGTAGCGGCGTCGGGTCAGCAAGCCCAGCCCGAACAGCCCGGTTGCCAGCAGTACCCAGGAAGGTGGCTCAGGAGTGAACGCTAAGCTGGCCTCCGTTCCCGTGAAGTTGGCCAACGGGGCACCGACAGGGAAGCCAGCACCCTGGAAGGTGTAGAGGTCCGTGCCGGTGTCATTGGACCCTAGGGTATAAGCGAACGGCGTCATCAAGTCTGCATACGGCACACAGGGGGGGTCGAGAAAGAAGCAACTGAGGGTCTGCGAGACGTCGACGAAGTCCCCAGTACTGGACGTGCCGGTGTTCGCGGCGAAGATGGCGAACAAGTCCTCGGTCAGGAGTGACCCCGAGGAATTCGTCAGCGGGGTTGTGAGGGATTGTCCATTGACGATTGCGGTCACGAACCCAGTCACGCCCGGAAACTCGACGTCCGACGCGGAGGATCCGTCGGGGGCCGCAAAGTAATTTGGCCCCAGACCATCGAACTCGACTACCAAAGTGTAGCGGTCGCCATCCAGGCTCGTGGTCCCGGTAGGCAAGCCGAACAGACCGCCGGTTTCGCTTCCCGTCAGGATCGTGCCGGTTGTCGTGACCAGCAGCCTCGCCTCTGCCGCTTGGACCGCCAGGCCGCCGCTCAGCAGCGCACTCAGCAGCAGCAACGCCTTGATGAAGGTCCGACCGGCACCGTCGCCCGACCGGTTTGGCTTGGTTGCCGACGCCAATGCGCCGACTGATAGTGCTTTCATGCTTCCTGGCTCCTCCTGGATCGGGTTTCAACCCTTTGTCCACCCGGGCCGCGTTGTGCCGCGCAGCCCAGCTCATTCCCAAAGTCTTATTAGAAAACTGCTACCTACCATGGCCGGGCGTCAAGCTGTTAATTGTGTCAAGCTGTTAAACTTTAGCGAGACCAACCACGACTTGAACGGCCCAGATAAAACTTTAATGACGCTAATCCTATTACTTCACATGCCCGAGTATGAAAACCTTTTCAGTGGCGGCGAGCACAATTCGTACCATGCTGAATTAAAGCAAATTTTTCAGCCCGTTACGGATTTGCCTTTGCCGGAGCAGACCCTGGATTGTAAAGAAACACGACATCCGCCACGCGGTCCTTTGCGTTGGCTGCAACAAGTTTTCCCTCTAGCGGACGGTGATTTTCGAACCGATGCAGGCGGTCAGCGACTGTAAATAATAGCGACGGCGTAG
>DASZFQ010000176.1:0-8408 GCA_035939595.1 Casimicrobiaceae bacterium
TTGCCTCGGCGCGCACTTCGCCACGGCGCGCTCGCCATCAACCAACAGGTTGGCCCGGTAAGTCTGGGCGCCGAGCTTGTCGCCTCGTCACTGCGCTACGACGATGCCGCGAACACTATCAAGATGGGAGGGTACGCGATCTTCAACCTGACCGCGGAGTGGCCGCTTGGCGATGGTTTGACGCTGTTCGCCCGCGGCGACAACGTCTTCAACAAGAACTACCAGCTCGCGGCAGGCTACTCGACCGGCGGCCAGCAGCTATTCGTCGGTCTGCGCTGGCAGCTCCAGTAGAGCCGGATCGAGGGCGACGGTGCGTCCGATGGCGAACCGCGGACGCTGACCCCGGCTGCCCGCAGAAGCCTTACTCGCCCAAGGCCGGTCCGTCCCCGGGGGAAACAGGCGAGCCCGCCGCTCGCCGCATCGCAAACAGCTATTCGAGTGGGAAGAGCGCGTGAAATAATGGCGCAAGCGCCGGACCGGGATGCGACGCGTGACCGAGGCTCGGCGCGGCGACACCGCATGGCGCTTGCCTCCCTCCCCGCCCACCGAGCCCAGGCCCCATGCTCCCGCCATCACCGTCACCGGCGACAGTGGAATTGAAAGTAGATTTTTTTGCCCCAAGGAGAGACTCCATGACATCCGCCCGCCGCTTCTTCGGCTTTATTGGCTTTCTCGCCGCGCTGACCCTGGGACCCAGTGGCCTTGCGCAGGCGCAAGACGTGCTTCGCGTCGCCACGGACGCGACCTTTCCGCCGTTCGAATACACCGAGGGCGGCAAGCGCGTCGGCTTCGACGTGGAGCTGATCGAAGCTATCGCCAAGGTGCTCAACAAAAAAGTCGAGTGGACCGACATCGACTTCAAGGGCCTCATCCCCGGCCTTCTGGCCAAGCGCTTCGACGTCGCCGCCTCGGCGATATACATCACCGACGACCGCAAGAAGGTCGTGGATTTCACCGATTCGTACTACCCCGGCGGCCTGGTCATCATGACTGCGAAGGGCGACAAGCGCATCCAGGGTCCCGACGATCTCAAAGGCAAGAAAGTCGCCGTGCAAGTGGGGACCAAGTCGGTCAATTTCCTGAAAGATAACTTCCCCAGCGCCGAACGCATCGAGGTCGAAAAGAACCAGGAGATGTTCCAGTTGGTCGAGGTCGGCCGCGCCGACGCGGTGGTCACCGGCAAGCCTGCGGCCAAACTCTACGCGCGCACCCGCGGCACGCTGCAGGTCGTCGACACGCCATTGACGGTCGAGGAGTACGGCTATGCCATGCGCAAAGACGAGCCCGAACTGATCACGCAGTTCAACGACGCTCTGAAGAAACTCAAGGCCGATGGCACCTACCAGCAACTGGTCAACAAGTACCTCTGATCTGCCCGCGGCAGAGGAGCAACCATGGACCTCGATTTTTCTCCCGCCTGGGTCGCCTCGCGCGACCTGGCGCATGGGACGCTCGTCACCGTCGAGGTGACCGCCGGGGCGATCCTGCTGGGTTGCGCGATCGGCTTGCTGATCGGCCTGGGGCGGCTCGATCCGAAACGTCGGCTTGTGTACGGTGCGTGCACCGCCTACGTCGCGTTCGTGCGCGGCACGCCGCTTCTGGTGCAGCTATTCATCTGGTTTTTCGGCCTCCCCTACCTCGGCATCAACCTGCCCGCATTCTTCTGCGGTGTCGTCGGCATGGGCATGTACAGCGGCGCCTACGTATCCGAGATTGTGCGCGGTGCCATCCAATCGATCGCCCGCGGCCAGATGGATGCGGCACGCTCGCTGGGCATGCCCGAGCGCGTGGCCATGCGTCACGTCATCGTCCCCCAGGCGGCGATCCGCATGATCCCCCCGCTGGGCAACGAGTTCATCGCCCTGATCAAGAACTCGTCCCTGGTATCGCTGCTGACCATCGCCGACCTGATGCATGAAGGCCAGAAGATCATCAGCGTCTCCTACCGCTCGCTCGAGGTCTATCTCATTGTCGCGCTAATCTATTTCGTTCTGACCAACCTCACCGGCTTGGCGCTGCGCCAAACCGAGCGCAAGCTCGGCATCGGCGGGATCGTCCAGTAAGCAGAGCTCCCGTCGCCTGCCACGCCATGAAAGGAAATATTTCTAGCACCCGTTATCGCTACGGCCCCGTGGCCCAGGCTTTTCACTGGCTCACGGTCATACTGGTGATCGCCGCCTACATGTTGAGCCCTGGCGGTTCGGAGGAACACGTATATTCCGCGGCTGGCGATGCCGGGCGCCGAATGCATGAAACGCTGGGCCTCAGCGTCTTCGTACTGACGCTCGTGAGGCTGGCCTGGCGCGTGCGGGATGGCGCCCCGGTTGACCCGCCGATGCCCGCGTTAATGCGCTACGCCGCGAAAATCGTGCATGTCGCGCTGTATCTGCTCCTGTTCGCGGTACCGCTCACCGCAATCCTCGGCGCGTGGCTCGAGGGGCATCCGCTAACTCTGCTCGTGGCGGGTGACGTTGCGCCGCTGCTTCCGCTGGCGCATGGCGTGGGCCAGACGTTCGCTACCATCCATACTTATCTCGGCGATACGATAGTTTGGCTCGCCGGACTGCACGCCGCGGCCGGTCTGTTCCACCACTTCTTTCTGCGCGATCGCGTACTGCGGTCAATGCTTCCAAAAGGCGACTGAAGCACCGGGCCGTGGCGTCATTGTTGCTTTCCAGAGGCCGCCGGAGGTTGGGCATGCGGATGTGCCGCTGCGGGGTACATGCTTGGCTTTTGCGCATGGTCCCGGCGCTTTTCCTCGCGGCGATGCTCGGACTCGCGCTCGGCCGCCCGGCGAGTGCCGACGAATCCCAGACCGCAGATGAAGCCGCCTCGCCGCGCCGGCTCAAGCCGGCGCTGGTCTACGACAGCGCGGCGTTCGCGAATCTGGGCGGCGGCGTGCATCCAGGCGGAACCTATACCAGTAACCTCAACCTCCAGCTCAACCTCGACGCCACAGCCCTGTTCGGTTGGCCCGACACCATCGCTTACCTCGATGGCCTCTGGCTCCAGGGCGGGCTGCCGAGCAACTTCATTGGCGATGCCCAGGGTGTGAGTAACATTTCCGCGCCCAACGCAGTGAAACTCTACGAGGCGTGGGTGCAGAAGAATTTCCTCGGCAACCGGGTTTCCATGCTCGCCGGCCTCTACGACCTCAACAGCGAGTTCTATCGCCTTCAGTCCGCCGGATTGTTCCTCAACAGCTCATTCGGCATCGGCCCGGAATTCTCGTTCAGCGGCGTCGAAGGGCCCTCCGTCTTCCCCGATACCTCGGTGGGCATGCGCTTCGCCTTCAAACCCATGGAAGGCGTGGTCGTCCGCGCTGCGGTGCTGGACGGGGTTCCGGTCGACCGGCCCAACGGCAGCCGCGGTGTCTTCGAAGCCGGAGACGGTGCCCTGATCGTCGCCGAAGTCGCCTTCCTCGACCGCCCGGAGCTAAGGACGGCTCCCATGAGCGGTCGGTTTCGCCTCGGAAGGCAAGCGATGCTCGGTGATTACGACCAAAAGATCGCCTTCGGCGGCTGGTACTATACGGCGACCTTCGACGACCTATCGGAAACTCAAGCCAACGGCCAACCGGTGCAACACCGCGGCAGCGGCGGCTTCTATGTGCTGACCGATCAGTTGCTCTACCGGGACCCGGAGCAAACGGGGCGCAAGCTCACCGGCTTTGTTCAGGCTGGCGTGGGCGACGCCCGCGTCGACCGTTTCGGCGCCTACCTTGGCGTCGGATTGACGGCGGTGGGCCTGTTCGAGGGCCGCCCCAGCGACGAACTCGGACTCGGCCTCGCCTATGCCCACGACGGTTCGCACTACCTGAGCGCCCAGCGCATGCAGGGCCTGCCGGTGACGAGCGCCGAGAAGACGATCGAACTCACCTACTTGATACCGCTTACTCCCTGGCTGGCATTGCAGCCCGACCTGCAATACGTCATCACGCCCAATACGACGCCCGCAATTCCCAACGCGCTGGCCTTTCAGCTGCGTATCGAGATGTCGTTCTGAATCTCCCGTCGTGGCGAACCCGGCCTCACTTGATCACCCTGAGCGGTGCTGGCGGGTCCGCCATCATGCGGCGCAGCTTGTCCCGCGCGCGATTGAGCCGCGACATCACGGTGCCGATCGGTATGCCCTGGATGCGCGCGATCTCGTCGTAGCGCAGCTCCTCGACTGCAGCGAGCATCAGTACCTCGCGTTGCTCGCTCGGCAAGCGCCGGATATGCATCAGCACCTCGCTGAGTTCGACCCGATCGGACTGCGTCGCACGCACCGCGACTTCCCAGCCGGCGGCCGGGCCGTCATCAGCGTCAAGCGAACTTTCGGCGAGTTCGCGCCGGCGCCTTGCGAACTGGTTGACGTGAACGTTATGCATGATCGTGAACAGCCATGCGCGCAGGTCGCTGCCGGGAAGCCAGAGGCCGCGTTTCTCCCAGGCGCGAGTCAGCGTATCCTGCACCAGATCGTCGGCGCGATTGCTGTCACCGGTCAGTACCCGCGCGTAGCGGCGGAGCCGGGGCAACGCGGCGAGGAGTTCAGCCTCCGGCAGGGCGTCAGGAGCCGCCCGCTCGTGGCCCGCCGGGTGCGCTTCAGCGGCCTGTCGCCGGCGCCGGACGACTGTCGCCAGCCAAGGGAGTGTCAAGGGAGCCTTTCAGGGAAGGGCGAAAGTCGCCAGGGTATCCGTCTCCTGGACGGTAGATACCCGCAGGAGCCCAAAAGGTTCATTCCCTTCAAGGGGAGCCTGGCCCATCTGCTATCCGCTCACGCCGTTCGCTTTCTGGCCGGGCGGACCGCGAGGGGCCGCCTGTACCAGCCCTGCCATCCTATTATGGTCCTGTTACGGAATAAATCGATGCCGGGACGGTTAGTCCTAAGGGATGCGACCCCTCCGGGGGAGCCAACCGGACTTTGCCCCGAAACGTGGCTAAACCATTGATGCGACAAAGCAAAAGCAGCGCCCGGGACGCCCCGGCCGGGGCGGGCGGACACGAGCCTGGCGAGGTCGCCCTGGTCGCCCAGGTTGCGCGGGGCGACCAGGCCGCCTTCGAGACGCTCTTCCATCGCTATTACCCTCGCCTCAAACGCTTCCTCGAGCCGATGGCGCGACAACCCCATTTGGTCGACGAAATCGTCAACGAGACGATGTTCGTGGTGTGGCGCAAGGCAGCGACATTCAACCTGCGTTCCAAGGTGTCGACGTGGATCATCGGCATCGCGTTGCGTCGAGGCCTCAAAGCGCTGCGCCGCCGCGATGACGCGATCGGGCCGCATGCGGATGAGGCTGCGATTCCCATGGAGTGTGGACCGGAAGGGCAGTTGCTGCGGCGGGAGTTACGCTCGCAGTTGGGTCGCGCGCTGCGCTCGCTTTCCGCGGAGCAGCGCGCCGTGATCGAGCTCAGCTTCTACCAAGGTTATTCGTACCGGGAAATCGCGACCCTCGTCGATTGTCCGGTGGATACTGTTAAGACGAGGATGTTTTACGCGCGGCGCCAGCTCAAAGCGCTGCTTACAGAGCGTGGAGAGGAGGTCGCATGACCGGAAGTGTGTTGCAACTTGATCCAGCCGCGCACAAGGTTGCGGACGCGCTGCTGCCGTGGTTCGTCAACGGGACGCTGGAAGCTGACGAGCTCGCCTTTGTGCAGAAGCACCTGAGCCGTTGCGGAAGCTGCCAGCGCGAGGTCGAATGGCTACGCGAGATCCATGCCGCGTGCGTCGCCGGCGAGGCCGATCCGGACGCTTCGGGCGCGCTGCGCCAACTGCGCCGCCGTCTCGGGGAGCGGCCAGGCCGCCGGGGCCCGATGGCACAGCTGCGCAATCTTTGGGGCCACAGCGCACCCTGGTCGCGCTGGGTGATCGCCACGCAACTGGCGCTGATCGTCGCCCTGGGGGCCTGGATCCTCCCAGCGTACGATGGCCCCGCACTCTACCGGACGCTTGGCGCGCGCAACGCCCAGGCACCTGCAACCGGGAACCTCGTGGTCGTCTTCGACCCGGCAACCACCGAAGCCGATCTGCGCCGCATATTGCGCGACGCGGGCGCGCGCATCGTCGATGGCCCTACGCAGGCCAATGCCTACGTGCTTGACGTCCCCGCACAGCGGCGGGACCAGGCGCTGCAAGATCTGCGGGCGCAGCGAGCCGCGGTGATGGTCGAACAACTGGGTCCTCAGGGTTCACGGTGACCGCGTGGGGCAGATGCGGTTCGCTGCTGCTATGCCTTTGTGTGGCGGCATGCGCCAGGCTCGACCGCCAGGAAAACTCGCGCGTCGACTATGGTGCCGCGCCCCTTCAGGTCCTGGTAATGCTGCGGGTGGCCCCGCCGCATTTCCGTCCCGACGTGGACTATGCCGGCGGCTACGACTCGAGCGTCGGACACGACGCCCGACAGCGAATCGCTCAAGCGCTCGCCACGCAGTACGAACTGACGCTCATCAACGACTGGCCCATGCCGGCCCTCGGTGTCGATTGCTTCGTCATGCAGGTGCCTGCCAAGGTCCCGGTCGAACGTCTCGTCGATCAATTGTCGCTTGACCCGCGGGTGGAATCGGCACAGGCGATGAATCTGTTCCATGTGCTCGCCTACAACGACCCGCTCTACCCTCTGCAGCCAAGTGCAAACCTGTGGCATCTGGAGGAACTGCACAAGCTTACAACCGGCAGGAATGTGCGCGTGGCAGAGATCGATACCGGCGTGGAGACCGAGCACCCGGACCTGAGCGGACAGATCGTTCTGGCGCGCAATTTTGTCGACGCGCGTGCCGGCGTCGCCGAGGTGCATGGGACTGCGGTCGCGGGCATCATCGCCGCCATTGGCAACAACGGTATCGGCATGGTGGGGATCGCCCCCGAGGCGCGACTGATCGCACTGCGCGCCTGCTGGCAAATCGACAGCAGCGCCGCGGCGGCCGTTTGCAGCAGTTTCACCCTGGCCAAGGCGCTGCAGTTTGCGCTCGATGCGAACGCCCAAGTCATCAACCTCAGCCTTGGCGGACCGCGCGATCGGCTTCTCGAACGACTGCTCGATGCCGCCCTGTCTCGCGGCATTACCGTGGTGGGTGCCGCTGATCCGGAGGTCACCGATGGCGGGTTTCCGGCGTCACACCACGGCGTTCTTGCCATCGCCAGCGATGACGTGCACGATGTCGCCGGCGGTATCTTGCGCGGACCTGGACGAGATATTCCGACGACGGTCCTTAACGGAAAGTGGAGCTTCGTTACCGGCTCATCGTTTGCGGCAGCCCATGTGACCGGCCTCGTGGCGCTCCTGCGTGAACTCGCTCCCGACTTGCAACCGCCGCAGATTCGAGAGCTGCTCTGGCCTGCGCCCCAGTCGAGCCTGGCCAGCCACGCACTCGTCGATGCCTGCGCCGCCGTCGGGAGAACAACGCGCGCCTGTGCCTGCGCGTGCGCCGCCGCGCACGACCCGAAATCGTCGCCACGCCTTTAGAGTCGCGGTGCGGCACGGTAGTGTTGCGCTTTTGCTGGCTCTGCTCGCTGGCAACGTCTTGGCGCAGATCTCCGGTACCGCGAGCTTCGTCACCAACTATCGCTTTCGCGGCCTTTCCCTGAGCGACAACAAGCCAGCCGCGCAGTTTGGCGTGGCCTACGACGATGCGCAGGGAGGGTATGCCGGCGCATTCGCTTCCACGGTTGAGTTCGCCACCCCGTCAGGCATCGAGCTCCAAGCCGTTCCTTTCGTCGGCTACGCCTGGCGCAACGCTACCGGAGTCAGCTGGGAGGCAGGCGCAGACTATTCCCTCTTTACCGGCGGCGCCCAGGCCTATGACTATCCCGAGGTCTATGTCGGGGCCGCGTCGGAAAAGCTCAGCGCGAGGCTGTATTACTCGCCCCGTTACTTTGGGCAGAACGTGGCAACGCTCTACGGCGAAGTCAACGCCACACAGCCGCTGGCCGATCGCGTTCGCTTGCTTGCCCACGTTGGGATCCTGCAGAGCACCAACGGCAGCCTCTACTACGGCGGGCCCGAGCGTCTGCTGGACGGCCGAATAGGCATCGGAATCGACTTCGCGCCATTCAATGTCCAGCTAAGCTGGGTCGGAATCAATGCCGCGACCGCGGAGTATGGCGTCACCGGAGTCCGAAGCCACAACGGGCCGGTGTTGACACTTTCTCTCTCATTCTGAAGCCGTCGAGTCCCGCTCGCATCCAGCCGGCGGCTGCCGCGCGAAGGCTTCATGAGGTGCAGCCTGGGGGCACCGCGCCGACGCGGCTCAAGGTGATGGTCCCCGACAGCCCGCTGCTGCTGCCAGCGGTGAAGTTGTAGCTGAAGGTCGCCGCCGTGCAGCTCTGGAATGCCAGCGTCCCGGTCCCCACGGCCACGGTCTGCTGGCCAACAGGCGTCGGCGTGTTGAATATCCCACCGGTGGTCGCGTAGATCGTAACCGGGATCG
>DASZFQ010000177.1:0-2192 GCA_035939595.1 Casimicrobiaceae bacterium
TCGAACGCCCGGTTCACCGCGGTGACGTGCTGGGCGATGTCGGCGTGATTGACCTGCGTGTTACGGGTCAAGAGAGCGTTCACGACCGAAATGCCGACGCTGGAGCCGATGTTGCGCGAGAGATTGTAGAGGCCGGCGCCCTCGGTCCGCTGGTCGGGAGACAGTGTTGCCAGTGTCACAGTGCTCAGCGGCACGAAGAGAAAGCCGAGACCGATGCCCTGGACGACCCCGACCGACACGATCGTCGTTTGTGACACGTCCGGAGTCCAGCCGGTCATCGCATAGAACGCCCAGGCCGTAAGGGCGAGGCCAAAGCCGAGCAGCAGCCGCGTATCGACGCGCCCGATCAGCCTGCCGACGACCAACATGGCCGCCATCGTGCCGATGCCCCGCGGGCCCAGCACCAGGCCGGCGGTGACAACCGGATAATTCATGAGGGTTTGCAGATAGGGCGGCTGCAGCGCCAGCGAGGCGTAATAGGTTAGACCGACGACCGCGACGAAAAGCGTGCCAGCCACAAAGTTGCGGTCGCGGAACAGAGCCGGTCTCACAAAGGGCTTGTCGGCGGTGAAGGTGTGAACGAGAAACAGATAGAACGCCGCGGCGGCGATGATTGCCTCGATGATGATCTCGCCGGAGCCGAACCAATCGAGCTGTTCGCCGCGGTCGAGCAGAACCTGTGCGGCGCCGATGCCGAGGCTCAACGTACCGAAGCCGAACCAGTCCAGTTTCTCGTTGGCGTTGCTGGGCGTGTCGGCTAGAAAGGCCCTCAGGCCGAGGAAACAGAGAACGCCGATCGGCACATTGATGTAGAAGACGTAGCGCCACGTATAGTCCTCGGTCAGCCAGCCGCCGAGGACAGGGCCGAGGATAGGGCCGGCCATCACCGCCACGCCCCACATCGCCATCGCCGATCCCTGCCGCTCCGGCGGATTAATATTGAGCAGCACGGATTGTGACAGCGGGACGAGCGCCGCGCCGAATGCGCCTTGCAGGATGCGGAACAGCACGATCTGCGTCAGCGACTGCGACATGCCGCACAGCATCGATGCGACGGTGAAGCCGGTGACGGAGACCAGGAAGAGCCGCTTGAGCCCGAATCGACTGGCGAGAAAGCCGGTTGGTGGCGTCATGATCGCGGCGGCGACGATGTAGGAGGTCAGCACCCAGTCGATCTGGTCCTGGGTCGCCGAGACGCTGCCTTGCATGTAGGGCAGCGCGACATTGGCGATGGTGGTGTCGAGCGCCTGCATCAGCGTGGCGAGGATCACGCAGGCGGTGATCGCCAACCGATTGCCGCCAGCTGCCGTGCGCTCCACAGTCATCACGCACTCCGGTGAGTATGGCCGAACAGCGAAGTCAAGAAGTGCGGCAAGCCTCGCGCGTGACCGGTGTCGACATCCACTTCGACGCTCATGCCGGCGCGCAGCGGCGGCAGTTTCTTGTCGCTGGTGTCGACGCGCACGCGCATCGGGATGCGCTGCACCACCTTGACCCAATTGCCGCTGGTGTTCTGCGCCGGCAAGAGCGAGAACTGCTGCGCGGCCGCCGGGCTGATGCTTTCAACGGTGCCGTGCCACTGCGCGTCCGGATACGTGTCAACCGTCACCGTGACGGGCTGCCCCGGCTGCACATAGGTCAACTCGGTCTCTTTCGGTGTTGCGTCGACCCAGACGTGATCCTTGTCGACGAGAAAGAAGGCGGTCATCGAGGCCGCGAGGTACTTGCCCGGCGCGATCGAGGGAACGTTGGTCACGGTGCCGGCGAACGGCGCCTTGACGACGGTGTGATCGAGCTGCCGCTGCGCTTCGTCGACCTGCGCCTTGGACTGCAGGTACTGCGGATGCTCCGTCACCGGAATGTCCGGGTTGCCGGCGAGCCGGGCGAGCTGCACCGCAGCCTGCTGGCGCAGGGATTGCAGCTTGTTCTTGTCGGTTTCGAGCGTGTATCGCGCTTGATCATAAGTGGCTTTCGAGGTCGTGCCGCTCGGCAACAGCGCGGCATTGCGGTCGTAGGTTGCCTGATCGAGGGCGACCTGCCCTTGTTGCGCGGCGGCATCGCTGAGCATGCGCTGGTAGTCCTGCTTCATCGCGTCGATGGTCAGCGCCGTCTGCGTCAGGTTGGCTTTGGCGTTGTCGAGGGCGATCTGGAACTGTTGGGGATCGAGCCGATACAGAACCTGGCCGGGATCG
>DASZFQ010000178.1:0-85202 GCA_035939595.1 Casimicrobiaceae bacterium
TGATGGGCACGAGGACGAGGGGGAGGCCGGCGGCGGCTGGATCGTCGAGGCCTACGCGCGCAAACTGGAGGCGGAAATCCGCGCCAGTCCCGCCGACTGGCTATGGATCGAGAACAAGTGGAAGTATCCGCGGTCTGCTGATTGAGTAGGGCGATAATCGCCCAATCTTTCGATAATCGCCCTTGACAGGCTCTGAGGCCGAGGCTAAAGTTCGTTAGTCGCACAATAATTCGATAATCGCACAACGGAGGAGTAAAGTCGTGATTCGCGGGACCACGACCATCATCGCGCATGTGGGTGACCCCATCGCCCCGGTCAAGGCGCCGATGATCTACAACCCGTATTTCGAAAGCGCCGGCATCGACGCCGTGGTCGTGCCCATGGGGGTGCGCGCGGCAGACTACCCCGAGGTCCTGCGCGCGCTCTTTCGCCTCACCAACATTCGTGGTGCGCTGGTGACCATGCCGCACAAGGTGGCGACGGTGGCGCTGCTCGACGCCTGCAGTGAAGCCGTCCAGATCGCGCAGTCGTGCAACGCCGTGCTGCGCCGGCCCGACGGGACGCTCTTGGGCGATCTTTTTGACGGGGCGGGATTTGTCGGCGGCATCGAGCGTCACGGCTTCAACGTCAAGGGCGCACGCTGTCTCGTCGTCGGTACCGGCGGCGTAGGCTCGGCCATCGCCGCGGCATTGGCCGCCGCCGGCGCGGCCGCGCTCGTGCTCTACGACCGGGATGGCGCCGGCGCCGACGCGCTCGCCGCCAGGCTGCGGCAGTACTATCCGAAGCTCGACCTCGAGACCGGATCGAAAGACCCCGCAGGCGTCGACCTGGCCGTCAACGCGACCCCGCTCGGCATGAACGCGACCGACCCGTTGCCGTTCGACGTGGCGCGATTGAGTCCGGCGACTTTCGTCGGCGAGGTGGTGATGAAGCAGGAGATCACCCCGCTCTTGCGCGCTGCCCGCGTACGCGGCTGCCGTACCCAGGTCGGCACCGACATGCTCTTCGAGCAGATCCCTCTCTACCTCGAGTTCTTCGGCTTCGGCCGCGTGACGCCCGACGCGCTGCGGGCGGTTGCGGCGCTCAACTGAGCGCCCCCCATGCTCGAAATGGCCCGCTTCGCCATGAACACCAACACCTTAGCCGGGACGCTGGAGGAAAAGCTGCGCGCGGTGAAGGGCGCCGGTTTCGGCGCCATCGTGCTCTCCGGCGGCGATCTGGTCGGCCATCCCGACGGCCTCGACGTCGCGGTCGAGCTGGTCAACAACAGCGGGCTCAAGGTCAGTGCGTTTCAGATGCTGCACGATTTCGAGGGGTTGTCGGGACACATGCTCGACTACAAGATCGACGTCGCGCGCGCGCTTTTCGACATGATGCGCTCGGTGGACGCGCCGCTGCTCATCGTCGCCTCGACGACGTCGCCCCATGCCAGCGGCGATCCGGCCAAGATCGCCGCCGACCTGGCCATGCTCGGGACGCTGGCCGAACCGCCAGGAATCCGTATCGCTTACGGCGCCCTGGCCTGGGGTCGCTGGATCAACGAATACACGGCCGCCTGGGACGTGGTGCGCATGGCCGGCCAGCGCAACGTCGGGCTGGCGATCGATTCGTTTCACGTCCTCGCCCGCGGCACATCGCGTGAGCACTTCGGTGCGATTCCGGGCGAGCGGATCTTCTTAGCCCAGCTGGCCGATTACCTGTGGGATATGGACGACTTGATCGAGACTGCGCGCCATCGCCGCGTGTTCCCTTCCGAAGGCAATCACAGCGCGGCCATCGTCGACTTGGTCGAGCGCATCGAACGCGCAGGCTACGGCGGCGACTACTCGTTCGACGTGGTCAACGACGATTACGCGCACCTGCCGGCCGGAGCGGTTGCCGCCCGGGGCCGGAAGGCCGCGCTCTGGCTAGGGGCGAAGACCCAGGCGCCCGGCGCGCCGCATTGAGGCGATGATCCTAGCCGTTTGCCGTCCATTCCCAGCATCGACGACGTTTACGCCAAGGAGGAAGTCATGAAGCGTGCATTGCGCAACACCGCCGCCGCGCTCGCGCTCTCGGCATCCGTGTCCGTCTTCGGCCAGCAGGGCCCGGTGACCATCATCGGCCTGGTGGAGCTGTCGGGCACGGGCGCGACTGCGGGGACCAATTTCGACAACGGCGTCAAGCTCGCGGTCAAGGAAATCAACGCCTCGGGCGGCATCCTCGGGCGCAAGATCGAGTACACATCGATGGACACCCAGTCGGCGCCGCAGACGGCCAAGGCTCTGGCGCAGAAGGCGGTCGATCAAGGGGCGTACGTGGTGATGGGCCCGGTGTTCTCGGGCTCCTTCATCGTCAGCATGGCCGAGACCCGGCGCGCCGAGATTCCCAACTTCACCGGCGGCGAAGCGGCCGAAATCACCGAAAAGGGGAATCCCTACGTGTTCCGCACCTCGTTCACGCAGTCGACCGCGATGCCGAAGCTCGCGCGCTACATCAAGGACACGGTGAAGGCGAAGTCGGTCGCCATCGTGTGGGTCCATAACGACTTCGGCAAGGGTGGCCGCGACGCGATGACCAAAGCGCTCGAAGCGCAAGGCATCAAGGTCGCCGCCGATATCTCGACCGACCCGGGTCAGGTCGATTTCTCCGCCGCCGTGCTCAAGGTCAAGCAGTCGAACGCCGATGCCGTGTTCGTCTATACCAACGAGGAAGAATCGGCGCGGGCGCTGCGCGAGTTCAAGAAGCAGGGCTACGACAAACCGCTCATCGGCGAGACCACGCTCACCGGCCAGAAGGTCATCGAGCTCGCTGGCGATGCGGCCAACGGCGCCGTCGCCCACGTCGGGCTCACGGTCGACGCGCCCCAGCCGGCGATCAAGGCCTTCGACGAGAAGTTCCAGAAGGAATACCACTACATCAGCGACCACAACGGCATGAAGGGCTACAGCGGCATGTGCGTGGTCAAGGCCATCACCGAGAAGATCGGCAAGTTCGACCCGAAGGCGTTCACGAAGGCGCTGCACGGCGCGACGATCAAAGTAAAGGATTATCCCGGCGTGCTGCTTGACGTGCACTTCGACGACAACGGCGACCTGGACCGCGAAAGCTTCCTGGTCAAGGTGGTCAACGGCAAGCAGGTCGTGATCGCGACGCTGCCGCCGGTGCACCCGATCCAGTAGCTTTCGCAAACCGGCGCGACCGCGCTGCGCGGTCGCGCATCGCACGGGGGAACGGCATGGCTGATTTCCTGCAACTGATCATCTCCGGAACCGCGACCGGCGCCATTTACGCCCTGTGCGCGCTCGGCTTCACGCTGCTCTGGCAGGCGTCGGGTACGATCAATTTCGCCCAGGGCGAATTCGTGATGTTGCCGGCGTTCATGATGCTGTTCTTCATCAACACCGCGAACCTTCCGCTCTGGCTCTCGTTCCTGCTGACTTGTCTCGTGGCGATGCTGCTTCTCGGCTACACGTTCAAGCGTGCCATCGTCGACCCGCTGATCCGCCACGGCGTGATTCCGCTCGTGATCGCGACCCTGGGGCTGTCGATCGGCGTGAAGCAGCTGGTCAAGGCGGGGGTGACCGCGCAGGCGATGCCGTTCAAGAGCCCGTTTCCCGACGGCCTGCTGGCCCTGGGTGATTTCAAGGTCTCCTACGCCGACGTCGGTACGCTGCTCGTTGCCGGGTTGATCGTCATCGGCCTGCAGCTGTTCCTCAACCGCACGCTGACCGGCCGGGCGATGCAGGCGGTCGCGCAGAACACCGACGCGGCCCGCGTGCTCGGGATCAGCGTGCAACGCATGGTCCTCTACACGTTTCTGATCAACGCGGTGCTGGCGGTCGTCGCGGCGCTGCTCGTGACCCCGATCTACCTCGCCAAGTTCGACATGGGCGAGTCGATCGGACTGAAGGCCTTCTATGCCGCGATCATCGGTGGCTTCAACCAGACCCGCGGCGCGCTGCTGGGGGGCGTGCTCGTGGGGGTGATGGAAAACCTGACCGGGGCCTACATCTCGCCGGCCTACAAGGAAGGCGTGGCGCTGGTGCTGTTCCTGGTCGTCATCATCTTTAAGCCCGAGGGCCTGCTGGGCAAGGCCGAGGAGCGCAAGGTATGAACAACGCCCAAAAGATCGGACTATTGGTCCTGCTCGCGCTCTACGCGATCCTGCCGCTGTTCCTCAAGAACTACGGCATCTACCTGATGACGCTGCTGTGCGTGTATTTGATGGCGGCGTTTGGCTTGAACCTGATCGTCGGCTATGCCGGGCAGATGTCGATCGGGCAGGCCGCGTTCTACGGCATCGGCGCCTACCAGGCGGCGATCCTGCTCAAGCTCGGCTGGCCGTTCTTCGTCGTGCTGCCGATCGCAGCGGTGGTGTGTTTCATCGTCGGGCTCGCCTTAGGCTTTCCGGCGCTGCGCGTCCAGCACCATTACCTCGCCTTTGCGACGCTCGGATTCAACGTCCTCGTCTTCCTCGTCATGCGCAACGAGGAGGCGCTCACCGGCGGCACCTTTGGGATTTCCGACATTCCGCGGCCGTCGCTTTTCGGCTACTCGCTTGACGGCGCGTTGCCATTCTTCTATTTCGCCCTGGTGTCGGTGATCGTGCTGGCCGCACTGCTGTGGTGGCTGCTGCGTTCGCCCTGGGGCCGGGCGTTCGCGGCGCTGCGTGACAACCCAATCCGCGCCGAGAGCACGGGCGTTAACATCGTCGCGTACACGCTGCTGGCATTCGCCATCGGAGCAGCCTGCGCCGGCATCGGCGGGGTCTATCTGGCCACCCTGGTTAATTTCATCGAGCCGGGCCAGTTCAACCTGTCGGTCTCGCTGTTGATGCTCCTGGCGGTGATCGTCGGCGGCTCCGGGCGTTTCTTCGGACCGGTGCTGGGATCGGTGGTGGTGATCCTGCTGCCGGAGTGGCTGCGCTTCCTGCAGGACTGGTACCTGGCGATCTTCGGCTTCGCCGTGATCGTGCTCATGGTCTTCCTGCCCGGAGGCCTGCTTTCGCTCGCCGACCGGTTCAAGGCCGGCGGAGGTGCCAAATGACCACGCTGCCGAGCTTTCTCGAGGTCCGGGAAGTACGCAAGCAGTACGGCGCGATCAAGGCCGTCGACGGGGTCAGCCTGTCGGTGGGCCCGGGGGAGATTGTCGGCGTCATCGGGCCCAACGGGTCGGGCAAGACGACGCTGTTCAACAGCATCCTCGGCCAGATCAAGCCCACTGCCGGCAGCGTGGAGTTCTGCGGCGAGGACATCACCGGCATGTCGCCGCTGGAGCTCTCGCGCCGCGGCGTGGGCCGCACCTTCCAGACCCTGCAGGTGTTCGTCAAGCTCTCCGTGCGCGACAATCTCATTGCTGCCGCGCAGGAATTCAAGGGCACGATGCCCGGGCGGCTGTTTGCCAAGCCCGACGCCGGACTCGGCCACCATGCCGACGAGATGATCGAGCTCTTCCGCCTGAAGCACGTCGCCGCACGGCCCGCGGGCAGCCTGTCGTACGGCCAGCAGAAGCTCATCGACATCGCGATGGCCTTCATGCCGGCCCCGCGGCTGGTGCTGCTCGATGAGCCGTGCGCCGGCGTCAATCCGAGCCTGGTCGATGAGCTCCTCCAGCTCTTAGTCGAGCTCAACAAGACTCAGGGCGGCAGCTTCGTGGTCATCGAACACAACATGGACTTCATCATGAAGCTCTGCCCGCATGTGGTGTGCATGGTCGAGGGCAAGGTGCTGGCCGAGGGACCGCCGGCGGAAGTGCAAGCCAACCGGCAGGTGCTCGAAGCCTATCTGGGGAATTGATTATGGCCGCCGAAAAGATCATCGAATTCGAGCGCGTCGTCGCCGGCTATACGCCGAGCCTGACGATCCTCAACGAGCTCACCCTCGACGCGCGCAAGGGCGAGATCACGCTGCTCATCGGTCCCAACGGCGCCGGCAAGTCGACGGTGCTGAAGACCCTGTTCGGCATGCTCGTCCCGCGCAGCGGCGAAGTCCGCTTCGAGGGTAAGCGTGTCAACGGCAAGTCGCAGCGGGAACTGCTCGCCGAAGGCATCGCCTTTGTGCCCCAGGGCCGCAACCTCTTCGGATCGCTGTCGGTGCGCCACAACCTCGAGCTCGGCGGGATCACGCTGCCGCGCCGGGAGCTCTCGGGGCGCATCGACGAGGTGCTCGCGCGCTTCCCGCGCATCAAGGAGCGCATCGACAATCAGGCCTCGACCATGTCCGGCGGCGAGCAGAAGCAGCTCGAGGTCGGACGGGCGCTGCTGTTGCACCCGCGCGTGCTCCTGATCGACGAGCCGTCGATCGGACTCTCGCCGAAGCTGGTGCAGGAGGTTATGACGCTGTTGCGCCAGCTCGCCGATGCCGGCACCACGGTGCTCATGGTCGAGCAGAACGTGCGCACCGCGCTCAAGTATTCGAACCGTGCGCTGGTGCTGGAAATGGGGCGGCTCGCGCTCGACCGCCCCGCTTCCGAGCTGCTCGCCGATCCCGACCTCAACCGGCTCTTCCTCGGCGGGCACGTCAAGGCCGCGGCGTGAGGCTGGCCGCCGCCGGGCTTCCCCCAGACGGGGCGGACCAAGGCCCGCTGGCCCTGGCGCCCGCGGCGCGATGATGCGCGCCCTCTCGCTCGCCGCGCTGACCGTGCTCGAGCTCTCACCGCCGGAGATGGTCGCCTGCGCAGCCGAGGCCGGCTACGCGCACGTGGGCTTGCGCCTGCTGCCGGCCACCGACAGCGAGCCGAGCTGGCCGGTGATCGGCGACACGCCGATGGTGCGCGAGATCGAGCATCGCCTCGCCGACAGCGGCGTGCGCACACTCGACATCGAAATCTTCCGCTTGCGGCCCGATACCGCATTGGCGCGCTATGTACCGGCGCTCGAAACCGGGGCGCGGCTGGGCGCCAAGCACGTCCTGGTCGCCGGCAACGATCCCGACCCGGCACGGTTGACCGAGCGCTTCGCCGCGCTCTGCGAACTCTGCGCGCCGCTCGGGCTCACCTGCGATCTCGAGCCCATGCCGTGGACCGACGTCAAGGATCTGCAGCAGGGAGCGCGCATCGTCGCGGCCTCGCAGCGGGCGAATGCGGGCGTACTCATCGACCCGATCCATTTCGATCGTGGCGGCAACCGCCCGGCTGACATCGCCGCAGTGCCGGCGGAACGGCTGCATTACGCGCAGCTGTGCGACGCGCCGGCGGAGCGTCCGCGCGACGTGCCCACACTGCTGCATCAGGCGCGCGCCGAGCGTCTCATGCCTGGCGACGGAGGTCTCGACCTCGCCGGCATCCTGCGCGCCCTGCCGTCCGCCCTGCCGCTGGCGCTGGAAGTTCCGCAGCTGACGCTGGCGCAGACCGTACCCGCGCTCGAGCGGGCCAGGCGCATTCGCGCCAAGACCGAGGCCCTGCTCGCGACGCTGTAGGTCCCGCCGCCGGCTAGCGCGCTTGCGCCTGCGCCGCCATACGCGCCGGCGCATTGAGCGCGCCGTATGCGTCGTAGCCACCGACGCGCTGCACGACCTCGAAGAAAAAGCGCTCGGCAAAGGCCTCGCTGTAGATGTGGAAGTATTCGCCGTCCGCCGTCCGGTCGTAGAGAACGCCGAGCTCCTGCAGGCGCTCGACCAGGTCCGGTTGAAGCTCGAAGCGGGTTGGCAGGTCGTCGTAATAGTTGCGCGAGATCGGAACGAAGCGCACGCCGTTGGCGCGCAGCTTCGCCACGGTGACGAAAATATCGGCGCAGGAAAACGCGATGTGGTGCACGCTCGATCCGCCGAGGGTCGAAATCGTGCGCGCTGTCTGCGTGCTCCGGCTGGGCGAGACGTTGAGCACGACACGCAACGCCCGCTCCTCCGTGGCGACGGCGCAGCTGCGGATCAGGCCGTAGGGATCGGAGAGCTCAAAGCTATCGCCGGGCTGCATGCCGAGCACCGCACGATAGAACAGAATCCACGTATCGAGCTGATCGACCGGCAGGCCCATGGCGACGTGGTCGATCGCGAGCAATCCGGCGTCGAGCACGGGCGCGGGAGCCTCGAGGGCGAAATCGATCTCGTAGAGGCTCTTCTGCCCCGGCGCCGTGGAAACGAAATAGATGAGGCTCCCGTCGGGCGCGCGGATCGCCGGAATCCTTAGTTCGTGCGGCCCCACCTTGCTGTCAAATCGCGGGCAATGCAGCGCGGTTGCCCGATTCAGGGCAAGGATGCCGTCATCGGTGCGCAGGCTGAGCGCGCAGATCGAGGGTCCGTGCGCGGCGAAGTAGGCGTGAGCGAAGGAATCGGGCTCGGCGTTGAGGACCAGATGAATGTCCCCCTGGCGGTAGAGCGTGACGTTTTTGGAGCGATGGCGACCGGCGCGCGCGAATCCAAGGCACTGCAGGAGCTCCGCGAGCGTCGCGGCGACATGGTCGTCGACGGCAAATTCGACAAACGCGATGCCGTCGATCCCCGGCGCCGGCGGTGGATCGAAAAGCTCGACCCGGCGCAAGACCTCGGCCCGTGGCGCACCCTGCGCCGCGCCGGCGGTTTCCAAGCGCGAACGCGTTTCCGCTTCGAGAAACAAGAGCGAGGTCATGGCGTCGATCGCGGTGCGCCGGTTGGGCGCCTCGCGGAACACGTCGTTGAATATCTCCAGCGACAGCGGTCCGCTGTAGCCGGAGATGAGGACCTGTTCAAGAAAGCGCGTCAGATCAAGCTGCCCCTGGCCGGGGAAGCAGCGGTAGTGCCGGCTCCATTGCAGCACGTCCATCGCCAGCCGCGGTGCATCGGCGAGCTGGAGAAAGAAAATCTTCTCGCCCGGGATCTCGGCGATGCCCGCCGGATCGTCGCCGAGCGACAGGATGTGGAAGCTGTCGACGATGAGCCCGAGGTGCGGGTGATCAGCCTCGCGCACGATCGCCCAGGCGTCGGCGTAATGGCGCACGTGCCGGCCCCACGCCAGCGCCTCATAGCCGATACGCAGATTGCGCGCCGCGGCACGCTCGGCGAGCGCATGCAGCTGCGCCACGGCACGCGGCCGGTCCGCGTCCACCGCCGTGGCGACGTTGGAGCACAGCAACAGCATCGGCGCACCCAGCGCCGCCATGGTGTCGAACTTGCGCTCGGCACGGTCGAGATTGCGCCGGAACAGGGCATCCGGAACCCCTTCGAAGTCGCGAAACGGCTGGTACAGGTCGATGCCGAGGCCCAGGTCCGAGGCCATGGCCGCGATCGCCCGCGGCGAGTCGTTGCAGTAGATGAGATCGTTCTCGAACATCTCGAGCGCATCGAAGCGCGCTGCCGCAATCGCTTCGAGCTTGTTGCCGAGCGTGCCGCTCAGGCAGACGGTGGCGATGGACTTGCGCACGCTTTCCTCCGCATCGGGGCGCGATCGATCCGGCGAGGTCGGGTACGACCGGCGTCGCGTCCGACGTTGACAATTGCCAAGGTCGACTCTAGCATATGACCGACTATCGCACAACTGCGCGATAATCGCTCATAATCACCGCCGAAGCCGCGTCGAAACCGCGCCTCCGCCATGCCCCCACTCGACATCGCAGTCGCCGGCGCCGGCCTGATCGGTCGCACCCATATCGAGCTCATTCAGGCGAGCGACGCGACTCGCCTCGCGGCCATTGTCGACCCGGCGGCGGCCGCGGCAGAAATCGCCCAGGCCGCCGGTGTGCCGCGCTACGAGTCGCTGCCGGCGCTCTTCGCCGCACAGCGCCCGGACGGGGTGATCGTGGCCACCCCCAATGCGCTTCACGTCGACAACGGCCTGGACTGCATCGCCGCGGGCGTGCCGGCGCTGATCGAAAAGCCGCTGGCCGATTCGGTGCGCGAGGCGATCCGGCTGTGTGACGCCGCCGAGCGTGCCGGGGCGAAGATCCTGGTCGGGCACCACCGGTTGCACAGTCCGCTGCTTGCCACCGCAGGCGAGATCGTGCACCAGGGCAAGCTGGGGCGGCTGGTCGCGGTGACTGGCAGCGCCATGTTCTACAAGCCGGACAGTTATTTCGACGCCGCACCGTGGCGGCGAGCGCCTGGCGGGGGCCCGATCCTGATCAACCTGATTCACGAGATCGGCAGCCTGCGCGCCCTGTGCGGGGAGATCAGTGTCGTGTCCGCCTTCGCCTCCAACGCCACGCGCGGCTTCCCGGTGGAGGACACGGTGGCGATCAACCTGCGCTTTGCCAACGGCGCGCTGGGCACCTTCATGCTCTCCGATAGCGCGGCCTCGGCGCGCAGCTGGGAGCAGACCGCGCAGGAGAACAGGAGCTATGCAACCTATGGCGACGAGGACTGCTACCTGATCGTCGGCACCGAGGGGTCGCTCGCCGTGCCGACGATGCGCCTGAAGACCTACGCCACGAAGCAGGAACGGTCGTGGTACAAGCCGATGCGCGCCGAGGTCGTCGCGATCGACCGCGCCGATCCGCTGGCGCGCCAACTGCTGCATTTCTGCGCCGTCATTCGCGGCGAAGTGCAGCCGCGGGTGACAGCGCGCGACGGGCTCGCTAATCTGCGCGTCACGGAGGCGATCGCCGAGGCGGCGCGAACCGGGAAAGCCATCACCCTGGATTGAAAGGCTCTACGACACCATGAAGACTGCACTCGTGCTTAACGGTCCCAACCTCAATCTGCTCGGTACGCGCGAGCCGGCGATCTATGGTCGCGAAACGCTCGCGGACGTGGAAAAGATCTGCGTCGACGAAGGCGCCCGACTCGGCATCGCGGTCGAATGCCGGCAATCCAATCACGAAGGCGAGCTCATCGACTGGCTGCACGAGGCCGGACGCGAGTGCGCTGCAGGGCGCATGATCGGCGTGGTGTTCAACGCCGGCGCCTTCACCCACACCTCGGTCGCGCTGCACGACGCGGTCAAGGGTGCGAACGTGCCCTTAATCGAGCTGCATCTGTCGAACGTGCACGCGCGCGAACCCTTTCGCCATCACTCCTGGCTCTCGCCGGTGGCCAAGGGCATCGTCATCGGCTTCGGCGCCCACGGCTACGCGCTGGCCATCGCCGGCCTGAAGTTCCTCGCGGACAAGGGCCAGAAGGCCTGACTTCGGCGCGGACGATGACCGATCTCTATGCCGTGATCGGCAATCCGGTCGCGCAGAGCAAGTCGCCGCGCATTCACGCCGAGTTTGCGCGCCAGCTCGCCCAAGACCTCCGCTACACGACCATTCTCGCCCCGCGCGATGGCTTCGCCGCGGCGGTGGCGGCGTTTCGCGCCGCCGGCGGCCGGGGCCTGAACGTAACGGTGCCGTTCAAGCTCGAGGCCTTCGAGCTGGCCACCGAGCGCACCGAGCGCGCGGAGCAGGCGGGAGCGGTCAACACGCTCAAGTTCGAGGGTGCCACCGCGCTCGGCGACAACACCGACGGTGCCGGGCTGGTGAGCGATATTGAGAAGCGGCTGCGCTTCTCGATCCGCGGCAAGCGCGTGCTGCTCATGGGCGCGGGCGGCGCGGCGCGCGGCGCGGTGCTGCCGCTGCTCCGGGCCGAACCGGCCTCGCTCGTGCTCGCCAATCGAACCGTCGCCAAGGCTAAGGAACTCGAGCGGCGCTTTGCGCCTTTCGGGCCGGTGCCGGGGGGCGACTACGCACACCTGGCAGGACGGCAGTTCGACCTGGTCATCAATGCCACCTCGGCGAGCCTGATGGGCGAGCTGCCACCGCTGCCGGCAGGCGTGTTGGCGCCCGGATCACTCGCCTACGACATGGTGTACGGCAGCGAACGGACCTGCTTTCTGCACTACGCGAAAGACCACGGCGCGGCCCAGGTGGCCGACGGCCTGGGCATGCTGCTCGCACAGGCGGCCGAATCGTTCTGGCTCTGGCGCGGGCTGCGCCCCGACACCGGCCCGGTGCTGGAACTGCTGCGCGGCACTCCGGGTTAATCTACGCGCTCGCTTTTCTTGACCCCGGGGCCCAGGCTATGAACCATTCCGCCCAAGGATTGCGCGTGCTCGTGACCGCCGGCGCCGCCGGCATTGGCAAGGCGTTCGCGACCGCCTTCGCTGACGCCGGGGCCAGGGTCTTTGTCTGCGACATTGACCCGGGCGCGCTCGACGCGCTGCGCGCGGCGCGGGCAGAGATCGGCAGCTGTGTCGCCGATGTCGCCGAGCCGGCGCAAGTCGACGCGCTCTTCGACGCGGCGACCGCGTTTCTCGGCGGGCTCGACGTGCTCATCAACAACGCCGGAATCGCCGGTCCAACCTCGCCGGTCGAGGCAATCGCGATTGCCGACTGGAACCGTACCATCGCCGTCGATCTGAACGGGATGTTCTATTGCACCCGCCGCGCGGTACCGCTGCTCAAGCAGGCCGGCGGCGGCAGCATCATCAACCTGTCCTCGGTCGCCGGGCGCCTTGGCTTCCCGCTGCGGACGCCGTACGCGGCGGCCAAGTGGGCGGTGGTTGGATTCACCAAGAGCCTGGCCATGGAGTTGGGACCGGCCAATATCCGCGTCAACGCCATCCAGCCCGGCGTGGTGGAAGGCGAACGCATCGAACGCGTCATCGCGGCCAAGGCCAAGGCGCTCGGGGTAAGCTTCGACGATCACAAGCAGCAATTGCTGTCGAAGGTATCGCTGCGGCGGACGGTGAGTCCGGCCGACGTTGCCAACATGGCACTGTTCCTGGCCACCGATGCCGGGCGCAATATTTCCGGCCAGGCGTTGTCGGTGTGCGGCAACGTCGAGTCGCTGGTCTGAAACGACGGCCGGGCAGGCGGGCAACCGCGATTGCAGAAGGAGAACGGCATGACGGCCCCTCGCGACAAGGTCATCATCACCTGCGCGGTCACCGGCGCGATCCACACGCCGACCATGACGCCCTACCTGCCGATCACGCCCGCCGAGATCGCCGAAGGGGCGATCGGGGCCTGGAAGGCCGGCGCGGCAATCGTGCACTTGCACGCGCGCGACCCCACGGACGGCCGGCCCACGCCCGATCCGAAGGTATTCATGCAGTTCCTGCCGGCGATCAAGGCCGAGACCGACGCGGTGATCAACATCACCACCGGCGGCGGCCATAACATGACCGTACAGCAGCGGCTCGAGGCGCCGCTGGCGGCCAAGCCGGAGATGTGCTCGCTCAACATGGGCTCGATGAACTTCGGCCTGTTCCAGCTCGTGCCGAAGTACCCGCAGTGGAAATTCGACTGGGAGCCGCAGTACCTCGAGAATACCCGCGACTTCATCTTCCGCAATACCTACAAGGACATCGAGTTTTCGCTCCGCCACCTGGGCGAGGAGTGCGGTACACGGTTCGAGTTCGAGTGCTACGACGTCGGCCACCTGTACAACCTCGCCCATTTCGTCGACCGCGGCCTCGTCCGGCCGCCCATGCTCATCCAGACGATATTCGGGATCCTCGGCGGCATCGGGCCCGAGGCGGAGAATCTGCTGCATATGCGGCGCATCGCCGATCACCTCTTCGGCGAGCAATACCACTGGTCGATTCTGGGCGCCGGCCGCCATCAGATGGGGCTGATCACCATGGGGGCGATCATGGGGGGACATTGCCGCGTCGGGCTCGAGGACAGCATCTATTTGCAGAAGGGTCAGCTGGCAAAGAGCAACGCGGAGCAGGTGGCCAAGATTCGCAGCATATTGACCGCGCTCTCCCTTGCCATCGCCACCCCCGACGAGGCGCGCAAGATGCTCGCGCTCAAGGGCAGGGCCAACGTCGCCTTCTAATGCCCGGCCGGTCTCAGTTCGCCTGCAGCCTCACCCGGAGCACGCGCCGATCGTACTCCGCCTCGGTTGCCCGGGTGATCTCGCTCCCGTCAGGGCCGAAGACCCGGCCGCCGTCGGCCCGGCAGGCGTCGCGCGGGTAGCGGCACGGCCCCATTTCCGGGTTTTTCGCGCACAGCGCACTCACCCGGGGAGCAAGTTCGATGGCGCTGATCCGGCGCTCGCCGTGAGCGTCGACCACGCAGGCGTAGAGCGCACCGGCGGGCATGGCGACGGCGGGCCCTGAACCGGCCGGCGTCCCTGCGCCGGTCCCCGCCGTAGTCGGCGCCGCCGGTAGCGCGGTCGCAGGAGCTGCCTCGGTTCCGCGCGCGGCGAGCTGCGCCGCGGGCGGTGGCCGGCTGCAGGCGGCTACGCAGAGCGCGGCGAGGAGGGCCAGGACGGTTCGAGCCATACCGAGCTCCGATGCGGTTGCCGCGCCAGGGCCCCTTGGGCGCTGCGGCGGCGGACGGGAGGGGGATCTGCCCCTTCAAGTAGCCACGGATTTCTGGTAAGATAGCACCCGATAAGTAAGAGAAATGGGCTCGACAGCCCATTTTTTTTTGCTTTTTCGATTTCCCAATGACGATGCCGGCGGCGGGCAAGCTGAACGAGTTGCTGCAACGAACGTTGCCCCATATGGGGTACGAAGTGGTCGACTGCGAGTTGTCGGCCGGGGGTCGGCTCGTGCGTGTTTTCATCGACAAGCCGGGCGGTATCGGCATCGACGATTGCGCTCAGGTGAGTGGTCATCTGACGCATCTGTTCGCGGTCGAGAACATCGCCTACGAGCGGCTGGAGGTTTCCTCGCCCGGCCTGGACAGGCGGCTTACGAAGGAAGCGGATTTTGCCCGTTTCGACGGGCAGGAGGCGCAACTCAAGTTGCGTGAGCCGATTGGCAATTCGCGCCGCATCAAGGGCGTCCTGCGCGGGATCGGCGAGGGCGTGGTACGAGTGGAGACCGCCGCTGGCGTGCAGGCGATCCCGTTGGCCAACATCGACAAGGCGCGTCTGGTACCCAAGATTGAGTGGAGAAACTCAAGATGAACCGCGAACTGCTCCTTCTCGTCGACGCGCTGGCGCGGGAGAAGAATGTGCCCAAGGAAATCGTCTTCTCGGCGCTCGAGGCTGCGCTCGCGTCGGCGACCAAGAAGAAGTATGCCGATAACATCGACGCGCGCGTCTCGATCGATCGCGAGACCGGTGACTACGAGTCGTTCCGGCGGTGGACGGTCGTGCCTGACGAGGAGCACGAGGAGCCTGCGCACCAGATCGCGATTACCGATGCTGCTGAGCGCGACGCCGAGCTGGAGCTCGGCGACGTCGTCGAGGAGCCGCTCGAGCCGGTCGAATTCGGGCGCATCGGGGCCCAGGCCGCAAAGCAGGTGATTCTGCAGAAGATCCGCGACGCCGAGCGCGAGCAGATCCTCAACGATTTTCTCGAGCGTCAGGACAACCTGCTCACCGGCACGGTCAAGCGCATCGAGCGCGGCAGTGCCATCGTCGAGTCGGGCCGCATCGAGGGGATGATTCCCCGCGATCAGCTCATCCCGAAGGAGAACATCCGCGTCGGTGATCGAGTGCGCGCCTACGTGACCAAAATCGAAGCGCAGGCGCGCGGGCCGCAGCTGGTGCTCTCGCGCATCGTCCCCGAGTTGCTGGTGCGGCTGTTCGAGCTCGAGGTGCCGGAGATCGAGGAGGGGTTGATCGAGATCCGGGCCGCGGCGCGCGATCCGGGCGTGCGCGCGAAGATTGCCGTCAAGTCGAACGATCCGCGCCTCGATCCGCAGGGTACCTGCATCGGCATGCGCGGCTCGCGCGTGACCGCGGTGACCAACGAACTGGCCGGCGAGCGCGTCGATATCGTTCTCTATTCCGACGATCCGGCCAAGTTCGTCGTCAACGCCCTGTCGCCAGCCGAGATCTCGAGCATCGTCGTCGACGAGGAGAAGCACGCGATGGACGTCGTGGTCGACGAGGAAAACCTGGCCATGGCCATCGGCCGCAGCGGCCAGAACGTCCGCCTTGCCTCCGAGCTGACCGGCTGGGAAATCAACCTCATGGGTGTCGAGGAGTCGCAGCAGAAGCATCAGGCCGAGAGCGACAAGATCCGCGCCCTGTTCATGGAAAAGCTCGACGTCGACCAGGAGGTCGCGGATATCCTCATCCTGGAGGGCTTCTCCACGCTCGAGGAAATCGCCTACGTTCCGCTCAACGAAATGCTCGAGATCGAATCCTTCGACGAGGATACGGTCAACGAGCTCAGGAGCCGTGCTCGCAATGCCCTTCTGACTGAAGCGATCGTGCGCGAAGAGAGCGTCGAGCACGTATCCGAGGATCTTTTGAACCTCGACGGCATGGACACCGAGACCGCCGGGCTGCTGGCCGAAAAGGGCATTACCAACCGCGATGCGCTGGCCGACCTCGCGGTCGATGAACTGACCGAGCTGACCGGAATCAGTGCCGAGCGGGCCCAGGATCTGATCATGAAGGCGCGCGCGCACTGGTTCGAGAACACCGAGCCAAGCCACGCCGAACAGAGCCCCTAGGCGCATCGAGGCTGGAGAAGATCATGGCGCAGACGACCATCGAACGATTCGCGACCGAGCTCAAGATGCCCTCGGGGGTGCTGCTCGAGCAACTCGCCAAGGCGGGTGTCGCCGGCAAGAAGGAAGGCGACAAGCTCTCCGAGCAGGACAAGACGCGTCTGCTCGACTACCTGCGCAAGCAGCACGGCGGCCAGGACCAGAAGAAGAAGATCACGCTTACCCGCAAGCAGACCTCCGAAATCAAGGCCGCCGACAGCACCGGTCGCGCGCGCACGATCCAGGTCGAGGTGCGCAAAAAACGCGTCTTCGTCAAGCGCGATGGAGCCGAAGCCGCGCCGGCAGCGGAAGAAACGGCGCCGCCACAGGTCGTCGTGTCGGCGGCGGAGGTTGCCGCGCGCGAGGAAGAAGCGCGCAAAGCCCAAGCGCTCATCGCCAAGCAGCAGGAAGAGGTGCAGAAAAAGCAGGAACAGGCGGCCAAGCGCAAGACCAAGAAGGAGAAGGAAGCCGAGGACGCTGCGGCCAAGGCCGCGGTCGCGGCGACCGCCAAGGCGACGGAGGCTGCGGCGGGACAGCCGGTTGCGGAAGCCAAACCCGCCGCCAAGACCGAAGGCACACTGCACAAGCCGGCGACCAAGCCCGGCACGAAGAAGGACAAACCGTCGCGCAAGCCCTCGGCCACCGCCTTCCAGGAGGAAGCGGCGCGCCGCCGTGCGCTGAAGCTGCGCGGCGACGTCTCCGCCGGCGCGACCACCACCGCGTGGAAGCAGCCCAAGGGCGGCAAGCATCGCCATGAAGAGGGCGAGGAGCAGGGCGAGGCGGCCTCGCTGACCAGTCCCGAGCCGGTGATCCGCGAGATATCGGTGGCGGAAACGATCACCGTCGCCGATCTCGCGCACAAAATGGCGGTGAAGGCCGCCGAGGTCATCAAGACGATGATGAAGCTCGGCACCATGGTCACCATCAACCAGGTGCTTGATCAGGAAACCGCGATGATCATCGTGCAGGAGATGGGGCACAAGGCGATCGCGGCCAAGCTCGATGATCCGGATGTGCTGCTCGCGGCATCAGCCCAAACCTCGACCGCCGAGGCCCTGCCGCGGCCGCCGGTGGTGACGGTCATGGGGCACGTCGACCATGGCAAGACCTCGCTTCTCGACTTCATTCGCCGTACGCGGGTCGCCAGTGGCGAAGCCGGAGGTATCACGCAGCATATCGGCGCGTACCACGTCGAAACGCCCAAGGGTGTGATCACCTTCCTCGATACGCCCGGGCACGAGGCGTTCACGGCGATGCGTGCGCGCGGCGCCAAGGTGACCGATATCGTGGTCCTGGTTGTCGCCGCTGACGACGGGGTGATGCCGCAGACCAAGGAAGCCATTGCCCACGCCCGCGCCGCTGCGGTGCCCATTGTCGTGGCCATCAACAAGATCGACAAGCCGGAAGCCAATCCGGAGCGGGTCAAGCAGGAGCTCGTCGCCGAGGGCGTGCTGCCCGAGGAATACGGCGGCGAAGCGCAGTTCGTCGAGGTGTCGGCAAAGACCGGCAAAGGCATCGATGCGCTGCTCGACGCGATTCTGCTCCGGGCCGAAGTGCTCGAGCTCAAGGCGCCTCGGGACGCGTTGGCGAAAGGCATCGTCATCGAGTCGCGTTTGGACAAGGGCAAGGGGCCGGTGGCAACCGTGCTGGTTCATTCGGGAACCTTGAAGCGCGGCGACATCGTGCTCGCTGGCGCGGTGTTTGGCCGCGTCCGGGCGATGACCGACGAAGCAGGCAAGAGCGTGCAGGGTGCCGGTCCCGCGATTCCGGTGGAGATCCAGGGCCTGTCGGATGTCCCGCTCGCCGGCGAGGAGGTCATGGTCCTGGGTGACGAGCGCAAGGCGCGCGAGATCGCGCTGTTCCGTCAAGGCAAGTTCCGCGACGTGAAACTGGCCAAGCAACAGGCGGCGAAACTCGAGAACATGTTCGCCGAAGGAAGCGAGAATGAGGTCAAGACGCTCACACTGATCGTCAAGGCCGATGTCCAGGGCAGCTACGAGGCGCTGGCGACCGCACTGGCGAAGCTTTCGACCGACGAAGTCAAGGTCAACATCGTGCATGCCGCCGTCGGCGGCATTACCGAGTCCGACGTCAACCTGGCGTTGGCCTCGAAGGCGGTGATCATCGGCTTCAACACCAGGGCCGATGTCGCCGCGCGCAAGCTCGCCGAACACAACGGGGTCGACATCCGCTACTACGACATCATCTACGAGGCGGTCGACGAGGTGAAGGCGGCGCTCTCCGGCATGCTCGCGCCGGAAAAGAAGGAGAGCCAGCTCGGCCTGGTCGAAGTGCGCGAGGTGTATCGTATTTCCAAGGTCGGAACCGTTGCCGGCTGCTATGTGCTCGAGGGACTGGTGCGCCGCGGCGCCAAGGTCCGGGTGCTGCGCGACAACGTGGTCATCCACGACGGCGAGCTCGATTCGCTCAAGCGCTTCAAGGACGACGTGCGGGAGGTCAAGGCGGGGTTCGAGTGCGGCCTTTCGGTCAAGGGCTTCAACGATATCGAAAAGGGCGATCAGCTCGAAGTGTACGAAATCGTCGAGGTCTCCCGGACCTTGTAGGGCGGATGCATCCGGTCAGGGGCCGACCGCGGCGGGGTGAACCCGCCCGCAGGCACCGTAACGCGGCCCGGGAGGCAGGGCAGAGCGCATGAAAAAACATTCACAGCGCGCGCAACGCGTCGGCGACCAGATCCAGCGCGAGCTCGCGGATCTGCTCCGCCTGCACGTGAAGGATCCGCGCATCGGCATGGTGACGGTAACTGCGGTCGAGGTGTCGCCGGACCTGTCGCACGCCAAGATCTTTGTCACCCACCTCGGTGGCGCCGAACAGGCTGCGGCCGTGGTGGTAGCGCTGCAGCACACCGCCGGGTATCTGCGCAGCGAGCTGTCGCATCGCCTTGACCTCTACAGCGTGCCCCAGCTTCACTTCGCCTACGACGATACCATCGAGTCGGGGCTGCGCCTGTCGAAGCTGATCGACGACGCCGTCGCCGAAGACCGCAAGCATTCCACTTGAGATGACCCTCGCGGGTTTATCCGCCCTGCCGCGGCGCCGCCTCGACGGCGTGCTGCTGCTCGACAAGCCCGCGGGCTTGTCGTCTAACGCCGCGCTGCAGCGCGCGAAACGCCTGTACCAGGCCGACAAGGCGGGCCATACGGGAACCCTGGATCCGCGGGCGACCGGATTGCTGCCGATCTGCTTCGGCGATGCGACCAAATTCGCGCACGCACTGCTCGACGCGGACAAGACCTATGTCGCGCTGCTGCGACTCGGCGTGACGACCACCACGGGCGACGCCGAGGGCGAGGTCGTGCAAACACTTCCGGTGACTTCATCGCGCGACGACGTCGAGGCGGTGCTGCGGCGATTCGTCGGCCGCATCGCCCAGGTGCCGCCGCGCTACGCCGCGCTCAAGCGCGACGGGCGCAGCTACTACGAATACGCACGTCAGGGGATAGAAATCGTGCGCCATCCCCGCCCGGTGGAGATCCGCGAGCTTGCGCTGCTCGCGTGGCGGGAGACCGAACTCGAGCTGCGCGTGCGTTGCGGCAAGGGCACCTACATCCGCGCGCTGGCCGAGGACATCGGCACGGCGCTGGGCTGCGGCGCGCATCTAGGTGCCCTGACGCGAACCGCGAGCGGTGATTTCACGCTGGACGATGCCTTCACGCTCGAGGCGTTGGAGCAACGACCCCTGGCGGCGCGCGACGCGGCGCTGCTGCCGGTCGACGCACTGGTAACCGCGCTGGCGCGGCTCGATCTCGATCGTGGCGATGCGGTGCGACTGGCGAACGGGCAATCGTTGGCGCAGGCCGGCGTCGGAGACGGTACAGTGCGCGTCTACGCGGCGGGCATCTTCGCCGGTGTCGCGACGGTCGCCGGAGGCGTGTTGCGCGCGCGGCGCCTGGTAGCGCAGGCCGCAACGCGCTAGGACGGGGCGCGACTGGTGGACCGAACGTCGATGGCTTTCTACTCCACTTCATTCCGACCGTACGCCACCCGAATGGAGCGACTGACATGCAGCGTAACTGCTTAAGCCTGCTGCGAAGGCTACACCAAGCGGACTTGATCTCAGGCTAATTCAACGTCGACGCGGCATTCAGCCGCGCATTGCACGAAGTTCTGGCCCATTGACGAAATCCACGGCTCTGTCGCACGCTTGCGCATGGCTCGCACGCACTACGCCAAGAACGGAGAAATCCACATCGCCTTTCAGATGGTTGGCGACGGCCCGCTCGACTTGGTGCTCTGCACCGGGGCCTCGACGCATCTCGATGTGCTGTGGGAGGACCCGGGCTATCGCAGGTTCTGCGAGCAGCTCGCATCGTTCGCACGGCTGATCTGCTTCGACAAGCGCGGCATGGGGCTCTCTGATCGCGTCCGCGCGGGCACACTGGAGGAACGCATGGAGGACGTGCACGCGGTCCTCGACGCGACGGGCTCGAAGGAAGCCGCATTGATCGGCATCTCGGAGGGCGGACCGTTGTCGCTGCTTCTGGCGGCGACGTATCCCGAGCGGACGCGGGCGCTCGTGCTCTGCGGCGCGGAAGTGTGCGAGCGAAGTTCCGAAGACTGGCCGTGGGGTGAGGCGAGCGCGGAAGAATTCGAGGAGTCGATGCGTGGGTTGCCGGAACGCTGGGGGCTAGGTCGCGGCATCGACTCGATCGCGCCTAGCATTGCGAACGACGCGACGCGCGCCTGGTGGGGCAAACTGCAGACACACTCGATGACGCCGGCGGACGCGATAGCCTACAGGCGCATCGCCTTCAATACCGACGTGCGACACGTGGTGCCTTCGATTCACGTACCAACGCTGATCATCCACCGCGACGGGGACCTGGTCTGCCACGTGGAGAACGGGCGCTGGCTCGCGCGCACCCTGCCGGGAGCGCGTTACGTGGAGCTCAAGGGCATCGATCACGCGCCGTTCGCCGGCAACGACGATATCGTGCCCGAGATTCAGGAGTTCCTGACCGGCTGCCGCGAGGCGGTCGAACCCGAGCGCGTCCTTGCCACCGTGCTATTCACCGATCTGGTCGGCTCCACGGAAGTGGTCCGCGAACGGGGCGATCGCGCCTGGCGCGACCTGATCGAGCGCCACCACGCGGTGGTACGACGTGAGCTGGGGCGCTTTCGCGGCGCGGAAATCAATACCGCGGGTGACGGATTCCTCGCGAGCTTCGACGGTCCGGCTCGCGCTATCCGCTGCGCCGTTGCCATTGTCGACGCAGTCAGCGGACTCGGGCTCAAGGTACGCGCCGGGCTGCACACGGGAGAATGCGAACGCGTGGGCGACGAGCTTGCGGGGATCGCGGTTCACCTCGGCGCGCGCATCGCGGCAATGGCCAGCCCCGGCGAGATCGTCGTGTCGAGTACCGTTCGCGACCTCGTCGCCGGTTCGGGGCTCGAGCTGGTCGATCGCGGATTGCACCAGCTGAAAGGCGTCGAGGAGAGGTGGCGGTTGTTTGCGGTGGCAGCGAGTTGATTGGGAGCCGGTTGCTCACACAGCCGAGCTGGGCGGTGGCATTCCAGCTAAGCGGCAGCGTCGGCGCTCCTTATCCCCGCCTGCGTCCGCTACTCAAGCGCGTACAGATTGCCGTCAGCGCTACCGAAGTAGACCACCCCGCCGGTGACCAGCGGCGAAGAGAGGATCGCTCCGTGCCCGAATAGCTGCAGCGCCCCGACGATCGGCGCTTCGCGCCAGCCCGACCAGAACAGCAGCGGCTCGTTGAATTGACCGTCCGCGGTCAGAGCCCAGCCGTTATTCTGTCGGGACGCGTCGGTCCGGTATGTCCACAACGCCTCGCCACTGTTGAGATCCCTAGCGACAAGTGTGCCGTTGAGGACCCCGATGAAGACGACGTTGCCGGCCACCGCTGGCGAGGAAAACATATACGCCTTGTCTTGCTGCCGCACGATCGGCTTGCCGGTCTCGGCATCGAGCACGAAATAAAGGCGTGAATCCGAGGTGCCGAAGATCACCTTGCCTTGGGTCACCGCAGGTGAGCTGTTCACCCAGCTGCCGTCGTTGTAGAAATGCCACTTCTCCTTGCCGGTCGCGGCATCGAGCGCATAGAGATTCGAGTCCCGGCAACCGGTGTACACCACGCCATTGACGACGGCGGGTGAGGACTGGAACCCAACCTGGTTGTGGATATCCGGATCTTCACCGCCGTGAAAGCGCCATTTTTCGGCCCCGGTGCGCGCGTCGACGGCATAGAAGTAGCTGTCCCAGCTGCCGAAGAACACCACGCCGTCCGCGTACGCGGGAGAAGCGTGTACGACATCGCTGGTCCGGAATTTCCAGTTCAGATTGCCGGAAGTGGCGTCGAGCGCGTAAACGTTGCCGTCGCCGCTCCCGAAATAGACCGCGCCTCCAACAACCACCGGGCTCGACAGGTAGACATCGTACGGATCGGCGATGGTCTGGTTCTTCGGCTGCATGCCATGCAAGCCCTTTGCCTCGAATCGCCGCTCGCCGCCGGTGGTGAACTTCCACTGCGGGGCGCCAGTGCGCATGTCCAGCGCGTAGAACGTACCGTCGTAACTGCCGACGTAGAGCATTCCGCTGGCGATTGCCGGTGTCGCGGCAACCGGTCCTCCGGTTTTGCGCTTCCAGAGTTGATGGCCATCAACCGCAGCGACGGCGTAAACGTTGCCATCGTCGCCACCGAAATAGACCACCCCGTCCGCAAAAACCGGCGATGAGACAATCCGGTCGCCGGTGGGAAAGGTCCACTTGACACGATGAAACTGCCGGGGCCCCTCATCACGATACGAGCCGGCGTGGGTGGCGTCGCCGCGAAACGTTGCTTGCGCGCCCGCCATGGCGGAAGCAAGGACGGTCGCCAGTGCAAGAACGAGCATGGGTGTCTTCATGGCGCCCTCGCGGAGTCGCGGCGCAGCACCAAGGGACGTTCCGACGAACCCACTTCGATGACGCCCGTGATCTCGCCGCGATCCTTGACGATGCGCCCTTCGAACGCGACCTGGTTTGCCCGCGATTCGATTCTCAGAAAATTGTCTTCTTCAAGCACGAGATTCACCGGCAGATCGTAGGTTCGCTTGCCGACAATAACGAAGCGGGCGGTCGCCCCGGCGTCAGCATGATTCTCGAGCGTGATCGTGACGTGACGTGCATAGCCGCCGAGTTCGTATTCCCCGGTCCACCGGTCCTCGATCTCTCGCCTTACGGCCGTGCTGCGAGGGGGCAACTCCACCTGGGGCGACGCAATGCGCTGGAGAAGGAAAGGAGCCACATTGCCGCCCTGGCTCATCTCACCGGCCATGCCGTCGCCTGCACTCAGATGCGCTTTGAAAGCGGCCGGCCCGTAGGTCGGGCTGCGCAGCAAATCGCCGATGTCGAAGCTGAGGTTGGTTTCGGTCACAACGAGGTTCGCCAGCGGCGCACCTTTGATTCCAAGGCTCGGAATAATGATCGATCCGGTCCAGGCTCCCGCACCGTCCTGGGCCAGATCCACCACCAGTCGAAGTTCCCTTCCGGGAATGTGCAGCGGGCCCTCCCAGCGGCCTTCGGGGGCCTTTGCGGCAGCGCAAGCCAGCGCCGGAAGGCACAGAAGCAGAATGCTGATGGTTCGTCGCATGAGGCACTCCCCTGAGGACCGACGGTTCGAACCTGCGGGCAACGGAAATACCGGCCCGTGCCCTCAAGGTGTCACAGGCCGGAGACACCACTCGGGTGCCATCAACCGTAAAGGAACACGCGGAGGACATGAAGCGCCAAGCGACGGACCGTGCCTTGAGGCGACGAAATGCTCAAGCCCGCGACATGGTGGGCGGGTGCAGGTGGCGGCAGACCGCTCCGTGACCTGCCGGCGGCGAGTCGAACCCCACTGCGCGCAACGCTCGCCGGTAGTCCATGCCAACGCGGTCATGATGAGCGCCAGTTTTTCAAACATGGGTTCGCTCAAGCCGTTGTAGTCCGGCCCGGCGATGAGACCGCGGCGTTGCCACCGGCGGCGGCGACGGCGGCGGCAAAGATGCCTCGCGCGTATACCCGCACCGTGCTGTCGCCGACTTCCCCCTGCGCGAGCGGCTGGCCGTTCGCGAGGCGGAGGGCAGCGCTGCGATCGAGATCGAAGCGGGGAGCCCGGTGACCAGCGCATCCGAGCCTGTAACTCGCTTGAATCCTAAGCATTTTTTGGGGTACAATCGCGCTCTTTCGCGAGGTTTGGAGCAAGCTAATGGCAGTTACGATTCAAGAAAAGGCCAAGGTCATCGCCGACCACCAACGGGTCAGGGGTGATACCGGCTCGCCGGAGGTACAGATCGCGCTTTTGACGGCGCGCATCAACGGCCTCACTGATCACTTCAAAGTCAATGTCAAGGATCACCATTCCCGGCGTGGGTTGCTGCGCATGGTTTCGCGCCGGCGCAAGTTGCTCGACTACCTGAAGACGCGCAACAGCGACAGCTACCGCACCTTGATCGAGAAGCTGGGCCTGCGCAAATAACGCGGGCATTGGCAAGGCGCCGGCCAGCAAGCGACCGCGATACTCATGACGCAGCCTTCGCCTCATCCCGTTTGATCAACCTGCCAATGGCCGCGTATCGCACGCGGCCATTGGGCTTTCGTATTCCGAGGGACCAACGTGCAGAACATTACGAAAAAGTCGATGCCTTACGGTAAGCATACCCTGACGCTGGAGACCGGCGAGATCGCTCGCCAGTCAGGCGGTGCCGTGGTGGCGCGCCTTGACGACAGCGTGGTGCTGGTGACCGTCGTCGCCGCCAAGCAGGCGAAACCGGGTCAGGATTTCTTTCCGCTGACCGTCGATTACCAGGAAAAGACCTATGCCGCCGGCCGCATCCCCGGCGGCTTTTTCAAGCGCGAAGGGCGACCGTCGGAAAAGGAAACGCTCACCTCGCGCCTGATCGACCGGCCGATCCGGCCCCTGTTTCCGGAGGGGTTCCACAACGAAGTGCAGGTTATCGCCACGGTGATGTCGGTCGATCCGGAGATCGATCCCGATATCCCGGCGCTCATCGGTGCCTCGGCGGCGATCGCGCTCTCCGGTATTCCGTTCAACGGTCCGATAGCCGCGGCGCGCGTGGGCTACATCGACGGCCAATACGTGCTCAATCCGACCAAGACCGAGCTTGCGACCTCGCAGCTCGACCTGGTGGTGGCCGGCACCGAGGCCGCCGTGCTCATGGTCGAGTCGGAGGCCAAGGAACTCGCTGAGGAGGTGATGCTCGGCGCGGTCGTCTACGGCCACCAGCAACAGCAGGCGGTGATCGAGCTCATCCATCAGCTGGTCGAAGAGGCGGGCAAGCCGCTTTGGCAGTGGCAGGCGCCGGCGAAGGACGAGGCGTTGATCGCGAAGGTTGCGGGGGTCGCCGAAGCCAATCTGCGCGCGGCGTATGCGCTGCGCCAGAAGCAGGCACGCCAGCAGCGCCTGAAGGAGATCAGCGCCCAGGTCGAGGCCGAATGCCTCGGGCCGGACGCCGACGCCGACGCGAAGAATCATGTCAACAACCTCCTGTTCGACATCGAGGCGAAGATCGTCCGTAATCAGATTCTTTCCGGTGAGCCGCGCATCGACGGCCGCGATACACGGACCGTGCGCCCGATCGCCATCCGCACCGGGGTGCTGCCGCGCACCCATGGCTCGGGGCTGTTTACCCGCGGCGAGACGCAGGCGATGGTCGTGGCCACGCTGGGCACCGCGCGCGACGAGCAGATCATCGACGCGCTGATGGGCGAGTATCGCGAGCGCTTCATGTTTCACTACAACATGCCTCCGTACGCGACCGGCGAGACCGGCCGCGTCGGGTCGCCGAAGCGGCGGGAAATCGGCCATGGCCGGCTCGCCAAGCGCGCGTTGATGGCCGTGCTGCCCAAAGCCGAGGAATTCGCGTACTCGATGCGCGTCGTCTCCGAGATCACCGAGTCCAACGGCTCCTCATCGATGGCGTCGGTGTGCGGCGCAAGCCTCGCGTTGATGGACGCCGGCGTGCCGACCAAGGCACACGTTGCGGGTATCGCGATGGGGCTCATCAAGGATGGCAACCGCTTCGCCGTGCTCTCCGACATCTTGGGCGACGAGGATCACCTGGGCGACATGGACTTCAAGGTGGCGGGCACCGACCGTGGCGTAACGGCGCTGCAAATGGATATCAAGATCCAGGGCATCACCAAGGAGATCATGGCGGTCGCCCTTTCGCAGGCGCGAGAAGGCCGCATGCACATCCTGCAGCTGATGCAGCAGGCGCTGCCGCATGCGCGCACCGAGATCTCGCAACATGCGCCGCGGATGATGACCTTCAAGATCAACCCGGAGAAGATCCGCGACGTCATCGGCAAGGGCGGCGCGGTGATCCGCGCGCTGACCGAGGAGACGGGCACGACCATCGATATCCAGGACGACGGCTCGGTGACCATCGCCTCGGTAAATGCCGACGCGTGCAACGCCGCGCGCAAGCGCATCGAGGAAATAACCGCCGACGTCGAGGTGGGCAAGATCTACGACGGTCAGGTGATCCGGCTGCTCGATTTCGGGGCGATCGTGCAGATCCTTCCCGGCCGCGACGGGCTGCTGCACATTTCGCAGATCGCCAAGGAGCGGGTCAACCAGGTGTCCGATTACCTGAAGGACGGCCAGCACGTGCGCGTCAAGGTACTGGAGGCGGACGAGAAGGGCCGGGTCCGGCTGTCGATGAAGGCCGCCGCCGAGGACGAGGCGCAAAAAGCCGTCACGCCCGCGGCCGCGCAAGCGGAAGCGCCGGCGACGCCGGCGGCCTGACCGCGGGCCCATTCGTCAAGCAAACCGGAGGGGGCCTTAGCGCCCCCTCCTTGCATTCGGAGGCTTTCCATGACCGCAGCGCCGACGCGCATCGAGCGCGACAGCTTCGGGCCGATCGCGGTTCCAGGCGACCGGCTGTGGGGTGCGCAGACGCAACGCTCACTCGAGCATTTCCACATCTCAAGCGAAAAAATGCCTGCCGCGCTGATCCGCGCACTGCTGATCGTCAAGCGCAGCGCCGCGCGCGTCAACGTCGCGCTCGGCACCCTCGAGGCAACCAAGGCCGAGGCGATCATCGCCGCCGCGGACGAGGCGCTCGCGGGCCGCCATGCGGAAGAGTTTCCGCTCGCGGTGTGGCAGACCGGTTCGGGCACCCAGAGCAACATGAACGTAAACGAGGTGCTGGCCAATCGCGCTTCGGAATTGCTCGGCGGAGCGCGTGGCGAGGGCCGGCTCGTGCATCCCAACGATGACGTCAATCGCGGCCAGTCGTCCAACGACGTGTTTCCCACGGCCATGAACATGGCCGCCGCGGAGACCGTATCGCGCGCTCTGCTGCCGTCGCTGGTCACGCTCGAAGGCACGCTGGCGGCCAAGGCGAGCGCTTTCGCCGCCATCGTCAAGATCGGCCGCACGCATCTGCAGGATGCGACGCCGCTGACGCTGGGGCAAGAATTCTCCGGCTACGCGGCACAGCTCTCCCACGCCAAGACTCACATCGCCGACGCGCTGCCGCACGTGTTCGAGCTGGCGCTGGGCGGGACGGCGGTGGGCACCGGGCTCAATACGCACCCGGAGTTCGGCCGGCGCGTCGCCGCGGAAATCGCCGCCTATATGGACCTGCCCTTCGTCACGGCTCCGAACAAGTTCGAAGCCATGGCCGCGGCCGACGCGCTGGTCAGCCTCCACGGCGCGCTGAAGACGCTTGCCGCGGCGTTGATCAAGATCGCTAACGACGTGCGCTGGCTTGCCAGCGGGCCGCGCTCCGGGTTGGGCGAGATAACGATTCCCGAGAACGAGCCGGGCAGCTCGATCATGCCGGGCAAAGTCAATCCCACGCAGTGCGAAGCGTTGACCATGCTTTCGGTCCAGGTCCTGGGCAACGACGTGGCGGTCAATGTCGGCGACGCGTCGGGTAATTTCGAGCTCAACGTGTACCGACCCCTGATCATCCACAACGTGTTGCAGAGCATCCGGCTGCTTGCCGACGGCATGGCGAGCTTCGAGACCTATTGCGCCCGGGGCATCGAGCCCAACCGGGAGCGGATCGCCGAGCTGGTGGGACGCTCGCTCATGCTCGTGACCGCGCTCAACCCGCACATCGGCTACGACAAGGCGGCCGCGATAGCCAAGAAGGCGCACCGCGAAGGCACGACCCTCAAGGCCGCCGCCCTCGAATTGGGCTACGTCACCGAAGAGCAGTTCGATGCGTGGGTGCGACCGGAGCGGATGATCGGGCCGACGGCTTGACGCCGCGCGCTACTGCAGCAGCGCCTCGCCGCTGACGGTGACGGTCACATCGCTCGTGCCGCCCTCGAGGGCGACCGGCGCGCTGGGCATCGCGCTCATCACCGCGGCGCGCGGCATCGGGAAGACCCGGCCGCCGTCTGCCGTCTGCAGCGTGACGTGCCCCGGTTTCCAGGCCGAGAATCCCAAATCCCGCGCTGCCTCCTGCGCGCGCGCCTGCCACGTCCTGATCGCCTGCTGGGTCACGCTGTCTTCGGCTGAGCGCCGCGCCTTCTCCGAGAGCGAGAAGCCCATCCCAGACAACAGCAGGCCGTTCTCGTCCTGCAGCCGGGAGATCAGCGCTGCGGCGGCAATGAAGTCGCTGGCGTCGAGACTGATCGACTGCACGACGTGCCAGCGTTGCGCCTTGACCTTGTCGCTCACCTGCTGGGTCGAATAGCCGGCCGTCGCAACCTTGATCGATGGATAGTCCTTCGCCGTCGCCAGCGCTTTGGCAATCGCGGCGTTGACCTGGCTCGCCGCGGCGGCCGCGGTCGGGCTCTCGGCCTCAGCCCGCAGCAACGCCTGCAGGCGATCGTTGACGACTGTCGTGGTCGCCGACGCGCTCACATTGACCGTGGGCTGCGCTGGCGCCGGCACCTGGGCTACGGCACAGGCGGTTGTGCAGGCGGCGAGGCTGAGGAGCAACCGTGCACCGCGCCCTAGTGGACTGCTGACGGCAACCGAATTCATGGATTGCTCCTTGCGGCGCGCCGCGGCAGCTCACTGATCGCCTGGCGGTTCGACCAGGAAAAACATTTGGGCGCCGCTTCGGCCCACGGCAACCAGACGTGCGCCAGGTGCTCTTTCGGCGCGAGCCGCACCTCGATCGACCCTGGAACCTGCAGCGAAAAGACGTGCTCGGTATTGTGCGTGGTCCCGGGAGGATAGCGGTGCCGCCAGCGGGCAAAGATCTCGTATTGGTTGCTGAGCTGCCAATCGACCACACCGCCGTATGCAGCGGCATCGATCCCGGTTTCCTCGGCGAGTTCGCGCGTGGCCGTCTGCATCAGCGATTCGCCGGCCTCCTGACTGCCGGTCACCGATTGCCAGTAGCCCGGATAGTCGGCTCGCTCGAGCAACAGCACGCGCAGATCGGGGGTGTGCACGAGTACCAGGGTCGAAATCGGGATCTTGTACGCCAACCCGCCGCTCAAGCGACAAAAACCCAGAACGGCTTGTGCCGTTCCTGCCAGTATTCGGCCGCCTCGGAGAGCGTGTCAAGCAACGTCTCCCAATCGACGGGGTAGGCCTTGTGGTAGGCCGCAGCGTGACGCAGCACGACCACGATGCCGTGATTGCCGACCCAGTCGCTGTCCTCGAGACAGTCGGCCAGCGCGTCCCAATTGTTACCGAAATGCGATGGCAGCCGCAGCCCCTTGCCGAGCGCCTGCATGAGTTCGCTCTTGCCGCCCAGGCCCTGCAGGTCGACTAGCTGGTACTTGAGTTTGGCCGCTGTCGCCGCCGCCTTGATCGCGTCGTGCGCACCCGACCATTCGCGCACGCCGGCGTCGGCCGCGATCGCGAGATCCGGAGGCTTCATGGCTCGATCTTCCTAAATGAGCGATAGTGGTCGTCGGAATAGTAGCACTCGGAGTCGGCCGCAACATGACCCCCGCAAACGATGCGCCGCGCGCCGCGACTGTGCATTCCGGGTGTGGCCACGGTATATTCAAGGTAGTAACCGCGCGGTTCGGGGGGCAGCAGCCGTTCCCGGTTGCCGAACACGGCGCCGTCGCGCTCGTAGGGAAACGGCCCGCCGGCGCGAATCCGCGCTAGCGTGGCGCGAGCCTCCGCCGGCAGGGCTTGCGCCGCGATCTCGGCTGGCGCCGGGGCTTTGCCGGTGACGGCAAGCGGCGCTAACGCAAGCAGGGAGCAAAGCAGCAGGCGGCCGACGGCGGCCGGGGATCGGCGTTTGCGCGTGCGCATCATGCGCTCATTCTAACCGCGCCGGAGCGTCCTCCGCGCACGGTTAAGCGCGTCGAGTTGACGCTGGAAATCAAGCCTTTCTACAATGCGCCGGCCCGACCCGGGCCGAGGGAGGCCTCGCCGGCTTGTCAAGCCCCGCCGCGGCGCGTCACAAGGGTCGGATCGACGTGGATGAGAAAACCCAACCGGCGCAACTCGTGGCAGATCCAGGAATCCTCGGACAGGTAATCGCCGTCAACCACGCCGACCCGAAACACGTCGTACTGGACGCTGCCGTTGCCGCCATCGAAGGCGGTTGGGCGGTCCTCGTAGACACGCTGCGCGCGCTTGGCTTCGGCGACGAGCGCGTTGGCCGCCGCGCGCGAGAGCAGCAGCGCCGCGGCGCCAACGCGCTCGACGACGATCAGCGGGCCGTCCTCATTTTGCGCCCTGCCGACATTGAACAGCCGGGCTCCGTCCGGACCGAGGCGCTTGAGCGCGACCGGCGCGCCGATGACGTCCTTGTTGCATTCGAGCATGTGCACGAGGCCTTCGTGCGGCAGGTAGACCTCAGCGTCGAGAAACAGCAGGTGCGAGAATTCGCCTCGGGCGTGGAAAGCCGAAATGATGGTATTGCGCGCCCGGGTGAGCAGGCTCTCGTTGCCGACGGTAAGCAGCGTGAAGGGCAGGCCCTGGCGCCGATACTCCAGCAACGCGGCAAGGTAATCCACGTGTACCTGCCCCGCAACCGCCGGCGTGCCGATGAGCAGGTTGACCTTGGCTACCACCGCTGAGCCAGTCCGGCTATGACCATCGGCGTCAAGTATATCGCCTACGGCAACAGCAGCGGCTACGCACTGGCGGGGATTGCCTACGCACGCGCCTTGCACAACGCGGGCGTGCCCGTATGGTGGCAGCCGTGGTTCCTGGGCCCGCGTCCGGCCATGTGGCGCCCGGAGGAGGGTCTTTCCAGCCTGCCTCTGGCGCAGGCCGCGGAAGGTGATGCCACGCTCGCGGATCTCCCCGCGCTGGTCAAGGCTATCTCACGGCCGATCGACTACGACACGGTGCTCGTGCACACGGTGCCGGAGCACTGGCCGCGTTTTTTCGAGGCCGACAAGCGCGCCGTCGGCTATACGGTGTGGGAGGTCGACGCCTTGCCGGCGCACTGGCCGAAGCTTCTTAACGCAATGGATGCGCTCGTCGTCCCGTCGCGAATGAACGCGGAGGTTTTCGCGCGCGGCGGCGTCAAGCGGCCGGTGTACGTCGTTCCCCACATCCGCCGCCACGCCTGGAGCGCGTCCGCGCGTGACGATGCGATCGCATTGCGCCTGCGATTGCGCATTCCGGATGATCATTTTGTGTTTTACTCCATCGGCGTCTGGGATCCGCGCAAGGCGCTGGAGGATTTGGTGGCGACGTACCTGCGCACGTTCGGCAGTCACGAACGCGTGACGCTTCTGCTCAAGACCTCGGCCACGGTCAGCAACGCCGCTGACGCAAGCGCCGGCATGCCGACCGAAGGCGCGGTGCGCGAGATCGTGCGTGCCGCGGAGCGGAACGCCCAACGCGGACCCGCGAGCCTGGCGCTGATCGCCGCCGACGACATCGGTGGCCGCAGCATCGACGCCATCCATTCGCTGGGCGATTGCTTCGTTTCGCTGAGCCACGGCGAAGGCTGGGGCATGGCTTCGTTCGACGCTGCGGCTGCGGGCAAGCCCGTGCTCGTGACCGGATGGGGCGGCCAACTCGACTACCTCGGGGCGGACTATCCGGGACTGATCGACTATCGGCTGGTCGGCGTAACCGGCTGGTTGCCCCACGCGTCGTATCAACCGACGCAACGCTGGGCCGTGGCCGATCCGGGGCACGCGGCGCGGCAGATGCGCGCAGCCGCGGCGCGCGAGCCGCGACTGCGCGAAGCGGCCACGGTGGCGCGCGAGGCGATCGCCAATCGCTATGCCGAGCCGGTCGTGGCGCGAGAGCTCCTGGCGGCATTGCATGGCTGAGACTGGCCCTGTCTTTCATTTTGTCTTCGGCCTCAAGCCGCAGCACGAGCCGATGCACGTCGTGCACTATCTTTGCCTGGAATCTTGCCGGCGCGTGAACCAGCCGCGCGCCATCTGCCTGCATTACCGGCACGAACCCTTCGGACCCTGGTGGGAGCGTATCAGGCCGCACCTGTGCCTGCGCCGCCTCGGCCCGACGAGCTTTATTCCCGACCCGGCGCGCTATGACGCCACCCCCGAGGGCCGACTCATCCGCGAGGCCAGATGGACCTACGCCCACGAGGCTGATTTCCTGCGCCTGGCGCTGCTGCTTGAGGAGGGCGGGGTCTACGCCGATATGGACACGCTATTCATCGCGCCCCTGCCGGAGCGTCTTTTCCGTCAGACGTTTGTGCTCGGCGAGGAAGCGCCGATTGCGGGAGAGGACGGCGTGCTGCGACCTTCGCTTTGTAATGCGCTCATACTCGCGCAACCGGGGGCGCCCTTCGCCCGGCGCTGGCAGGCGACGATGGGGCAGGCCTTCGACGGCACCTGGAGCAGGCACTCCTGCCAGGAGGCGGTCCGCCTGTGGGGCGAGATGCCCGAGACGGTGCATGTGGTGCCGCAGCCATACTTCTACAAGCACGCGGCGACCCCGCGCGGCGTACGCACCTTGCTCGAGGGTTACGACCCGGACGTCGCCGAGGTGTACAGCCTGCATCTGTGGGCGCATTTGTGGTGGGACGCGTGGCGCACCGACTTCGCCACGCTGCATGCCGACGCGCTCGATGAAAATTACCTGCGCAGCATGAACACGACCTACGCCTTGCTGGCGCGCCGCTTTCTTGATTGAGAAACTCGGCGCAGCGCGGCTCGAGGGTCGAAGTGTTTGGTCGCGGCCGCGAGCTCACGCGCCCGCGCCGAAGACGAGCGTGCCCCCCGTGTAAGGCATCGCGAACCGTCCCAGCGGCGGGTCGAATTCGGCGATGCGCTGGCGCAATATCGCCTCCAGGCGCAACAGGCGCGCAGCGCGAAAACCGCGCAGCAGGCTGATCGCCGCGTGGTGCGCCTGATCGAAGCTGTTGCGGCCGTCGAACACGTAGACATGCAGATAGCCGTGCTCGCGCAGGCGCGCGAAGCGGCGCCCCTGGCGCAGCATGGACACCAAAAGCGCCGTGTCTTCTCCGCGCCGCCGGTCTGGGTAGCGCGCGAGGGCATCGCGGCGGCCGAACAGAGTTCCGGGTGCGAAGTTGAGCGGATAAGGCTCATCGTACCAATCGTCCCAATACATCTCGCGCACTTCGGCGAACAGGTGCAGCTGATCGCAAAGGAAACTGCAGTCGCTCTTTGCGGCACGAAGCGCATCGAGCTGCGCTTCCAGCCGCCACGGATGGTAGCGGTCGTCGTCGTCCCACTGACAGACGTAGTCGCCGCGCACCGCGCCGATCGCAGCATTGCGCAATGCACCGAGCGTCTGCCCGCCCGTGACCTGGAGGACACGGATCGGTACGCCATCGCGCTCGTGCGCCAGGCGCAGCACGGCTTCGTGCAGGTTGCGCCCACCGTCATGAACGATGACCAGCTCGCGGTCACGTACGGTCTGGGCGCAGAAGTCCGCGACGGCGCGGCGGAGTACACCCAGCCGCCCCTCCTGTGTCACCGTGAAACAGCTTATCATCCGCGCTCGCTATGCAAGGGCTGAGCTATCTCATTACGTATCGCGAATCGGGCAGCGCCGAGCGGCGTGCAAATCTGCTGGCCGTGCTGTCCTGGCTCGGGCGATGGCCGCAAATCGACCTCGTCGTCGTCGAGCAGGACGCCGCGCCGCGACTCGACGCGCCGCTCGAATACGGTGGCGGTGTGGCGCGATTCGCCTACAACCCGGGGCCGTTCAACAAGGCCTGGGGACTCAATCTCGCCCTGGGCTTCGCGCGCCAGCCGCTGCTGGCTATCGGCGACGCCGACGTGATCGCGCCCCATACGCTCGCGGCGGCGGTGGAGCGCTGCCGACACGTGGCGGCGGTGAAGCCGTACCGGACCATTGTCGATCTCACACCCGAGGAGAGCGCGCGCGTGCGCGCCGGAGAGTGGGAGCTGCAGCCCTCGCGTCCTGGCAATGCGCTGCCCAACCGCGAGGGTCAGGGCGAGTACGTGGTATTCGCCGGCGGCCTGTTCGTCATCCAGCGCGAGTGGCTCGTTCGCCTGGGCGGATTCGACGAGCGTTTCCGCGGCTGGGGTGGCGAGGACGATGCCATGACGCACAAGCTCCGCCGCGCCGGCGTCCCGGTGGCGCAGATCGACGGGCCGCCAGCGCTGCATCTGTGGCATCCGCGCTCGGCCGAGACGACCTTCGGCCATCCACACTACGGCGACAATGTGGCCCTGCTCGATGCGTACCATGCCTACAGCGATGCGCAGTTCACGCGCCTGTGCGAGGTCCAGCGCCAGCTGATGGGCAACCTGCACAAGTACCGCCCCGCGGACTGACCGGCCGTTGACCCCGCCGCCGCTACGCGGGGCCCATCTTGTCCGACGGCCGGATGCGGATGTGCAACTCGCGCAACTGCTGCTCGGTGACCGGCGAGGGCGCCTCGACGAGCAGATCCTGTCCGCGCTGCGTCTTCGGGAACGCGATCACGTCGCGGATCTGCTCCACGCCGGCCATCAGCGCGACCAGCCGGTCGAAACCGAAGGCGATACCGCCGTGCGGCGGTGCGCCGTACTGCAGTGCCTTGAGCAGGAAGCCGAACTTGCGTTGCTGGTCCTCCGCGCTGAGGTTGAGCGCGTGGAACACCTTGGCCTGCACCTCCTGGCGGTGGATGCGCAGCGAGCCGCCGCCAATCTCCCAGCCGTTGAGCACGACGTCGTAGGCCTTGGCGAGCGCGTGACCCGGATCGGTCACGAACAGATCCTCGTGGCCATCCTTCGGCGCCGTGAAGGGATGGTGGCGTGCGGCCCAGGTCTTGGTCTCGTCGTTGAACTCGAACATCGGGAAATCGACGACCCAGAGCGGCCGCCAGCCGGCGACGGCGAGGCCGCGCTCGTGGCCGATCTTGGTCCGCAGCGCGCCGAGCGCGTCGGCGACGATTTTTTCCCGATCGGCGCAGAAAAAGATCAGGTCACCGCTGGCTGCACCCGAGCGCGTGACAATTTCGCGCAGCACCTCCTCGGGCAGAAACTTGACGATCGGCGATTGCAGGCCTTCGGCATTCGGCTTGGCCGCATCGTTGACCTTGATGTACGCCAGACCCTTGGCGCCGTAGATGGCGACGAACGCCGTGTAATCGTCGATCTCCTTGCGCGTCAGGGTTCCGCCACCGGGGACGCAGAGGGCCGCCACGCGTCCGTTCGGTAGTTCCGCTGCCGTATGGAAGAGCTTGAACTCGACCGCCTTCATCACATCGGTCAACTCGGTGAGCTTGAGCGGAATCCGCAGGTCGGGTTTGTCCGAGCCGTAGTCGCGCATCGCATCGGCATAGGTCATCACGGGAAACGGCTGCGGCAGCGCGACGCCGAGCGTGTCTTCGAACAGCGCGATGACCAGGTCCTCCATCAGCAGCCGCAACTCCGTTTCGTCGAGGAAGGATGTCTCGATGTCGATCTGCGTGAATTCGGGCTGGCGGTCGGCGCGCAAGTCTTCGTCGCGGAAGCACTTGACGATCTGGTAGTAGCGGTCAAACCCGGCCACCATGAGCATCTGCTTGAACAGCTGCGGCGATTGCGGCAGGGCGTAGAACTGGCCATGGTGGACGCGCGACGGAACGAGAAACTCGCGTGCGCCTTCCGGCGTCGACTTGTACAGCACCGGCGTCTCGATCTCGATGAAACCGTGGGCGTCGAGAAACCGGCGCGCAGCCATGGCGGCGCGATGGCGCAGCTGCAGGTTTTTCTGCATTGCCGGCCGGCGCAGATCGAGCTCGCGATGCTCCAGCCGCACCGTTTCCGAGACATTCTCCTCGTCGAGCTGGAAGGGTGGGGTGAGGGAGACGTTGAGGATCTCGATATGGTGGGCGAGGATTTCGATCGCGCCACTGGCAAGCTCGGGGTTGACGGTGCCCTCGGGTCGGGGCCGCACGAGCCCGGTCACGGCGACGACGAATTCATGACGCAGCTTTTCGGCGACGGCAAAGGTCGCGACGCGGTCCGGATCGCATACGATCTGCACCAGACCTTCGCGGTCGCGCAGATCGACGAAGATAACGCCGCCGTGGTCGCGGCGGCGATGGACCCAGCCGCAGACGGTTACCGTCTGGCCGAGGCGTCGGCGGTCGATGCGGCCGCAGTAGTCGGTACGTTTCAAAGTTCTTCTCCGGCAGGGATGCAAGGGTATGGTCGGTTGCGGTCAGGCAATCGGGGCCATGGCCGCCGCGCCGACACGGCGACCCGCCGCGACCTGACCGATCAATTTCGCAGAGCTTGAGTGGCTTGCGTGCCGATCGCCGGCGTCTCGGCGACCGCGTGCGGGCGCGGCGCGACCACGCCCATCGAGATGATGTACTTGAGCGCCTCGTCGACTGTTATGTCGAGCTCGTGCACGCGCGCACGCGGCAGCATCACGAAGTAGCCCGAAGTTGGGTTCGGCGTCGTCGGCACGTAGACGCTGACGTGCTCACCGTCCATGTGCATCGCCACTGTGTCGCCCGGCGTCCCGGTGAGAAAGGCGATCGTCCAGCTCCCGGGGTAGGGGAACTCGACCAGCAGCGCCTTGCGGAACGCAGTGCCCGATTCGGAGAGCAGCGTATCGCTTACCTGCTTCACGCTGGAGTAAATGGACTTGACGAAGGGGATCCGGCCGAGCAGCCCCTCCCAGAGACCAATGAGACGTGCGCCAAAGAAATTGGCGGCGATGACCCCGGTGAGCAGCAGGATGCCGACGCTCAGGACGACGCCCAGGCCGGGAATGCGAAAACCCAGCACCGCTTCAGGCCGGGCGCTCTCCGGGAGCAGGAGCAAGGTCTGGTCGAGCGTCGTCACCAGGAAGACCAGCACCCAAATCGTGATACCGAGTGGCACCCAGACCAGCAATCCGGCAATCAGATAGCGTCTCATCGAGCCTTCCGCATCGGCAGCGGGGGCGTCAGCGGCTGCTCGCGCGCGGGCGGTGGATCAATGGCACGTGTCGCCGCCGGAGGCCGGTTTGCTGTCCGACTTCGCTTCGCTCACGGCCGGCTTGGCGCTCGCACCCTCAGTGGCGGGGGCCGCGGCGGCGGGGGTCGCGGGCTCGCTCTTCCCGCTCTCGCCGTTGCTTTTTTTTGCCGCCGGCTGGCTGGTGTTCTTGAAGTCGGTGGCGTACCAACCGCTGCCCTTGAGCCGGAACCCTGCCGCCGAAACGAGCTTGCGCAGCTGGCTCTGACCGCAGGACGGGCATTTCTTGAGCGGGGCGTCGGCAAGTCTTTGCAGCGTTTCGAGTTCGTGGCCGCAGGCGGCGCAGCGGTATTCGTAAATTGGCATAGCGACCCCGGTAAACGTCGCGAAGAGTATGATCCAAAAGAAGAATTATACTCTAATCTGAGGTCGCTCCGGGCCCACACAAGGCCTCGGCCCAGGCGGCGTTTCGTGGCCGCGCCCGAGCGCGCGCAAATTCCTTTATGCTTGGTTCGGGTCCGCGCGAGCGCCGGGAGCGCAAACGATGAGTGCTTATGGAATATGGTGGATTGTCGCGGCGGCGCTCATCGCGGCGGAGCTTCTGACCGGGACCTTTTATCTGCTCGCGGTCGGCGTAGCGCTCGCCTGTGGCGGCATCGCCGCATGGCTGGGGTGGAGCGCCGCGAGCCAGTGGCTTACCGCGGGCATCCTGGGCATCGTCGCCGTTGCCCTGTTGGAATGGTGGAAGCGCGGCCGGGCCACGCCACGGCAGCCGGGCCTCGACGTGGGGCAGATGGTGCAGGTGCAGAGCTGGGGCCCCGGCCGTACGGCGCGGGTCAGCTACCGTGGCTCGACCTGGGACGCAGAACTCGCGACGCCCGATACACCGCAGGCCGAAACCATGTACATCGCGGCAACCCGTGGTTCGGTCCTCATTCTTGCCGCCAGCCGGCCTTCCCCAGCGGAAGGCTAAGAAATGGACGTCGTCATGGGCTCTTCGATCGTCACCCTGGCGCTGTTTATCGTCGCCATTATCGTCATTGCCAAGACCATTCGCGTCGTACCGCAGCAGCACGCGCTGGTCATCGAGCGGTGGGGCAAGTTCCACGCCGTACTCGAGCCGGGACTCAATTTCGTCGTGCCAATCGTCGATCGCGTGGCGTATCGGCACGACCTGCGCGAAATCCCGCTCCATGTGCCCTCGCAGATCTGCATCACCAAGGACAACACGCAGCTGCAGGTCGACGGCATCCTCTACTTCCAGGTCACCGATCCCAGGCTCGCGTCGTACGGCTCGTCGAACTACGTGGTCGCCGTCACCCAGCTGGCGCAGACGACGCTGCGCAGCGTCATTGGCCGCATGGAGCTCGACCGCACCTTCGAGGAGCGTGACCACATCAATGCCCAGGTCGTCGAGGCGCTCGACAAGGCGGCGGCGAACTGGGGCGTTAAGGTGCTGCGCTATGAGATCAAGGATCTGACGCCACCGAAGGAGATCCTGCACGCCATGCAGGCGCAGATTACGGCCGAGCGCGAGAAGCGCGCGGTGATCGCTACCTCGGAAGGGCGGCAGCAGGAGCAGATCAACCTTGCCGCGGGCGCGCGCGCGGCGGCGATCGCCCAGTCGGAAGGGGTGAAGCAGGCTGAGATCAATACCGCGCAAGGGCAGGCGGCCGCGATCCTTGCGATCGCCGAATCGAACGCCAAGGCGATCCGCCAGGTCGCCGAGGCGATCAGTTCCCCAGGCGGGATGAACGCAGTCAACCTCAAGGTGGCCGAGCAGTACGTCGCCGCATTCAGCAACCTGGCCAAAGCGGGCAACACGCTGATCGTGCCGTCGAACCTCGCCGACCTGGCGACCCTGGTGACGGCGGTGACGACGATGTTCAAGGCGCAGGAACGCTGACGACGGCAGAACCGGCACGACGTCAGTGGGCGATGGGTGCCGAAACGCCGCGAGCGTGCGTGTACCCCGTCCAGGCTGTGGGAAAATAACGCGAGCGCGGAAACGATTGCTGTGCCGGGCTGTCGATCTTCAGGCAGCGTCGAGGGCGCGCACACGGGACGGGCGAGCATGGGACGGGTAACGCTCTACAGCAGTTCGAGGCGATCGCACCCGGGCGCGCGGCGAGCTCAGGTCAGCCCGGTGCATCGAGCCGCCGTAGGGGGCCCGCCGCCGGATGCGCCCGCCGCCGGCAGCCGTCGCCGCGGCGCCCGCGCTCTGGCGCTGGTGCACAGGGCGCGGCGCCCCCTCCTGGTGGCGGCCGGCGCGGCGCTGGTGCTGGCAGTCTTCGTCGCCTACACGGCGCGCAAGCCGGTCGCGCATACCTTCACCCAGACGGACATCGATGCCGCCGTGCTGCACACGCTCGAGACCCAGACGCTGCCCTCGAGCGCGGCGCGCGCCTATGAGGCCGTCCGGCCGTCGGTGGTGCGGGTGCGCCAGATCACCGCTTCCGCGGAGGGCGAGCGCGACGTCGAGAAAAGCGTCGGCAGTGGCGTGGTCATCGTCGACAAGGGCATCATCCTCACCAATCTGCATGTCGTTGCCGGCGGCGACCGGATCGGTGTCGTTTTCGCCGACGGAACCGAATCCGAGGCGACGGTCATCGGCGTGCAACCGGAAAACGACCTCGCGGTCATCCAGGCCAAGACGCTGCCGGACGATCTCATGCCGGCGACGTTACGCTCCACCGGAGACTTGGCACCGGGCGACGAGGTCGTCGCCGTCGGCTTTCCGTTCGGCATCGGGCCGACGGTCACGGCGGGCGTGGTGTCCGGCTTGCAGCGCGTGCACCGCTCGCTCGATGGCAAGCGCGATCTGGTCAACCTCATCCAGTTCGATGCCGCGGTCAATCCCGGAAGCTCCGGCGGCCCGCTCGTCACCGCGGACGGAGAGGTGGTCGGCATCGTGACGGCAATCCTCAACCCGACGGACCAGCGGGTGTTCATCGGCATCGGGTTCGCGGTGCCCATCGAGAACGCGGCGTCGGCGATTGGCATCTCGCCGTTCTAACCGCGGCTACTTCGGCGCCGCCAAAGGAAGTCATGGACACCAGAGAATCCGTCCGCACGACAACCTCCGCGCAAATGGAGCGCATCCTCTACGAGGTGAAGAAGATCGTCGTCGGCCAGGACCACTTTCTCGAACGCGTGCTGGTGGCGATTCTCGCCCAGGGCCACCTGCTGGTCGAAGGCGTACCGGGGCTGGCCAAGACGTTGACGGTGAAGACGCTCGCGCGGACGATCCGTGGCAGTTTCCGACGCATCCAGTTCACCCCCGATCTGGTGCCCGCGGATCTGGTCGGCACACGCATCTACAACCAGAAGACCGGAGAATTCGCCACCTCGCTCGGACCGGTATTTACCAATCTGCTCCTCGCCGATGAGATCAATCGCGCACCGGCGAAGGTCCAGAGCGCGTTGCTGGAGGTCATGCAGGAGTACCAGGTGACCATCGCCGGCGTGACCCATCGCGTCCCAGAGCCGTTCCTGGTAATGGCCACGCAGAATCCGATCGAGACCGAGGGCACCTATCCGCTGCCGGAGGCGCAAGTCGACCGCTTCATGATGAAAGTGCTCGTCGGCTACCCGAAGGAGGAAGAGGAATTCGTCATCGTCGAGCGGGTGACCGGTAGCGCGAGCGACGTGGTAGCGGTCTGCACCACCGAAGAACTCTCCGCTCTGCAGCAGGAGTGCCGCAACGGCTACGTCGATCCGGCGCTCATCCAGTACGCCGTGCGGCTCGCCTCCGCGACGCGTTATCCGGAGCGCTACGGCGCGAAGGAGCTCGCGCGCTACATCAGTTTCGGCGCGAGCCCCCGCGGCTCAATTCACCTCATCGAGGGGGCGCGGGCGCTTGCCTACCTGCGCGGCCGCAACTACGCGCTGCCGGAGGACGTTGCCGACCTTGCGCCGGATGTGCTGCGGCATCGCCTCGTGCTCACCTACGAAGCGCTCGCCGACGGCAAGACGCCGGATGACCTGATTCTGGAAATCATGCGTCACGTGCGCGCGCCGGACAAGCCGCTGGAGACCCATGTCCGAGCCGCGGCGCAATCCTGAGCTGATCCTGCGCCGGCTGGAGTGGACGGTCATCCGTCGCCTGGATGGCCTGCTGCACGGCGATTACCGCACGCTGTTTCGCGGTTTCGGACTCGATCTCGCCGATCTGCGCGAGTATCAGTATCACGACGATGTGCGGCATATCGACTGGAACGTGACCGCGCGTCTGGCAACGCCTTACGTGCGCGAGTATCACGAGGATCGCGACCTGACCGCGTGGTTCCTGCTCGACCTGAGCCCGTCGCTCGATTTCGGCTCGGGCGCGGTACGAAAGCGCAGCGTGGCCGGCGACTTGGTCGCCGTGCTCGCGCGTCTGCTCAGTCGGCACGGCAACCGCGTCGGGGCGATCTTCTACGGCGACCGCGTCGATACCGTGATCGCGGCGAGGAGCGGCCGCCGCCATGTGTTGCACATCCTCCACAGCATGCTCGCCCGCCCGGAACGCGCGCGCTCGGCGGCGACCGATCTTGCGGTTCTGTTGCAGACTGCGTTTGCGCTCATGCAGCGCCGGTCGTTGGTGTTCATCGTCTCCGACTTCATCAGCGCACCCGGATGGGCGGAGCCCTTGGCACGCATCGCAATGCGGCACGAGGTCGTCGCGGTGCGGCTGTACGATCCGCTGGAGATGGAGCTGCCGGATCTCGGCCTGGTGCCGATTCAGGACGCGGAGACGGGCGAACAGCTCACCGTCGACACGCACGATCGTCGCTTCCGCACTCGCTTCGCGCGCATCGTCGAGCAGCGCGACCTGGCGCTTCGGGCGACGTTCCGGCAGGCCGGCGTCGACGCCCTCGAGCTGTCGACGGACGACGACCTGCTCGACGCGATGCTGCGCTTCGCCGATCTGCGCAAGCGGCGCAGCCAGCTCGCCGGCGGCGGCACACTGGCGCGGCACCTCGAACCGACGCATGAGCTTTCTGTGGCCTGAGCTGCTGTGGCTGTTGCTCGCCGTCCCAGCCCTGATCGGCATGGATTTCCTGTTGCTGCGGCGGAAGAAGGGACGCCTGCGACGCTACGCGAGCCTGGCGATGATCCGGGATGCGATCGGCGCCGGGCAGGGGTTCCGGCGTCACCTTCCGCCGCTGTTGTTCCTGCTCGCACTCGTGGTGCTCCTCGTCGCCATCGCGCGACCCACGGCGACCGTCACCCTGCCGTCGCAGCATGACACGATCATCCTGGCGATGGACGTCTCGGGCAGCATGCGCGCGACCGACGTCGCGCCGAGCCGGATCGTCGCTGCCCAGAACGCGGCCCGGGCGTTCGTCGCCGACCAGCCGGCAAGCGCCCGCATCGGCGTAGTTTCCTTCGCCGCGACGGCATCGGTCGTGCAGCCCCCGACGCGCAATCGCGAGGATATTCTGGCCGCGATCGACCGCTTCCAGCTGCAGCGTGGGACGGCGATCGGCAGCGGCATCCTGGTGGCGCTGAAGACGATCTTTCCCGAGGTTGACATCGATCTGCGGGCGTCGAATGCGCGCGAAGCTCCAGGGCGCGGCGGGCCCCTGGACCGCGCCGGGGAGCGGGGCGAGTCCGCGGTGAAAACCGTACCGCCGGGTTCCTACACCGCGGCGGCGATCATCCTGCTCTCCGACGGCCAGACGACGACCGGACCCAATCCAATCGAGGCCGCGCGCCTGGCGGCCGAGCACGGCGTGCGCGTCTATACGGTCGGCATTGGAACCGCCAACGGCCAGATATTGGGCAGCGAGGGCTGGTCGATGCGCGTGCGCCTTGACGAGGAAGCGCTCAAGACCATCGCCGACATCACGCGCGGCGGATATTTCTACGCCAGTAACGCGAGCGAGCTCAACACGGTCTACCAGAGCCTCAACACCCGGCTCTCGCTGGAGACGAGGCAGACGGAGATTACCGCGCTGCTGGCCGCCGCGGCGGCCCTCACGGCGCTCTTGGCGGCGTTTCTGTCCATGCTGTGGTTCAATCGCATACTCTGACACATAGGGGACAGAAGCGATGCAAGTTGGCGAGAGCGTATTTCTCATCACCGGGGGCGCATCGGGCTTGGGAGCCGGCACAGCGCGCATGCTGGTCGGCAACGGCGGCAAGGCCATGCTTGCCGACCTGAAGGAGGCCGAGGGCAAGGCGCTGGCGGCCGAGCTCGGCGGCGCAGCGCGATTCGTGCGCACCGATGTCACTGACGAGACGAGTGCCAAGGCCGCGGTCGCGGCGACGCTCGCCGCGTTCGGCGCGGTGCACGGTCTGATCAATTGCGCCGGGATCGTCCACGGTGAACGCGTGCTCGGCAAGGAAGCCCCGCACGCTCTGGCAAGTTTTACCCGCGTCATCCAGATCAACCTGATCGGCTCATTTAACATGACCCGCCTGGCGGCGGAGGCGATGAGCCGCAACGCGCCCAACAGCGGCGGCGAGCGCGGTGTCATCGTCTACACCGCGTCGGTGGCCGCATTCGACGGCCAGATCGGGCAACCTGCCTACAGTGCGTCGAAGGCTGGCCTCGTGGGCATGACGCTGCCGGTGGCACGCGAGCTGGCCCGGTTCGGGATTCGCGTCATGACCATTGCGCCGGGCATCTTCGAGACGCCGATGGTCGGCCAGATTCCCGCCGACGTCGCCGAGTCACTGGGGAAGATGGTGCCGTTTCCTCCCCGCCTCGGCCGACCGGAAGAGTTTGCCTCGCTGGTCGGCGAGATCATTCGCAACGAAATGCTCAACGGGGAAGTGATCCGCCTCGACGGCGCCATTCGCATGGCCCCGAAATAGACGGCTTCAGTCGCGCCGTGCGAGGGCGAAGGCGGCGGCGACCATCGCCACGAAGAACACCAGCGTCCAGCCGGCGATGGAAAGGTGGAGGAACTCCCAGCTTTTTTCGGCGCATTCGCCGCTGCCCTCAAAGACCTTGTTCAACACGGCGGTGAAAGGCAGCGTTTCGAGCATGTAGTTCAAGCTCATCCCACATGAGGGCACCTGGTCCTTGGGCAGCGACTGGAGCCATACCTGGCGCGCCGCAAGCGCCGCGCCGGCGCCGCCCACGAACAGCTGAAGAAGCGCGTACACGGTCGCACCCGCGCGTCCCGGATTGTGAAACGTCGCCACGAGAAAGATGAGTCCCATCGCGATCACGCACAGGCGCTGCAGGACGCACAGCGGGCAGGGGTCGAGGTCGAGAACATATTGCAGATACAACGCGAAGCCCATGAGGCCGGCGCATACCAGGAAGCCAAGCACGTAGCCGATGCGTCGCGGCGGCAGAAGAATGAGCGCCAGCGAGGCGACCCCGACGACCATCACGGTGATGTGATAGGCGGTGAGCGAAGCGTTCAGGCCGGTCGCCAGCTGGAGGTATTCCTGGCCTAGCAGCGCGAGGCAAAGCAGCAGTCCGACCCAGGGCCAGGTCAGCGAAGGATAGCGCGGGCTGTTCATGGCGACGCCACCTCGAGCGCCTGGCCGATATCCCACAGGATATCGTCGAGCGTCTCCAGGCCGACCGAAAGCCGGATCATCTCCGGCAAGACGCCGGCGGCGCGCTGTTCCGCCTCGTCGAGCTGGCGGTGCGTCGTTGAAGCCGGATGAATGACGAGCGTCTTCGCATCGCCCACATTGGCGAGGTGAGAAAGGAACTGCACCGCCTCGATGAAGCGCACTCCGGCTTCGGCCCCGCCCTTGAGGCCAAACGTAAGGATGCCCCCCGCGCCTCGCGGCAGGTAGTGCCGCGCCAGGGCCTCGTAGCGGTTGCCCGGCAAGGCCGGGTAATGCACCCAGGCAACCCGCGGGTCCTGCTCGAGATGGCGCGCGATGGCGAGCGCCGACTCGCAGTGCCGGGGCATGCGCAGATGCAGCGTCTCGATGCCCTGGAGCAGGAGGAAGGCATTGAACGGCGACAGCGCCGGGCCCAGCGTGCGCATCGCTTCCATGCGCGCCTTCATGGTGAATCCAAAATCGCCGAAGGTCTCGTGGAAAATCACGCCGTGATAGCCGCGCGAGGGTGTCGTCATTTGCGGAAACTTGCCGTTTCCCCAGTCAAACCTGCCCGACTCGACGATTACTCCGCCCATCGTCGTGCCGTGGCCGCCAAGGTATTTGGTGGCCGAATGGATGACGATGTCGGCTCCGTGCTCGATCGGCCGGCAGAGATAGGGCGAGGCGAGCGTGTTGTCGATAACCAGCGGCACGGCCGCTTCGTGCGCAATGGCCGCCAGCGCGGCCAGATCGATGACGTTGAGCTGCGGGTTGCCAATCGTTTCCGCGTAGAGTGCCTTGGTATTGGGCTTCAAGGCACGGCGGAAGCTGTCGGGGTCGTCCGGATCGGCAAATGTCGTGTCGATGCCCAATTCGGCAAAGGTCACGGCAAACTGGCTATAGGTGCCGCCGTAGAGCGTGCGCGCGGAGACGATATGGTCTCCGCGCTTGGCGAGCGTCAGCAGTGCAACCGTCTGCGCCGCCATGCCCGTTGCCGCGGCCAGCGCCGCGCGGCCGCCCTCCAGCGCGGCCACCCGCTCTTCGAGGGCGCACACGGTGGGGTTGGAGATGCGCGAGTAGACGTTGCCGAAGGTTTGCAGATTGAACAGACTCGCCGCGTGGTCGGCGCTGTCGAACACGAACGAGGTCGTCTGGTAGATCGGCAGCGCACGCGCGCCGGTTGCCCTGTCAGGGATCTGCCCCGCGTGCAGGCAGAGCGTGTCGAAGCCGTAGTCGCGGTCCGCCATCGGCGCTAGACCGGTCGTCTCGCCGAGACGATGCGGGTGTTGACGCCCGCCCAGTTCAATCCGCCAAGGATGCGCGCGTGCTCGATCTTTACGCAGCGGTCCATGACGACATCGAGCCCGGCGGCGCTCGCGAGCTGCGCCGCCTCCTCGTTGCGTATGCCCAGCTGCATCCATAACACCTTCGCGCCGATCGCGATGGCGTCACGGGCGATGGGGACCAACTCGGAGGGCTTGCGGAAGCAATCGACGATGTCGATCGCGTTCGCTCCACCCTGATGGGCGGCGATGAGGTCGGGATAGCAGCGCTCGCCCATCACTTCGCCATAGGTCGGGTTGACCGGGACGATGCGATAACCGTGATCGCGCATGTACTTGGCGGCAAAGTAGCTCGGACGGTACCAGTTTGCCGACAGTCCGACGACGGCGATCGTTCGCGACCGCGTCAGGATGCGGCGCAATCCGGCGATATCGTCGACCAGCGGCACGTCACCAGCGCCGCGCCGCCGGTGCAGCGTCGTGCGAGCCCGCGTCGATTCGGCGTCCCGGCGGAGGCGGCGACAACGCAACGATGACGAGCAGCGAGTCCAGCATGGCACGCATGTCCGCTCCCTCCGTCGCTGCCGGCGAGAAATGTGACACGGCGACGCGACTTGACGGCAATAGTGTAATCGAAACGGCTGCTGCACGCGGCAGGTAGAATAGCTGTCATGCTCGCGTTCATTGTCCGCCGCAGTCTGCAGGCGGTGCTCGCCCTGCTGGTCATGTCGCTGCTCGTATTCATCGCCGCGCACGCCGTCAGCAACCCGGTTGACATCCTGATCAATACGCCCGTCGATGCGCAGCAGCGCGGGCACGCGCTCGCGGCGCTCGGCCTGGAGGAGCCAATGTGGACGCAATTTCTGTCGTTCATTTCCGGGGTGTTGCACGGCGACCTCGGCCGGTCCTTCGTGCACGACACGCCGGCGCTGGGACTGATCCTGGAGCGCATGCCGGCGACCCTTGAGTTGGTCATCGCGGCGATGCTGATGGCCGTTTTGCTCGGGCTTCCCCTTGGGTTGTGGGCCGGATTGAAGCCCGACAGCGGCGCCGGCCGCACCATCCTGGCCGGATCGATGCTCGCTCTCTCCCTGCCGGCGTTCTGGGTCGGCCTGCTGCTCGTCATGGTGTTCTCGGTGACCCTGGGGTGGCTGCCTGTGTATGGCAGGGGACCGACCACGCTCCTGCTCGGCGTCCCGGTGAGTTTCCTGTCGCGGGAGGGCTGGCGCCATCTGATCCTGCCGGCGACCAGTCTCGCCCTGTTCAATCTCGCGCTGCTCATCCGCCTCGCCCGAGCCGGCACACGCGCGGCATTGCGGCAGGACTACGTCAAGTTCGCGCGCGCCAAGGGGCTCGCCAGGGCGCGCGTGATCGGCGTCCACGTACTGCGCAATGTCCTCATGCCGATTGTCGCCGTTATCGGACCGGGATTCGGCTCGGTCGTCGCCCTCGCCATCGTCGCCGAGACCGTATTTGCGTGGCCTGGCATGGGCAAGCTTCTGATCGACTCGTTCAGTGTGCTCGATCGGCCGGTCATTCTCGCCTATCTCCTGGTTACCGTGTCCCTATTCATCGTCGTCAACCTGATCGTCGACATTCTCCACTCGGCGCTCGATCCCCGGGTGCGCGTGCGCGAAGCGAGAGGTTAGCTGTCATGGCACGCGACGAAGCGCCGCCCCGGCGCCTCCGTGCAGCCTTCTTCGAGAGCCCGGCCGCAGTCGTCGGGATGGCGCTCTTTTGCCTCCTCCTGGTCGTGGCCCTTGCCGCACCCTTGATTTCACCCCAGAACCCCTACGATCCGGCGCAACTCGACGCGCTGGATGGCCGGCTGCCCCCGGGCTCGACGTCGAGTACCGGGTCAACGTTCTGGCTCGGTAGCGACGCGCAGGGGCGCGACGTGCTCTCCGCCATCCTCTATGGGTTGCGCACCAGCCTCGCCGTCGGCGTCGTGAGCACCTTTGTGGCGCTGGCAATCGGTCTCGCTCTGGGACTGGGTGCAGCGTGCGCCGGCGGTCGCACCGACACGCTGATCACGCGTATCGCCGATGTCCAGGTCTCCTTTCCGGCGTTGCTGATCGCCCTGATCCTGCTCGCGGTGCTCGGCCAGGGTACGGAGAAGACCGTCGCCGCGCTGGTCGCGGTGCAGTGGGCCTATTTCGCGCGCAGCTGCCGCCGCGCGGTACGGGTGGAGATGGGCAAGGAATATATCGAGGCGGCGCGCGGCCTGGCGCTCACGCCTTCGCGCATCGTTTTTCACCACCTGCTGCCGAACTGCCTGCCGGCGCTGATCGTCGTGGCCGCGGTGCAGGTCGCGCTGGCGATCACGCTGGAGGCCACGGTGTCGTTCCTGGGATTCGGTGTGCCGCTTACCGAGCCATCCCTGGGCCTGCTTATCGCCGACGGCTACCCCTATCTGCTGTCAGGCAAGTATTGGATCAGTTTTTTCCCCGGCGTCGCGCTCCTGCTCACGATCATCAGCATCAATCTCGTGGCCTACCGACTGGGCGAGATTCTGGAGCCGCGGCGGCAACGATGACCGAGCCGCTACTCCAGGTCGACGGCCTGTCTGCGCACTGCTTTACCCAGGAGGGCGTGGCGAAGGCGGTCGACGACGTGAGTTTCGTGCTCGGCCGCGGCGAGGTGCTCGGTTTGGTCGGCGAGTCCGGCTCGGGCAAGTCGATGACCGGCCATTCGATCATGGGGCTCGTCGATCCGCCGGGACGCATCGTCGGCGGACGCATCGTGTTCGCCGGCCGTGATCTGACCAAGCTGTCGGACGAGCAGATGCGGCAACTTCGCGGCAACCGCATCGCGATGCTCTTCCGCGACCCGATGCTGACGCTAAACCCGGTGCTGCGCATCGACACCCAGATGGTCGAAACCGTCCTCGCGCACGAGCCGATCGCGCGTCCGGCGGCGCGGGCCCGTGCGCGCGAAGCCCTAGCCAAAGTCGGCATGCCATCCCCCGAGTCAGGGCTGAAGGCGTATCCGCATCAGATCTCCGGCGGCATGCGGCAGCGGGTCGCCCTCGCCATTGCCCTGATCAACCGGCCCGATCTGATCATCGCCGACGAGCCGACGACGGCGCTCGATGTCACGATCCAGGCGCGGATCGTCTTCGAGATGCAGCAACTCACGCGCGAGGCCGGGACGGCGTTGATCTGGATCACCCGCGACCTGGCGCTGATCGCCGGGCTGGCCGATCGCGTCGCCGTGATGTACGCCGGTCGCATCGTCGAGCAGGGCTACACCGAGGACGTGCTGCGCGCCCCGCGCCACCCATACACCCGCGGGCTGCTCGATTCGATGCCGGGCAGCGCGCCCCTGCGCGAGAAGTTCAGGCAGACTGCCGGCATGAGCCCAACGCTCACCGACCTTCCGCCGGGTTGCGCCTTTCGGCCGCGCTGTCCGTACGCGAGCGCCGAATGCGCACAGGCTCCCGAGATGCGCGACTACGGGGCGAGCGGCCAGGCCCTGCGCTGCTTTCATCCGCTGCCGCCGCCGGGATGAGGCGATGATCACAGCTGCCGAGGGCAGCAACATCGCGCCTTTGCTCGAGCTCAAAGCGGTCTCGAAGCGCTTTGTCTCGAAACGTGACCTCGCGGCCCGGATCGCGGGACTGTTTGCTCGCGGCGGGCGCGAGGAGTTCGTGCAGGCCGTGGACGGCGTGGATCTGGACATCGCCGAAGGCGAGGTCGTCGGCCTGGCTGGCGAATCGGGTTGTGGCAAGTCGACGCTGGGGCGGCTTGCGGTAGGGCTCCTCGCGCCGACCGCGGGCGAGCGCTTTTGGCGCGGAGAGCGCTGCGCTGACGCAGGCGGCGCGGCGACGCGCGCGCGCCAGCTCAAAATGCAGATGCTCGTCCAGGATTCTTATGCGGCGCTCAATCCGCGGCTGCGTGTCATCGACATCGTGGGTGAGGCTCCGGTCGCGCACGGGCTGATCGGCTCGCGCCAGCAAATCGAATACGTCGGCTTGCAGTTGAACCGGGTCGGGCTCGATCCGACGCTAATGCGCCGCTTTGCACACCAGTTTTCCGATGGCCAGCGCACCCGGATCGGCATCGCCCGGGCATTGGCGGTCAAGCCGGAGTTGCTGGTCTGTGACGATCCGGTGGCCAGCCTTGACCTGTCGGTCCAGGCGCAGGTGCTCAACCTGTTCATGGACCTGCGCGCCGCGCTCGACCTCAGCTACCTGTTCATCAGCTACGATCTGCAGGTCGTCTGCCACTTGAGCGACCGGGTCCTGATCATGTATCTCGGCCGCATCGTCGAGTCGGGGCCTGCGGATGAGCTCGCGGCGACCCCGAACCATCCCTACACGCAGGCGCTGCTCGCCGCGAGCGGCACGCTGGGGGCGAGAAAGCTCGCCGCCATACCGGTCAAGGGCGAAATGCCCTCGCCGCGCTCGCCGCCGGCAGGCTGTCAATTCCACCCGCGCTGCCCGTACGTGATGCCGCGCTGCCAAGAGGCTGCGCCGCCGCTCGAGGCCATCGCCCCGGGCCGCTTGGCCGCCTGCTACCTCAACAAGAGCGTCGCCTGAAGCCCTGCAGCGCAGCCTTGTTGCGCTGCAGCGCGTTGACCCGCTCCGACGGCGCGGGGTAAAATTGCACGGTTTGCATGGGGCCCGGATTTTGAGCCGCGGGCCACGCTTCTCGGGTGCGCGATGCGCGGCAAGCTGGTCGTCGGCAACTGGAAAATGAACGGCGGCCTGCGGCAGAACGACGCGCTGCTGGCCGAACTGCGCGCGCGATGGGCAGCACCCGTGGGGCGGGATCTGGCGCTTTGCGTTCCCTATCCGTACCTTTGGCAGGCGCAGGCTGCGCTGTCGGGGTCGGCGATCAGTTGGGGCGCGCAGAACGTCAGTGAGCACACCGGCGGGGCGTATACGGGCGAGGTTTCCGCGGCCATGGTGGCCGAGTTTGGGTGCCGCTTCGCGCTCGTTGGCCACTCCGAGCGGCGCGCGCGCTGCGGCGAGACCGACGTGGTAGTGGCCGACAAGGCGGCAGCGGCGCTGGGCGCGGGCCTGACGCCCATCGTCTGCGTCGGCGAGACATTGGCCGAGCGCGAGGCTGGAACGACCCGCACGGTGGTGTTGCGCCAGTTCGACGCGGTGGCGACCCGGCTTGGCGCCCGGGTTAGCGCGATTGTGGTCGCCTATGAGCCGGTGTGGGCGATCGGTACCGGACAGAGCGCAAGTCCGGATCAGGCCCAGGCGGTACACCGGCTGCTGCGCGAGCGCCTCGGGGACATCGATGGCGCGGCGGCGGCGGTGCCCCTGCTCTACGGTGGCAGCGTCAAATCGGACAACGCGAAGTCCCTGTTCGCGTGCCCGGATATCGACGGTGCCCTGGTCGGCGGTGCGTCGCTCAAGGCGGATGAATTTTTGGCGATCGCCTGTGCCTAAATGGAACGGGACGGGGCGAGCGCGTAAAGGATCGACGAAATGGTCTGGGAAACGCTTCTGGTGGGTGTGCACCTCGTGGTCGCGGCGGCGCTGGTCGGCTTCGTCCTGCTGCAGCACGGCAAGGGCGCCGACATGGGCGCGGCATTCGGCAGCGGTTCCTCGGGGAGCCTCTTTGGCGCGGCGGGGTCGGCGAACTTTCTTTCCCGTACGACTGCCGTCCTGGCCACCGCGTTCTTCCTTTCGAGCCTTGGCCTCACTTATTTCGGTGCTACCCGCACCGGGCCCGTGGACATTATGAAGCAGGGTGCGACACCGAGCGCGCCGGCACCGGTCAGCAAGGACGGGAAAGCGACCGACGTGCCGCAGGGCGCCGCGCCGGCGACACCCGCCGCGCCGGCACCCGATAGCGAATCCAAGCCCATTGACGTACCGAAGTGACCGAGCGCGCGCCGACGTGGTGGAATTGGTAGACACGCTGTCTTGAGGGGGCAGTGGCGTAAGCCGTGTGAGTTCGAGTCTCACCGTCGGCACCAGAAGAAGAGGGCGCGACGCTCGGTTCGGGCAAGGGCCACGGGGGCGGCCGGCGACGCAGCGAAGGCATGGCCCGAGTGATAGAAGGGTAGGATTGATCCGATCATGCTCGAACAGTACTTCCCGATCCTGCTCTTTATCGTCGTCGGCGTCGGCGTCGGCGTGATACTGCTTACGCTCGGCAGCTTCGTTGCGCCGAACCGACCCGACCCGGAAAAGCTCGCTCCCTACGAGTGCGGTTTCGAGGCCTTCGAAGACGCGCGCATGCAGTTCGACGTGCGCTATTACCTGATCGCGATCCTGTTCATACTCTTCGACTTGGAGATCGCGTTTCTGTTTCCCTGGGCCGTCGTCCTACCCGACATCGGCGCGTTCGGTTTCTGGTCGATGATGATCTTCCTCGGGATCCTGGTCGTCGGCTTCGTCTACGAGTGGAAAAAGGGTGCGCTGGAATGGGAATAGCGTCCGGCATGAAGCGGCAGGGCGGGCGGCCGGGCGGCACCGCCGCGCCAAGCGCCTGCCTTGCGCACCGGCGCGAGCCGGCGCCGGTCGCGGAGACGACTCATGCCCATTGAAGGCATCCTCGAAAAGGGCTTTGTCACCACGTCGCTCGACGCGCTGATCAACTGGGCGCGCAACGGCTCGATGTGGCCGATGACGTTCGGACTCGCATGCTGCGCGGTGGAGATGATGCACGCCGGGGCGTCGCGCTACGACCTGGACCGCTTCGGCGTGGTGTTTCGCCCCAGTCCGCGTCAGTCGGACGTGATGATCGTCGCCGGCACGCTGTGCAACAAGATGGCGCCGGCGCTGCGCAAGGTCTACGACCAGATGGCCGAGCCGCGGTGGGTCATATCGATGGGCTCCTGCGCCAACGGCGGCGGCTACTACCACTATTCGTATTCGGTCGTGCGCGGCTGTGACCGCATCGTCCCGGTCGACATCTACGTCCCGGGCTGCCCGCCGACCGCCGAGGCGCTGCTCTACGGCATAATCCAGCTGCAAAACAAGGTCTGGCGGACCAACACGATCGCACGTTGATGGCGACGAAAATTGAGACGCTGGCCGCTGCGCTCCCTGCGGCGCTGGGCGACGCGCTGCACAGCGTCACGATCGCGCTCGGTGAGGTCACCGCGATCGTCGCCGCGGACGGCCTGGCGACTGCCATGCGGGCGCTGCGTGACCGGCCCGAACTGCAGTTCGCAACGCTGCTCGATGTCTGCGGCGTTGATTACTCGGCATTCGGCGGCGAGCCGCCCCACATTGCCGACTTCGTTTCCAATGCAACCTCGCCGGAGCCTCAGGTGGCGCTGGCGACGGGACGCCGCTTCGCCGTCGTCTACCATCTCCTGTCGCTGGTCCACAACTGGCGGCTGCGCGTGCGCGCGTTCGCGCCGGACGACGATTTTCCGGTTCTGCCGTCGATGCTCGACATCTGGCCGTCGGCCAACTGGTACGAGCGCGAAGCCTTTGACTTCTTCGGCATCGTGTTTCTCGGTCACCCGGATCTGCGCCGGCTGCTCACCGACTACGGTTTTGTCGGCCATCCGTTCCGCAAGGACTTTCCGCTCTCCGGGCATGTCGAAATGCGTTATGACCCCGAGCAGGGGCGGGTGATCTACCAGCCAGTGACCATCGAGCCGCGCGAGGAAACGCCGCGCATCATCCGCGAGACGAACTACGCGGAGAGCGAGGGCTTTCGCAAGGGCTGACGACGTGGCCGAGATTCGCAACTACACCATGAATTTCGGGCCGCAGCACCCGGCGGCCCACGGCGTCTTGCGGCTGGTCCTCGAGCTCGACGGCGAGGTAATCCAGCGCGCCGATCCGCACATCGGGTTGCTGCATCGAGCGACCGAAAAGCTGGCCGAGTACAAGACCTACGTGCAGTCGCTTCCCTACATGGACCGGCTCGACTATGTCTCGATGATGTGCAACGAGCACGCGTACTGCCTGGCAATCGAAAGGCTGCTCGAAGTCGAAGTCCCGATCCGGGCCCAGTACATCCGCGTGATGTTCGACGAGATCACCCGTATCCTCAACCACCTGCTGTGGCTGGGGGCGCACGCGCTCGACGTCGGCGCCATGACGCCGTTTCTGTACTGTTTCCGCGAGCGCGAGGCACTGATGGATTGCTACGAGGCGGTATCGGGGGCGCGTATGCACGCGGCGTATTACCGCCCCGGGGGGGTCTACCGCGATCTGCCGCAACGCATGCCGCAGTACCAGTCCTCGCCCATTCACAACGCCAAGGCGGTGGCGCGGATGAACGAGAACCGCCAGGGCTCGCTGCTCGACTTTATCGCCGATTTCACCACCCGCTTTCCCGCCAACGTCGACGAGTACGAGACACTGCTCACCGACAACCGCATCTGGAAGCAGCGCACGGTCGGCATTGGCGTCGTGGCCCCGGAAAGGGCGCAGGCACTCGGGTTTACCGGACCGATGCTGCGCGGGTCGGGAGTAGCCTGGGACCTGCGCAAGAAGCAGCCCTATGCGGTCTACGACCGGATGCAATTCGACATCCCCGTCGGGACCAACGGCGACTGCTACGACCGTTATCTGGTTCGCGTGCAGGAAATGCGCGAGGCCAACAAGATCATCTGCCAGTGTGTCGACTGGCTGCGCCAGAATCCGGGGCCGGTCATCGTCGACAACCACAAGATCGCACCGCCGTCGCGGGAAGAGATGAAGACCAACATGGAGGAATTGATCCACCACTTCAAACTCTTCACGGAAGGCATACACGTGCCGCCGGGCGAGGTGTACGCCGCAGTCGAGCATCCGAAAGGCGAGTTCGGGATCTACATCATCTCCGACGGCGCGAACAAGCCCTACCGCCTGAAAATCCGGGCAGGCAGCTATCCGCACCTGGCGGCACTCGACGAGATGGCGCGCGGGCACATGATCGCCGATGTCGTTGCCATCATCGGCACGCAGGACGTCGTATTCGGTGAGATCGACCGATGAGCACCCCCATCGTGCACCTGGAGGAACTGCAGTTCACGCGCGACCTGCGCCACGGGGACCGGTTCGAAGCGAAGCTCGCGCCGGTCGCGCCGACGATCGGTGCGCGCAAGCTCGGCTACAACGTGACCTCGGTGCCGGCGGGCAAGCGCGCATTCCCGTTTCATAATCACCATGCCAACGAGGAGATGTTCTTCATTCTCGAAGGCGAAGGGACGCTGCGCTTCGGCAATGCGGAATACCCGGTACGCAAGGGACACTTCATCTGCTGTCCCTGCGGCGGCCCCGAAGTGGCGCACCAGCTGATCAATACCGGCGGCGGCGAGCTCACCTACGTCGCGGTCAGCACGATGATCGATACCGACATCTTCCAGTATCCGGATTCGGGCAAGTTCGGCGCCGTCGGCGGTCGCCAGCCCGGTCGTCCGCCGACGGAGGCAACTTTCTCCGGCAAGTTCGTTCCGGAGGGCGCCGACGTGGACTACTGGCACGGAGAGTAGAGCGTGTTGACCGACGCCGCGCTGCGCAAAATCGATCGCGAAATCGCCAAGTATCCGTCCGGCCAGAAAAAGTCGGCGGTGATGGCAGCCCTCGCCATCGCGCAGGACGAGAAGGGCTGGCTGGCCACGGAGACGATGGACTTCGTCGCGGACTACCTGGGCATGCCGCCGATCGCCGTCTACGAGGTGGCGACCTTCTACGAAATGTACAACACGGCGCCCACCGGCAGATACAAGCTGACTCTTTGCACCAACCTTCCATGCGCGCTGCAGCATGCGGCCAAGGCGGCGCTGCATCTGCAGCAGAAGCTCGGTATCGGCTTCGGTGAAACCACGCCCGATGGCATGTTCACGCTCAAGGAGGGTGAATGCTTTGGCGCCTGCGGCGACGCGCCGGTGCTGCTGGTCAACAACAAGCGCATGTGCAGTTGGATGCGTCCCGAAGCGATTGACCGCCTGCTCGCCGAGCTGGCTGCGGAGGGCGGGCGATGAACGCGCCGGCCGAATTCCTCGACTACGGCCCCGACAGCATCATCATGGCCGGTCTCAACGGCAGGAACTGGCGCCTCGCCGACTACGTGGCGCGCGGCGGCTACAGCGCGCTAAAGAAGGTGCTGAGCGAAAAGATCCCGCCTGCCAACGTCATCGCCGAGGTCAAGCGCTCGGCCCTGCGCGGCCGTGGGGGCGCGGGCTTCCCGACCGGGCTCAAATGGAGCTTCATGCCGCAGCAATACAGCGGTGAGAAGTACCTGGTCTGCAATTCCGACGAGGGTGAGCCGGGGACGTTCAAGGATCGCGACATCCTGCGTTATAACCCGCACATCGTGTTCGAGGGCATGGCGATCGCGGCCTACGCGATGGGCTGCCGTCGCGGCTACAACTACGTGCACGGAGAGATCTGGGACGACTACGAGCGCTGCGAGGAAGCTTTGGAGGAGGCCTATCAGGGGGGCTACCTGGGCAACGACATCCTCGGCACCGGGTTCTCCTTCCACCTCCACAATCACCACGGCTACGGCGCCTACATCTGCGGCGAGGAGACGGCGCTTTTGGAGTCGCTCGAGGGCAAGAAGGGCCTGCCGCGCTTCAAGCCGCCGTTTCCGGCGAGCTTCGGACTCTTCGGCAAGCCGACGACGATCAACAACACGGAGACCTTCGCCGCGGTCCCGTGGATCATCAACCACGGCGGCGAGGCGTTTCTGAATCTCGGCCGACCGAACAACGGCGGCACCAAGATTTTTTCGGTCTCGGGCGACGTGGAGCGGCCGGGCAACTACGAGGTCAGGCTGGGCACGCCGTTCGCCAAGCTGCTGGAGATGGCCGGCGGCATGCGCGACGGGCGTCCGCTCAAGGCGTGCATCCCCGGAGGGTCGTCGATGCCGGTGCTGCCCGGGGCGATCATGCTCGGCACCGACATGGATTACGACTCGATCGCCAAGGCGGGGTCGATGCTCGGGTCCGGTGCGGTGATCATCATGGACGACACCCGCTGCATGGTGCGCTCGTTGCTCCGGCTGTCGTATTTCTATTTCGAAGAGTCCTGCGGCCAGTGCACCCCGTGCCGCGAGGGCACCGGCTGGCTGTGGCGCATCGTCAACCGGATCGAGCACGGCGAGGGCAAGAACGAGGACTTGGACGTGCTGCTGTCGGTGTCGGACAACATCGCCGGGCGCACGATCTGCGCCCTGGGCGACGCCGCCGCGCTCCCGGTGAAGAGCTTCATCAAGCATTTCCGCACCGAGTTCCAGCACCACATCGATCACAAGCGGTGCCCGGTGCCGGACTACGTCTGACGTCCCCATGACGACGCTCAACCTCGAAGTCGACGGCCAAGCGGTGCAGGTGCCCGGCGGCAGCACGGTGATGGACGCCGCGCACAAGCTTGGCATCTACGTGCCGCATTTCTGCTGGCACAACAAGCTCTCGATCGCCGCCAATTGCCGCATGTGCCTGGTGCAGGTCGAAAAGGCGCCCAAGCCGCTCCCGGCCTGCGCCACGCCCGCGACCGAGGGCATGAAGGTATGGACGCACTCCGCCGCCGCCGTCGACGCGCAGAAGGGTGTGATGGAATTCCTGCTCATCAATCACCCACTCGATTGCCCGATCTGCGACCAGGGCGGCGAATGCCAGCTGCAGGATCTCGCCGTTGGCTACGGCGCGTCGAACTCGCGCTATCAGGAGCCCAAGCGCGTGGTGCTGAACAAGAACCTCGGGCCCCTGATCGCCACCGACATGACGCGCTGCATCCATTGCACACGCTGCGTGCGCTTCGGGCAGGAGATCGCCGGCGTCATGGAGCTTGGCATGATCGGCCGCGGCGAGTTCGCCGAAATCATCACCTTCGTGGGCAGGACGGTCGATTCGGAGCTCTCCGGCAACGTCATCGACCTGTGCCCTGTCGGCGCGCTGACGTCCAAGCCGTTTCGCTACAGCGCGCGGACCTGGGAGCTCGCGCGCCGCAGGTCGGTAAGCCCGCACGACAGCCTGGGCAGCAACCTGGTCGTGCAGGCAAAAAACGATCGGGTCATGCGCGTCGTGCCGCTGGAGAACGAAGCGGTCAACGAATGCTGGCTGTCGGACAAGGATCGCTTTTCCTACGAGGGCCTCAACTCGGAGGACCGCCTGACCCGGCCGATGCTCAAGAGAGATGGACGATGGGTCGAGACCGACTGGCAGACCGCGCTCGAGCACGTCGTGCGGGAGACCCGGCGCATCCGTGAGCAGCACGGTGCCGCGGCCATCGGCGCACTGGTGTCTCCGCATTCGACGCTCGAGGAGATGCACCTCCTGCAGAAACTCATCCGTGGCCTGGGCAGCGAGAACATCGACTATCGCCTGCGCCAGTCCGACTTCAGCAGCGATGGCCAGCGCGAAGGGGCCGCCTGGCTCGGCATGTCGATCGCCGAGTTCGCGGCGCTCGACCGCGCGCTCATTGTCGGCAGCTTCCTGCGCAAGGATCATCCGCTACTGGCGCAGCGGCTGCGGCAGATGACCAAGAAAGGCACGCAGCTCTCGCTCGTGCACAGCGCCGACGACCAGCTGTTGCTCAAGCTGGCGCACAAGCTCATCGTCGCCCCGTCCGCGCTGCCGCGGGCGCTGGCCGAAATCGTGGTTGCGGCGGCAGCAGCGGCCGGTGCCGCGGCGCCCGCTGCGCTCGCCGCGGTCGAGCCCTCGCCAACCGCCCGAGAGATCGCCGCCACCTTGGCCAGCGGCGCCAACCGCGGCGTCTTCCTCGGCAGCTTCGCCGACTGGCATCCGCGCGCGGCCCAGCTGCATGCGCTCGCCGCTGCCCTCGCCGAGCTCACCGGCGCGAAGCTGGGCTTTCTCACCGAGGCAGCCAATTCGGTCGGTGGCACCATCGCCGGCGCCTACCCGCGCAAGACCGGACTACACGCCGCGGCCATGCTCGCCGAGCCGCGCCGGGCATACCTGCTGCTCCATGCCGACCCCGAGCTCGACTCGGCCGATCCGGCGCGCATGCGCGCCGCGCTGGCTGGCGCCGAATTCGTGCTCGCGCTCTCGCCCTTCCTGTCCGGCGTTGCAGCCCATGCGCACGTGCTGCTGCCGGTGGCGCCGTTCACCGAAACCGCCGGTACCTTCATCAATTGCGAGGGCCGAGTACAGGCCTTCAACGGCGTCGTGCCGCCGCTTGGCCAGACGCGCCCGGCATGGAAGGTCTTGCGCGTGCTCGGTTCGCTCCTTTCGCTGCCTGGATTCGGCTACGAGAGCATCCAGGCCATCCGGCAGGAACTGCCGCGCGCCGACGAGATCGGCGACTGGCTGTCGAATGCGACGCACACGGTGATCGAATCGCCCGGCCCGCCGGCGGGGCCGAACGGCCTCGAGCGCATCGCCGAGGTGCCGATCTACGCCGCCGATCCCCTGGTGCGGCGCGCAGCCTCGCTGCAGAAGACCCGCGACGCGAAGGCGCCGACGGCGCGCATGAACGCGGCGACGCTGTCCAAGCTCAAGCTGGCCGAAGGTGCGGCGGTGCGCGTCTGCCAGAGCGGGGGCGAGGCCATGCTTCCCGCGGAGCTCGATCCCGGCGTGCCCGAGGGCTGCGTGCGCGTTGCCGCCGCGCACCCGGCGACCCGGACGCTCGGGCCGATGTTCGGCCCGATCGCGGTGGAAGGCCTCTGATGGAAGCCGCCCAGGACTTCTTCGGCTGGACCTGGCCGGGTGTGTGGACGCTGGCCAAGATCGTGGCAATCGCAGTCCCGCTCATCCTCGCCGTGGCCTATCTCACGCTGGCCGAGCGCAAGGTCATCGGCTGGATGCAAGTGCGCATCGGCCCCAACCGCGTCGGTCCGCTGGGCCTGTTGCAGCCCTTCGCCGACGTCTTCAAGCTGGTATTCAAGGAACTCATCGTCCCGACCGGTGCCAACCGGTATCTGTTCTTCATCGCGCCGCTGCTCTCCATCGGGCCCGCGCTCGCGGCCTGGGCGGTGATTCCGTTTACCGGCACGCTGGTGCTCTCGAACATCAATGCGGGGCTCCTGTACGTACTCGCACTGACCTCGATGGGCGTGTATGGCGTCATCCTCGCCGGCTGGGCGTCGAATTCGAAATACGCGTTTCTCGGCGCGCTGCGCTCGGCGGCCCAGATCGTCTCCTACGAGATTGCGATGGGCTTCGCACTCGTCGGCGTCCTCATGGCTGCCTCGAGCCTGAACTTTAGCGACATCGTGCTCGGGCAGGTGGGCGGTTTCTGGCGCTGGTACATCTGGCCGTTGCTGCCCCTGTTCTTCGTCTACCTGGTCGCCGGCATCGCCGAGACCAACCGCCATCCGTTCGACGTCGCCGAGGGCGAGTCGGAAATCGTCGCCGGCTTTCACGTCGAGTACTCGGGGGTCGCGTTCGCGGTGTTCTTCCTTGCCGAGTACATGAACATGATTCTCATCGCGACGCTCTGCTCGACCATGTTCCTCGGCGGTTGGCTCGCCCCGCTGCCGCAGCTGAACGACGTCAGCGTGTCCGGTTTCCACTTCCTCGGCGACGGGTTCGGCTGGCTGTTCGTCAAGGTGTGCGCGGTGCTGTTCATCTTTCTGTGGATCCGGGCCACCTTTCCGCGCTACCGCTACGACCAGATCATGCGCCTGGGCTGGAAGGTCTTCATCCCGGTGACGCTGGTGTGGATCGTTCTGATCGGCGCGCTGATGCAGACGCGCTGGGCCTTTCTGGTTCACTGAAGCGAGGCAGCGATGCTCCGACGCCTCAAGGACTTCTTCAACACCTTCTTCCTGCTGGAATTGTTCCGTGGCCTCTGGCTCACCGTCCGGCGCATGTTTGCGCCCAAGGTGACCGTGCAATATCCGGAGGAAAGGACGCCGATGAGCCCGCGCTTCAGGGGCCTGCACGCGCTGCGCCGCTATCCCAACGGCGAGGAGCGCTGCATTGCCTGCAAGCTGTGCGAGGCGGTCTGCCCGGCGCTGGCGATCACGATCGAATCCGAGGAGCGCGGCGACGGCACCCGACGCACAACACGCTACGACATCGATCTCACCAAGTGCATCTTCTGCGGCTTCTGCGAGGAAAGCTGTCCGGTCGACTCGATCGTCGAAACGCGCATCCTCGAATACCACGGCGAGAAGCGCGGTGATCTGATCTACACCAAGGAAATGCTGCTCGCCGTCGGCGATCGCTACGAGGCGCAGATCGCGGCCGATCGCGCCGAGGACGCGAGGTATCGATGACCTTCCAGACCGGGATCTTCTATCTCTTCGCCGCGGTGCTGACGCTTGCCGCGTTGCTCGTGGTCACGACGCGTAGCCCCGTGCATGCGGCCTTGTGGCTCGTGCTCTCGTTCTTCAGCGCGGCCGGCGTGTGGCTGCTGCTGGGGGCCGAATTCCTGGCCATCGTGCTGGTATTGGTCTACGTCGGCGCGGTGATGGTGCTGTTTCTATTCGTGGTTATGATGCTCGACGTCAATTTCGACAAGCTGCGGGAGCGTTTCAAGAGTTACATTCCGGTGGCCGCGACCGTCGGCATCCTGGTCCTGGTCGAGATGGCGCTGGTGCTCGTCGGCGGTTCCTTCGGCCAGAGCGTTGCGCCGCCGCCCGTAGCGGGCCCGGGCTACAGCAATACCAAGGTCCTCGGAGCCCAGATCTACACCGACTACGCCTATCCGTTCGAGATCGCGGCCATGATCCTGCTGGTCGCGATCATCGCGGCGATCGCCTTGACGCATCGCCGGCGGCGCGCAACCAAGCATCAGAATCCGGCCGCACAGGTGCGCGTCCGACGCAACGACCGGCTGCGTATCCTCGACATGCCTGTGGAAAAGGGCGACGGATCTTGAACCAGTGCCGGCGCTCTGCGCGCCGGCAGCAGGGAGGGGCAACGTGTCGTACTTGTCGCAGCCGACGCTGGCGCATTACCTGGTCCTCGGGGCGATCCTGTTCGCGATCAGCGTGATCGGGATTTTCCTTAACCGGCGCAATGTGCTCATCATGCTCATGGCCATCGAGCTGATGCTGCTCGCTGTCAACCTCAACTTCATCGCCTTCTCGCGTTTCCTTGGCGATACCGCCGGGCAGATATTCGTCTTCTTCATCCTCACCGTCGCCGCCGCCGAGTCGGCCATCGGGCTCGCGATCCTGGTGCTGTTCTTCCGCAACATCGGCTCGATCGACGTCGAGAAGTTCGATCAGCTCAAGGGATGAGACGCGGATGAACATGCAATCCCTCTATCTGCTGGTGCCGGTCGCGCCGCTCTTCGCCGCAATGGTTGTCGGTCTGTGGGGGCCGAAGCTCGGCCGCGTCGCGGCGCACACGCTGTGCATCCTGGGGGTCGCGGTGTCGACCGTGGCGTCGGCGCTGATCCTGCGCGATGTGCTAGCCGGCAACACCTTCAACGGCGACCTTTATACCTGGATGACCAGCGGCGAGCTCAAGTTCGCCATCGGCTTCCTGATCGATCCGCTGACCGCACTGATGATCACGGTCGTCAGCTTCGTATCGCTGATGGTGCATGTCTACACTATCGGCTACATGGCCGACGACCCCGGCTATACGCGCTTCTTTGCCTATATCTCGGCGTTCACGTTCAGCATGCTGATGCTGGTGATGGCGAACAATTTCCTCCAGCTTTTCTTCGGCTGGGAGGCGGTCGGGCTGGTGTCGTACCTGCTGATCGGGTTCTGGTATACGCGCCCGACGGCGATCTACGCCAGCCTCAAGGCGTTCCTCGCCAACCGTGTCGGCGACTTCGGCTTCGTCCTCGGGCTCGGCCTCATCGTCGCCTACTTCGGCTCGCTCGACTACGCGAGCGTGTTCAAAGGCGCGCCCGCGCTCGCCGCTGCGACGCTCCATGTCGGCGGCCAGCCGCAGGGATACGTCCTCAGCGCCATCTGCATCGCGCTTTTCGTCGGCGCGATGGGCAAGTCGGCGCAGGTCCCGCTGCACGTGTGGCTTCCCGATTCGATGGAGGGCCCGACACCGATCTCCGCGCTGATCCACGCGGCGACCATGGTTACCGCCGGCATCTTCATGGTCGCACGCATGAGCCCGTTGTTCGAACTGTCCGAGACGGCCTTGTCGTTTGTCACCATCATCGGCGCGACGACCGCGCTGTTCATGGCGCTCTTGGGCGTGGTGCAGAACGATATCAAGCGCGTCATTGCCTACTCGACGCTGTCGCAGCTGGGCTACATGACCGTCGCGCTCGGCGTCTCGGCGTATCCGGCGGCGATCTTCCACCTCATGACGCACGCTTTTTTCAAGGCCCTGCTGTTCCTGGCGGCCGGCTCGGTGATCATCGCGCTGCATCATGAGCAGGACCTGCGCAAGATGGGCGGATTGAAGAAATACATGCCGATCACCTACTGGACCGCGCTGATCGGCTCGCTGGCCCTCTGCGGTGTGCCGCCGTTTGCGGGCTTCTTTTCCAAGGACGCGATCATCGACGCGGTCGGGCTGTCGCAGGTTGGAGGGCACGCCTACGCCCAGTTCGCGGTGACCGTTTCGGTGTTCATCACCGCGCTGTATACCTTCCGCATGCTGTTCATGGCCTTTCACGGCGAGGAGCGTTTCCGCCATGCCGGCGCAGTCCACTCGGCGCCGGATTCCGGACACGCCCAGGCCGACGGCCATGGCAGCGATCCACACGAGAGTCCCTGGGTCGTGACCGTGCCGCTGGTGCTGCTGGCGATCCCATCGATCTACTCCGGCTGGGCGTACATCGATCCGGTGCTGTTCGGCAACTACTTCGGCGGTTCGATCCTGATCGCGCCGCAGCACGCGGGACTCGCGACGCTGACCGAGGAATGGCACGGGCCCTGGGCATTCGTCCTCCACGGCCTGACGACGTTGCCTTTCTGGCTTGCGCTCTCGGGCATCGCGGTGGCGTGGTATCTCTACATCAAGCGCACCGATCTGCCGGCCCGGATCGCCGACCGGGCCGGTGCGCTGTATCGCCTGCTGGCCAACAACTACTACATCGACCGCTTCAACGACTGGTTCTTCGCCGGCGGGTTTCGCCGCGTCGGCACGCTGTTTTCCGACGTCGGCGACCGTTCGATCATTGACGGCTTCTTCGTCAACGGCAGCGCGCGGCTCGTCGCCGCGACCTCGGCGGTGCTGCGGCAGATCCAGTCCGGCTTCATCTATCAATACGCCTTCGCCATGGTCCTGGGCATCGTCGTGTTCCTGTTCTGGTGGCTCACGCTGCGAGTCATCTGATGTTGCCTTACCTCAGTCTCGCCATCTGGGTGCCGATCGTCGCCGGTCTGCTGGTGCTGGCGGTGCACCGCGACGGCGATGCCGCGGCGGCGCGCTGGCTGGCGCTGGTCGGCGCCCTGGCGGGGTTCGCGGTAACCATTCCGCTGTACACGCGCTTCGCGCTCGGTACCGCCGAGATGCAGTTTCTCGAGACCATCGATTGGATTCCGCGCTACAACGTCAACTACCTGCTCGGTGTCGACGGCATCTCGATCCTGCTCATCCTGCTTAACAGCTTCATCACCGTCATCGCCGTCTGGGCCGGGTGGGTGGTCATCGAAAAGCGGGTGGCGCAGTACATGGCGGCGTTCCTGATCCAATCCGGACTCATCAATGGCGTGTTCGCCGCCCTCGACGGGGTGCTGTTCTACGTCTTCTTCGAGTCGATGCTGATCCCGATGTATCTGATCATCGGCATCTGGGGCGGCCCCAACCGCGTCTATGCCGCGCTCAAGTTCTTCCTCTACACGTTTCTGGGCTCGGTGCTGATGCTCGTGGCGCTGATCTACCTGTACTCGGTGAGTGCCAGCTTTTCGATCCTCGAGTGGTACCAGCTGCCGCTTTCGCTCAAGACCCAGGTATGGCTGTTCGCGGCATTCTTCGTCGCCTTCGCGGTCAAGGTGCCGATGTGGCCGGTTCATACCTGGCTCCCCGACGCCCATGTCGAGGCCCCGACCGGCGGCTCGGTGGTTCTCGCCGCCATCACGCTCAAAGTCGGTGCCTACGGGTTCGTGCGCTTCATCCTGCCCATCCTGCCCGATGCCAGCCACTACCTCGCCGGGTTCGTGATCACGCTGTCGCTCATTGCCATCGTCTATATCGCTTTCGTCGCGCTGGTGCAGCCCGACATGAAAAAGCTCATCGCCTATTCGTCGATCTCGCACATGGGCTTCGTGACGCTGGGCTTCTTCCTGTTCAGCCAACTCGGGCTCGAAGGCGGCCTGGTGCAGATGATCTCGCACGGTTTCGTATCGGCCGCCCTGTTCCTGTGCGTCGGCGTCCTCTATGACCGCATGCACAGCCGGCTCATCGGTGATTACGGTGGCGTGGTCAACACCATGCCCAAATTCGCGGCCTTGGCGATGCTCTTTGCGATGGCCAACGCGGCGCTGCCCGGAACCAGCGGCTTCGTCGGCGAATTCATGGTGATCCTCGCCGCGGTCAGCGCCAACCTGTGGCTCGGCTTCCTCGCCGCCACCATCATGATTCTGGGAGCCGCCTATACGCTATGGATGTACAAGCGGGTCTGGTTCGGCGAGGTGGCCAACCCCCGTGTGGCCGCGCTCAAGGACGTGTCGCGACGGGAATTCTGGCTGCTGGCGACCGTCGCCGCGGCGATCCTCGTGCTCGGCATCTACCCGAAGCCGTTTACCGACGTGATGCACGCCTCGGTCGCGCAACTGCTCACCCAAGTCGGCCGGACCAAGCAATGACGCCTGTGTCCATGCCGCTGGTGTTCAACTTCGGCGTCGCCATGCCGGAAATCGTGCTCGCCGGCGCGGCCTGCTTGATTCTGGTCGGCGACCAATTCGTTGCCGACAGACGGCGCCAGATCAGCTATTGGCTGACGCAGCTCGCCCTGCTTGCCGCGGGGACGCTGAGTCTGTGGCTTTTTCACGACGAGACGCCGCTGCGAGCTCTGGGCGGGATGTTCGTGGCGGACCAGCTCGCGAGCGTGCTGACAATTTTCTCCTGCGTCGCCGTGTCCTTGATGCTGTTCTACTCGCGCAGCTACCTCGTGGCGCGGGGCCTGTTCCGCGGCGAGACGTTCGTGCTCGCCCTTACATCACTCCTCGGCATGCTGGTCATGATCGCGGCCAACAGCTTCGTGACCTTGTACCTCGGGCTCGAGCTGATGTCTCTGTCGCTCTACGCCATGGTGGCTCTGCAACGCGAGTCCGAGCGCGCGATCGAAGCGGCGATGAAGTATTTCGTGCTTGGCGCGCTGGCGTCGGGCCTGCTGCTCTACGGTCTGTCGATGATCTACGGCGCGACCGGGACGCTGGATATCGGCGGCGCGGCGGACGCGATGGTACACGGGCACCCCAACCGGACAATTCTGCTCTTCGGCCTGGTCTTCGTCATCTCGGCGATCGCGTTCAAGCTCAGCGCCGTGCCGTACCACATGTGGGTGCCGGACGTATACGAAGGCGCGCCGACCGCGGTCACCCTGTTCATCGGCACTGCGCCAGAGTTTGCCGCGTTCGCCTTCGCCGTGCGCCTGCTCGTCGGCGCGATGTCCGCGTTTGTTATCGAATGGCAGGGCATGCTGCTGGTATTGTCGCTACTGTCGATGATCCTCGGCAATGTGGTCGCCATCGCGCAGACCAACATCAAGCGCATGCTGGCCTATTCGACCATCGCCAACATGGGCTTCATGCTGATGGGCCTTCTGGCCGCGAACAACGATGGCTACAGCGCGGCAATGTTCTATATAGTGAGCTATGTGCTGGCGGCACTGGTTGGTTTCGGCATCGTGCTGCTGCTGTCGCGCGAAGGGTTCGAGGCCGACCGGCTCGACGACCTGAAGGGGCTCAACCAGCGCAGCCCCTGGTACGCGTTCATGATGCTGCTGACGATGTTTTCGCTCGCCGGGGTGCCGCCGACGGTCGGCTTCTATGCCAAATTCTCGGTAATATGGGCCGCGGTCGACATCGGGTTCGTCTGGCTCGCGGTGATCGCCGTGATGACCTCGCTTGTCGGCGCATTCTATTATCTGCGCATCGTCAAGTTGATGTACTTCGACGATCCGGTCGACAAGGAGCCCCTCCAAGCGCGTGGCGACACCCGGTTGCTGCTGTCCGTGAACGGGCTGGCGCTGCTGCTGCTCGGGATTTTTCCGCAGAGTCTGATGGGCCTGTGCGCTCTGGCGTTGACGCATTCGTACTAGCCGGAGCCTTTCGATGCGCGTCGGTCTATTCGTCACTTGCCTGGTCGATCTGATGCGGCCGTCGATCGGCCTGGCCGCGGTGCGGCTGCTCGAGGCCGGCGGGGCGGAGGTCTACGTCCCGCCGCCGCAGACCTGCTGCGGGCAACCCGGATACAACGCCGGCGATCGCACCGGCGCCAAGGCGCTGGCGGCCAAGGTCATCGCCGAATTCGAAGGCAGCGAGCACCTGGTTGCGCCCTCGGGCTCCTGCAGCGGCATGATCAAGACCCATTATGCCGACTTGTTTCGCGACGACCCTGCGCTGTCCGACCGGGCCGCCGCGCTGGCGGCAAAGACCTACGAGTTGACCGACTTCCTGGTCAACGTGCTCAAGCTCGACGCGGTGCCCGGGGCGCTGGCGGCGACCGTTACCTACCACGACAGCTGCTCCGGCTTGCGCGAAATGGGCGTCAAGGGACAGCCGCGCGCGCTGCTCGAGCGGGTGCGCGGACTCAAGCTCACCGAAATGGCCGAATGCGAGACCTGCTGCGGCTTCGGCGGCACCTTTGCCGTCAAGTTCGGCGAGATTTCGACCCGACTCGCGGACAACAAGTGCCAGCATATTGTCGCGAGCGGCGCGGATGCCGTCGTCCTCGGCGATCTCGGCTGCATGCTCAACATCGAGGGCCGGCTGCGCCGCCGCGGAGACACGAAGACGCGCGTGCTGCACGTCGCCGAGGTGCTGGCCGGCGCGGACGACACGCACTGACCGGAACGCCATGCAGATTGCTTCGATGCACTTCAAGGAGCGCGCGCACGCCAACCTGGCCAACGCGCAGCTGCAGGCCAACCTGCAGAAGAGCAAGGGCAAATTCATCGCCCATCGCCGCGATTCGCTGACCGAGCTCGACGATTTCGAGGCCACGCGCGAGGCGGCCCGGACGATCCGCCAGCGCGCGCTCGACAACCTCGACGTCTGGCTGGAAATCTTCGAGCGCAATGCGACCGCCCGCGGCGCGACCGTGCTCTGGGCGGAAACCCCGGCCGACGTCAACCGGCATGTGCTCGACATCGCGCGGCGCCATGGCGTGAACAAGATCATCAAGTCGAAGTCGATGGTGAGCGAGGAGTCGGCGCTCGACCGGGCGATCGAGGCGGCCGGACTCGTGGTCGTCGAGACCGACCTCGGCGAATACATCCTGCAAATCAATGATTACGAGCCGCCGTCGCACATCATCGGGCCGGCGCTGCACAAGAGCAAGGAGGAGGTCGCCGACCTGTTTGCCAAGACGCACGCGACACCGCGCAAGACGCAGATCAACGAGTTGTGTCTCGAGGCGCGAGCCGTGCTGCGGCAACATTACCTGACCGGCGATATGGGTATCTCCGGCGGCAATTTCTTTGTCGCCGAGACCGGCTCGGTGGTCGTGGTCACCAACGAGGGCAACGCCACCCTGACCACGACCCTGCCGCGCGTGCATGTCGCCATTTCCGGCATCGAAAAGGTTGTGCCGACACTCGAGGACGTGGCGACGCTGATGCGCCTCTTGCCGCGCTCGGCGACCGGTCAGTCCATCTCCAACTACGTCGACATCCTGACCGGTGTGAAGGGGCAGGGCGAGTTCCACGGTGCCGAGCACATGTACTTCATCGTCGTCGACGCCGGGCGCTCGGCGGTGCTCGGCAGCGAGCTGAAGGAAGCGCTGCGCTGCATCCGCTGCGGGGCGTGCATGAATCATTGTCCGGTGTACCAGAGTGTCGGCGGCCATTCCTACGGCTGGGTTTATCCGGGACCGATCGGCGCGGTCCTGACCCCGTCGTATGTGGGGCTCGAGAACGCACTCGACCTGCCCCAGGCGTCGACGCTTTGCAACCAGTGCGGCGTTGTCTGCCCGGTCAAGATTCCGCTGCCCGATCTGCTGCGCAAGCTGCGCGAACAGCAGTTCGAGCGCAAGCTGCGGCCGTGGACTGAACGCGCCGGCCTGCGCCTCTGGTCGTGGCTGGCGACCCGTCCGCGCCTGTATGCGCTGGCCACGCGCGTGGCGATGCGCTTGCTGCGTGCGATGGGTGGCCGCGAAGGGCTGTTGCACACTTTGCCCTTTGGCAGCGGCTGGACCGAAGGGCGCGACCTGCCAGCGCCGGAGGGACGCACGTTCCGCGATTACTATGAGGCGAGGACCAAGTCGTGAACGCACCGCAGATCGTGCCGCGCATCAGCCGTCGCGGCGAGGCCCTGGGCACGGAAAACGCGTTCGTGGTGTTGGCCGAGGTCAACGACCTGGTTCGCCAGGGCCGCGACATCGTCTCTTTCTGCATCGGCCAGCCCGACTTCCCGACCCCGGTCAACATCCAGGACGCGGCGATCGCCGCGATCCGCGACGGCAAGCACGGCTATACGCCGTCAGCCGGCATCGACGCGCTGCGCGAGGCGGCTGCACTCGACATGGGGCAGCGCCGAGGCCTCGACATCGCTGCCGGTGAGGTCGTCGTCGGCGCGGGAGCCAAGCCGTTCATCGCCTATGCAGTCGCCTCGGTGACCGATTACGGCGTCGGCGATGAGGTGATCTATCCGGTGCCCGGGTTCCCGATCTACGAGTCGCAGATCGTCGCCAACGGCGCGGTGCCGGTACCCATTCACCTGCGCGAAGCGCGCGACTTTGCCTTCGACCCGCACGAACTCGAGGCCAAGATCACCGCCAAGACCCGACTGCTGATCCTCAATTCGCCGCACAATCCGACCGGCGGCAGCCTGAAGCGTGCCGATCTGGAGGCGATCGCTGACATACTGCGCCTGCACCCGCAGGTGTGGATCTTTGCCGACGAAATCTATTCGCGCCTGCTCTACGACGGCGAGTTCGTATCGATCGCGGCGCTTCCCGGTATGCGCGAGCGCACGATCATTTCCGATGGTGCGTCGAAGACCTGGGCGATGACCGGCTGGCGCATCGGCTTTGTCGCCAACCCGACGCTCGCGCCGGTGTTCACGCGCTGGATCACCAACACCGACTCCTGCGCCTCGCAGATAAGCCAGTGGGCGGTCGTCGAGGCCATCACCGGTCCGCAGGACGCCGCGGAGGCGATGCGCCGCTCCTTTCTCGCGCGCCGCGACCTGATCGTCGGCCTGCTCAACCTGGTGCCGGGCGTCGAGTGCAAGACGCCCGGCGGTGCGTTCTATGCGTGGCCCAACGTGACCGAGGCCTGCAAGCGCACGCGTTGCGCCGACTCCGAGCAGTTGCGCCGGCGGTTGCTCTACGAGGCGGGCGTCGCGGTGTTGGCGGATATCCATTTCGGCCGCCGCGTTCGGGGCGACGGCCAGCATATTCGCTTTTCCTATGCCGCGTCACGGGAAGCGATCGAGGAGGGCGTCGCCCGCATCGACAACTTCGTGCGCCGCGGCGGCAGGTAGGTGCGCGTGAGTTCGGCCCGCGACAACGTTCTTGGCCGGGTGCGCAAGGCGCTCGGCAAGCGCGAGCGCGATGCGGAGCGGATCGCTGTCGCCGAAGCCACGATCGCGGCCCATGCGCAGGGCCCGCGCCCTGCACTCGCGGGTGATCGCGTCCTGCGCTTCATGCAGCGTGCGCGCGACATGGAAAGCAGCGTCGAACGTCTCGCCGAGGACGCCCAGATTCCGGCTGCCGTTGCCCGCTATCTCGACTCGCTGCAGCTGTCGCCGGCGCTCTCAGGGCAGAACTCGCGCGCGGGCGTGTGCTGGCCCGAATTCGCCGCGCTCGACTGGGCCGGGGCAGGCCTGCGCATCGAGGCGCGGCCGACACAGGGCGACGACCGGATCGGCATTACCGGCGCATTCTGCGCCATCGCCGAAACCGGAACGATGGTCCTGCTCGCCGGCGCGGATGCTCCTACGGCGAGCGCGCTGCTTCCGGATACACACGTTGCAATCCTCCCCGCGAGCCGCATAGTCGACGGCATGGAGGACGCCTTCGCGCGGATACGGGACGAGCGCGGCGTCCTGCCGCGCGCCGTCAACCTGATTTCCGGTCCCTCGCGCACCGGTGACATTGAGCAGACGATCGTGCTCGGCGCGCACGGCCCGTTCCGGGTACACGTGCTCGTCGTTGACCGCTAGGCTGTTGCCGATACCGTTGCGTGCGCCGGGACCGGGTGATGTCTACGCGCGCAGATACTCGTCAAGGCAGACATGCGGCGGCCGAGGGTGCCCGGATGACAAGACCCGAGGTGTCGCTACACTGTGCCGCAAGGCCTTGGTAATGATCGCGCTTGCATGGTGCGCAGCCGTGCTGGCGGTGGCGAGCGAAGCCGCCGTCGTCGTCGATGGGGCAATCGCGCCGCCGGCGCCGCAGGTGGTCGTGGTCCCCCACCACGGGCCGGTTATGTGTGGGCGCCGGGGTACTGGCGCCGGAGCGGTCAGCGCTATGTCTGGATCGACGGCCGCTGGGTGCGCGAGCGGCGCGGCTATCAGTCGGTGCCTGAACAGTGGGTGGCGGTTGGCCCGCGCTGGCATTTCGGAACACTAGGTCCGGCGCAGCGCCCGGGCTGGCTTCGAACCAGCCTCGCAAACCCACTCCTTCGCAATCCGGGCGAAGGCTGCGCGCTGCGGCAAGCCCCTTCCCGCACCGAGACGGTCGCCAGCCTGGGGCAATGGCCGGCAGCGACGGTGCCGCAGGGCGTATCTTTATGCCGCCGATCGCAGTCTGCACTCCCAAACCGGGCTAACCGACGGCGGCGTGCCCTTGGCCGCAGCCTTTTACCCCGGTCGGACCATGGCAAGCTCCTTGCTTGTCAGTACCCGCTTGGACCCTTAGACTGCCTGATCCACCTACCGAATGGGGGGCTAACGCAGGAGATTTGAACCTTAGCCCATGGCGATGGCGCTGACCAAATCAATGAGCCGCCTCGATGCCTCGACCGCGCAGACCCACGGCGAAGGGGCGGAGCGGGAGGCACTGCTTGCCCTTTCCCAGCGCAAGCTGAATGCGCTCGGCATGCCGGTCGCCTATATCGACGCCGGCCAGCACTATCGCTTCGTCAATCGCGCCTTCCTCGACTGGACCGGCAAGGCCGCTGCCGAGATCATCGGCCGCGAAATCGTCGAGGTCGAGGGCCGCGAACTGTATCAACTCTACAGCGCCTACGTCGACGCAGCGCTCTCGGGGGAGCGAGTTAGCTTCGAGCGCCAGCTCTCCAGCGCCAAGCGTAACGCGTTCTGGATTCGCGTCGACCATTACCCTGATCGCGGGCCGCGCGGCGACATCCGGGGTCTGCTCACCACCTATACCGACGTCGACGCCGTCAAACGGCTCGAGCTCGAGGCGGGCGAGCGCGAGCACCGCCTGCGCATCGTCACCGACAGCGTCGGCCTGCCGATCTTCTACTTCGATCGCGCGCTGCGGCTGCGCTTCGCCAACAAGCCGTACGGCACCTATATCGGCGCCCCGGTCGATGATCTGCTCGGCCAGCCGCTGAAGCATTTCGTGGCCCCGGATGCACTGGCAGAGATGCAGGGTTACATCGAGCGGGCATTTGCCGGCGCGACAGTGAGCTACGACCGCCGCGAGCGCGCCGCATCGGGAGAACTGCGCTGGGTGCGCATCACGCTCTTCCCCGACCGCGAGCCGGGCGGCCGCATCGGCGGCGCATTCGTCGTCCTCAACGACATCGAGGACGACGTCCGCATCCGCGAAGTGCTCAAGGCGCAGGAAGCGCAACTGCGGCTGTTCGCGGACAACATCCCGGGTCCGATCGCCTACCTGGACAAGTCGCTGCGCTACACGTTCGTCAACCAGGCGTTCGCGAACTGGCTCTGTCGGCCGCAGGACCAGATATACGGCAAGACCCCGTACGAGGTCATGCCCTCGGACGTGACCGCCTTCCTGCGGCCGATCATCCGCCGCGCTCAGGAGGGAGAGAACGTCGAATATGAGCGTGTCGGCAAGTCGGTCGATGGCCAGCGGCGGTGGATGCACGGGCGCATCGCGCCCGACCTCGACGGCACAGGCAAGGTCCGTGGCCTGTATTGCACCGAGTACGACATCCACGACCTGAAGTTGACCGAGCAGGCGCTGGCGACGCGGGAGGAGCAGCTGCGGCTGTTCACCGACAACATACCCGAGCCGGTGGTCTACGTCGACGAGGACCGCAGCTACAGCTTCGTCAACGACGCATTCCTCCGCCTGGTCGGCCTGGAGCGCGACGACGTGCTCGGCAAGTCCGCAGCGGATGTGCTCGGCGCCGACGTGGTTGAGTTTCAAACGCCCTACCTTGAGCGCGCCGCCCGCGGCGAGAGCGTCACCTATGAGCGCGAAAGCATCGACGCCAACGGCCGCCAGCGGTGGTTGCGCAACCGCATCGTTCCCGACTTCCGCTTCGACGGGACGATCAAAGGCTATTACATCGTCGGCCATGACATCACCGACCTCAAACAGGCGCAAGACGCCCTGGCCGCGCGCGAATCGCAGTTGCGCGCGATCATGGACGGCGTGCCGGCGCCGGTGGCATACATCGACCGAGACGAGCGCTGTCAGTACGTCAACCGCACCTTCCTCCATTATTTCGGGCTGACCTCCGAGCAGATCGCCGAACTGCGTTTGCGCGACATCGTCGGCCACGGCATCTACCAGAGCGCGCAGGTCATGCTGGGGCGCGCCCTGCGCGGCGAATCGACGTCGTTCGACCGGCTGGTGCCGGGTGCCAACGGCGTGCAGCGATGGATGACCATCCGCGTCGTGCCGGACATGAACGCGGAGCGCGAGATCGCCGGCGCGTTCGTGCTCATGAACGACATCCATGGCCTGAAGCAGGCGCAGGAAGCCTTGCGCGCGAGCGAGGCCGAGCTCAGGCTCATCATGGACAACGTCCCGGCAAGAGTCGCCTACATCGATCGCGAGTATCGCTTCCGCTTCCTCAACCGCCACAACGAAGAGTGGCTGTCGGAAAGCCGCAAGGAGCTCACGGGACGCCGCATCGGCGAAGTGGTGGGCGAGGAACGCGGCCGCCAGCTGCAGCCATTGCTCACTCGCGTGCTAGCCGGCGAAACGATCTCCACCGAGCAGCTGCTCATGCAGCCCAACGGCGATCAACGCTGGGAATCGATTCACTTTGCTCCCAACCGCGACGGCGAAGGCAATGTGATCGGGATCTACGCCGTGCACACCGACATTCACGACCAGAAACGCAACGAAGAGGCGCTGCGCCGCGCCAACTGGATGCTCTCGTCGCATATCAACAACACGCCGCTAGCGGTGCTGGAATGGGACCCCGACTTCCGCCTGGTGCGCTGGTCGCCGCAGGCGGAGCACATCTTCGGCTGGCGCGCCGAGGAAATGCTGGGCATGCCGCTCACGGGCAGCCAGCTCACCCACGAATCGGATCGCGGGGCCGTGGTCGAGCTGATCGACAAGTTGATGGGGGGTGACGAGCCACGCGCCACGGGGTTGAACCGCAATTATCGCAAGGATGGCGAGACGATCTGGTGCGAGTGGTATCACTCCTGTCTGCGCGACGAGCAGGGCCGCATCGTGTCGATCCTTTCATTCGTGCAGGATGTCTCCTCGCGCATCCAGGCCGAGGAACGGCTGCAGTACCTGGCGACGCGCGACGCGCTGACCGGTCTGCCGAACCGGGTGCTGCTGCAGGAGCGGCTCACGCAGGCAATAGCGCAGGCGCGGCGCAGCCATCAGCGCGTCGGGGCCCTGTTTATCGACCTTGACCGATTCAAGAACGTCAACGACACGCTCGGACACCGCATTGGCGATGAGCTGCTCAAGCGCGTGACGGCAACGCTGTCGCATGCCCTGCGCGAATCCGATCTGCTGGCGCGCCTCGGCGGCGACGAGTTCATGGTCATCGTCGAGGACTTCGACGACCCGGAGGTTCTCAAGCGCGTCGCGCAGAAACTGCAGGATGCCGTGTCACAGCCGTTCGAGGTCGAGGAGCACGACATCTACGTTACCTCATCGATCGGCATTTCGGTCTACCCGGACGACGGCGATGCACCCGAAGAGCTGCTCAAGCACGCCGACGTGGCGATGTACCGGTCCAAGGAGCTCGGGCGCAACACCTACCAGTTCTTCGACGCCGACCTGGCTGCGCGCCGGCTCGAACAGCACACGCTGGAAACCGCGCTGCGCGCTGCTTTCAACGAGGAGGCGCTCATGCTGCACTACCAGCCGGTGGTGCGCATCGAGGACCAGGCGATCGTCGGGGCGGAAGCGCTGCTGCGCTGGCATGACCCGGTGCACGGCGACGTGCCACCCAAGGTATTCATTCCGCTGGCCGAGGAATCGGGCCTGATTCACGCCCTGGGGCACTGGGTCATGCGCACCGCGGCGACGCAGTGCGTGGCATGGCACCGGGCGGGCATGCCGCTCAAGGTGTCGGTGAACCTCTCCGGGCGCCAGTTCTATCGCGAGGACCTGGCGCAGCGCATCTCTGAAATCGTGCGCGAGGCCGACTGCAAGCCGGAGTGGATCGAGCTCGAGGTTACCGAGTCGAGCTTGCTGCACGACCTCGAGTCGAACAAGAAGGTGCTGCAGCAACTGCGCGACGAGGGTTTCTCGGTCGCGATCGACGACTTCGGTACCGGCTACTCGAACTTTTCGCACCTCAAGCACTTTCCGATCGACACGCTCAAGATCGACATCTCATTCATCGCCGATATCGAGACTGATGCGGGTGACCGCGCGATCACCGAGGCGATCATAAAGTTGGCGCACGGCCTGCGGTATCGGGTGGTAGCTGAGGGCGTGGCCACGCGCGAGCAGCTTGATTTCCTCACCAAGCGGGGGTGCCACTGCTTCCAGGGCTTCTGGATCTCCGCGGCACTGCCGGCGGACGCATTCGCCGAGTTCAGCCGGACGCGGCACTAGCCGCTCGGCAACGGCTACGACCGGCCGCCGCGCCGCACGTCGCGTTCCAGCCATTCCAAGAGCGGCTGTGCGACGCTCTCCCAACCGCGCTCGAGCATCATCATGTGCGCCAGGCCCGGCACCATGGTCGGCGTCGTGTCGTAGAACAGCGCCGTTGCCTTGACGTCACCGGGCGTGGCGATGCGATCGCCCGTGGCCCCCAGCACGCATGGCGGAGTCGCCAGCGGACCGCGCGCACGTCCGACGGGCAGCGTGAGGTCGAGAAGCGCGCGCGGTGACTCGACGCACAGGTGCGTGACTGCCTGGGCCAGAATGTCCGGCGCGACGTCGGCGCTGAAATACATCGGCCGCAACGCAGCGAGGACGTCGCCGGCGAGGTGGGGGGCGTCGAGCCGCTGCATATTGACCAGGTATTCTGGCTGCCAGACGAGCAGGCGGCTGGCAACCGGACCCAGCCCCGCCGGAGGCACCGGCGCGAGCAGCGCGGCAGCCGGCACCACCGAGGTGGCAAGCAGCCGCTCGATAATAGCCGCACCCATCGAATGCCCGATCAGTACCGGCGGTGCGGGCAGCGCAGCGCGCACCCGTTCGACGTCGGTGACGTAGTCGTCCAGGCTCGCGACAAACAACGACTCGCGGCCGCCGCTTGCGCCGTGGCCACGTAAGCTGATCGCGTACGAAGGGTAGCCGCGCGAAGCGAACCAGGGCAGGAAATGCGGCTCCCAGCACCAGGCATCGCAGTAGCCGCCGTGTACGAACAACAGCGGCGGCCGGGAGTTGCCGCGCGCGGGGAGGCGGGAGCGTACTTCGAGGTTCAGCTCGGGCGGAAGCATTGGCGGTTAATCGGGCCGGTGCGGCAGGGCGACATGCTAAGATGGCGACGTCACGCATGCCGCGCCGTTCGCGCGCGATCGCGCTTGAAAGCGCGCCATTCTACATGACTCGAAGTTCCGGGCGCGGTGTCGCCCTCGTTCCCGCGGCGCTCCCGGCCGCTGTCTACGCCGCCGACTGTCGCCGCTGCCCTCGGCTCGCGGCGTTCCTTGACGCCGTGCATGCCCAGCATCCGCAGTACCACTGCCGGCCAGTGCCGCCGTTCGGCGCCGCGGATGCGCGGCTGGTCATCGTCGGCCTCGCGCCGGGCATGCACGGCGCCAATGCCACCGGGCGGCCGTTTACCGGTGATCACGCCGGCATCCTGCTCTATGCCACACTGTACAAATTCGGCTTTGCGACCGCTCCCGAGTCGCACGCCGCCAGCGACGGGCTGCGGCTCATCGACACGCGCATTACCAATGCCGTCAAGTGCCTGCCTCCTGGCAACGCGCCGCTGCCCTCGGAGGCTCGGGAATGCAACGCCTACCTTGCTGCCGAGATGACGCTGTTACCGCCCGGCGCAGCCGTGCTCGCGCTCGGGCGTATCGCCCATGATGCGGCTTTGCGGGCCCTTCGGCTCTCGCCGCGGGGACGGGCATTTGCCCACGGTGCCGAGCACTCGATCAAGGGCGATGTGCGGCTGTTCGACAGCTACCACTGCAGCCGCTACAACACCAACACCAGGCGCCTGACCCCAACGATGTTCGAGCAGGTATTCGCGGCGATCGCGCACCACCTGGGGCGGGAACGACCGCGCCGCAGTATCAGCCCAAGCGCAGCATGATCGCGCCAGGCGCTGACTCGGCAACGCCCGCGCAGGGGTTCGATGCCCGCGAGCTGATCGCCTCGCTGCCCAATCGCCCGGGTGTCTATCGCATGCTCAATGCGACGGGCGAGACACTCTACGTCGGCAAGGCGCGCAACCTGAAGAAGCGTGTCGCCAGCTATTTCCAGAAAACGGGCCACGCGCCGCGCACCGCGCTCATGATCGGGCAGGTCGCGCGGGTCGAGACGACGGTGACGCGCTCAGAGGGCGAGGCGCTGTTGCTGGAGAACAACCTGATCAAGGCGCACCAGCCGCGCTACAACGTCGTCTTTCGCGACGACAAGAGCTATCCCTACTTGTGCCTAACCGGGGAACGGTTCCCGCAGCTGCGCTTCCACCGCGGCAAGCTGGAAAAACCCCACACTTACTTCGGTCCGTTTCCCAGCGCAGGTGCGGTGCGCGAGGGCATCGCGGTACTGCAGAAGGTTTTCCAGCTGCGCACCTGTGAGGCGAGCGTGTTTGCCAACCGCTCGCGCCCGTGCATGCTCTATCAGATCCAGCGTTGCACCGGCCCTTGCGTCGGACTCGTCACGGAGCACGACTATCAGGAGGACGTGAAGAACGCGACCCTGTTCCTGCACGGCAAGACAACCGAGGTGCTCGAGCACCTGCAGCGGCAGATGGATGAGGCTGCCGCGGCGCTTGCATTCGAACGCGCGGCGAAGATTCGCGACAAGATCACCCGATTGCAGCAGTTGCAATCGCGCCAGTTCGTCGAAAGCGCGACCGCGGGCGACATCGACGTCGTCGCCGTGGCCACCGAACAGGGGCTGACTGCGGTCAACGTGGTGATGATTCGCGGCGGGCGCCACGTCGGCGACCGGACCTTGTTTCCGGAGCATGCCGAAAGCGCGCCGCTCGCCGAGATCAGCGGCGCCTTCCTGATGCAGCATTATCTTGACCGGCCGGCGCCGCCGACGATCATTGCCGAAGGCGTCGATGATGAAGTCCTCGCCGAGGTGTTGTCGGCGCAAGCGGGCCGGAAGGTCAGTCTGGTCGCCAACCCCGGCGGCGAGCGGCGCGTGTGGGTGACCATGGCAAGCGAGAATGCGCGGCTTGCCATCCGCCAGAGGCTCGCGCAGAAAGCGACCCAGGACGAGCGCCTCGCCGCGCTGCAGGAAGCGTTGGGGCTGCCGTCGTCGGTGCAGCGGATCGAATGCTTCGACGTCAGCCATACCATGGGCGAGGCTGCGGTCGCAAGCTGCGTCATTTTTGATCGGCGCGCCTTGCAGACGGGCGAGTACCGGCGCTTCAACGTCACGCCGCCGACTGGTGGCGACGATTACGCGGCGCTGCGCGAGGCGCTCACCCGGCGCGTGGCGCGCATCGTTGCCGGGGAGTACCCGGCGCCGGACCTGCTGGTGATCGACGGTGGCAAGGGACAGGTATCGATTGCCGCCGAAGTGCTCGCCGAGCAGGGGCTGCACGCGACCCAGCTCATCGGCATCGCCAAGGGTCCGGAGCGCAAGCCCGGGCTGGAGGAGATCATTTTTCCCCACCGCCCGCGCGCACTTTCACTGCCCGCTGACAATCCCGGATTGCACCTGCTGCAGCAGATCCGCGATGAAGCGCACCGGTTTGCAATCCAAGGCCACCGCGCGCGGCGGGGGAAAGCACGCGTGGCTTCGTCGCTGCAGGAAATCGGCGGCATCGGCTCCAAGCGGCGCCATGCGCTATTGGCGCATTTCGGGGGCTTAAAGGGGGTGCAGGCGGCCAGCATCGACGACCTGGCGCGCGTGCCGGGCATCAGCCGTGCGCTGGCCGAGCGTATCTTCGCCTCCTTGCACTAGCCCGACCGCGGCCTGAGCGCAGCGCGCTTCGCACTTTCCAAAGTAAAATAGACACCCCATGGTGCAGTTCAACCTGCCAATTGCCCTGACCTGGCTGCGGATTGTGCTCATACCGCTGTTTGTCGGCGTGTACTATCTGCCCAATACGCTGCTGTCGATGCAGGGCAAGAACTGGCTGGCCATGGGCATTTTTGCCCTGGCGGCATTCACTGACTGGGCCGACGGCTATCTGGCACGGCGGTGGGGCCAGACGTCGGCATTCGGCGCATTCCTCGATCCGGTTGCCGACAAGCTCATGGTCGCGGCGGCATTGATCGTGCTCGTCTGGCTCGACCGCGCCGACGCGTGGCTTGCCATCATCATCATCGGCCGCGAGATCGCGATCTCCGCGCTGCGCGAATGGATGGCGCAGCTGGGCAAGGCCAGGAGCGTCGCGGTGGCTTTCATCGGCAAGGTCAAGACCGGCGCGCAGATAACGGCAATTATCGCGCTCCTGCTCTATCAGCCGGTTATTCCCGGGATCAATACGGTCTTGCTCGGCACCACCGCGCTTTGGGTCGCCGCGATCCTCACACTGTGGTCAATGCTGCATTACCTGCGCCTGGCAGCGCCGCACCTGACCCCCTCGGCGATGGCGCCGACTGCGCGCAGCGTGAACCGGATCGAACCGCGCGAGGCGGAAAAGCTCGAATAGGGCGCTCCGCCGGCCCAACGCTTCGTGCCCATCATGCTGACCGCCGCCGATCGCGTGCTTGTCGACAAGCTTGTACTCGCCAACAGGATCCTTTACCGGCAGGGCATTGTCGATGGCTTCGGGCACGTGAGCGTGCGGCACGACCAATCGTCCAGCCAATTCCTGCTTGCGCGCAACATGGCGCCAGGGCTCGTCCGACGCGAGGATATTCTCGTTTTCGACCTCGACGGCATGGCGGTCGACGCACCCGGACAAAGGGTGTATCTGGAGCGCTTCATCCACGCCGAGATATATCGCGCCCGCACGGACGTGCAGGCCGTGGTGCACAGCCATTCGCCGGGCGTGATTCCCCTTGGCGTCACCCGACAGTCGCTGCGACCCGTTTTCCACATGTGTGGCTTTCTCGGTGAGGGCGCGGCGTCGTTCGAAATACGTGACGTGGCCGGCGATACGGACATGCTCATCAGCAACGGGCCGCTCGGGGCGGCGTTGGCGACTGCGCTCGGGGAACGGTCGGTGGTGCTGATGCGCGGGCACGGATCGACGGTCGTCGGTTCCTCGCTCGAGCAGGCGGTGTACCGCGCCATTTACGCCGAGGTCAACGCGCGGCTGCAGATCCAGGCCACGCAACTCGGTGAAGTTACGTTTCTGAACGCGCGGGAGGCGGCGAAGGCCGCAGGGATGAACGATTCGCAGCTGCCGCGAGCCTGGGAGCTGTGGACACGCGAGATCGGCGTCATCGACTAGCCGGCAAACCAGGCAGCGGCGTGGCAGCGCCGCGCCCATGGTATGGACGTGGCCAAGCCTCCGCGGTCGGTCCGGGTCGACGACGTGACCAGAATCGCAAGCGAGCGCAGGGCGAGGGCATCGCGTAAAATACGCGGTTCCAAAGCAGCTCTTCGGCGGGCCAGTTGACTGCAGGCCCGGCAACCCAACCCAACAGGAACGTTTGCATGCGTGTTTTCAATTTCAGCGCCGGCCCCGCTGTGCTTCCCGAACCGGTGTTGCAGAGGGCCGCTGCGGAAATGCTCGATTGGCACGGCAGTGGCATGTCGGTGATGGAGATGAGCCATCGCGGCAAGGAGTTCATCGCCATCGCGGCCAGGGCGGAGGCCGATCTTCGCTCCCTGCTCGCGGTGCCTTCCAACTACAAGGTCTTGTTTCTGCAGGGCGGCGCGATCGCAGAAAACGCGGTCGTGCCGCTGAACCTGCTTCGGGGCAGATCCTCAGCCGACTACATCAATACCGGCGAATGGTCGAAGAAGTCGATCAAGGAGGCACAAAAGTATTGCACGGTCAATGTGGCGGCGTCCGCCGCGGACAAGAATTTTACCTATATCCCGGCGCAGGACGGCTGGAAGCTCGACCGCGATGCTGCGTACGTTCACATTTGCGGTAACGAAACCATCGGTGGCGTGGAATATCAATGGACCCCCGCGACCGGTGACGTACCTCTGGTGGCGGACATGTCCTCGCATATCCTTTCGCGCGTGATCGACGTCGCGAAGTTTGGTGTCATTTACGCCGGTGCGCAAAAGAACATGGGTATCGCGGGACTGACCGTGGTGATTGTGCGCGACGATCTGCTCGATCGCGCGCTGCCGATTACTCCGTCGGTGTTTCACTGGAAGGAACAGGCAGCGGCCGAGTCGATGCTCAACACGCCGGCGACGCATGCGATCTACATGGCAGGGCTGGTTTTCGAATGGGTTCAGACGCAGGGCGGACTTGCGGCGGTTGAAGCGAGGAACATTGCCAAGGCGCAGTTACTTTACGAGTACCTTGACCAGACCGCGTTCTACACGAACCCCGTGCGCAAGGAGGATCGTTCACGGATGAACGTCCCTTTCAGGCTCCGCGATGAGAAGCACGACGAGATGTTCCTAAAAGGTGCCGTGGAGCGCGGAATGATCCAGCTCAAGGGGCACCGCGCCGTGGGTGGCATGCGTGCGTCGATCTACAACGCCATGCCCATCGAGGGCGTGCGGGCGCTGGTAGCTTACATGCGGGAATTCGAGCTGCGGCATGGCTAAGTACCAGATCCTTACGCTGAACCAGATTTCTAGCTATGGCTTGCATCGACTGCCTGCGGCGCGCTACTCGGTCGGCAAATCGGTGGAGCGTCCCGATGCGATTCTCGTGCGCTCGCATGATATGCACACGATGGTCATTCCTCCCAGTGTCAAGGCGATAGGCCGGGCGGGCGCGGGTACCAATAACATTCCGGTAGCCGAGATGTCGCGCCGCGGCGCGCCGGTATTCAACGCGCCAGGCGCCAATGCCAACGCGGTCAAGGAACTCGTATTTGCGGCGCTGCTGCTGGCGGCGCGCAACGTGGTTCCAGCGTTGGCCTATGTTGCCGGTCTCAAAGACGACTCAGAGCTCGAGAAGCGTGTCGAGGACGGCAAGAAGCAATTCGCCGGCGTTGAGTTGCCGAATCGCATGCTTGGCATCATCGGTCTCGGTGCAGTCGGCAGCCTGGTGGCCGACACGGCGATCAAACTGGGGATGAAAGTCGTCGGCTTCGATCCGGAAATCACCGTCGATGCCGCATGGCGGCTGCCGTCAAGCGTGCGCAAGGCCAACAGCATCGAGGAGCTGCTCAAGCAGGCCGACTTCGTGACACTGCATTTGCCGCTCGTCGCGATGACTCGCCATCTTATCGACACTAAGCGGCTCGAAGTGATGAAGCCGGGTGCGGTGCTGCTCAATTTCGCGCGCGACGCGATCGTCGACGAGGACGCTGTCGTCACCGCTTTGCGGGCGCAGCGCCTGAAGTGTTATGTCTGCGATTTTCCCAGTGCGAAGCTCTTGTCAGAACCGGGTGTCGTGGCGATGCCGCATCTGGGAGCTTCCACCGCGGAGGCGGAGGAAAACTGCGCCGTGATGGTGGTCGATCAGGTACGCGGGTTTCTCGAGGACGGCACGATATCCAATGCGGTGAATTTCCCCAATGTCGAAATGCTGCGAGAATCACCTTTTCGCGTTGCCATCGCCAATGCCAATGTACCGAACATGCTGGGACAAATCTCGACGTCGATGGCACATGCGGGTCTCAATATCCATAACATGGTGAACAAATCTCGTGGCGAGATGGCCTATACTCTGGTTGACGTCGACAGCCCGATCCAGGATGCCGTCATTCGAGATCTCGCCGCGATCGAAGGCGTGTTGTCGGTGCGGTCGATTCCGGCGGGAGACGAAACGGCCTAAACGGCAAATGGGTTTGACCCGAAAATGTCAGGGTCGCTATAATCACAAGTTATTCCCCGATAGCTCAGCTGGTAGAGCGACGGACTGTTAATCCGCAGGTCCCAGGTTCGAGCCCTGGTCGGGGAGCCAATTATTCAATAGCTTGCGTTGATTCCTGCGTTTCGTTTTTCGGCGGTGTATACGAAAATGTAGCCAGATTGTCTGCCGCCGCCCGTAATTGCTCCGGCGCGAGGTGCGCGTAGCGCCTCACCATCTCTCCAGATTTCCACGCGCCGAGTTCCTGCAGTTCCGCCATGGTGGTTCCGGCCATCACGTGCCACGTTGCCCATACGTGCCGCAAGTCGTGCCAGCGGAAATTCTTGATGCCAGCGCGCTTGAGCGCATTCCTCCAGGCCCTCGTGTTGGCTTGCCCCAGTGGTCTGCCATTGAACGTGAATACGCAGAGCGGATGCTTGCCGAGTTCCTCGCGGAGCACGGCCACGGCCTCATCATTCAACGGCACGCCGATCGCCTCGCCGTTCTTTGCTTCATCGGCATGAACCCATGCCGTACGGCGCTCGATATCGATGTCAGGCCATTTCAGTGCGAGCACGTTGGCCTGGCGCAATCCCGTGGCTAGCGCAAAACGCGTGAGCTGTCTCTGATGCGTTGGCAGCGCGTCTAAGAGCGATCCATTGCCACGGACCCGCGGCCCGCTTCAACACGGCACGCACGAGGGCGAGATAGCGATTGGCGGTCGCTCGCGAAGTCTCGCGAGATTTCGCCGCGCCAATGGCCTGAACGTCGTCACGCGTGATCGTATGTAGCAGCCGACCACGGAGATAACTTTCAAGCCACTGAAATTTGACTCGGTCCTCGAGCGCGGTGGCCTTGTCGGCCTTCTCCTCGGTCCACCGCACTACGGCGTCCTGCCACGTATAGGTTGGACGTTCGCCGAGACGGTGGACGCGCCAGAGGCCGGCGCGCGTGTAGTCGAGCCATTCCTGCGCTTCTTCCCTTTTCGCTGTGCCACTCGAGCGGCATACGCAGCCTCCGTCCGGTAGGCGGATCTTGCCCACCAGTAGCGGCTATTTGGACGTTTGTAGAGCGACATGTACTCTCCTTGTCGCCTACGGCGTCCGCGCGGCAATAGTTTGCGCGGGCAGCGCGAGCCGGATGCTACAGCTAAGGCCCTGGCGGCCGAGACGGGCATGTCTTATCGCCCGCTGGTCGACGGCAAGCGCACCACTGGCGTTTATCGGCGAATGGTGGTCGCGGCAAGCGGACGATTTGCGATGCTGGATGATGGCTTGGGCTTCAGCTTGGTACCTTGGCGTCCGGTCCTGGAACAACGCATGGGCCAGCAGTTAACAGCGACGCTACGCGGTGATCACGTTACCTGGAGTTTTGACCGTCAGCGAGGTCTTTCGAGATAGTCTTGCGGTGGATCTGAAACTGCGATCCTACCGATGGAGGATGTGATACCCGATACCGGTGATGCCGAGGAACACGGCACCCGCAACACTGGTCAATGCTGCAAACATCACGAGGGTGAAGAAATTTCCCCAAACGACAATGTTCTCCCCATCTGCGGGCGAGTCGATCTCTGAGATCAAATTTAGATTCGCGAGTGTACCGAACACGATGACGACAGCCGCATAACCTGCCGCAACGTAACCG
>DASZFQ010000179.1:0-16343 GCA_035939595.1 Casimicrobiaceae bacterium
CCAGTCCGGGCGGCCGATCTCGCGTAACGCGAGATAACGTTAGATACGCCATGGCCATTGCTTTGCTTCCCGAGCGAAACCCTGCGCTCGGATTCAAGCCCGGCAGCGGCGATGGTGGAGCGGAGGGCCGCGGGTCCGCGAAAAAACACGCGCCGCAATTTTCATAGGCCGCAAAAGAGCGCTGGAGGCGGCGCGAATCCGCCCACAAATTCCATTCGCGCAGCGCTTGCTCGCCCGGTAGCGGCACGCGCCAAGCCGCTCACCGCAAGCGCTAAGGCCGTGCTAGCCTTAAAGCCGCCTATGTCGCGTGGATCGAACGTCGGATCATCGGGTGGCGCACCGCCTCGGTTCGCCGCGCGCCGAGGCCAGCCTCGAGAGCCCTTGATGCGACCGCGACGGTACTGCCCCACGTTGGCGCGCTGGGCTCGAATCGGCGCTGGGCCGGGCCTTCCTGCGCGATCGTCGGGCGCCCGCTTGGCGCGATCAAGACGAGCCGAGCGCGACCAGCCGCGCACCGCCGGTCGGCTTGGCCCGCTTTAGACCCCAAGGCGCGGCAGCGCACGCGGCGCATGAACCTCCTGCTCGTCGGCGCGCTGTCGTGGAACCCCGAGCGCATCTGCAGCCTGCGCGAGCGCGGCCACCGCCTCTGGGGCCTGTGGTCGCGGAGCATGGGTTGGGACCAGGGGCCGTACCCGGCGCTGGAGGGCTGCGTGGCGCCGGTCGCTCCCGCGGAGGCCGCCCGCGCGATCCGCGAGCATGCGATCGAGTGCGTCTACAGCCTGTTCCAGGTTTATCACCCGCGCCTATGGCGCCCCGCGGGCGCCGGCGTGGAGCACGACATCTGGACGCTGCTGCGCATGCTCCTCGCCGAGCGGCAGCGCGGAACCTTCGACGCGCCGATCGTCAAGCATTGGGGCTTCGACATCCACAACCTCGCGCCTGACGTCGTGCGCTCACTGGACGGCCACATCTTCTGCAACCGCGAGAAGGCGGCGTATTGGACGACGCCGGTTCGCGCCGGCGGCTGCGGCCTGGACGTGTTCGAGGAGTCCGCCGTGGCGGCGTTCCTGGACAGCGACCGCCCGAAGCAGGAATTCATGAACGACGACTTTTCGGAGCCGCTGTCCGCCCGCCTTGGCGAGGTTCACACCGCGTGCATCGGGCGGCCGTTCGGCATCGACTACCTCGCCGCTGCCTGCCGCGGGATCCACGTCCACCTCTACGGCAACAGCTACGACGACGTGTGGAGAATGATCGCCCGCGATCTGCCGCTTTCGGGAGCGCGCAGGGAAGCGGCACTGCTGCGGCGCTTCGTGCATGTGCATCCTTCTCTGCAGAGCTCGGGCGCGGGCTGGGACGACATTCGACGCGCGAAATCGTCGTGGGTCCGCGAGTTCTCCCGTTACGACGCTGGCTGGTCGTATGTCGGCAGTCCGCTGCCATGGGAGCCGCTCGACGATCGCGGCGCCATCCCGAACCGCGTGTCGACCTATTTGCTCGCCGGGCTGCCGGTGATCAGCGACGTGCGCCCAACGTACTACCGATACGACGAGCTCACGCGGCTTGGCGTCAACATCGATCTTACCGGCTTCGACGCTCTGCGCGAACGCCTGGACCGCGAAGTCCGCACCCGCGAGGCACGCGTGAATGCCGTGCGCGAGCGCGCGAGCTATTCCTTCGACGCAACGATCGACCCGCTCATCGCCACGCTCGAGCGCGCACGAGCGGCGTATTTCGCGCGGCCGCACCACGAGCGCGTGCGCTCGCGCGAGGGGCGCCGGCGCCTGATCCACTTCAATACCAGCCCCGGTGCGCTCGCGCTGGCGCTCCGGCTCGTCGGCCACATGGCACGCCCCCCGCAGATCGCGAACGGGTCAGCCGAGGGGCGGTTCGCGCCGCTGCTCCAGGCGATCCGGGCACAATCGCGGCGTCCCATCGTTGCGGCCAGGGCGAGGTTGCTCGCCCGCTGGCTCAAGCCGATGCTGGGAGCTGCCGAAGCAAACGCGCCGGCACCGCCGCCGCTCCAAGCGCACGACCCGGGAACGCCTTTGACGATCGCCGCGCTCGAGCGCTTCGCCGACACCTCGCGACGCTGCGAGCCCGCCGCCATCGCTGCGACCACGGACACGACGCTCGCCTGGGAGCTGCCCTCTCCGCTGCGCGATCCGGCGACGTTTCTGTGCGCCACCCCCGGGGCCTTGGCGGACTGGCTTGCCGTACCGGCATCGATGCGGGAGCGCGCCCGATTGCTGCACGCATGCCTCGATACGCGCGGCGCGCGCTGGGGCGCGCTCCTCCGGGCCCCGAGGCTGCTGCGCCAGGTACGCGCACGCGAGGTCGACGCCATCGCCTGCTTCTCGGCCAAGGACTTCGCGCTCGCGCATTTGCTCGCGGCCGAAACCGGATCGCCGTGCCGCGAGACACTCGCCCGGGGTACGCAGTACTTCGGCGAATTCGCCTTTGAGCTGCTCGCCGTGGTCCCCTACGCCTACTGGCTCGCCAGCGAGGGCCGGCTCGCGTCCACCGTGGCGGCGCCGGACACGCGCTGCCTGTACTACTTCTCGCCTCACCATGAGGAGCGTCGGCTGCGACGGCGGTACGTGCCGATCACCGAATACCCGCTTGGCGTAGCAGGGCTGCTGCGCTACGACCGCAAAGCGTTTCCTGCGACGCTGGACACGCACCGATGGCTGCCCCCGCCCTATCGTTCGGTCTACCGCGACGAGCGGTTCAGGTGGGCAAAGCCGACCTGCGTCGTCGGCAACAAGGCGACCGACGAGCATTACCTCTGGCACCATGCGCCGACCAACTTCCTGCCGAACGATCTGTTGCTTACGCTGATCGGGAAACTGCGTGCGCGCTACCAAGTCGTCTACAATCGGCCACGCGCGGCGGACATCATCAACGACCACCAGGCGATCCGGGAAACCGGCGATATCGAGGCGCTAACGCGGGCCTATCCCGACGTGCTGACAATCCAGGCGCTGCACGCCCGGCATCCTGATCTCGGCTTCAACGAACTACAACTGCGCCTCTACGCTGGATGCGAGCGCTTCGTCTCGGTCCTCGGGGGCGGGGCATACCTCGCGAGCTACTTTGGCGGTACCAACGTGGTGTACGCGAAGCGCGGATGGGAAGTCGACTGCGGCGCCTACGAGCGGTGGTTCGATCGCTTCTCGGGCGCGCGGGTGGTCTCGGCCGCTTCACCGGACGAACTTCTGCGAGCCGTCGAACGCGAGTTGCTCTGAGGCTGGGCGCGCCTCAATTGTGCCAATCGCCGCGCACGCCACGCAGGATATCGAGGCGCTGGTGCGCTTCCCCGCGCAAGTACTCCTCGAGCGAGGCGGCGAGCCGACGCGCCATCGCGTACGTGCTGTCCATGGTCGTGTATTTGTACAAGCCCAGGCGTCCGAGCGGGATCACCGCCGCGAGCCGGGTCGCGTCGTCCAGGTAGCGGTAGAACTTGGCGTCCTCCCACCCGACCGGGTACATGCTGACGCTATCGTCGACGATCTCGCGCAAGAGGACAGCCGGAGCGCTCCGCTTGTCGCGCTTCGGCCCCTGGTGGATGACGCCGAAGTCCGTCGTGCGGCACACCGGGGTCTCGGCCCACGGCGTGTAGAGCCACGCGAACGGGATGCCGTCGGGCGCGATGCCGAGCGGGGCTTCCTGCGCGGCCTCGACCACGTCGACCTCGACTCGATATCCACGCCACTCCAGCGCGCCATAGCGGTACCCGAGCAGCGCGTCGATGGGCGCCGTGGTCACCACGAGATCGGCGCTAAACCTTCCCCGGTCGGTGACCACGATCGGCCGCCCCTGCGCCTCGATGCGCTGCACGGTCACGCCATAGCGAACCTCGAAGCCGGCAAGCATCCGGTCGAACAGGGGGTTAAAGCCGCCCACGGGATAGTAATGCGGGGCCTCGCTCGGCAAGCGATACTGGCCGACCGTGGCGATGCGCTCGAGCCGGCGCAGCTTGCCCCAGTCGGCCGGCATGTCCTCCAGGCGACGCCCCCAGAACTTGCGGTTGAAGCCTTCGAACGCAAGCTCCGTCAACGTCGGCCCGAGCGAGGTCTCGAGATATTCGCGCAAATGGCGCTCCCCGGGGGGCGCACCGCCCGCGCGTATCGCCGCGAGCTCGCGTTCGATCGCCCCGCCGCAAGGCAGCTGCCTGAGGCTCTCAAGGTCGACCGGGAACGGAATGACCGGATAGTCGGGCCTCAGGCGCGTGCCCTGGTAGATCGTGCGCTCCTGGAGGTCGAGATAGCGGCGCAGGAAGGGCAGGATGTCCGGCGTTCCGCGAAAAACGCTAACGACCCGCGGGCCGTACTCGTAAGGCAGGCCTTCCTTGGTCTCGAGCGTGCGCAGCATGCCGCCCGGCACGGGTGCCTGTTCGAGCAGCGAAACCTCAGCAGCGAGCGAATCGCGCAAAAGCAACGCGGCGCAGCAACCCGCGAAGCCTGCGCCGATGACCAATACTTTCATCGGCGCTACTCTACTTCAAGCGCGTCGGATCGCGCGATCAGCCGCTGGCGCCCAATAGGTCCGCAGCTGTCGACGCCCTGCGAACGCGCTTTGGATTAGCGCCTCGACCCATCCCGCGTCGCATTCGAGCCCGCCGCAGCCTGTAACGCCGAGAATGACCGCCGCATCCGACACCGTGAGGGGTCGATTACTTCCCGGCGAATGAGCCCCCCGGGATGGGGAGGGATCTTCATTGGCATACTGCCCTTTCGTTGCGCTGCCGCGCCGACTCCGGCCGGTAGTCAAGCCGCTGCCGCCAGTCGCAACCACAGGGCGGCTGTCGACCAGGCTCTAGCGCAGGTTCTCCTCGCTGTACAAGGTAAGCTCCAGCAGCCGCTCGAGGAGCTGATCCTGGGCAATGCCGACAAAGTTCTTGAGCACCAGCTCCTTGGCGAACAGCCGGCAGATGTAGCGCAGTTTCAGCATCCGGTTGCGTGCCGCGTAGACGAAATCGCGGTGGCCGTTGTTGATGACCACCAGGTTGCGCTCGGCATCGAAGCGTGAACGCCACAGTTCCCCGGCCGCCTTGTGGTACGTGTAGCCGGGCAGCCCCTGGTAGGTGGTGTCGCCCCCTTGCGTCCTGCCCAGCAGCGAAGCGGTCACGGTAATCTGCGCCTCGCCCCGGCAGACGATGTCGCCCTGGCTGGCGATGACCTCGACGCGCGTGAGCCCGGGCTCGCTCGCCGCGTGGAAGGTCGTGATCTCCCCGTCGCTGGGTTCGAGGACCCCCTCGCCTTCGAGCCTGTTCCAGGCAAACTTAAGGTCCTCCTCCACGCGACGCCGGGCGCGATCGCGGGCCATGGCGCGCAGCGCCCTCGAGCCCCCGACTTCGACGACCGAGGACGTCGGCGAGATCACCACCGAAAACAGCGGACCGGCGTAGTCGAAGAACTGGCGCTGCGGGTCGGGGATTTCGCCGCTGACGTCCGCCTCCATCGCCACGCCCCGCTCACCGGCCCGCGCCCCGCCCGCGGCCGTTCCCGGCCGACGCTTGCCCTCGCCGCGATGCAGGTCGAACCAGTCGTACTCCTCGGCCGGCAATGCCAGGAGCGCCTCCTTGAGGGCGCCCTGCACGGAGCGCAGCACGTCGCGGCTTGCCCGCTCCTCCTCGGCACGCTGCTGGTCTTCGATGATCTTCACCAGTCGCGCCTCGAGCGGCAAGAGCTCGTCGGTCAGTCGCGCGAGCGCGGCATCGTGAATCACGCCCAGTCGTGTCCCCGGCGTCAGGTTGAGATACGGCGCGTCGATGATCCCTTGCACGTAGCCGTTCGTCCACGGCATGCGCGCAAACGCTTCGAGCCCGGCTATGTTCTCGACCACGCGCGTACCCGAGCGATACAGCGATACCACATTGGACGGCGCATGCGCGTGCAGGTAGAGCTCGGCATAGAGCTCGCTCTGCGCAGGCAAGGCGCCTTCGAGCTCGTGCAGGAGCCGCCCCTCGAACTCCCGCGGCTCGACCCTGAATTCCGCCCGCGCGGCCCGGTCGACGACGCGGATCGCCACGCCCGAATGGCGAATCCGGTCGCGCAGCTCGGAGGCGAGGTACCACTGGATCTTCTCGCCGCTGAAGTTCTTGATGCCGGGCAGAATGCCGCGGATGAGCACCTCGGTTCCGGGCTCGGCAAAAAGCGCCGGACGCGGCGTGATCCGGTAGCTCGGATCGCCTTTGCGCAGATGCATCTGCCACGCGCGCCCGTCCTCTCCCGCCGAAGTCAGCAACAGATCCTCGCCCAGCGTCCAGAAACTCAACAGGCCGATGCCGAACTCGCCCTGCAATCCCTGCCTGCCCTGCGTCTTCAGCCGCCGCTTGATGGAATCGCAGACATGGGTAGCCACATAGTGGAAATCCGGTTCGCCATCGACATTCCTGCGCACGCCCTCGCCGTCGTCTTTCACGCGCAGGTAATGCTGTCCTTTCTCCTTCCCGCGGGTGATGACGATCGTTTTCGCGCCTGCGTCGATGCTGTTCTCGACCAGCTCAGCGACGGCCTTGAGCGGATTGCTCTGCGACAGCGCTATGATGGTGATCGCGTTCCAGTGATCGCCGATACGCAGGTTGCCGCTCGCGCGCGACCTGCCGGTTCCGGAATGTGAAGCGACCTGTGACATGATGGTGTTCAGTCGCCGAGCGCGACGGGGTGTATCGGGGGCGGGTCATCGTACCATGCGCTTGGCGCGCACCGGCTCCAGCCCATCACGACGCGCCGCCGGGCTACCGCGATCAAGCCTTGATCACCATCTCGGGCACAATGGCCGCAACATTCGGCGCCCCCAGTTGCTGCATGATCGCAGACAACTCCTCGCGCAAAATTTCCAGGACGCGTTCTACCCCCGCCTGCCCAAATGCGCCCAGCCCCCAAAGATAGGGGCGGCCGATGCACACTCCGGAAGCCCCCATCGCCAAAGCCTTGGCGATATCAGTCCCGCGACGCACTCCGCTGTCGAAAATGATCGGTACCTTGCCCTTGACCGCCCTGGCAACCTCGGGCAAGCACTCGATGGCGCCCCGTCCGCTATCCTCACTTCGGCCTCCGTGGTTTGAAACGTGGATACCGTCGACGCCATACTTGAGGCACAGCTCGGCGTCCTCGCCGGTGAGGATGCCTTTTATGATCAGCTTCATCTTGGTTGTGTCGCGCATTTTGCCAATGAAGTCCCAAGTCATGTTCGACGACTGCATGCTGGCAACCCTGGACATATCGATGCCGTCGTAAATGGGTCTTTCACTGGCGCTGCCTATCCCCGACGTATGGCAGGCGGCACAGTTCCGCGTGTCCAGGCGCCGCAAGCGGAAATAGGTTTCCTGATTGCGGCCGCCGTTACGGTCGACGGTTATTTCCAGCACCGGGCAGCCTGCGCGCTCAACGCGACGCACTGCCTGTTGCGCCACTTCCAAGCTGGAAGTGGCATAGAGCTGGAACCATACTTCACCCTGCCGTGCCGCAATGACATCTTCGATGGATGAGCCGGCAGCACTGGCCAGTACGTTCAAGTGACCACCTGCCAGCGCAGCGCGAGCCACCGCAATTTCGCCGTCCGGATCGTATGCCCTGTTGCCGCCAGTTGGCGCGACGATGATGGGCGTCTTCCAGCGCGTGCCAAAAAGGAGGATTGACATGTCAATCCTGCTGACATCGCGCAAGCGGCGTGGCCGCAACTCGTACTTGAGGAATGCCTGCCGGTTTGCACGCAGGGTTACCTCGTCGTCGATACCCGAGGCCATGTAACCGAAATGCGCCGGCGGCACCCTTTTGAAGGCCACCGCTTCGAAATCGAACACGTTGACCGCATCCTTGGGGCTGCTGATCAGATCGAGGGCGGTCGTTGCCGGCCAGGTCATAGGATCAGGCCGTTTGATGTCTTGCGCGAAGAGTCGCGTCCCACCCGCTAGGGTCAGCAGCGGACTGGCGGATAGCCATTGAAGGAAACGACGACGTTGCTTCTCTCGACAAGCCGATACAGGCATAGGGCCTCCACCGATCCATGTTTCCGGCATTCTCGCCCAAGATGACGATGATTCTTTCGGAATCTGTCTTTCGGGCAATGCCTCAGGTGAGAGGATCGGCTTTGCGTGCAATTGAACGTGCGCCCGTGGCCGGTCCGAACCCAAGCGCGCGACGGGCTATGTGGGCGCCGCTGACGTCGAGCCAAGTGACGGCAGCGGCGAAGTTGACCGGCGGCAGCGAAGTCGCATAGCCTGCAGGTTGTGGCAGCGCGGGCCTTTTCGCGTGCCGCGTTCCTGCATCCCAAGTAAGCCAACGCTTAGGGGGCCATGATGATCAAGGTCAGCGTGATGTACCCGAACACACCCGGGGCGCGGTTCGACCACGACTACTACCGCGACACGCACATGCCGCTGGTGGCCAAGCGCATGGGCGAGCATTGCAAGTACTACACGGTAGACAAGGGGCTCGCGGGCGCAACGCCCGGCTCGGCTCCCACCTACATCGGCATGTGCCACCTGTTCTGCGATTCGGTCGAATCCTTTCAAGCCGGCTTCGGGCCGCATGCGCAGGAACTTCTCGGCGACATCCCAAACTACACCGATCTCTCGCCGCTGATCCAAGTCAGCGAAGTGGTGGTGGCCTGACGCCTTCCCGCGCGCGCGGAGGCGCCGTGAACGCTCGCGCCCGGTCGTCTTCGGCTGGCGCCGCTAATAGACCGCGCGCTCGCGGTTGCTCGCCTTGTCCAATCCCGTGGCCGCGTCCATGCCGCTGACGTTCTTGAGAATGGTCCCCTCCAGGTCAGCCTCGGTGAAATCGGCCCCGGCGACATTAGCGCCGGTCAGGTCGGCTCCGGACAGCTTGGCTGCAAACAGGTTGGCGCCGGTCAAGTCGGCGCCCCGCAGGTCGGCGAAGGACAGCAGCACCCGATTCAGATTCGCGCCACGCAGTTTGGCCCCGGCGAGGTTGGCGCCGGAAAGATCGGTGCGCATCTGGCCCATGCCCTGATTGCGGATGTCGACACCGAGGTTGGCGCGACTCAAATCCGCGCCGCGCAAGTCCGCCCCGGGAAGATCGGCGATCACGCGCGCGCCCGACAGATTGGCGCCGGCGAAGTTGGGCATCTTCTGCACCGGCCCACCCCGAGTCACCAGGCCCAGCATGCTGGCTCCGGAAAGATCGGCGCGTTCGAAGTCAGCACCCATGAGCCAGGCGCCGTTCAAATTGGCGCGCGAGAGATTCGCCCCGCCAAGATGGGACGAGAACAGCCGCGACGCGAACAAATTGGCGCCGGACAGGTTGGCATGCTTGAAATCGAGGTTGCTCAAGTCAAGGTCGGACAGGTCCTTGCCCGAGAGGTCGACCGGCGCCCGGCTTTCGGCTTTGGCCAGGAGCTCACGAACCGCGTCGGCAGTCAAATCGGCGCCGCGGGCAGACGCGGCCGCGCAGAGCGCGAAGAGCATCGCCACGACTGCGGGGCGGAGAGAGTTTTGCATCGGACCGGTCGTTGCGAAAGCGACAGACACCAGTCTACGCCGCTCCTCGCGCGGCCCTCGCGCCACCGACTTCGGTCAGGGTCACTGCCATTGTGACTGCTCGAGTCGAAGATAGGTGCGGTTGGCGTTTTGGGGGTGCAGCGTTTGGTATTGGTCCCAGCGCGTGAATTGCGGCAGGTCGCAGCGATTGTTGAGCTCCGCCAGGCCCACCCCTTGTTGCAGCAGGGCCGCCACGCGACGGTCGAGCGCATCGAAGTACTGCGCGAAGGCGGCGACGTCGGCGCAGGTGCCCACCGGCCCGTAGTCGGGAATGAGATGCCGACAGCGCGTCGCCTCGAGGTCGACGAGCGCGGCACGCCAGGCCTTCGGCTGCGCATCGCGCAGATCGGGAATGCGGTTGATCGAAACCAGGCTCCCGGCGATCAGCGTTGCGCTCGTTTCATCGAACACCGCCAGCGCGCCGGGGGCGCTCGACCAGGGTGGCACAATCAGGCGGAGTGGACGCCCGATCAGGTCGAGCGTCTGCCCGCCTTCAATCAGGCGATCGGGTTCGACCACACGGGTTCCCGCCATCGCCTCTTCACCCAGGGTCGAGCGTAGATTCTTAAGACAGGTCGCGCACCGGGCCGCGATCAGTTCCGCGCTGCTACGCTGCGCCAGGACGGGTATGCCGCGGGCCTGGAATGCCCCGGCCCCGAATATCGCTTCCTGGCCGGGATGGGTGAGGATCGCGAGCAGGATGGGACGCGTCGTGACGCTGTGCACCGCGGCGATAATGGCCTCGCCCTGGCGAAAGGAAATGCCGGTGTTCACGACCACCACGCCGCGCGGCCCGACGACGAAGGCGGCGTTGGCGGTGCGCCCGCCATTGTCCGGCGTTATCTCACCGCCACTGCCCAGCAGAGCGTACACGTCGGCGGTGACCGCGACTGGCTTCAGCTTCTCCACCCGCGGGTTTTGGGTCGCGCATGCCGCCGCCAGAACGGCGACCAGCGCCGCAAGCGGGAGGAACACTCGCTTGCTCGGGTACCAGGCGAGCGCGGAGCAAAGGTACTCCGCGCCCTTCACCGCAGAGGATGGGTGGCGAACCGTGATCATGCGGCTTTTGCGCGACGCCTGGATCGAGCCCGGATTGTATGCCGCCGGTGCGAGCGACTTAAGACACCGCGCCGCCACGGCTCGAGTGGCCGGCCGCCTTAGCTGCACTGCAAAAAAAGAGCCGCGCGGGCTGCCGGCTGTTGCGGCGCAACAATCCTGGGCGAAACGGGTGCCGAAGCCGTTCCCCCAAGCTGTGGTGTGCAAATTGACTTCGGTTCGGCATAGCGGGACACTGTCGAGCAACGGCGTCCAAGTTGCAATATAGCCAACGCGCCGCGGCAGCCGTCCATTCGGGTTTGCCCATCATCACAGGAGGAGTTATGCCCATCGCCTTTAAGCCGCTGGTCATCGCGGGCTTAGCCTCTGCGTTGCTACTGTCCGGCGTCGCCGCGGCAAATCCTGATCTCGAACAGCTCATTGCCAATCCGAACAACTGGGCGATGCAGGCTGGTGACATGTACAACCAGCGCTACAGCAAGCTCAATCAGATCGATGCCAAGAACGTTGGCAAGATGCAGGTCGCCTGGCTGTTCTCCACCGGCGTGCTGCGCGGGCATGAGGGGTCGCCGCTGGTCGTGGGCGACACGATGTACATCAATACGCCCTTCCCCAACAAGGTCTTCGCGATCGACCTCGACACGCAGAAGATCAAGTGGCGCTACGAACCGAAGCAGGACGCGGCGGTGATCCCGCAGATGTGCTGCGACACGGTGTACCGGGGCCTTGCCTATGCCCAGAACAAGATTTTCCTGCAACAGGCCGACACGATGCTCGTGGCCCTCGATGCGGCGACCGGGAAAGTGATTTGGTCGGTCAAGAACGGGGATCCGAAGGTCGGCGCGGTGAACACCAATGCCCCGCACGTGTTCAAGGACAAGGTGATCACCGGAATCTCCGGCGGCGAATGGGGCGTCCGGGGCTTTCTGGCCGCGTATGACATCAATACCGGCAAACAGGTGTGGAAGGCGTACAGCACCGGACCGGATGCCGAAATGCTCATCGACCCGGACAAGACGGTGACCTGGACCGACGGCGCGCTCAAGCCCGTGGGCAAGGATTCGTCGCTCAAGACCTGGAAAGGTGACCAGTGGAAGAACGGCGGCGGCACGACCTGGGGCTGGTACAGCTACGACAAGGCGCTGAACCTGCTCTACTACGGCACTGGCAACCCATCGACGTGGAATCCCTCGCAGCGTCCGGGCGACAACCGCTGGTCGATGACCATCATGGCGCGCGACGTCGATACCGGCATGGCCAAGTGGGTTTTCCAGATGACCCCGTTCGATGAGTGGGACTTCGACGGCATCAACGAGATGATCCTCGCCGACATCAACGTCAAGGGCAAGCCGACCAAGGCGCTCGTGCACTTCGATCGCAACGGTTTTGGCTACACGCTCGACCGCACCACCGGTGCGCTGCTTGTCGCCGAGAAGTTCGATCCGTCGGTGAACTGGGCGACGCACGTGGACATGAAGACCGGTCGGCCGGAGGTGGTCAAGAAGTACTCGACGGCGCAGAACGGTCCGGATGTCGACACCAAGGGCGTATGCCCTGCGGCACTGGGTTCGAAGGACGAGCAGCCGGCGGCGTTCGATCCGAACAACAACCTGTTCTACGTACCGACCAACCACGTCTGCATGAACTATGAGCCGTTCAAGGTCGACTACGTTGCCGGGCAGCCCTATGTCGGCGCGACCCTGTCGATGTTTCCCGCGCCGGGCGGCACCAACATGGGCAATTTCATCGCCTGGGACGCGAGCACGGGCAAGATCGTGCAGACCAAGCCGGAGAAGTTCTCAGTGTGGAGTGGGGTACTGGTGACTGCCGGCGGTATCGCCTGCTACGGGACGCTCGAGGGCTACCTGAAGTGCGTCGATACCAGCGACATCAACAAGGAGCTGTTCAAGTTCAAGACGCCGTCGGGGATCATCGGCAACGTCTTCACTTACGAACACAAGGGCAAGCAATATATCGGCGTGTACTCCGGGATCGGCGGCTGGGCCGGCATCGGCATGGCGGCGGGTCTGGAAAAGGATCAGGACGGCCTGGGCGCAGTCGGTGGCTATAAAGAGCTTCGGGACTTCACCGAGCTGGGTGGTTCGCTGACGGTATTCGCACTGCCCAACTGATTATTGCAATCTCCTCGCGCCGGCGCGGGATCCGCGCCGGCGCCTTTTTGGCCATCGCGCGGGGAACTGGCAACCCAGGCGAAGGTCGCAAACAAAGCTGCCCCCACCCAGCTCAACCATGACACGCACTTTCCGCTTGGCGCGGGCGTTGCTGCCACTGGCCGCGATCTGCATTCTCGGCGTCGCCGCCCGTCTGGAGGCAGAGGATAAGGGCGCTGCCGCAAGCGGCGAGCTTGCATATAAAGTAGTCGAGGGTTACTTGGTCGATGCCAACACGATGGATGGCTTTCGGGCCTGGCGCGCCGCCGCATGCGACCGTTGCCATGGCGCCAACCAGCAGGGGCTCGTCGGCCCGTCGCTGATCGAAAGCTTCAAGACGCTGAGCTATGAGGAGTTCGTCAAGACGGTTACCGAAGGGCGACTCGAAAAAGGCATGCCAAGCTTCAAGACCAGCCCGATGGTCATGGAGCATACCGACGGTCTTTATGCCTATCTAAAAGGCCGGTCCAATGGCGATATTACGCGGGCACACGTCCAACAGTTGAAGCAATGACCCGGGCAATTCGCGCAGCGGGTTGGTTGGCCGGCTTGTCTCGCCGGCTCCGGCGGATGCGATCCAGGCAACCGATCCCGGCGCTCCTCCTCGCCGCGGCAATCGGCGCCATCGCCATGGGCAGCGTCAGCGCCCGCGCAGACGAGATGCCGAAGACGTTTCGACCGTGCATCGACCCGAACAACCTGCCGTTCGCCAATACCCAGGGCGAAGGCTTCGAAAATCACATAGCGGACCTGTTTGCGCGGCAATTGGGTCTTTCAGTCCAGAGCTACGCCTTCCCGCAACGGATGAATTTCATCCGCAATACGCTTCGTTACCGGCTACCCGACGAGGATTTCCGTTGCGACATCGTCATGGGCATTCCCGCCGGCTACGACCAGGTTTCCGCCACCATCCCGTACTACCGCTCGACCTATATGTTGGTCTATCCCAAAGGCAAGGGGCTTGATCAGATAAAGGTCGGGGCCGACTTGTTCGCACTGCCGCCGGAGCTGCTGCGCACGCTGCGTATCGGCGCCTACGACCGCTCGCCAGGGTCGAACTGGCTTGCCCGGCACGGGCTGGAGGCGCAGGTTGCGTTATATCCGATCCTGTCTCCCGACCCCGAGCAATACCCGGGTGAAATCATCGAAAAAGACCTGGCGCAGGGCAAGATCAATGCGGCCATCGTCTGGGGCCCGATTGCCGGCTACTACGCGAATCGGGTTCGCAACGTCGAGCTCATGCTCGTACCGCTCAGGTCCGAGCCCGGCATCCAATTCGACTTCGAGATCGCCATGGGTGTGCGCTACGGCGAGCGCGAATGGAAACAGACCGTGGAGAAGCTGATCAGCGAAAACCGGGCACCGATCGCGCAGATTCTGCGCGAGTACAACGTTCCGATTGTCAACGAGCGGGGCGACCTGGTGCCGTAGGGCGAACTCGGGTAGCTCCCAACCGCATCCGCGCCCATGCCTCGACGCGCTCGCAGCCTCAAGCCCGGCGCCATGGTGCGGCGCCGGCACGCTCGGGCGGCATGGGCGGCGACGCTGGGCGCTCTGCTGGCGCTTCTCGCTGCCAGCGCCACGCCGGCCCAGTCGCCTAGCCCGGCGACGTTTGTCCCGCTGTCGAACAGCGTCGTAAGAGTCGAAGTTGAGCGCGAGCAAGGGGGCCTGTCCCTGGGCACCGCTGTTACCATCGCACCCTCGGTCGTGGTCACGAACTGCCATGTAACGCGCGACGCGACGGCCGCCCGCATCGCCGGATCCGGGATGCTCTGGGAAGTCAGTGCGCAGGTTGCCGACACGCAGCATGATGTCTGTTTCTTGCGCGTACCGGCCTGGCACGGCAAGCCCGTGGTTATCGGAGCCGCGGACAGTCTGCGTTTGGGTCAGCAGGTTGTGGCGTTGGGCTTTACCGGCGGAACCGGCATCGCGCTGACCTCGGGGCATGTGCTGGCGCTGCATTCGCTCGATGCCGCCTATGTGGTCGAATCGGACACCGCGTTCACTTCCGGCGCCAGTGGCGGCGGCCTGTTCGACACCACGGGAGAACTGGTGGGTTTGTTGACGTTTCGCCTGCGCGGATCGTCCGGGACCTTCTATTCGCTGCCGGTGAAGTGGATCCGCGACGACATGCCGAGCGAAAACCAGTGGATCGCACTTGCGCCCCGGCCCGGGGAGCGCGCGTTCTGGCAGGCCGAAACCGCGGCATTGCCGTATTTCCTGCAGGCGCCTCCCTTAGACGCGGATGGACAATGGGGCGCGCTGCTCGAGCTCTCCGACCGCTGGGCAGCAGCGAGCCCCCAGGACGCCGAAGCGCTCCTCGTACGCGGCAAGGCGTTGCAAATGCAGAATCGCCCGCAAGCCGCCGTTGCCGCGTTCGTTGCGGCGCTTAGGCTAAGGCCCGATGATCCGATCGCGTGGTATGGGCTGGCCATCTGCTACCAGTCAATTGGCGACGAAGTCGCGATGCGTGCCGCGGAGGCTAAGCTTGGCGCGTTAAGCGAGAGCCTCGCCGCGACGTTCAAGGCTCGGCAGGCGCCCATGCCAGACGCTCACTAAAGCCACCAACCTTCACGCCGCATCACTTCAGCAAGTGAAGCGGGCGGCGGAGACGTTGCAGGAGTGAACCATGATTCGTTCTTGTTGCACCGTGCTGATGGCGTTGGCTCTGGCGGGGTTTGCTCGCGCTAACGATTTTCCGACGCAAGCACGAGTCGAGTTTGTCCTCGACTGCATGCGCACAAGCAAGGTGTCGGCGCAGGAATCGATCTACAAATGCTCGTGCGCGATCGACGATATCGCCGCCAAAGTCGACTATGCGACCTGGGTTGAGCTCTCGACGATTGCCAATGCGACGACCATGGCTGGCGAGCGCGGCGGCGTGATGCGCGACCTGAAAGACGGGCGCAAGATAATCGCCTCTTTTCGCGAGCTTCAGGCGGATGCGAAGAAGCACTGCTTCCTCAATGGGTGAACGCCGCATGGACATGGCGGCGGCGCACTAGTGGCCCGCAGCGCAGGTTCGGCCGCCTGGCGCAACGCGCGTCTTGTTGCCGGCGTCGTGCTGGCATGGGCGCCTGGCGTCTGGGCGGAGCCGCCCGACCTGCGCGATTTCCAGGTGGCCAATCCCGCGCCGGGGGTCTACGTTCACTATGGCGCCCAGGCTGAAATGACTGCCGCCAACGCGGGGGACATCGCCAATCTGGGCTTCGTGGTCGGCACAACGTGCGTGGCTGTCATCGATACCGGCGGGACCTACGCCGTGGGGCGCGCTTTGCGGGCGGTCATTCGTCGCATAACTTCTCTGCCCGTATGCTATGTCATCAACACCCACGTCCATCCCGATCACGTGTTCGGCAACCAGGCGTTTGTCGAAGATAGGCCGGAGTTTGTGGGCCATGCCCGGCTAGCCGAAGCCCTGCGCCGGCGCGGCCCCAATTATCTTCGCGCACTGTTGCGGGATGTGGGCGACGCAGCGCAAGGTAGCACGATCGTCCTGCCGACGATGGCCGTGGCCGACGTCCAGTGGCTTGACCTCGGTGGCCGGAGCTTGAAGCTGCGCGCCTGGCCAACCGCCCATACGGACACCGACCTTACGGTCTTCGATG
>DASZFQ010000180.1:0-4810 GCA_035939595.1 Casimicrobiaceae bacterium
CACTGGGACGATCCCCGCGCCTTGGTCGAAGCGGGTCAGACGATGAGCGGGCGAGATTTCCTCGACGCAATGCAAACAAGAGGAGTGCGTTATGTTGAGCTGGCAGATAGGCGCGGTGAAGATCGCGCGAGCGCGGCGCCATTGCGATCGATCATCGCCCGCCGCCGAGTGCGCTCGTTTCTCCGCCGAACTAGGTCGCGCCATCGCGTGAAAGAGCGAACCCGACCTCTTATTTCCGCACAGTGAAGGCCAGCCCATGACCGCCTCTAGCGAAGCCGATCGACCCCAACCCACGGCGCTTTCGCCGCGGCTGTTCCCCACCTTACGAATCTCTCACAATCAGCAAGGACTTGACGATGTGTTCAGCCAACACTACTAACAAAAATCTTCAATGGGATGTGCTTACGATAAAGCGCCCTGGCCTTACTCGCGATTTGCCCGCCGGCAAGGAAGAACTGATGTGGGTGGCGAATTCGTCGACACTCATCTACGGTGAGCGCAACGCCGTTCTCGTGGACACCTTTCTCACGACCGAACAATCGCAGACGCTGTTGGATTGGGTCGTCGCGAGCGGCAAGAACCTCACCGCGATCTATATCACCCACGGGCACGGTGATCATTTCTTCGGCCTTGCATCGCTTCTGGAGCGCTTCCCTCACGCCAAGGCAGTCGCGACACCCGAGATCGTCAAGGCCATGCAGGAGCATCTCTCGCCGGCCTCGATCGAGAACTTCTGGCGTCGGCTTTTCCCGGGCGAGATTCCAGACCGGTTGCTAGTCGCCGAGCCGCTCGAAGACAATGAACTGGAGCTAGAAGGGCACAAGCTTGTAGCGGTGAATGCCGGGCGGACCGATACGGCCCACTCAACGTGTTTGTACGTCCCGTCGATCGGACTGATCGTTGGCGGGGATGCCGTCTACAACGGCATTCATCCTTATCTCGGCGAGACCGACACACAGAGCCGGCTTGAGTGGATCTCCACGCTCGATAAGCTTGAGGCCCTGAAACCGAAGGCCGTGGTCGCCGGGCACAAGGTGCCAGAAAACGACGATGATCCCCGCGTCATCGCCGAGACGCGGCAATACCTTCGCGATTTCAATCGCCTAAATACTGCGACAACAACCGCGCGCCAGCTATACGACGCCATGCTGGAAATCTATCCCGATCGCGTCAACCCAGGCTCGCTCTGGGCCGCAGCAAACACCGCCAAGAAAGAAGAGTCCTAGACATTGGACCCCGTCGCTGATAGCGCAAAGGCCAACGCGGCACCTGCGACAGTGAATACCGCAATCTGCAACGTGAGGTGCGTAAGTATCCGAACCAGAGTCTCTCGTTGTTTGGAGATTGCCATTCGCTATTCCCTCCTCATCTAGAAAGCCATTCATCGGGTGCGATTGCTTGGTCCCTCTTGCCGACGATGTTCCATGGTGGCTTCGCCCTCCAAGCGGCGGGCATCCTCCGCCCACTGCAACTTCCGGTAGTCGAAGCCGTGCACAATCGTCGGCTTGACGACCGCGAAGTACGGCGAGATGTCGAAGTCGCGCGGCGCGAACAGGCTGTGGTGGCGAATGCGCAGGAGTTCTTCGTGCGCATCCTCCGCGTGCTTGCCTAGCCGCCGCGGCACGTACAGCGGCAGAATTGGGTAGCGCACCGACTCGTAGGCCTGCGCGATCAGCGTCGAGCAGATGGCACGCGTGGGATCACCGCTGCCGAGCCTAAGCATTCGGCGGCGCCAGCGCGAGGGCACTGGGGGCGTGGGCAAAAGATACCTCGCGAGGTCGAACACGTTCTTCAGATCGTAGGAGTTGCCGATGTGCGACACCGCGAACTCGATCAACTTGCGCACATCTTCCGGGGAAAGCCCCACCGGCCGGCAGATGCGCGTGTGAAGCCCCGCGTAGTCGGAAAGCGACACCGCACGCACGCCTTGGCGGAGATCTGCCTCGATGAACACCTTCGGTTCCTCGCCGGGCGGCGGCGCGCCGAGCGCATCGCCAACGTAGAGCGCCGAGTGTGACCAGGTGGATTGCGTAAGGTACTTGATCACGACGCTAACGCGCGTGTTGCCCTCGATCAGCACGATGTCGCCGGGCTCGAGCGCCCCAGCGAGCTTCTCCGGTGCCGAGGTGGCGAACTGCGCACCCAGGTGCCGCGGTTTCGAGAGATACCCAGCGAGAGCCCGACCCAGCCGGGCAAGCACTTTGTCCATCATATGAACCTCCTCACGGGAGTGACGTCGCCTACCGAATCTAACCTCACTCGTTCCGTGCCGCGGAACCGGCGGCCCCGTGGCCTTAATCGTGGCAAAGCCGCGCCGACAAGTCTTGCAGAGGCTTCCTAAAGACGACCTTCCGCCCGGAGGCGTTTGCCGAATTCTGCGACCTTCGCTTCGCCCTTGTTGAGCGCGCGTTTGTTCGTATGAACGGAGTAGGAGCCTAGCACGAGCCGAGCTCGATAGTCGCTGACCGGCAAAGAACGGTCGCAGCAGTTCGCGCTCCGCTGCGGTCACGCCTGCGGGCGTTCTGGTGCCCGGTCGCTTCCGCTCGGATCGACGCTTGCATTCGTGATGCTTGAGGCACCGCAAATGCCACAACCGCTTGCCCAAACAGCTCTATGGCTATCAGTCACGCAGCTGACAGCGGAGCCACGGTTCACTGCAGAGCTAGTTTCAACCCCTTCTCGGCAAAGCGGGGCATCCCCAAGCCGAACCCACTGGGCGATCCGGTCAACAATGCCGTCTTGCGCTTGATGATCGCTTTACTTTGAATAGCTCTACCTAGTCCGCGGGTCGGTGGTTCGAGCTTGATCTACTCGAGGTCCTCCGGCCACGCGTCATGCGGCGCGGCGCGCGCGCGCTACCTTCTTCGCTCGCTCCGGGCATCGTGCCGATGGAAGACGCATCTGCAGTGACGTCGCTTCGTTTTCCCCAGCCGAAGAAGCGAAGCACTTCGGCCCGACGGGCGAGCGTATCGCGTTCCCCTAGCGCGATCAGCTCGCCAGTGTACGGTGCCTCGAACAGCAGGTAGCTCGCAAGCGCGGCACCGCTCGACTCGTTGCCGTTGCGTCCGCGTACGCCCAATGCGCTCAGCAGCGTTCGCACGGCGCGCGGCAAGCTGTTGATGTGGCGCGCTGCGATGTCGTCGAGGCGCTGACTCGGTGCGATGACCAGAACGTCGATCGCCCGCAAGGTCGTTCGTGACCGCGCTTCGGGCGAGAGCAGCGCGTACGTGCGATTGATGCGCAGCAGCCGCTCGATGTCGACCGCAAGGGAGTCGAGGAAGATGCTCGACAGCGCATGGCCGGCGATCTGCGCGAGCGACGGATAACCCGACGGCCCCGCGACCTGGCCTGGCGGTTCGTACATACGACCGGAGCCAATAACAAGTACGCGCTCGGCGCCGAGATGGATCGCCGGTGAGATGGGCGCGACCTGTCGCATCGAACCGTCGCCGAACCACTCGACGCGGCCCGCGACCTCTAGCGGCGCGGCCGGGAAGACGAAGGGTATCGCCGATGACGCGAGCAGATGCGACAGGGTGATCGGACCGGGAACGGCGATGCGCTGCTCGCGCGTCCAGGGGAGAAACCGGTCGACCCCGTCGTAGAACGTGACGTGCGTGCCTGAAGTGTAGCTTGATGCGCTGACCGCGAGCGCCTGCAGATGGCCCGCCTGCATCACGTCGCGCACGCGGTGGAGGTTGAGCGTGCGCTCGAGCAGATCGGCGAGCGGGCGGTTGTCGAGCAGCGAGCGCGGGCTCAATCGCGACCAGCGCGCGATCGCCCATCCAACGGTGAGCAGGGTAAGCCACAGCGCGCTGCTGCGGATGACTCCGATCGCATCCGAGCGGTAAACCTGTTCGGCGCGGAAGTTGCGCCATATGTCGACCAGGTGCGACACCGCAAAGTCGAACTGGTCCGCATGCGATGCGAGGGCTGCCGCATTGATCGCACCCGCCGACGTGCCGACGATCACCGGAAATGGATTGGCGCGCGGCGCATTCGACTCGCGCTGGATGCGTGCGAGAGCGTTGAGCACGCCGACCTGATAGGCGGCACGCGCACCGCCGCCGCCGAGGACAAGGCCGACCTGCGGGCGAGGTCTGCGCTCTCGATTGCGAACCAGGCCAGGTGCGAATGGGAGAGCGGTCATGCGTCGATCCGCCACCATCTGTCTGAATGCGCCGCAACGCTGCCAAATTGCGAGCGATACGCCGGCCGGTGGGGTCGCCGTGAGACCGTACCTACCCATTCGGCCAGGTGCGAGGCGGTGGGCCCGAGAGCCAATAAATGCGTCGTCTCGGTGACCACGTGGTGCCGGTACATCGCGGCGAATCCCGTGGCGTCGTCGATCGATAATTTCGCAGGCCGGCAAAACGCGACGGCGAGCAGGCTGGCGCGCAACGTCTCCCACGCGCCTTCGAGTGCGCGGTGGTCGTTCTTGAACGTGGCCACGAGGACTCGCAAGGCGTCGGCATCGTGGACCTGTGCGAGCAGCGCCGGAAACAGCCGGGCTTCCTGACCATTTCGATGAAAATCCAGCGCGTCGTCGAAATAGTGGTGCAAGCTCCTCGCCACTTCGCGCGCTGATTTGTTCATTCCCCACCTGGAGACATACCGCGGAAGATAGACGAGTGCTCGGCACGAAACATCGATACGGGGGGCCCGTTCAATGGGCATGTCCTGTGCCCTTCGCGGAAGCGTCGCGTTCCACCAGATCGAACACGCGCACGCTGCCGTCGCCCGGTCCGCGCCCACGCCAGGCCGGATGGCGAAGCGTCTGCAGCACGTCGGCGTAACCGCTCGACCAGTG